>CAZPRJ010000158.1:0-2555 GCA_964588805.1 uncultured Microcoleus sp. | reverse complement strand
CTCATTACTTGAGCGACTGAAAACGCTCAAACTCTTCAATTGTCAAGGTTCTGGCCTTTTTCGTAAGTCTGCCCGGAAATTCAACCTCGCTTCGACCTACGAAAATTTTGTCTTACCCAATTATAGGATGATAGCTTTATCTTGGCGAGGTTGTTCCGAACCGTAAGTAATCGTGCGCTTCACTGCCCCTGCATCCAATACATATACTCGCACCGAATCCTCCTCAGATTTAATCAACTTCTCAATCGAGATTTGCAGCTTGGCAAACTGTATTGCTGTCAAAAAGCATTCAAACACACTATACTGCGTCCATTTCCCATAACCAGACAGCAGCTTATGTAACCGCGTTCGCCGTTTATTCCCAGCTTTGGAATCCGGTACATCATAGATTATCAGGTAAAACAGAGTATTCTTCATGGTTCATGGTTAATGGTTCATGGTTCATAGTTCATAGTTCATGGTTGATGGTTGATGGTTGATGGTTGATGGTTCGTGGCGATGAATAAGGGACAAGCCTCTCTTAACTTCGCTACCATTCGCGCTTCAGCAATGAACTCATCGCAATGAACAATGAACTCATCGCAATGAACTCATCGCAATGAACAATGAACCATCAGCAATGAACTCAACGCAAAACCAAAGGTTTGTAGGGGACACCCTCTTGCAGATGGCGACTCAACAATCGTGCCTGTAACTCAATTGCCCGACGATAGGTACAGCGATAGTCAAACACCGGATGCTTGATTTCATCATTCATCTTGCGCTCAAACGCTTGCAAAAAAATCTTGCGTCCGTTTTCCGACAGACGGTAAGCCCCCAAACTTTCAGTAAAATCCTCCGGTTTGAGTTCCCGGTGATTCAATACCGACAGTACCAAACTATCCCCAACTAACGCACGGAACTCTTCCATGAGGTCTAGCACCATCGAGGGTTGTCCATGATGCACCTCATGCAGATAACCGATATAAGGGTCTAATCCCGCCAAGTGTACCGCCGCCGTCACCTGCACCCGTAACAGTCCATAGGCAAAACTCAACAGTGAATTAACTGGGTCAGTGGGAGGACGGCGATTGCGTCGAGGAAACGACCAAGGTTCTTTTAATAAAGCATCCCAACAAGCAAAATAATCCTTAGCGGCCAATCCTTCCACACCCCGCACTTGATCGAGGGTGGTTTGCTGTTTGACTAATTTTCTATGAGATTTGAGCGGACTATCCCCTAGCTTATGACGATATAGGATAAGGTGCTGGTTCTGAATTTTGGCAGAAACAATCGCCTTTACCAACTCCAACCGCCTTTGAGTATCGTGATAAAGCGCATACTGCGCCAACCGCAAAGACCCATTGCGAGAATATCCCGGCAAAGCACTACCAAGATACTTACCAAATACCGAAAGATAGTGAATTGGCATCCCTAATTCCAGTGCATAAACCAAGGCATCTCCTGTCACTTGAGGATTACCCATCAACACCACTTGTTCCACCGTTTGTGCCGGGACAGACCTTTTTTTCCAAGTCCCATCCTCCTGCTTCAACGCCACCGTAAACGCTTCGTAGGTTTTACTTAAAATGGCATCCGGTTGCATCACATAAAGTACAGACATTTAAAGCTTCTCCTGTAACAAATGTTTCATTTCAAACGGTAGGCAAATGCCAATCAAACTACAGGATTGACATTTCTTGGCATGGTCGATGGGAGGCGGCATTTTTCCTTGTGCACTCCGGTGTGCTGACGCGATCGTATTTTCCGTTGCCGCACGTAGTTGAGGAGTAAAATTCACCCTCTGCCGTCGTCGATTGCCGTGGTAAAAAATTTCCCCATAAGTAATGCAACATCCCAAACGTTCTTCCAAACACAAAGCAGCGGCACACAGTTGAAAATGGTCATTCAGGTGCTGCGCCATCTTGCCCTTTTTGTACTCCACCGGGACTAATTCTCCATCTTGTGCTTCAACCGCATCAATGATGCCACTAACCATTAATCGGTCACTCCACACCCATTGCTGCTGATAAATTACAGTGTCACCCTCAACATTAATTTCCTCCTCATTAATATTGCGGTGGAGATGACGACCTAAAAGAATATGCTCGTTATCCTCCATTTCTCCTAATTGATATTCCAGATAAAATCGACGCGGACAATATTCCCAAGCGTTAAGGTATGCAAGTGGTAGGTAATTTTCAGTAGTCATGGTTAATGGTTCATTGTTGATTGTTCATTGTTGATTGTTCATTGTTGATTGTTCATTGTTGATTGTTCATGGTTAATCGAGTTTTTTATTAATAGCAATTCACTCAATGCTTGTTACAGAGTTACAGATATCTTTCTTATTCCCCCCTTAATAAGGGGGGTTAGGGGGGTCGAGATGTAACAGCTTTAATGGGAAATGGTATGAGAAGACCAAACGAAAGAAAACTTCCAGCTTTATCAATGAGCTAAAAAACAAGCTAATCAAATACCAGACATTGTTCAAAACCAAGCTTCCAATGAACAATGAACAATCAACAATGAACAATGAACCATCAACAATGAACAATGAACCATCAACAATGAAC
>CAZPRJ010000157.1:0-2615 GCA_964588805.1 uncultured Microcoleus sp. | reverse complement strand
AACTGTTCTTCTCAAGCCCCACTTGTATTTTTTAAATCAAGTGGGGTTCTTGACTGTTGTATTTCACACTGTTATATGTCACACTCCCCAGTTCCCAGATAATAATGTCCTCCACCACTAGGGCTCGGGGAGCCAGGAGTAGAAAGTTGCTAACTCCTGACTTAGAAAATTCAGATCCCGTTGGATCAGTTTTTAGGATGATTCTGGGGGGGCTAGTTGAATCTCTCCTGCATACTTCATGGCTGGAGTATTCGAGGGTTGGAAAACATATAGCTTAGTTTTACCGGATGCGTCCCCCTCTTTCACGAATAAATCTTCATCCACGAACCGCACATATTTAATGGTATCTAGAGGATAGGTGGCAAATTCATTGGGCAATGGTCTTACACCAGGCACCTGTACTCGATAAATACCATATCCACCCGTCGCTTCTAATTTAATGATAAAAATGGCACTAAAATTCGTGGCAGCGTAGTACGTCAGCAGAACACCAACGGCTATATTTCCAGTCTGAGGATCGATACTAATCCCTTGTTCTATAAAGCGTTGACCATTCATGGTTCGATCAACTAGCTTTCCTGTGGCTGGATCAACACTATCGAGTACCAGAACATTGAGAGTATTCGCATCAATAGTATAGGACTTGCCCTGCCATTTAATGCTTAATTGCGTATTGTTAGAGATAGTCTGAACTTCAGGCAAATAGGAAGGCTGTTGATTTCTCCAAATTAAGGCAAATCCTCCATCATCTGCCAATAATCTTGGTGGTTGAGCTTCAAGTTGTTGTTGGAGAAGTTGGAGAGCTTGTATTTGGTGAGGCAAGCTTTTGTAGTACTTTGCTACATCAACTAACGCAACACTAAGGGATGAAGTTGGCGAATTGGATGAAGAGGTTGTATTTTGCCAGGTTTTCACAAATTCTGAAGAATCTGCAATAAGCTGGGGATGGGTCGATTCAATTTGGGTCTGAAGTAGATGCAGAGCTTGCATTTGATGAGGCAGCCTTTGGTAGTAATTGGCTACGTCAACTAAGGAAATACTCATAAGATGTACTTCACCTCCAGTTTAAAGTTAGCAATAGTGAAAATTACAAGATTGGGAATTTCTAATTTAGTATCGCCTCTTGTAACTTGGCATCACCCAATCAGTTTATCGAATAGGGCGAGGTAATTTCACCCAGTTCGGTCATTCTGAAGAGTCATGTTTGAATTGAGGGAAGAAATTTTGTTAAGCCTACATCAGTCCGCAGTTGATAATTGATATCAGTCTTCCAATCAGGTTCTCTAGAATTCTAGCGCCAAAGGGAATAAACGAGCATTTTCCAGATACGTCTCCAGGATTTTTTATATAATTTACTAAATTTATAATAAAAAAGTATATCTACTATATCTTCTAAGCTAAGAGTCCTTAAGCTCTTAATTGTTTCATCAATCAAAATGTCATTATCTTGTAAATATTTTTTCCTTCCTATAATTTCTGTTAATTTCCACTTTTTATAAAATACTTTGTGCATTTCTTTTTGATAATCTTTAAAAGATAAAATTTCATGATTTAAATATTTTTGAATGTACTTAACAGCAATCTCAGCACTTTGCATAGCATATCTAATACCTTCACCACCCAAAAAATTTACAGTGGAGACTGCATCTCCAATTGCTATTAAACTATTTTTGTAATAAATATCTTTTAATCCTTGACTATATTTAAGAGTAGAACCATGAATATCAATGATTTTATAACTGTCAGTTTGAATGTGGTTATTTATAATTAATTCTATATAATATTTTAATCCATCTGTATGCCTGACTATTTGATGCTCTGTGTTAAGGTATCCAGCCCCTATTTTTAATTTATTAGTTTCCATTGGAAAAACCCAAGAATAACCTTTAGGTATCCATTTATGCCCTAGAAAAAATGTTAAAGCATTGGCATAATTGTGATAATATTTTTTTTCTATTTCTATTAAATATTCACTTCCAGTTGCGCTTAAAAAGAAAGGTTGATCACTTTTCTTTTCATACATAACTGAACGAGAAGGGCCGGTTGCGTCAACTAAAACTTTGGTACTAATAGCTATTTCATTATTTTCAGAGGATGATTTGAGATAAACTACTGTCTGTTCTCCCTGCTGGATATGATTAACGTAGCGATAACCCATCCAAACTTCACCGCCATAAGTTTTTACTTCATTTGCCAAAAATTCCCTGAGCTTGGCAAAATCTAAAACCGCACCTAAAGGTTGGCTGGCTTCCCATTCTTCATGCAAGTTAGTCGTGACGATAACTATTTTTTGCCAAAAACTACCTACTATGTAGTCAGGTAGCTCAAAATCTTCTAAAGTTGCTAACGGAGTTCCAGCGCTAGAAAAATTATTTTTTAGAAAATCAATGGCTTTTTCAACAAGTAAAACGTGGTAGCCACTCTTTGCTAACAATCGAGCACATTGACCGCCTGCTGGTCCTGCTCCTACAACAACTACATCAAAACTTTTCATCAATAAAATATAAACGGAATCAATTTAGAGAAAGTCACCATACATCATACTGACTCTAGTAACTAAAAAAAACAAAAGCCACCTTGAACTTGTGTAAGGAGGCTTTTGTATGGATATAGAC
>CAZPRJ010000156.1:0-3125 GCA_964588805.1 uncultured Microcoleus sp. | reverse complement strand
TACACCCTTTTGCTCTTTATTGAACTGGTCACTTATTTCTGCCACGCTGTACTAGATTGTCCCATAGTCGGGTTTTAATGTTCAATTTTCGGTACTGCCCAAAGCTGATTTCTAAAGGCGGCCATTACAGGTTTTATGGCCATTTAACCGAAACAAAAATTACTTGATGAACGGCAATCAAAATACTCCAACAGAAAATCTGCGATCGCTAAATGCCGCATATCATTGGCTGTTGGCCGCTGATAGTGGCGTCCTCGGGTAAACCATCGCTCAACAGTAGACACTGAGCGATCGCAAAGTATGTCTGAAGAAAAATTGCACTTAACAAAGTTTTATAACATTGCTTTATCCAGCACAAACTCTGTTCTAATTTGCTGAGAGATTGTATTGACCCTTCCTTCCCTAGTTCGAGGATACCTAACTTCTTTTTTGTCACTAAGATACTTTTGTTGCCTATATAATTTTCTAGTTTAAAAAAAAGCCTGATTTTCAATGAAATTAGATTGGATTGCTCCAGCAGAACGTCTCAGTGCCCTGCCTCCCTACGTGTTTGCCCGCTTAGATGAACTCAAAGCCCGTGCCCGCGAACAGGGACTCGATCTCATAGACTTAGGAATGGGGAATCCCGATGGTTCAGCACCCGAACCGGTGATTGAAGCCGCCATCGCCGCCCTGAAAAATCCCGCCAATCACGGCTACCCTCCCTTTGAAGGGACTGCCAATTTTCGTCGGGCGATTACGGATTGGTATCGCCGTCGCTACGATGTGGAACTCGATCCGGATAGCGAAGCCTTACCCCTATTAGGTTCCAAGGAAGGGTTAACTCACCTGGCTCTGGCTTACCTTAATCCCGGTGACTTGGTTTTAGTCCCTACTCCCGCCTATCCTGCCCATTTTCGAGGCCCGTTGATTGCTGGTGCTACGGTTCATAGCTTAATTCTCAAACCGGAAAACGATTGGCTAATTGATTTAGGGGCAATTCCTGACGAGGTGGCACAACGAGCCAAAATTCTTTATTTCAATTATCCCAGCAATCCCACCACCGCTACGGCTCCTCGTGAATTCTTTAAAGATATTGTGGCCTTTGCCCGTAAGTACGAAATCTTATTAGTTCACGACTTATGTTATGCCGAACTAGCCTTTGATGGTTATCAACCGACCAGTTTGTTAGAAATTCCTGGGGCGAAGGAGATTGGTGTGGAGTTTCATACCCTATCCAAAACCTACAATATGGCTGGCTGGCGGGTTGGTTTTGTAGTAGGCAATCGCCATATTATTCAGGGGTTGCGAACCTTAAAAACCAACTTGGATTATGGTATTTTTGCCGCCTTGCAAACAGCAGCCGAGACGGCCTTACAATTACCCGATGTCTACGTGCATCAAGTTCAAGAACGTTACCGTCGCCGCCGGGATTTTCTGATCGAAGGGCTGGCTAAGTTAGGATGGACGATTCCTAAATCAAAAGCAACGATGTATCTGTGGGTGCCTTGTACTCAAGGTATGAGCTCCACTGACTTTGCTCTGAATGTGTTACAGCAAACTGGTGTGGTGGTAACGCCTGGAAACGCCTTTGGGGTAGCGGGTGAGGGATATGTACGAGTGAGCCTGATTGCAGAATGCGATCGCCTCGCTGAAGTCTTACACCGATTTCAACAAGCTAAAATATACTACCGACCTGAAGCCATGGTGGCGAGGAGTGAATAAATTTTCGGATTTCTTCATCAAAACTTAGCATAAATAGCCAAAAATCAGCGATAAATACTACAGTAATATCGCCAAAGCAAATTATTGCAGGCACTGTAATGAAGCTAAAAAATAAGGCTATTTTGGCAATCTTGATTAGCCTAGCGGTAGTAGGCTGGTCAAAGATTTTGCACGCCAAGCCATCGTCCCATATTGATACGGCTCAAACTCAACGAACTCCCACGTTAACGGCGGCTCAACGCATGGCTAAGTCTAAGTTGGTTGCAGCTAACACTCGCTTGAGTTTCAAACTCTTTTCACAAATTCTCAAGCAACAGCCGGATGACAACGTTTTCATCTCTCCGATGAGTATTGCTTTGGCGTTAGCAATGACGTACAACGGGGCTCAGGGTGAAACTCAGCAGGCGATGGCGAAAACTCTAGAATTACAAGGGATGAGCCTTGAGGATATCAATCAAGCGAATGCCTCTTTAAGAGACACTCTCAGCCAACTTGATTCTCAGGTACAACTATCGCTAGCCAACTCTCTATGGGCAAGGAAAGGTGAACCTTTTAATCCAGGCTTTATTGCCAAAAATCAAACATTTTATGGCGCACAAATTACCGATTTAGATTTCAATGACTCGAATGCTTCGGCGGTAATTAATGATTGGATTGAACAGAGTACTCAAGGAAAAATCAATCAAATTGTTAATCGTAACGACCTTACACCTAATAGTATACTTTTTCTAATTAATGCTATTTATTTTAAGGGCAAATGGTCAAGTGAATTCGACCAAAGTTATACAAAAGAGCAGCCATTTACCTTATTAGATGGGACTCAAAAACAGATTTCCATGATGTTTCAGCAGAATCAATATCAGTATTATGAAGAGGATTTGTTTCAGGCTGTGAGCTTGCCCTATGGGCAGGGACGATTAAGTTTATATATTTTTTTACCTCGAAAAGGAGTTAGTCTTAAAACATTTTATGACCAACTCAATGCAGAGAATTGGGAACGATGGATGCGGCTATTCCAACCTGAACAACTCCGCCTGGGTTTACCTCGTTTTAAATTAGACTACGGGCTGGAGCTCAATAGTATTTTGAAGTCGTTAGGAATGGCGATCGCATTTGATGAGGCGCGAGCCGATTTCACCGGCATGACTCCACGTCCAGCCTATATTACTAAAGTCCAGCACCATGCCTTTTTTGAGGTCAATGAACAAGGCAGCGAAGCAGTCGGTGGAACATCTGTACACATGGCAGTCCGAGGAGCATCTCCTCAGTTTATTGTGGATCGCCCGTTCTTTTGTGTGATTCGTGATAACGAGACTCAAACAATTTTATTCATGGGTTCGATTGTTGAACCACAATAATTTTAGGGGTCAGGGATTTTTATGGCCATCTCTTACAAAAACCAACTTTCTCTCATCCAGTAT
>CAZPRJ010000155.1:0-3401 GCA_964588805.1 uncultured Microcoleus sp. | reverse complement strand
CTCGTGCTCAACAATTACGGAATGGTTTAGTTGCGGGTTCTACTGGCAGTATTACTTTAATTATCCTGCTGATTGCTCCTTTGGGATTAGCGGCAGTGATTATCAATACTCTGCTGGTGACTGTGGCGACTTATGCGGTTTCTAGTGTGGCGGATTGGGTGATTGCTTGGTTGTTGCCACCGACAGAAGCTCAGTTACTTTCACAATTGAACTCGAATTCTAGGAGTTTGTATCGTCGGCAAGGCGATTCGTCGTTTATAGAGAGGCGATAGCGATAATACCAATTTCATCAAACAATGTAACACTTGGAACCCCCTAAATCCCCCTTAAGATCCCCCTCCCGTCCCCCTTAAAAAGGGGGAAAGCCAGATGTTGCTTCGCTTTGAATTGGAGGGGGACTTTAAGAGTTTTCCCCCCCCTTGGCAAGGGGGGCTGGGGGGGTAGGGGGTAGGCAGAATCTAATCTGTCGCTTGATTACAGAAAAGGAAACTAAAGATGAGAAGTTTGTATGTGTCTCAACAGGGATGTTATCTAAAACTGCAACAAGAAACGTTGATTGTCAAACAGGGAGAAATTATTCATGCTCAGGTGCAGTTGCCATTATTAGAGGCGATTTTAATCTTTGGCAAGTCGCAGGTGACAACTCAGGTGATTCGCACTTGTTTATGGCGGGATATTCCCATTGCTTACTTATCAAGAATGGGATATTGCTACGGGCGAGTGATGGCGATTGAACGGGGCTATCGGCAGTTATCTCGTTATCAGCAGCAGTTGAGTATTGTGGAACGGATGATAACAGCTAGGGCGATTGTTAGTGCTAAGTTAAAAAATTCTCGTGTGCTGCTGCGGCGTCAGAAAAAGCGGGTTGAGTCGGAATTACTTGAAAAAGTGCTTCAACGTTTAGAGTATTTAGCTATGCAAGCGGCTCAAGCTGATTCCCTAGAGCAGTTAATGGGGTTTGAAGGGGCAGGGGCTGCACAGTATTTCTTGGCCTTTGGGGAATGCTTGAAAAATCCGGAGTTTGTCTTTACAGGGCGTAGCCGTCGCCCTCCAGGAAATCCGGTGAATGCCATGCTCAGTTTTGGTTATCAGATTCTCTGGAATCATTTATTGGCATTAATTGAAATTCAAGGGCTTGATGCTTATCAAGCTTGTTTGCATCAAGGAACAGAACGTCATGCGGCGTTGGCGAGTGATTTGGTTGAGGAGTTTCGCGCTCCGTTGGTGGATTCTTTAGTGACGTATCTGATTAATCGCAAACTGATTGATGCCAAGACGGATTTTGTTTATCACAACGGCGGGTGCTACCTCAATGATTGTGGACGGACGAAGTATCTCAAGGCATTTGTGCAGCGAATGGAGGAAATTCAAACAGAAGAGGGAGAACAACCTAGATGGGATGTTCTCAACCAACAAGTGAAGGCTTACAAGCAGTTTGTATACAATCCAGCGCAGTTTTATCAGCCGTATCTCATGCACTAATCCATGTTGTTCTATGTGGTGGCTTATGACATTTCTGATGATAAGCGGCGTAAAAAAGTAGCTGACTTATTAGAAGGATACGGTAAGCGAGTTCAGTATTCAGTTTTTGAGTGTGTGCTGGCTCAATCTAAGTATGATGAATTGCGCTTGAGGCTCAAGGAAAGGGTCAATTTTTCAGAAGATAGTGTGCGGTTTTATCCGCTGTCTCGCCATGCTCTTAGCCAGGTGGAGGTGTGGGGAGGAAAGCCTGTCACTCCATTACCGGGTTCAACTGTTATTTGATTTTCCAGATTTTTATGAAAATTCAAGGTTACACTCTAATCGAGGTGATAGTTGTCTTATTAGTGTTAGGTATTTTGTCGGCTGTGGCTATACCGGCTTGGCTATCATTCTGGCAACGGCAACGGGTACGTACTGCGGCTAATCAACTGCAATCTGCTTTGTATTTAGCTAGGCAAGAAGCTAATAAGAATTCAGTCCGCTATGCGGTTACTGTTTGCTCTAGTCCTCTTGGTTCTCTACAATCTGACTGGATTAAATACAGCTTTCACCCCTATTCTGATAGTCCTTCTTCCTTTACCACTATTGAGAATATAACTCTTGTCAAGTCTACTTTCCAGCGTTCACCACAACGATACAATTTACTTGCTATTTCTCAAGGTGATTGTTACACGGCTTACTTGGGATTATTCCCTGATGACGGCTATGCTCTAGGTTTTTTTTATCTCTCCAATCGCCAACGTCAGTATGTTTATCGGGTTGGGTTTAATACTCTGATTGGTAATGTTGTTAGTTGTCCTGTTGTTTCGTTGGAGCAAGCTCAGTGTCGGTAAGTAAGCTGTTTGGCATTTAGATTGGGATACTGAATTTTCTCAAAGGGAACAGGGAACGGACAGCAGGGAATACCAATTTAAATGCGTATTAGCTTATGAAGTTCTTTTTTGAGAGATTTGGATGTTCATGGCAATAATCAAACAATGATGAATATTTTAGTGGGGTGAGTTTCCATCCCCTTACGGGGAAGTGGTAAGTGCAACTATCGTATCGTCGATACACCTCTGGGTTTCGTTTAGTCATGTTTCCATCCCCTTACGGGGAAGTGGTAAGTGCAACAAACTATGAAATTCCTCTGCGAAAAGAGGCTGTTAAAAGAATGTTTCCATCCCCTTACGGGGAAGTGGTAAGTGCAACTTGAGGAAAATCAAGATGAAAAGATGGAAACGTCGTTTCCATCCCCTTACGGGGAAGTGGTAAGTGCAACCGATAACGGGGACAAACTCTGCAATACCAGATATTAAAGTTTCCATCCCCTTACGGGGAAGTGGTAAGTGCAACTCTATTTCATCTCGAGAAACCTTGATTACATTAGTGTTTGTTTCCATCCCCTTACGGGGAAGTGGTAAGTGCAACCCCTCGTTTTGAAACCCTTACCCTGTATAGCCTCTAGAGGCGGTTAGCGAAGCTCACCGATTTTTGTCTCCCGTTTCTGGGAAAACTGTTAAAAAAATCGGCTCAAATCCTTATAGGGTAAGGCAGCGAAGCTCACAACGAAAGAATCAGGGTTTCAGCGATTTTGCCTGAGCCTCGCAAAATGGATCAATATCTTGTGATAACTAAGTTTTTGAAACCCTACTCAGGAAACGTAACTTTAGGGAACTAAGTTCTTATTCAGTTTTCTAGGTGCAGTATTATCAAGATACAGCTAAATAACTTTAATGACGTTGACTTTTATTTGCGAATCAAATAAAAAATTCGCTAAAACTAGTCGATACGGATAATTTAGCTAAAATTTACCAGAACGTCAAGCCAAAGAGGGTTTTTTCCAGAGGGCTACACCCAGCGGCTAGAGCATCTCATGGTAGAGTTGACACTCTGCGCTCTAAAGAGGCGCAGATTCTATAGAAGCTTCAAACTATATC
>CAZPRJ010000154.1:0-3586 GCA_964588805.1 uncultured Microcoleus sp. | reverse complement strand
GACTGGGGTGAAACCTTGATTTTGCGTGGGCTGAAACAACGCAAATTCGTCGAAACCTCCCAGAGTGATGAAAGAGGGTTACCCTTAACTGTCCATATATGTTCGCTGTCATTAAAGGTAAATTTCCCTATCTATTGATTACCTTGCTAATTGGCATAGTAGTACTGAGTAGGCAGCTAACATTGTGTGCTACCGATGGCCAGCCGTCCGTGCTGACTCCTATGCTTTTAGTGACTCTTCAGGTGTTAGGTATGGTGGCTCTAACCCAGACCTAGTAATGGGTTCACTCTTAGCCATCCCGCCCTCCATAAAGGAGAGAAGCCTGAGGCTGAAAACCGCTCCGGGCAAGAAACTGTTCCATGTGCTTCAAGATTACGGCGGTTATATCGTCGATGATACAGCTTGGCATAATCACGCGATCGCCATAGAAAAGGATGCACAAGAGGAATTTACTACCACTTACAGTTATCGCTTCGATGGAAATTCAGGCGCATTTTATGATGACGTAAATAAATTGTTCCAAGCATTGTATATTGTCAATAACAATAGCCCAAATACTGTTGGTGGCGGTGGTAGTCCGCGCCAGCCACTAGCACCATCTATCGGAAATTAACAAAGGTAGACCTGAAATACACCTACCCAGGATGAGAACAAAAATTGCCCCTTAAATGACCTAAATGTTTGATTCAAAATTGTGCGATCGCTGGCTACCAAACACATTAACCCGATTACCACCGGTCATTAATTGGTGGCAGTTTGGATGGCGAAAGCAAGTTTTTTTAACTGTAATAGTGATTGGGGTCTTTTTCATCCTTTACTGGATTAATAAGCATCAACAATGGAGACGTTGGTTCAGTAGCCGTAGGGTAGTTTTATTGCTATTTGCAATCACAGCTACTTTACCAATCCTATTTACCCTAGCAGCAAAAGGACTCGTTATTTTTCTACCATCTGATTCTGGTACAGCCGCACAGGCGATTGTAGTGTTAGGCCGAAGTGAAGAACTTAGCATACAAAGGGTTAATGTTGCTCGTGAACTTTGGGAAGCTGGACGAGCACCAATGATTTTTACCAGTGGTAGGGGTGATGCTGCTAGTATGATTGAACAACTAAAAGAACAAGGTATTCCTAATCAAGCCTTAGATGGTGAAAACTGTTCTTTAACTACATGGCAAAATGCAGTTTTTACAGCAGCCGTACTACACCCACAAGGGATTCATCAAATTCTATTGATCACTGACAAATTACACATGTTGCGCTCACTACTAGTGTTCCAAGTTAATGGTTTTAGAGTTATTCCTCATATCACTCCACTACCCCCTAACTTTGGTTTTAAGGCAACAGCATTTTTGACATTTAGAGAATACATGGGGCTAGTTAATTATGCTGTACAATGGCGGCTTTATCCTTCAAACTCACCTCAATCCAATAGCCCTGATACCGAGAATATAAGGCAGGAAGCTGAACAATACGGTCAACAGCAACAGCTTCAACAGAAGGTCGTTTACTAAATGCTTCTATTGCTCACTCACCCATAGACATCATATTGACTAACCCTAAAATATTAATTGATACAGCGATATCGGCTCCTCCAACCCTTCAATTCGCCGCTCACCTAAATTAATCGGTTGCAAAGGAAGATAAGGCTTAACCGCATCATAAACCACTTGCGACATACAAATACCCCCAGAAGGAGCCTCCGCTTGCAAGTGTTCCGCAATCTTCACCCCCATGCCAATAATATCGCTGTAACTAAAAATAACTTCTCCAAAATGAATACCAATGCGATACACAAGCATAAACCCTGAGTCTTGCTCAGCCGCTGATTTTAAAGCCATTTGAATTTCCTGTGCACAGTTGACAGCATTAATTGCACTAGGGAAATAAATTAATAAACCGTCCTTAAAGGACTTAAGGACTTGACCTTCAAACTGATGACACAATTGAGTAATCAGTAAAAAATCTTGATAAAGTTGATTTTGGGTACGTTCTGGGTCAGTGTTCAGACTCTCTACAAAATTCACCGCATGAGTCAGAACAATCGTCGCTAAGCGATTTTCTTGGACGAGATTTAACCGCAAACGACTGAGGCGATCGCTAAAATACTGACGATACAAATCACAACTCGGTACAACTTGCCGATCTTGCCCTCGGACTAAACCCATACTTTGTAATTTAAACGACTGCATAGGTTCTAATTCAACCGGAGTAGATGACATCACGACTTGCATTAGCGCACTAATTAATTCTGGATATTGTTTAATATTCCACAACTGACGGCGTAGATAATCACTATAGATTCCTTCTTCATCATTCGCCGTTTCTATCAGCTCCTCCAGCGAAATCTTTTCATAACTAATATGATATAATGCCAATTGAACTAAATAAGGATTCCCACCAATCAAACCCATCAATTGTTCAATCTTTGCCTCTGTCCAGTTGAGATGATAGCGAACAGCTAAATCTTGCACCTGTTCCCGGCTAAATTCCGGCAACTCTAGGGATAATCCCACATTAAACGGAGATTGATTGACATTGAGCGGGATATAAACCTCCGTTGAATGTACAACCACTAAACGCAATTTTTGCCAAACTCCACTACTATCATCCCCATATTTAGCTTTTTCATACCAAGCTCGCAATAAACCAAAAAAATCCGTGGCAATTTCCGGGTAATTAAACACCACATCCACTTCATCTAAAGCTAAAACCAGGGGACTATCCAGTTCTGCTAATAAATAGTTCTCAAAGTAATCAGTACAGTTGTAATTGCTGCCAAAAATATCATCCCAATATTCAGCCAGCCGATTGGGTAGCCCTAAACTCCGAGTAACAATCGCACAAAACCATTGGAGAAAACGGGTTAAATCAGTAAATACCTTAGCATCAGCCAGTTGAAAACTTAAGGTGACACTTTTATATCCCTGTAGCCTAGATTGCTGCAGCAGCCTAGCCATTAGCGAGGTTTTTCCCATCTGCTTGGGGGCTTTAATCCGAATCAGCGCCCCAGGCTGCTGAATCATTTCATAACTGAGTACTTCGACCGGCGACCGTTCAACATATAACGGAGAATTGAGGGGGACTTGACCTTTGAGCGTTACTGGTTGCCGATTATCGGTCTGCTCAGGGTCAAGTTTACTATAATCGCTGGGATCGAGAGAGAGATTAAACGCATTAAAGTAAGATTCTAAACTGTGCCGATCCACCGGGAGCTGGCGGCGTTGAATCTTGGTAAGGGTATTGAGACTAAGGGTTGTTCGTTCGCGTAATTCTTCTAAAGTATAGGAGTTGCCAGAATTTTCTTGGATTTCTGACTGGCGCTTTGCTGCTTGCAGACGTTGCCAACCGGGAAGCGTGAGGATTACACCTCGCTTACGTTTTGTGGCTTGATTTCCTGTAGGCATTGAGGTTAACTCTACCCTCAAATGAACTGTGCTTGGGTTTGCTGTCAGACGAATAGCCTACCTCTTTTGGCGAGTAGGCTTGAATTTTTAATAAAATATCTCATTTTATCGTTGTTTTACTAGGATACTAGTGCAGCGCGGCAGAAATAACCCACCAGTCTAAACCACCTGTGGGTAGCCTT
>CAZPRJ010000153.1:0-3644 GCA_964588805.1 uncultured Microcoleus sp. | reverse complement strand
ATTCAAAATGCTTATATGGAAAGCGTTACAGCGATGCGAGAATGGTAGTCTTATTTCCGCCGTGATGTACTAGAGCCATGAGTTCTCACATAATGACCCTTACTTTTGACCAAGATGCTTATCGAAATCTACTCGCTGAAGTCGCTCCCAAAGTAATTGAAACAGAAGAGGAGTATAATCACACCTTAGCAGTAGCAGAGCGGCTAACATTTAAGAAAAATCGTACAACGGAGGAACGAGCTTTACATCAATTGCTAGTGACGCTGATTGAAGCGTATGAGGCACAGAACTATCCGATGGAGCAATCTCCACCTCATGAAATCCTGCAACACATCATGGAGTCCAGTAGCACCCGTCAAGCTGATTTAGTAGGTGTTATTGGATCGAGTGGGGTGGTGGAGGTTGTAAATGGTAAACGCTCAATCAGTAAAGCACAAGCTAAGGCGCTTGGTGATTATTTCAAGGTGTCACCCACACTATTTATCTAATGCATCTGCCAAAACCTCGTTACAAAAACTCTTGTGGGATGGGCATCCTGCCCGTCCAAGCCATGCAAGTTAAATACCGATTAGCTTGCCACTATCAACCCCTTCGGAGAATTCAAAATTATCATTCTTCTTCATTCTGAATTTCAAAAAAGTCAACCTCAACAAGGTTGCCGCAACCCCCTCCCTTCGACATAATCTGCATAAATCATCTGCGAAACCTTCGGCGGTTCTTCCCCAATATGAAACGCCCGTGCACGCTCCTCAATTACCCGATCCGAATTTGTCACCCGCTCAAATTGCCGCCGATGTTCCCCCCAAGACTCAACCACAATTGTCTCCACAAACCGACTCGGGTCAGATAAATCTTGGTACAATCCCCACTGAATTGCCCCATCTCGACGACGACTAATACTCAGCGCTTGCATGACTCTGGAAAACTCTTCTGCATTAATTGGGTCAATGCGATACTCTAATGTCACTAACACTGGCCCGTCATTCGGACACGGCTCCAACGTATGGGCAGGTTGATGCCAATGCAACGAAGCGGTTAAATCCAATTTCTCGGCACAGCGTAGGCGAAAGCGAACACTCACTAGCACACTCACCATTAATCCTATCCCTGCTGCCGTCAACGCAGTAGCAATACCTGTGCGTTGCGCGATCGCACCCCACGTCAAACTTCCCACCGTCATGCATCCCTGAAACACCAGCATGTGAATGGCTAACGCTCTCGCCCGCACCCACGCCGGAACCGCCGTTTGGGCCGATACACTCAAACTCACCATCACCGTCAGAGACGCAATTCCCACCACAAACATTACCCCACACACGAGGTAAAAGTTGCGAATCGACGCCAACAGTAACATCATCACTCCCATCAGCACCGAAGCCCCTGCCACCAGGCGATCGATAGAAGTTTGTTTTCGCACTTTAGGTAAAATAAAGGCTCCCGCTAATCCCCCAATCCCCCAAAACCCTAAAATCATCCCATAGCCCAGCGCCTCCAACCCCAACTCCCTACGCCCTAAAAGCGGCAAGAGTGCAAACAACGCACTGCCAAAGAGAATGTAAGCCATCGTGCGGATAAACACCATCTGAAGAGCAGGTGCAAAACGGGCATAGCGAATCCCAGCTTGGAGAGCTCCTACAAATCGCTCTGCGGGTAAGGCACTCATAGGAGTGGTTCTTTGCCAGCGATAAATCACCAAGATTACCGCCACAAATGACACCGCATTGAGCAGAAATACTACACCCGTACCCGCCGCCGCAATAATTACCCCAGCCACCGCCGGGCCAATCGATCGCGATAAATTAATCACAATCCCGTTTAACGTCACCGCAGAAGACAGTTCCTCTTTCACCACCAATTCCGGGATAATCGCTTGCCAGACGGGCATATTCATCGCACTGCCAATACTTAAGGCAAACGTCAGTATCAGGAGTATCCAAGGGGTAGTAATCCCCATCACTGTCAACACCCCTAGCAAGGTGGCCGCGGCCAGCATCCAAGCTTGAGTAAATAACAACATTTTGCGGCGATCTACCACATCGGCGATCGCACCCGCCGGTAATGCCAGCAAGAAAAACGGCAAACTCGCTGCCGCCTGCATCAGCGCCACCAAAAACGGAGACGGTGAGAGGGAAGTCATCAGCCATGCTGCACCCACATCATGCATCCAAGTCCCCACATTAGACACCGCAGATGCAATCCAAAGTGCTCGAAAAACAGGCTGACGCAGGGGACTCCAGGTAGATGTCGGCGTTATTGTCGATGCATTCATAAAACCTTGGGACAAAGGACTCTTTTTTAAAGTTTGAAGGCAAAAATTGTGAATGGCCTAGTTGGAGATAGTAACTTCTCTCACCTCTTGCACCTGCTCACTCACCCGCCAGGGAATCAATTCGCCAACAGTATCATCAATTCCCTGGCTTATAGCTCAAGTCCTCGCTCAGAGGACTAAATGCTTACTGTATAAGGTTTTAGTCCATTTCAATGGACTTTTTATATTAGCCAGGGGTTTAAATTCTTGGCGGTTGAAAGGGTTGGCGCAAGATATGAGTTCTGACAAGTGACACTCTCGACGTATGCTTTTTCTAGCTCTAATTGTCATTGCGTTCCCAAAGTTCTGAAGTTATGCATATTGAATGGCAAACCGCCAAAACTTACGAAGACATCCTTTACCACAAAACGGACGGTATTGCCAAAATTACGATCAATCGTCCCCACAAACGCAACGCCTTTCGCCCCAAAACTGTCTTTGAACTTTATGATGCCTTCTGTGATGCTCGTGAAGATGCGAGTATTGGCGTTGTTCTCTTCACCGGTGCTGGCCCTCATACTGATGGAAAATACGCCTTTTGTTCCGGTGGCGATCAAAGTGTACGAGGCAAAGCTGGGTATGTGGGTGATGACGGTGTTCCCCGTTTAAATGTCCTCGATTTACAGCGTCTGATTCGCTCGATGCCCAAGGTGGTGATTGCCTTAGTGGCGGGATATGCGATCGGGGGTGGCCACGTCTTGCACCTCATTTGCGACTTAACGATCGCCGCCGATAATTCCATTTTCGGTCAAACTGGGCCTAAAGTCGGTAGCTTCGATGGCGGATTTGGAGCCAGTTATTTGGCTAGGGTTGTGGGACAAAAAAAAGCACGAGAAATCTGGTTTCTCTGCCGTCAGTACACCGCCCAACAAGCGCTGGATATGGGTTTAGTCAATTGTGTTGTACCCGTAGAGCAGTTGGAAGCAGAGGGAATTCAATGGGCACAGGAGATTTTAGCTCATAGCCCGATCGCCATTCGTTGCTTAAAAGCCGCTTTTAATGCTGATTGTGACGGTCAAGCTGGACTGCAAGAACTAGCAGGCAATGCTACCTTACTTTACTACATGACTGAGGAAGGCGCAGAAGGAAAACAGGCGTTTCTGGAAAAGCGTCCGCCCAATTTTCGCCAATACCCTTGGTTGCCTTAAGTGGGGAGCATCCCAAAGCAAGCAAAAATCTTGGTAGTGGGAGCCGGAAAGCTCCCTGAAATTAGGGCAAGCGGGCTTGCAAAAAAAAGATTTGACAAAATTAAAGAACCTGTACATAATTAGAGATGGCGCGAAAATTGGGACTGTAGTTCAATTGGTTAGAGCACCGCCCTGTCACGGCGGAAGTT
>CAZPRJ010000152.1:0-3723 GCA_964588805.1 uncultured Microcoleus sp. | reverse complement strand
CTCATTACTTGAGCGACTGAAAACGCTCAAACTCTTCAATTGTCAAGGTTCTGGCGTTTTTCGTAAGTCTGCCCGGAAATTCAACCTCGCTTCGACCTACGAAAATTATCGCTTTTCTCAGCATAAGCCAACTTCCTAGTCTTGTCGAGACATATCAGGGTTGATGGTTCATGGTTCATAGTTCATTGTTTGCGCGAGGCTGTCGCTTCGCTGACGCTAACGCACATACTTGGCAAACATTGCAATGAACTATACGCAATCAAGAAAGTTGCTGAGCGCAGCGATGCACTGAGCTTGTCGAAGTGTCGCAGCAATGAACTCTGGCCGCTGACGGCATTCCTCCCCATCCTACCAGAAATGGGGATTCCAGCCATTTTAATGTTGATTGTTAATAGCTAATAGTAGCCAATTCAAGAGAAACTGCTTGACCCCCCATTGCCATAAACCATCTCTTGATAGTCAGTCTGCTATCTCCGTGTGGCTCCAAATTGCCATGAACAATGAACCATGAACCATGAACAATGAACCATCAACCATGAACCATCAACCATGAACCATCAACCATGAACCATCAACCATGAACCATGAACCCCACCTTGGAAGACCCCTCTTCCATAGGGCAGTAGAATATTGTTCAAGATAAATCTCCAGCAATGGAGCAGCATTACAGATGATAAAAAGCCTGTTTGTAGGCAAAAAATTCGGCACCTATGCCGATACATTTCTCATGCTAAGTTTAGCACTTCTTGCAGAATATGCCCTAAATCAAACACAACAAACCCCATCAATCCAACTGATTGACGAAGGAACCCACTACCGCATCCAATTCAAAAAACCAGTCAACTTAGAACCCATTGCCAAACTCCCCTACACAAATCCATTTCCCCCCATCTGCGGCAAAAAAACCGATGGCAGCAAACTCCCCAGTGAAACCCCGATTTTCAATGTCGTAGAACATAGTGAAATCCGCAAACTTTACCGAGAGTACTTATATCAAAACTACAACCGAAAAGAAACCGGAGAAGATACCCCAAAACCACCCCACCCCAGCACACAAAATGGTGCCATTCTCACCTCTATGCGCCATGACAAAAACCACAACGAACTGTGGCTAATGGGATGGGAACTACGCAATAGTTATGGCATCTTACTGACCTCTATTTTCCAAGCCTTTAGTCAGCGCAATCGCTCAACAGTAAAAACCGAAGCTGAACAAGTGGCTGAACTATTTCTTGCCACCACGGGAAATCAATTCCCGCTTCAAGCTAGTGCAGTCAAAGTTTACTTTCCTACCTCTGTTCAAGGCGTAAATCGCACTAAAGCCGATGGCAACACATTCACCCCTCAAAAAGCCGATTGGTTGAGTTTATGGCTGATTGCCAATGGATTATTTACCTTTGGGATATGCGAACGAGTCAAAATTAGCGATCGCACCTACGACTGGCGAGTAACCGCCCTTGAACCTAACGATATTTCCTTGACAAAATACCGCGAAATCCTCAACCATCTCCGACAGTATAACCCACCTGGAGGCGGTCATGGCATTGCTCGATTTGATGCCGAATTGGTACTAAAATTTTGTCAATCCCTCCTCAATTATCATCCCGCTATTGCTGAATTACCCGACGAAGATGAATTCGAGATTTGGGAAAGTGTCAACCACTTCGTCGGCGGCTTTACAGGCACTCATTTTGGGCAAAAAGGACAAGTTTACGGTGTTAAAGACGTATTTAACTTAGGGCTTCCCGGATGGATAAGTCCCTCTAACTCCAAAGAATTACTCGATTATCACCTGATTTTAAATGAACACTTAGCCGTCATTAGTTCCCTCGCTGCTGAAGAAGGCCATAGCGAACTTTTAGCCGCTTATCGAGACTTTATTACAGGAAACAATCTCCGCAAATTTTTCCCCTTTCAAGTCAGCTATGCCGAATATGTCATCAAACGTTTAGCCGACCCCAAGACTAAACCTCCCCGCTTATTCTCTATTTTCGGACTCAATCTTATGATAAAAAAAGAGCGGTCATTTACCCAAATTACCCAAGACCCCAGCTTTTTAAGAATAGCCAAAGCCATTAATCAAGCCACCGTTTTTGCCGGAAAAGTTCAAACCAAAAAGGGACTCATCGAACTCGATTGGCAGCGTAACTACGGATTGGCACAGCAATTAAGTAGCCAGTCAGGTTCAAAAAAAGATTTTATCTGCGCTGTTGCTGATTTTCTCGCCAAATACGAACACGAAAACTTACGCTTATCCGAACGGCTTCAAGGCACAAAAAAACGACTAATGCGAGTCTGGCCGACGAAGGAAGACTTAGACCGATTGATTGAATTAGTCGATGAATTTGATACGGTTTTAGTCGCTAATTTGCTGATTGCCTACGGCTATGCCAAGTGGACAAAAGTAACAGAAGATGAACAGACAGTCGAGCCGGATTTAAGTCCAGTTGAATGACAACCGTCGTACTTCATAAGAACCGGGATTTGCTGTTCATGGTTCATGGTTCATGGTTCATGGTTCATGGTTCATTGTTCATTGTTCATTGTTCATTGTTCATTGTAGCCTTCGGCAATGGCTACGCTGAATATTGCAATGAACTATACGCAATCAACCATGAACACAAGGGCTGACGGCATTCCTCCCTACCCTACCAGAAATGAAAATTTCAGCCGTTTTAATGTTGAAGCATCCAATCAAGGAGAACTAGAAGAAAATGAATAAGAACCAATTTCCCGTTTATTCCATTTCCCTAAGTGGACAACTATCTTGGCAACTCCATGCCCTCAATAACGAAGGAAACGAAGGCAATCAATCGCTAACTCGGCGTTATTACATCATCCAAAAAGGCATGAACGAACCGGAATACGTCAATGGAGTATCCGGCGATATGCTCAAGCACATTCAAGCCGAACATTTACACCGTATTTCTTTAGAAATGGATTTACCCTTATCAGAAGGAGGAAAGCAATTTAATCCAGACCGAATTGGTTACGATTTAGATAACGAACTGCCAATTTTTACCGATAAAACCGCTGATTTAGCCAGCAAAACCGCTCAAGTCCTCCAGCGTTGTTCCATCAGCGATTTAGAAGGTTTTATGGTGACAGAAAAAAAAGGGCAGACTTTAAAGCGAGAGTCCGTCATTGAGTTTGGGGCAATCGTAGGTTTACCGACACAAGTTAAAACTCAAAGCTACTTTCATGCTAAGTATGGCATCGATAACCCAACGCCTTATAATGTACAAATTAGTTCAGGGTTGTATGCTACCGTTGCCCATTTAGAAGCCTTTCGCATTGGTTACAATCCCCACAGTTTTGATTATGCGATCGCACCCAATGAACGGAAACAACGTCTAGATGCTTTACTCAAGAGCTTACTCTACACCTACCTGCAACCCAATGGCGCAAAGCGCAATACTCATCTACCTCATCCCGATTTCTTTGCCGGAGTGATTACCGTTAGTACTCGCCGCTGTCCCGCACCGATGGTGAGTCCTTTAGAGGACAGTTATAACCGTCAAATTGAGAGTCTTGCTAATACTTTAAATAGTCTCAATGGTGCCGGTACGATTCACTGTTTCCCCTTTGAGACAATGGCAGAATTTGCCCAACAAATTCAAGTACTAATCGAACAAGCGCAACCTTGGGAATAGTGTTCATGGTTCATTGTTCATTGTTCATTGTTGATGGTTCATTGTTCATTGTTGATGGTTCATTGTTCAT
>CAZPRJ010000151.1:0-3902 GCA_964588805.1 uncultured Microcoleus sp. | reverse complement strand
AAGGTCTGTCGCTGAACCAAGAATCCTCGCCTATTTATAGCCAGGAGTGTCAAAATAATCTAGTTATTCAAACGATTCGCTATCAAAAAGATTTTAAGATTATTTCTGAAGTGCCTGCTGAAAAGTCTTGATCGCATCAACATGATTCACCATATTGATGCAACGTAATAACAAATCCAGATCGATACCTTTGACTTCCTGGCTACTAGAAACCTTTTCATAGTCAAGTGTATTGCCCTGTTCCCGTAGGTGATAGACCTCTAAAACCCCGTCTTCCCAAAACCATACTTCCTTTATCTTCAGCCGCTTGTATACCTCCAGCTTGTTGATGCCGCCACTCGTAAACACGATCTCGATCACTAGATCAGGACGTACTCGACCTGGTGCAAGTTTATAGGATTCATCAGCCTCTCGCTTGACAGCCCCCCCTTCACTTTCTAGAGTCATCGAGCCAGTTGGAGTAAAATCAAATCCTGCCATGAGCAGATAAAGTTCCAACAATGCAGCAATCCTCTTTTTAACTATTTCGTGGGGTTCTCCTGGCATACGTCGAATCTCCAAAACTCCATCCAGGAAAGAGAGACGATATCCTGGACGATCTAACAATTGGTCAATGGCTTTAAACTCTCTCCAAGTTACTCCCTCAAACAAAAGGGGTAATTCCTTTGTGGGTGTTGCAATTGTTGCTGGGGTCATTTGAATCTCCAGTTTGTTTCCACACTGAGAAATAATTAAGGTTGGAGGATGGTCTGTTTATTGTAACTTCTGTTATGTGAAAGCTCTGGGGTAGGGGTTGATGGAAAATGTAGGTATTGGCAGCCAGTTGTTTGGCTAGGCGATCGCTCCGCGCTGCCCGGAAGGGGCAATCGCACTGCATAAGTTCTCCAGTTAGGAGACGTATCATAGATAAAGTTCTCATACGAGCTGATTGCTTTATGCCAACCTACCCTGGTATTTCCAGCGAAGCGTTCAAACATCCCCTCGATCGCCAAGCCGAACAAGCTTTACGCAGCGTCCCCGGATTTGACTTGGTTTCCCGTAAATTTGTGGAATTTCTCTACGAACGCCCTCAACTTGTTTATCTGATGGGCAATAGTATCCAAGTTGGGCCTCGCCAGTATTCTACCCTCTATCGCTTGTTTCGAGAATGTGTGCGGGATTTAGATGTGCATCCAGAACCCACTTTATTTGTTGACCAAAATCCCCAAGTTAATAGCTATTCCTTAGGGCAAGAACATCCTTATGTAGTTTTGAATACAGGAGTATTAGAGTTACTCAGCGAAACGGAAATCCGCACGATTTTAGCCCACGAATTAGGACACATTAAATGCGGACATCCTATTTTAATGCAGATGGGAATTTGGGCAATGAATGCTGCATCAATGCTCAGTGAAATGACACTAGGTTTAGGTAATTTTGTCAATAGTAGCTTAATTTTTGCTTTCTATGAATGGCGTCGAAAAGCTGAATTATCGGCGGATCGCGCTGCATTACTCGTTATTGACGATTTAAATACGGTAATGCAAACGATGATGAAAGTGGCAGGGGGGAGTTCTCGATACGGACACGAGTGCAGCCTTGACGAATTTATCCGCCAGTCGGACAATTTTCAAGAACTCGACCAAGACAACCTCAATCAAGTTTACAAATTTTTACTTTATAACGGCGGCATGGGTTCAATGCTGTCTCATCCTTTTCCAGTCGATCGCTTGCGTTACCTACGAGATTGGGCAAATTCATCAGAGTATCATCAAATTCGTCAAGGCAATTATCAGCAGGCGAGTCAAGAAGGAGCAGTGGAAGTCCCTTCAGAACCTTCGAGAGATGAAGCAGAAAGATTGCAGCGACAAATTGAGGAACTCCAGCAAGAAATTAACCGTATTAAGTCTCGATCGCAAAATTCATAGTTAAGAAGGTAATCTGTTTTAAATTCAGAAAACTATTACATCTTAATTCTTGGAATTTATCTCCTGTCCTGAGCAGGATCACAAGTACCTATGAAGCCTGAGAAGTCTTGCTTACTGCTGTTTTTCTTCAAGGAAAAGCTTAACCATTATGATTGAATTGTTAAAAATCTTCAGAAAGTTTATAGGCTAAATCTATGCTATATTCAAACAAAATTGCAATCATCAAGTTCATCACGTAAGTGATTCAGTATTTGAAGCCGATTGTACTCAGCTTTATAAACATCTCCACCTTCAGGCAGGACTTTAAGTCCTAATGTACTTTCATGACTAGGGAAGTTCTATCATCAGAAGGACATTCGACTCAACCCCGCATGAAGAATAAGGCGTCAGGGCTCTCTACTCAGTCAGCTCAGGAAATCATCTATCAGTTTCTGTTGAGCCTTGTGAGGCAAAAACCTCCAGCCTCTGTCTTAGCAGAATTTAAACACCTATTTCTAGAGTATGAGCTTTCTGATGGTAATCAGGAAGCCCTAAAAGCCCTATCTGAACTCATCTTTACGAATAACGAAAAAGACTTCTGCCATACTCTTAAACGGTCTTGCTATATTTTAGTCAACAACTGGGATACTTCAAGAAACCATAACTACATCAAAGAATTAGTTGATTTTTTAACTGAATATAAAGACATTAAAAAAACTATTTCTCCAACTCTAACACGTCTGAGAACATGGTTATCTAATTTCGTTAAAAGTGAAGATTATGACGAGCTTAAGTTATTTTTAGCAAAATATGGCTATGGGAGTAAAGAACATTGGAGTAAACGCTATACATCCTATCTTTTAGTTCCTCAGTATACAAATACCCAAAATCCTGTTGAACAACGAGAAGCAGCCAGAGTTCTTTCTAACAAGCTGAAAGACCAATTTAAATTTGATTTAGCGATGTATACAGCAAGGCTACAATCTCCGGTAGCCAAATTCAAAACTCATCAAAACCCCACGGGATTAGGGGATGAAATTATACGATTTATTAAAATGATTGTCGCTAGACGGGGCAATTTTAGCCATGAAAATTTAGCCCGTATTTTTCTACAGCAAACTCAAGCAATTAATTATAAATGTTTTAAAAATTCTCTACAAAAATATTTAATTTTTTCTGTTGCTAATAAAGATTTTGTTGAAGTTTTAAATCAAAAATTAGCTGAAAAATTAAAAAATCTCTACACCAATCATCACGATCAAACCCTGAATGATGCTTTACTGCTAAGAACCAGTAACCGAGTCATTGAATATTTAACCACAGAAGACCATCGTGAGCCGTCAGGATTGTTTGTCTTACTACTATCTCATGGGCATCCTCTGACTTTGGTGATTGTACTCCTGAAAATTATTTTAATTTGCCCTAGCGCTCGAACTCACTTAGAAACTTGTATTGCTCAGCTCATTCAATACTATATAGATTACCCTGAAGATGAATGCAAATGGGTGGTGAATTTTTTTGAAGTTTTTAATATTACTTTTGCCATTCATGCCGACAATGTGCAATACAATTTGATTGCAATGGAACCCAAAAATTCATCTAAATCAGACAAAAAAGCCGCTCTAGACCAATACCGAGTTTTTTCGCAACTCCGGGACGAGTTTAGGATAGAAGAAGGAGTGGAGTGAGTGATATAGCAAAAGGCTCCAAGGCTCCAGGGCAAAAAGCTTATTACTCATACGTGGTCGTTTCAGTGAATGAACTACTGCCAGTGAGCTACGCTCTGACGGCAGTTTCCGACTTCACGGGGGATTGCGTCAACTTGGAGCAAGCGCCCAAGTCTCGGACTGACATCCCCTCCATCGGCAGCAGTCCTAGTTCCTAAGACTGATAGCTGTTGCTGAGCCTGTCGAAGCATTCTGATGCCCTCTGCTCTTATATTTTGAGAAGCATTTTCGTCCCTATCGTGGTGAGTGCCGCAACTTTTGCAAGTCCAAGTTCTAACATCTAAAGGCA
>CAZPRJ010000150.1:0-4494 GCA_964588805.1 uncultured Microcoleus sp. | reverse complement strand
AATGTCGGCTTCACCATCGGCGGATAAATCCCCGAAATCAATGTCGGCTCCACTATCGGCTGACATATCCTCAAAATCAATATCAGCTCCACTGTCGGCTGACATATCCTCAAAATCAATATCGGCTCCACTGTCGGCCGATATATCCTCAAAATCAATATCGGCTCCACTGTCGGCCGATATATCCCCAAAATCAATATCGGCTCCACTGTCGGCCGATATATCCCCAAAATCAATATCAGTGCTTGCTTCCGAAGAGACTTCTCCCAAATCTAGCAAGTCATCTTCGCTATCGGTTGCTCCCTCAACCTCTTCTAACTCTTGCTCAATACTTTCGGTAATTTGATCGAATTCATCATCCAGACTCGTTGACATTTGAGCCATGTCAAATTCATCTGCTTCATCGTCTGGGAAGGCAGTTGCGGTGGAGGATTCAGGTTCCATCTCAAACTCAAAGTCGTTAGACTCTTCTTGCTCCCATCCCAAGGCTTCATCGGTTGGTGTTTCCAACTCGAATTCACTTTGGGTGGCAATGAAGGTTTCTTCCATCACCACTGTGCCATCATCAGCGATGAAGGTTTCTTCCATCACCACTGCGGCAGCATTGTCCATAGTGGACGATGTTTCTAGCTCAAAATCATCTGGCATACTCGTCAAGGATTCATCCAAATCCAGTTCATCCGAGATGTCAGGTGCTGGCATGGCAAATACTGTCTGCTCATCCAGATTAGCGGCCGCTTCTTTTTCCCCTGCGCTAGCTTCTTGTTTGCTCTGTGTGGCTTCCTCTTCCCCATCGAGGGGACAAAACTCCAGATTGATTCTAACTTTACCTTTTTGCCAGCCCTGTGCCGTGAATCTCAAGACTTCGCAGGGGATGCCTTCTTCGCTAAACCAGGCATCCTTGTCTGGAGACCATCCCTGAATTCCATATTCAAGTTGTGTTTTGATGGCTTGGGCGAGTTCGCCAGCTCTAAATGTACGATGCCCAATCAAAATTTGAACAGATTCATCGACTGACAGAACTTCACCCGTTGCCAGTGGCTCAAACCGCTTATCCACGCCGTTCTTCCCCGATTAACTTAACTTCGTCGTTGTTTTAGATGAGTCGTGAGTTTGGGTCAATAGCTGGCATCTGTCGGCGCAATCTGCCTTATTTCTACCCAAAAGGACATTGTACGCTTAGAAAAACCAGCCGTAGGAATGTAATCCTTTGCCCAGCAGATTCACACCAAGATAGCAAATCCAGACGACCATAAACCCAGTCGCTGCCAAAATTGCCGGTCGCCGCCCTTGCCAGCCGCGAGTAATGCGAGCATGGAGATAGGCCGCAAACACAAGCCAGGTAATTAATGCCCAAGTTTCTTTCGGGTCCCAACTCCAGTAAGAACCCCAAGCTTCATTTGCCCAAACCGCCCCGGCAATAATTCCAATCGTCAGTAGCGGAAATCCTAGCCCAATGACGCGGTAGCTAATATTATCCAGCGTATCCGCCAAATTCAGGCGTTGAGGCGAGAGCATGGGTAACTCTGACATGGGTGGAACCGATGATGAGGTTGATAAACTGCGATCTAGAACCGCCGTATTCACAGCACTATTGCCTGTTGCCACAGGGGTAAATGTTGAGGCAGGACGGGCGGTGCCTGGAGTTTGAGGTTTAATGTCTTCACGATTGCGTTGCAATTGATAAGAGGGATTTGTGGTTTGATTATCGTGGGTGCGATATCCACCTGTCCCGACTGAACTGCCCCGAAGCTCGACATTTTGACCCCGAGTCACGACTAAAAAGGCGATCGCCAACAGCGAACCCACCATCAGTGCTGCATAGCTAAGCATCATGACACTGACATGCATCATCAACCAATTAGATTTCAGCGCTGGGACGAGGGGTTCCGATTGCTGCATTTCTGCCGGTAGTGACAAGGCCGCAAACGCTGTGATGCCCATTGCTACCGGAGCAGTCACCGTGCCGACTAATCGACTTCGGCTCATATTTTCGGCAATCAGATGAATCATCGTAATTCCCCAAGTCAGGAAAAACAGAGATTCATAAAGATTACTTAATGGAAAGTAGCCAGCCTCTAACCATCGCGCACCCAGTAATGCGGCAATACACAGGTTCGCGATCGCCATACCTGCCGTTGATAAAGCTCCTAGGTAAGGAATTGCCCGAAAGGCAGCGCCTACCCAGTACATCAACATCGTCACCAATAGGACGAGAAAAGAAATATTATCCAATTTATTCTGGAGTGCAACCAGATCCATAAAGCCTTCTCTCTACTTAATTTTTTGAAAGTTAAATTATTGCCGCTCACTATTATCCTATCGGTTCTCTTGCCCTCTAACGCTGATGAAAATTAGCGGCAACCCATACTGAAGTTTATTTTAGTATTGACTTATATTTACTTTTGTGATATTTACTTTTCTGATTTAAAACCTTTTGAAATGAACCCAGCAATGCTCTTGAAATGAAAATATATCTTCCTATCCTCCTACTTTGAGCAAGTTTGAATTCTAACTTGGAAACTAGCAACTTCTCCATTGCCCGAGTTACTATCCCCAATTAGGGTGAGGGTCTAGGGGAAGCTTGAGGGGTTGGAGAAGCGTTTGGAGTTTCCGTAGGATTGTCGGGACTTGGAGTCGGAGTAGCAGGAGTGGCCGTTTTCATCTGTAGAAATAGATCAAATCGGGTACTGCGTTTATCCTGAATTGCCCCTGTAAATCCGATCGCACGAATGGCCTGAGCGAACATTCTTTGATTGGGTGAAAGAAAACGGGGCAAATATAGATTACCCTTATTTACCGTCCGCTCCACATCTAGGAAAAACTGACCATTATTGGGATTGGGTGTGGTGGGTACAACTTGCTGAAATAGCGAAGATTGGATCAAAGGTGCTTTCGGTTCGGGTAAGATCGCCCCAGCAATGGGTGCCCCTATAGTTAAAAAGGCCACATTTCCTTCTAACCAGCCGTGAGTCGCATTCACCCCACCATAGGGAGAAGTCCAACTTACAACCGATTGCCCCCCCACCTTAGTAGAATCGACCTGGAACCCATAGCGATTAGCAATGAGTTGATCGAGTCGTTTGAGAGTGTCTTGTGCACGGGAGCGATCGCGTGCCTCTATCATCAATACCACACCCGCTCCCAATGATGGAGATAACTGAGTGCCTGGAAGCTTGAGAACCTCTGGAGATGCAGGGACTAAAGCCAAAGAATACTCATCTCCCATCCAAGGGACTAAATCCTTTTCTAGATCTAAACCGATGATGGCCTTCATCGCTGAATTTAGCTTTTGGGGTGTCACTGGAAACAGCGAGTTAAATTCAGCATTTTGGCTGTGGTTCTCCCACCACTGCCTTAAATTTCCCCCCGACATCATCAACAAGGTATCCGAGGGCAAGCGTCTGGGTAAGCGGGTTGTAGTATTCTCAACTCGGTAGGTTTGAGTACTATTGGGTTTGAGCCAGGAAATTCCTTGAAATCGCATTCCCTGAGGCTCTAAAGCTACCGTTGCTGCCACTCCCTGCATGGGTTGAGAAGCGGCGACTTTCTCGGGGGAGAGTGATGTGTTGGAGTTGGCGGCCAGTCCTGCTGTAAAAACGGGTACATTTAGATAAAATTGCCCAAAGGAATTAGAAGTATCAATTTTAGGGAGAGCTTCTCGGTATCCCACTGCCATTGCCGCCGAGGCACCTCCGGTTGATGTATCGACCACCTGCTCTGTAAGTTTGGGATAGGTTGTTAAGGTCAAGAAACGTCCCAACAACGCCACCGAGTAATTTTGAGCTTGACTGGTGTGGGTTTCGCGGATGGGAATGCCTTTATAGGTGCGTTCAAAAAACTGTGTTGTGTTTCGAGTTTTCAGTTTTTCAAATAGTTGTCGGGCTTGGTTAGGAGATTGTATCGGCAGTATGATCAGGTCGGGACGGAGCGAAGAAGGCAGTTGTTGACCTTTTTCGGGAGTAGATTCCGTCACTGGAGGCTTGGAACCCAAATAGGCAACGGTTATGGTTTTGCCCAAAATGGGTTGGATATCTTCTTCATAGTTGAGGCCAGTGGCTTTAAGGAAATTGTCTTGCAGTTGGGTTAGCTGTTGTTTCAATGCAGTTTGAGTCGCAGGTGTCCCGTAAAGCTGCAATTGTTGCCATTGTGCCGCATCAGTGGAAATGGTTGCCGTCAGCAGCGCCTCTTGCGGCACCAACTCAAACCCTACCGGTGCCTCTCCTAAAACCGGATTTCGCCTCACCCATAGCCAGTAAGCAGCTACACTCCCGCCAATGAGCAAGGCAGCTACCCCAATCGACAGTATCCAAGGTAATTTCTGTTTTTTCAGCATGGACATCTGGCCATCGCCTCACTCTTCCACATTTGCATTGTGGCAGTTAGCCACAGATTTACTAAGCTGTTATGCATATAAGAAAGCATCATAAGGTTAGAAGGGGGTCAGGGGTCAGAAGTCAGGAGTCAGAAGTCAGGAGTCAGGAGTTTGTTATG
>CAZPRJ010000149.1:0-4635 GCA_964588805.1 uncultured Microcoleus sp. | reverse complement strand
CGACCCAATGAAGCGTAAAGAATCCCCGACCGTTCACGGCGGGGAGTATGTCAATGTAGTTCGCTGTTAATTTCTAGACAAAGCCATGTCTACTTGTTGAAATAAAGCCTCTGGGGTCGAAGAATTATCGAGTACCACATCAGCAAGCTTAATTTTTTCGGCTAGAGGGAGTTGGTTATCGATACGAGATTGGGCTTGTTCTGGGGAGAGTTGATCGCGTTCTATCATTCGTTGAATTTGTTGAGCTTGGGAACAACTCACCACCCAAGTTTCGGTCACTAAATCGGTCATATTGGCTTCAAATAATAAGGGAATGACTAATACAACCTTGGGTGTAACTAGAGTGTTGAGTTCGGATTGCAAGCGATCGCGTACATAAGGATGAATTTGTTGCTCCAACCATTGCTTCTCCACAGGGTACTTGAAAATAATCTCACCTAGGCGCTTGCGGTTGAGCGTATTATCCGGTAGTTTGACCGCTACACCATAGCGTTGAAAAACTTGATCCAGAATAGGAGAATCTAGTTGTACAGCTTCCCGTGCATAGATATCTGCATCTAAAACAGGAAGTTGATAGCGCTCGGCCAGGTACTTTGAGACAGTGGTTTTCCCTGTACCGATGCCACCCGTTAAACCAATCCGACGCTGCAATGTTTGAGTCATTCCTATATTTAAAAATAGGGGTCAGGAGTCAGGGGTCAGGAGTCAGGGTATAGTTAGTGGTACTCTGAGTAGTTGAGTAAATATCTTTCTTTTCTTGCCTCTTAGCTATTGCTTATTGACCTTAAGCCTTAGATTGAGGTAATTGAGCGAAGCTTTCTGGGAAAATTTCAATCATCATTTGTTCATCATCCCGACTAGCCAGTGATCGCTTCACCTGACCTAAAAACAGGGGTTTAGAAACATTTGGTTTGGGATGAATAATCGTCCGCGCCCGAATCGTCAGCAGGTTGTCAGTGCCACCCAAGCGTCCGTAAGAAAATAAGTTACTCGCAGCTTGGCGAAGTGTGGCATCCAGTTCAGATTCCGTTAACTGGGGAGGAACAGCAATCACTGTTCGATTACCACCGTTATCGTAAACGACTGAATAAGGAATAGCACCTGGAATCACCGTGCGGCTAAAGGGTACAAGTCCTAACGCAAATAACCCTGCACTCAGAACCAGCATAAAGCCAGTCACGCCCACTAACCGAAACCGGATTCCCCATTTCAGTAGAAACGCCAAAAGAGCAATGGCACCACAAACCAAGGTAAGAATGGCAGACCATTTGGAAAAGATGAGAAAATCAGAGTTTGTGAGCATAATTTAATAGACAATTACAGATTCGTTTTCCTTCTCTATCTTCCCTGACAACGCCAGGGATGAATTTTGAATTTTGAATTGCTTATTGTGTCCTCACCGTCAAAACTTGCGGGGGGGTGGCATCGGGAGGATATAAAAAGTCTACCTTCACCAAACGGCGATCGCCCGATGGCATTTTCAACTCAACCAATGGTTCACCTCGCTCTCCCCGTCGTTGCACTAAGTGGATATAGCGAGTTTGCAGTGTTCCGGCATCATCTTTGTAACTAACTCGCACTGTTCCCCGGAAAAAAACTTGAGAATCAGGGGGGTCTAAAAATCGCAGTTCATTGGTAGAATTATCTTCTTTGAGAGGGGTTTGAAGTTTGACGGTGACAGTTTGAGTCTTTTCAGTCTTGTTGATTAAAGGCAAGGTGAGACTGTAATAAACCCCATAATTCCCATGCGCCAGATAGGCGGTATCCGGATAACGGACGAGTAGGGGGGCACTTTGAACCTGACGCGTACCGAAGGTGCCGCCTGGGAGAGTACTAATCGGGTAAGAAAAGGCTTGGCCGGGTTTAGGAATACTCAGATCGTTTTTGCCAGAACTATCCACAAGTTCACTACGCCATTCGGACCCTTGAGCCACACCTGCAACACGGCCGTAGATAATTTTTTCTGTGTCTTCATCCAGGGGGGTGGGAGGGCGATCGCGTGGCCCTGCTAACTTGCCACTAAAAAGTAACTGCCGCCATTCTCCCAGCACAGGGGCTCTGTAAGCGTCGTCATTGCCCTGCTTGCGAGCACCGTTAGAATCGGCAGGACGGGCATACATGGCTAAACTCGCTAAGTAAACCGGTTCACTACTGCGTAGTCGCATAAATGTCGTCCGACAGTTGCCAAGGGTTATCGGTAAATTAAATAACATCTGGCTTTGCCTGGGTGGAATGATGATTTGGGACGGAAACTCGTCATGATGCACTCCCCGTAGGATATCGTTCATCACTCGTGAACCGGGTCCGGCGTAAACTCCACCCGTTGGATTGTCTACATAAGGTGGTAACTCAATAAAGGGCGCATCGGGATTCGTGACATAACTCACCGCTTGCAAGATATCAATTTTGACAGTTTTGCTACCGGGATTGTGGATAACGACTCCTTGATACAGAGGACGATTTTCTCGTGGTTGATCAGTTCTTGCAATATGATGCGAAAACACATCAAAGCGCCCTACCAATCCGTGGTTTAGGTGAGCTGTGGGAGATATTTTCTCCCCAGGAGGAAAAGTGGACAGTAAGATTCCCTCCGTTTTCACAACTTCCGGACTATTGCTGTTGAACATCGGGACTTGATCCAATTTTCCAGGCAAAGTCCGTATTTCTTGCGGTTGCACCACCACCTGTGGTTTAGGAATCGGCGATGGAGTAGGAGTGGCTTGAGCCAGAGAGAATATAGGCAGTAAATGCAACATTCAGTAACTAATTTCCTTAAAACCTCACACACACAGAAAAACAGTGAAACAGAATTCCTGTTCACTTTTCTTTGTCAACCCTCTAGGGGTTAGATTTTATTACATAATATCCGGAGTATAGAGTCTGAATCGGCTCTTACAGCCGAGAATTTTGAATTAATTCTTAATCTTACCCTCTCTAGGTACGTTTTCTGGTAAGCCAATCAGTATAGAACATAACATCATCTCGCTGACAATCAAACTAATGAACAAGCGATCAAGCGTCAGGTACTCCTCGTAATCAAGCAACCTGGCTGAGTGCGATCGCAAATTTGTACCACAGGCTGAGGCGATATCCTTCGTTAAAGTCCCTCCCGTATCCTAGCTCCCCATCCCCTGCAAGAGAACCGGCGCTAGAATTCGAGGGCTAAAAAGGGCAGTGGGGGGTTTAACTAAATGAGCCACTTCCCCAAACGTTTGGTAAACCTCGGGGTGATTGGTAGAAAACTCCATGACTCGATCCATGTACCCCTGCATGAGTAATGACATTTTGTCAATTTGTCCCCCGGAAGTGGTAGGCCAGCGTAAATCTTCGCCCGTTGCCATCATCCAGGGTGTACTGTTTACTTTGGCCAATCGTTTCTGAAAACGGCGAGTTAGACCTGTGAGGCTGTGTTTCGTGGTTTTAAATTGTTCACGTAAACAATCATCCAAAGTTAGAGCACCGAGTGCAGCAGTAGTCATGCCTTGGCCGTAGATGGGATTGAAGGCACACACCGCATCCCCAATCATGACTACACCTTCGGGCAGATTCGAGAGTTGGTCGTAGTGACGCAGGCGATTGGCGGTGCGTCGGTAGCTATAGACGGGAGAAAGGGGTTCTGCATCTTTGATCGTTTCATAAATGATCGGATGACGCAGCGATCGCGCAAACTCCAGAAACCCCTCCTCATCCGTTGGGGGATAGTCGTGGCCTGACCCCCCTAATGTCACTACCCAACGGTCGCATTCTACGGGATAAAGCACTCCTCCACGAGGATTGTCTGGCGGTTTCCCCATCACCGTTAGCCCCTGCCAATCTGCTGAAAATCCTGACTTGCGGCGATACCAACGACTGCCATAACCTAAAAAAGAATCAATCACCGTTTCTTTCACAGGAGGATAGCCCCAAGACTCCAACCACTTCGGCATCGAAGAATTGCGCCCAGAAGCATCCACCACCAAATCGGCCGCCAACTCCTCTTCAAGGGGTGTTTCTGCCTCCATACGCCAGCGCAGTTGTACCCCCGTTACCTGGGATTTCGTCTCGTTGGTCAATAACTGCGTCACCTGAACTCCATCTAGGAGTTTGAGATTATTGTAATCAGCCAAACGATGGCGGATAATCCATTCCAGCAGATAGCGACTACAAGCATATCCCCTTAAGCCCGATTGAAAGCGAGGTGCCCAACCCCACATCCAATACGTCATCCAATCCCCAATCCAATCCACAGGCACTGCACCCTTTGCTGTCAAGTCGGTTTCTATCCCTGGAAAAAATTGCTGAAGAATGCGCTGGCCTTGAGCGAGTAACACATGAACATGGCTAGCTTGAGGCACTCCCGGACGGGGTTCGGGTTGCTCTGGAAATAAGTCACGCTCCACCAATGTAACCCGGTCAAAGGAGTTGACTAACATTCGTGCGGCCAAAAGTCCAGCCATGCTACCACCGATAACGATGGCGTGGCTACCACTATTTAGGTTTTGTTTAGACTCAAAGGTTATAGACATGGTTGATATTAAAGTTGTTGAAAATAGGAGTTAGGAGTCAGGAGTCAGGAGTCAGAAGTTAGGAGTTAGGAGTTAGGAGTCAGGAGTCAGGAGTCAGGAGTCAGGAGTCAGAAGGAGGATGTCTTTTTTT
>CAZPRJ010000148.1:2096-5119 GCA_964588805.1 uncultured Microcoleus sp. | reverse complement strand
GGCGGCGAGAACCTCGGCCTGAAGACCGGCAACCGCGCCGTCTTCTACCCGCCCCAGAAATCCGAGCACGCGAACCGCCGCGAGCTCTACAACCTGTGGGCTACCTTCGGCATCACCCTCGCCGGTAGCACCGAAGAGGCCTTCGCCGGCTTCGGCGACCCGAACCAACGCCTCGCCCCCGGCGTGCTCCCCGACCTCCTCGCGTAGGATCGCGCCGGCTCAGCCCATGAGACCTGGCCCCCGCGGGGCCGGTCGCCTTTGGCCTTGCGCACCGGCCGCCGGGCGGGGACAGAGAAGGCGTGACGTCGCTGCACGACATTCCACAGTTGCTTCACGATGCGACACTCGAGGACGGGGAGTGGGACCCCGACGCTCGTAGGCTCTCCTTTCGTTTCTCCTGCCTACGACGTCACGTCGACGGCTCGAGAATGGAGGACACCACCGTGCAGCTCACCCTCGACCACGTCGTGGCTCTCGCCGTCAGCCCCATCGACGAGGCGAGCGCTCCGGGAGCGCTTCTCAGACCGGTTCGTGGTTGGTTCGAGAGCCTCCTCTCCGATGACTGGGAGCGCCACGCGGAGGCGTTTCCGAGCCTGGACCTCTCCCACGAAGAAGCGACGAGGCGGGTGGAAGAAGCCCGCACGGCTGGGACTCCGGATGGTGGCCCTACGGGCGATCTGTCGAGTGAGAGCTCACCCTCCGGTGGCCCCGAGGCCTGAAGCCTCGAGCGCCTCGGAGAGATCCAGAGCCCGGACCGCACCCACCGCGGCTTCGAAGCGACCTTCCCCACACAGGCCACGCACGCCGGCATCCTCGTAGGCTTCGAGGAGCCGCTCGATCACCGCGGCTCGCACCGCCTCCGCGAGCTCGAAATCGTCGTGCGCCACTGGTAGACCCTACCTTTCCTTTGCCGGAGGCGCCGGAAAGGTAGGGCCCCCTTTCAAACCGTACGTGCGGTTTTCCCGCATACGGCTTACCGATGGATTCTCGAATCGTCGCATTACGCAGTCTCCCAGAAGGCCCGCTCCGGATACCGGATCGTGCCTCGCAGACGGTTTAGCCCGAGGGCCTCGAAGTACTCCCGCGTCCAGCGATTCGCTTCGCCCGCCTTCAGGTGCCGGCCCTTGCGCTTCACGAGGAAGCCTCGGAGCCGGTCCACGGCATAGCGATCGATCTCCCTGAACTTCTTCGACGCGTTCCCGGACCCGAAGTAGTTCCCCCACCCGCGCAGCACCGGATTGAGATCATCGACGAGCACGCGCACATCTTTGACCCCGTTCCGATGCCGGCCGGTGAGCTCCCGTATTCGAGCCCGTACCCGCTTCATGCTGCGCTTCGAGGGCCAGCGCTGGAGGAAGTAGACCCGTCGGCCGTCCCTCTCCCAGATCTTCCCACTCATGCGCTTGTGAAGATGGCAGCCGAGGAAATCGAATCCTTCCCGTCCCCAGGTCAGATCCGCTCGCCTCGTCTTTTCCGCGTGAAGAGTCAGCCCGAGCCGGCGCATGATCCCTTGGACCTTGCGTTCGGCCTCCTCACAAGCTGCGCGAGTGCGGCAGACGATGACGAAGTCATCGGCGTACCGCACCAGCACGCCCAGGTGGGCGTACCGGTCCTCCCACATCTCATCGAGGACGTGCAGGTAGATGTTGGACAGCAGCGGTGAGATGACCCCGCCCTGCGGCGTGCCGCTGAGCATCGTCGTCTCGCTCCCATTCTCCATCACGCCTGCACGGAGCCACTGCCGGAGCAGCTTCAAGACCCGACGATCCGAGATGCGTCGCTCCACGAGTCGCATCAGCTTCTCGTGGTCGATGCTGTCGAAATAGCTCTCGATGTCGGCATCGAGCACGTGATCGCCGCCCTTCGCGCCCAGCTTTCGCAGACGCTCGAGCGCCTGCGTCGCTGAACGCTTCGGACGAAAGCCGTACGAGTCCGAACGAAAGTCCGCCTCGAAGATCGGCTCCACCACGAGCTTCACCGCCATCTGAACCACCCGATCGCGAACCGTCGGGATGCCGAGCGGGCGCGAGCGCCCGTCCGGCTTCGGGATGTACCGACGAAGGACCGCCTTCGGCCGGTACTCGCCTTCGCGCAACTCGGACTCGAGGCCCGAGAGAAAGTCGCCGATACCGCTGCGCCTGATCGAATCGATCGTGACGCCGTCGACACCGGCAGCTCCCTTGTTGCGCTCGACCCGCCTCCATGCTTCCCGCAGGACGTCACCCCTACAGATGCGGTCGTACAACGCATGGAAACGGCGCGTGGGAGATCGCTTGGCAGCGACCCACAGTCGGCGTTGGAGGTAGCGCACTTTGTCCTGCGGCTTTCGCCGCTGGGGGTGGTTGGACCGGATCCTTGCCCGGCCATGCCCTCGCACGTGACTCCTCATCCGACCCATCCAAAGTAGGGACCTCTCGCTCCCCGAGCGTTTTCTTGCGCTCGGATCGGCACTACTACGATCCCCTCGGACTCCCGCTCCGCACCCCGCCCTTTCACCTTCTGGCTTATGGACGACGCTCGCCGCGACGACGGCAGCGAAGACGGGTCTCCCGTGTTCCGAACCCTTCCTTCCGTACGTGCCACACCCCGTACCCCGCCGGGACCCGGCGCGCGCTTCGGAACCAGCGCGCCGGATGTTGCCTTCGCCGTGACATGAGCGGCTCGGCCCCCGGATTGTTCCTCTGACGAGGCTGCAGGTTTCACTTGATGTTGCGGCCCGTACGGTCGCTCCCTCCGAAGAGGCTCTCGTCGGTCGGCTTCGGCCCCAGGGTCTCCCCCGGACACCGCGACCCTGCTACCCGGCGCTCCGACGCTTACCGGTCCGGGACTTCCACCCGTAGGAAGGGCGCAGCAAGCAGATCCGTCCCGAACGTCTCGGGTCTCGTCTACGTCACGACGCACCATGGCCCGAGAGTACCGTCAGTCGTCGGGCGGTTTCGAGGTCGTTCGGTCGCGGCGGCCGAGCCCGCCCTGCTGACGTGGGCCCCTTCCCCTGTTAGACCGGGGGGGCCATGACTCGCTGG
>CAZPRJ010000148.1:341-2086 GCA_964588805.1 uncultured Microcoleus sp. | reverse complement strand
AGTCCTTGAGGAAGAGCCCGTAGAGGTGCTCGCCGGTGTTGAGGCCGTGGAAGATGGGGTCGAGGATCCGCGCCGCGCCGTCGACGATGTCGAGCGGGGGGTGGAAGCGGTGGACCTCGCGCTTGCGCTCGGCGATCACCTTGGGGTCCTCGTCGGTGACCCAGCCGGTGTCGACGCTGTTCATGTGGATGCCGTCCTCGGCGTACTCGGCCGCCGAGGTGCGGGTCATCATGTTGAGCGCCGCCTTGGCCATGTTGGTGTGCGGGTGCTTGTCGGTCTTCTGCGTCCGGTAGAACTGCCCCTCCATCGCCGACACGTTGACGATGTGCTTGTCGCGGGTGGGCACGCGGAGCATCAACGGCTTGAGCCGCGCGTTGAGCACGAAGGGCGCGGTCGCGTTGACGAGGAGCACCTCGAGGAGCTCGACGGTCGGCACCTCCGCGAGCGTCATCCGCCAGCTGTTGCTGTCGCGGAGATCGATCTGCTGCAGATCCTGGTCGAGCGCGCCCTCGGGAAAGAGCGCTTCGCTCGCGTGGAGGTCTTCTTCGAGGAGGGCGAGCTGGCTCAAGGCGGGGGCGTCGGCCCAGGTGATCGCGCCCTTCCCGTCGGCGGCGAGGGCATCGCTCTGGCCGTCGCCGAGGGACTGCTGCAACTCTCGGATCCGGCTCGCGTGGGAGGCGAGGGCCTTCTGCTGGGGTTCCGGGAGGTGGCCGACCGGCTTGCGCTCGCCGGGCATCAGGTGGCCGTACCACCCGCTCGGTCGCCGCACGGTCTGACAAGCGTTGTGAACGATGAAGTCGAGCCGGTCGTGGGTCTCGAGCATGTGCGCGGCGAAGGCTTCGACGCTCGGCGTGTGACGCAGGTCGAGGCCGTGGATCTCCAGCCGGTCGATCCACTCTTCGTGGTCGTCCTCGGCGGCGTAGCGGCGCGCCGCGTCCTGGGGGAAGCGCGTGGTGACGACCAGGTGCGCGCCCGCGCGCAGGAGCATCACGCCGGCCTGGTAGCCGATCTTCACCCGGCCACCGGTCAGGAGCGCGACGCGCCCCTCGAGGTCCGCGGTCTGGAAGCGCTTCTCGTAGTTCTTCACGGCGCAGCTCGGGCAGAGCTGGTCGTAGAAGGGGTGCAGGCGATCGTAAGAGCTCTTGCAGACGTAACAGCAGCGCTCCTCGAGCAGCTTCGGCCACTCCGAGACGTCACCGGGATCGACCTTCGTGTGGACGTCTGGCGTCCGGAAGACCTGGCGCGCCCGGCCGCGGTCAGCAGGCGGCGGATCAGATCCGGATCGAGATCGGCCAGGACCGCGCGGTCCTCGACGATGGCCTCGAGGAATCCGACGACCCGCTCGGCCTCGGCGCTATCGAGCGCCTCCGCAGGGGCTGCCGGTCGTTCATCGCTCATCGTCCACTCACGTAGCAGCGATTGACGACAAGGCGAGCGAGCGCAGTGGAGCCGCCTACCGCGAGGATCACGAACGAGGCCGGCGAAGCGTGAGGTATTCTCTTCCGCCTCGAGAATATGTCGACGGCGTCACCGTCCTCTCGGGTGTCCCGCAAGCGCCGTGGAGCTCGGCTCCCCCGCCCCGTGCACGACGAGACTCCCCATGCGCCAACTTCTGCTCTCCGTGTCGTTTCTTCTTCTCCTCGGCGTCATCGGAGTGGCCGAGGCCCAGCCACCGTCGCCTGGGCGGCTCGAGTCGCGGCACAGCGGGTGGTGCCTCGGCAGCGGCCCGACACCCGGGACCGAGC
>CAZPRJ010000148.1:0-266 GCA_964588805.1 uncultured Microcoleus sp. | reverse complement strand
CCGAGATGGCCGATTCGGCTGGTACACGTGCACACCGCGCTTCGTCGATCAGCACTGGGCTTGGGTCGGCGAGGGCTCCGACGGGGGGCTCCTGCGGGCCACGCATTCGGGCCAGTGCCTGTACTCCAACGCCGATGGTCGCTTCGGCCTCTACCAGTGCACCCCCCGGTTCCGGGATCAGCGCTGGCGGCTCACGGGTGAGCAGCCGGAGGCCGCCTCGATCGTCGGTGATTGGGAGTGGCGCGATGGCACGCGGACCGCCATGC
>CAZPRJ010000147.1:0-5756 GCA_964588805.1 uncultured Microcoleus sp. | reverse complement strand
CCCTAGTTGTCACCCCACTCTAGACTGATGAGTTATTTCTGCCACGCTGCACTAGGTCTAGTTTCGCTTCAATTTGGGTATAAGACCAGCAGAAAAGAACAATTCCTTAAGTTGCAAGCTTAACTTGCGATCTTTACTTGCTCGGCTTTTTCAACCGATACACACTATACGTTAGCGTTTATAAAGGTTTTGCATCGATTGCTGAGCCTGTTTTTTAAATTTCTTTAAGATACTTACTCTTTCAAAGCGTTAATGAATGATGAAAACTAGCAAGGGCAAGGAGGAAGGGGTCAAGGCTCAAGGGTTAGGGGCAACCGTTGTCTTCCTCTCCGTTTTCCTTTAAATTTTAGGTTTTTCTCTTTTTCTTTGGGGGTCTAGGCCAGACTCTCGGCACTTTGTAGCTTTTGCAACCAGAATAATGATCATAGCGGAATTATTTATTCCCCACGGACATTGCTATCTGTGGAAACCGGAACTGGTAGGATTACATATCATCTCAGATGCGTTGACGGCATTAGCTTATTATTCAATTCCCTTAATGCTCGTGTATTTTGTCGCTCAGAGACGAGATGTACCCTTTAACTGGATTTTTTTGTTGTTTGGTGCGTTTATTGTTTCCTGCGGCACCACTCACATTATGGAAATCTGGACGTTGTGGCATCCGCATTATTGGTTATCTGGTGCGATTAAAGCCTTTGCTGCCATCGTTTCTTTGTACACAGCAGGCGAACTGAGGTCATTACTTCCCCAAGCCTTAACAATGCCGAGTGCGGCCGAGTTTGAAGCCGTCCAAACCGAAAGTCAAGAACATCAACGGGTAAAAATCGAACTGTTGAGAGAGAAAACCCACTTAGCCAAAGCTCAAAAAGTTGCCCATGTTGGTAGCTGGGAATTGGACTTAGCGACTCAAGCCTTTACGGGTTCACATGAAGCGTTTCGCATTTGCGGTTTTGATCCCGATCAGCCGAACCTAACCTTATCTGAATATCAACAACAGATTCATCCTGATGATCGTAGGCAATGGGAAGAGACATTGAATCAGATGATTCAGGGACAATCTTGTGAGTTAGAATTTCGGATTGTGCGACCTGATGGTTCAATTCGCTATCTGTTAGGTCAGGGAGAACCGATTTTGAGGAAGGATGGGGAAGAAGTAGAAAAGCTATTTGGAACGATACTTGATATTAGCGATCGCGTCATCGCCCAAGAACAGGAACGGCTAGTGGCCGCCATTGCCCTCAAAATTCGCCAATCTCTAGAACTCGATGATATTCTCAACACCACTGTCACTGAGGTTCGAGAGTTCCTGCAAACTGACCGGGTACTGATTTATCGGTTTAATCCCGATTGGAGTGGACAAGTAGTAGTTGAGTCTACAGACAAAGGCTGTATGGGGGTGTTGGATTCAACCATCCATGACCCCTGTTTTGGCAAAGACTACTCTCATCTTTATCGAAATGGGCGAGTCAGGGCGATCAACAATATCTATACCGCAGGTCTGACCCCTTGTTATGTGGAAATGATTGCCCAATTTCAAGTGGTTGCAGTTTTAACCGTGCCGATTCTGGTGGGGGAAACTCTGTGGGGACTGTTGATTGCTCATCACTGTCGGGGTGAACGCCAGTGGAAAATGAATGATATAGAACTTTTAGAGCAATTAGCGACACAAGTTGCGATCGCCATCCAACAATCCGAACTGTATTCTAGAGTACAAGCCGAACTCATTGAACGTCAGCGCACCGAAAAAGAATTGCGAACCAGTGAGGAACGTTATCGTTCTGTGATTACGGCCATGAGCGAAGGGATTGTACTCCAACAAGCGGATGGGCGGATTACAGCCTGCAATATTAGTGCCGAACGCATCCTGGGACTTGCAGCACAGCAAATCTTAGGACGCAACTCCATTGACCCAAGCTGGCAAACGATTTACGAAGATGGCTCCCCATTTCCTGGTGAATTGCATCCTGCCATGATTACCCTACACACCGGTCAGCCTCAATCAAACGTGATTATGGGTATCCGTAAACTGGATGAAACCCTCACTTGGATTTCCATTAATTCCCAACCGTTGTTTCAACCGGGAGACACTCAACCTTACGCTGTTGTTACCTCATTTACGGATATTACCGCTCGCAAGCAGGCAGAAGAAGCACTGCGAGAAAGCGAGCAAAAGTTTCGCGCCATTTTCGACAGCGTTCAAGATGGCATTCTGATTACCAATGACGAGGGTGATTATCTTAATGCCAACCCGGCGGCACGTACCTGGTTGGGGTTAGTTCGCGATACCCTCAACGGACAGCCCATTTGGCGAACCCGTCAATCTCAGTCTGTTTCTCAAGCTCAGATATTCTGGCAAAGTTGCTTAGCACAGGGTCAGATGAAAGGAGAATACCGTTTTCAGTTACCGGATGGAAGCCTCAAAGATGTGGAGTATAGCGCCGTTGCTAACTTCTTACCCGGTCGCCACTTATCTGTCCTTCATGATATTACCGAACGCAAGCAATCTGAATTGGCCTTACGAGCCCTGACTCAACAAGAACGAGAAAAAGCCCAGCAACTCGAGCAAACCTTAAAGCAACTCCAACGCACCCAAGCCCAATTAGTCCAAAATGAAAAGATGGTCAGCTTGGGTCAATTAGTGGCAGGGGTTGCTCATGAAATTAATAATCCCACTAGCTTTATTTACGGCAATATTGAACCCGCCACAGAGTATACTCAAGACTTATTGCATCTGGTTTCCCTATACCGACAATATTACCCCGAACCCATACCAGAGATTGTCGAACACCAAGAAGGTATGGAGTTGGATTTTGTCACTCAAGATTTCCCCAAACTTCTTGAGTCCATGAGAGAAGGCGCTAATCGCATTACTGAGATTGTAAAATCCTTACGCAATTTTTCTCGTTTAGACGAGCGGGAGCGCAAACCCGTCGATATCCATCAAGGGATTGATAACACCTTACTTATCTTAAAACACCGCTTGACTCAACACCTTAGCCGTCCGGATATTCAAGTGATTAAACAGTATGGTGTACTTCCTTTAGTAGAGTGTTATCCCGGTCAACTCAATCAGGTCTTTATGAATATTTTGACTAATGCCATTGATGCGTTAGATGATGTTCATGATTCTCGGTTGAGGATGCATGGTAAGGAGCATTATCCCACGATTGAGATTCACACCCAGGTGATAGCAGGCAACCGAATCGCAATCTCAATTTCTGATAACGGGATAGGAATTAATCCCCATATTCAGCTCAAAATATTTGACCCTTTTTTTACCACAAAACCGCCAGGTAAGGGGACAGGATTAGGACTATCCATTAGTTACCAAATTGTAGTAGATAAACATGGAGGTCAGTTGCGCTGTCATTCTGTTCCCGGTCGGGGAACGGCGTTTATGATTAAGTTGCCTATTACCCCACGCAATGATCGGGTGTCATGTCTACAAGCTGCCTTGTGAGCGTTGCTAAATTATTCAGTTACTTAAGTCCTGACTATTGTGTTTTAAATTGAATTCTGAGTTTTTTAAATTCCATCAATGTAAAATAAACAACTAATAAAGTATTAAAAACATCTACTATAGCTAGACTATAATAAACTCCGTTTACACCTAAAAATCGGGGAACAATCAACACGATTGGAATAAACAAAAATAATTGTCTATTCAAAATTATAATTCCTGCTATTTTTCCGTTGCCCATAGCTTGAAATAAAGCAATACTACACCATACAAATGATACGACTGGAAGAATAACAAGAACAATTCGGAAGTTTAGTAAATCATTATTAGTAAAAGAAACACTTGGAAGTAACCAGCCAAGAAAGGTTTCTGGAAAAATTTGTAGAGGGAGCCAAATGAGAATTGACAATATTGTTCCACCTATCCCGAAAGTAAAGTAAGCTTTCTTCAGCCTTTCATAATATCTAGCTCCATAATTCATGCCAATCACGGGCTGTAGGGCTTGCACAAAGCCATAAATAGGAGTAATTGTTAAGGAAAACAAATTGAGAGTTGCTCCCATAAAGGCAATGTCAGTAACTCTTCCATAGTGGGCGATTGATTTAAAAATCACTGCCTGTTGCACAACTTCTAATGAATCCATGAGCATCACTGATGCACCTACCGATAAGGTGGCTGGCAGTAAATCGATTGCTAAAGTAAACCTTTTGAGATTAACTGGAATAGAACTTTTGCCGGAAAGGAAATAAGTAAAATTTACTGTTGCATAAACTAACCCTGACAAAACTGTAGCAAGTGCTATGCCTTTAATTCCCCAATTGAAAAATTTAATAAATGTATAATTCAATATAATATTAGTGGTGACAAAAATAGCTGTAAATTTCGTTGCCAGTTCAATTTTACCTTCTGCTTTGATTAGCTGACTAGAAGATATTGATAAAAGGAAAAATATTGAACCCAGCATATAGATTTTCAAATAGTCTGTTCCATAGGCAGTGACTTGACCCTCTCCTCCCATAAATGAAATTAGTTTTTCACAAAAAGCGTACCCTAAAACAGAAATTACAATGGATGCAATAATGCTTAGGATAGTTAAATTACTAAATATTTTCGACTGAGTTTTTACATCCCCCGAGCCAATGGCTTGACTCAGAACGGAAGCAGAACCTACGCCAATTGATATAGCAGATGCGGTGACAATAAAAGCAATTGGAAGTGCAAGAGATATTGCTGCTAAAGCCGTTTCACCAATAAATTGCCCCGCAAAAAAGACATCGATAAAGTTATTCAAACTAATCAGTAGCATTGCCACAATGCCAGGAGGAGCTAATCTCAGCATTAATTTAATGATATCTTCTTGAAGGATTGCTTCTGTAATGTTAGGTTGCTGTTGTGGAGACATGGTTACGGTTACTATTAGATTTGAATAATTAAAATTAGAAAACCTATTACTAATGGCTGATTCCGTTCACAATCTGGTGCAGTTTTTGAGAAAGAGACTGTAGCAGAAGTGACTCAGAGGAGTAGAGGAAGAAATGATCGCCAGGAAACATCTGTAACAAGAAGTCCGCATTGGTCTGCTCTCGCCATGCTTCTAAACCCTCACGGCTGGCTTTCCAATCTTGCCAGCCACCATAGGCAGTAATGGGACAATCTAATCGTGGAGCAGGAGCATAAGTATAAGTTTCAAGAACCGCAAAATCTGCTCGCAACGTTGGCAGGAGTAATTGCATTAGTTCGGTGTTATTTAACACTTCTTCAGGCGTACCGTTATAGCGGCGTAGTTCCTTGAGAAATTCTGATTCTGGCAAAGCATGAATGGAGGGGTCTGGGTCAGGAATTTGAGGGGCAATGCGGCCTGAGACAAATAACTGAAGTGGACTTAAATGATGATTTTTGAGTAGTCGGGCAAGCTCAAAGCTAACGACTGCACCCATGCTGTGACCGAAGAAAGCAAATGGCTTGTTAAGGCTAGGAACAACAGCGTTTGAAAGTGCCTGAATCAGAGGTTCAAGCCGAGTGAAGGGAGGTTCCATTAACCGCATTCCACGCCCAGGAAGTTCAATAAGACAAACCTCAACATAGGACGGAAGTCCATTGAGCCAGGTGCGAAAGCTCAACGCTCCACCACCTGCATAATGAAAGCAAAAAAGCCGTAGTTTTGCCTGTGGATTAGGTCTAGGACAAGTAACCCAGGAGTTAAAGGTTGAGATAGTTTTCATATCGGGTGGTAAGCTGTTGTGCATCTAAGAAAGCATCATGAGATTTGCGGGGGAGCAGGGGGGCAGGGGAGCTG
>CAZPRJ010000146.1:0-6036 GCA_964588805.1 uncultured Microcoleus sp. | reverse complement strand
CAGTTTGGGACAATACCCTAAAGCCTTGGAATTCCATCAGCAAGCCTTAGCGATTCGCCAAGAAATTGGTGACAAGGCGGGGGAAGGAACAACTCTCAACAATATTGGGAATGTTTACAGCAACCTGGGACAATACCCCAAAGCCTTGGAATTCTATCAGCAAGCTTTAGCGATTAGTAAAGAAATTGGTGACAAGGCGGGGGAAGGAACAACTCTCAACAATATTGGGGCAGTTTACGACAGCCTGGGACAATACCCCAAAGCTTTGGAATTCTATCAGCAAGCTTTAGCGATTAGTAAAGAAATTGGTGACAAGGCGGGGGAAGGGACAGCTCTCAACAATATTGGGTTAGTTTACAACAGCTTGGAACAATACCCCAAAGCTTTGGAATTTTATCAACAAGCTTTAGCGATTCTCAAAGAAATTGATGACAAGGCTACGGAAGGGGTAACTCTCGGCAATATTGGGTCAGTTTACGATGACTTGGGGCAATACCCCAAAGCCTTGGAATTTTATCAACAAGCCTTAGCGATTAGTAAAGAAGTTGGTGACAAGGCTACGGAAGGGTCAACTCTCAACAATATTGGGAATGTCTACGTCAATCTGGAACAATACCCCAAAGCTTTAGAATTCCATCAACAAGCTTTAGCGATTAACAAAGAAATTGGCGACAAGGCAGGGGAAGGGGCAAATCTTAACAATATTGGTTACTTACTAGCCAAACAAAATCAACCAGAGTTAGCCATTGTTTTCTACAAGCAATCCGTCAATGTCAAGGAAGCAATACGGCAAGATATACGAGTACTGCCAAAAGAACAGCAAGAGTCTTATACCCAAACGGTTGAACATACCTATCGCTCTTTAGCCGACCTATTATTAAAACAAGACCGAGTATTAGAAGCGCAAAAAGTCCTAGATTTACTCAAAGTCCAAGAACTCGACGATTACCTCCACAACGTGCGCGGGAACCAACAGACACAACAAGGCGTTGACTATCTGCCACCCGAACAGCAACTCCTAGCCCAATACAATGCTAAACTCACCCAAATCGTTCAATTGGGCAAAGAACTCGACACACTACAAAAGATACCTCTAGAGGAACGCACCCCACAACAAGAACAACGACGCCGAGAAATCGAAGCCGAACAGCAAAAACTGACGCGAGACTATCTCGACTTCATCCGTTCTCCTCAAATCGTCGCCCTTGTCCAACAACTTTCCCGCACCACAGGCGGCGAAAACCTCAACCCCCAACTCCTCAGAAGCCTACAAGACAATCTCAAAAAACTTTCTCAAGACGCTGTTCTCCTCTATCCCCTCATTCTCGAAGACCGCCTCGAACTAGTACTCGTCACCCCCTATGCGCCCCCCATCCGTCGCCCCGTCCCCGTCAAACGCGAAGAACTCAACCGTACCATTGCCGACTTTCGTTCAGCCTTGACAAATCCATCATCTAATGCTAAAGAACCCGCCCAAAAACTCTACAACTGGCTAATTCAACCCATTGAAGCCGCCCTCAAAGAAGCCAACGCCAAAACCATCATCTACGCCCCAGACGGACAACTGCGCTACATTCCCTTAGCCGCTTTGTACGACGGCAACCAATGGCTGGTGCAGAAATACCGCCTCAATAATATTACTGCTCTGAGCTTGACCGAGTGGGAGCAACAACCCCAAACTCTCAAAATTTTAGCCGGTGCCTTTACTCAAGGGAACCACAGCTTCCAAGTCGGTAATAACAGCTTCAACTTTGGAGGATTACCCTATGCGGGTAAAGAAGTCGAAAACTTAGCCTCTACAGTTCCAGGCACAACCAAACTCTTTAACCGCGACTTCAGCCAAAAAGAAACTGTAGCCCAGATGAGTGATTATTCCATCCTCCACCTCGCCACTCATGCCAGCTTTGTCACGGGTCAGCCAGAAGATTCTTTTATTTTATTTGGGAATGGCGACCGCGCCAACTTCCGTGATGTGGAAACTTGGCCTCTCACCAACACCGATTTAGTCGTACTTTCCGCCTGTGAAACCGGAGTCGGGGGCAAGTTAGGCGATGGGACAGAGATTTTAGGCTTTGGTTACCTGATGCAACAAGCAGGGGCAAGGGCGGCTATTGCCTCATTATGGTCAGTTGACGATGGCGGAACACAAATATTGATGAATGCCTTCTACAGTGCTGTGGAAAACGGCATGAGTAAAGCAGAAGCACTACGTCAGGCGCAGATTGCCTTGATTACGAAGGATTTGTCTGCCGTAGGCGGTTCGCGAGGCGAAGACGCTTGGATTGAAGTGGTGAGTACTCGGACTGGATTGCCAAAACAGGTAAGCAATAACCTCAACCATCCCTACTACTGGGCACCGTTTATTCTAATTGGCAATGGATTGTAATTAATTCTCTGCATAAGTCTCAGTCGTTGCAGAATAGGTGTTCTGGGATAATCAAACCAACCGTCCCCTCGCTCACCCAATGGAATCTGAATGGAGAATTAGTTATCATGCCCCCGATCAAGCGTCGTCACTTCTTGCAGTTTACTGGAGCCTCGTTAGCAGCGATCGCCTTCCATCAATTAGATATTATCCGGCAGGGCGATAGATATGCTCGCGTATTGGCACAGGGTACGCCACGCAAACTAGCAATGCTTGTAGGGATTAACGAATATCCTGACTCAGTTCCCGACTTACAAGGATGCCTCAACGATGTTGAGTTGCAATACGAACTCCTCGTGCATCGGTTTGGCTTCAATCCCAAGGATATTATTATCGTATCCGACAATGCCAAAACGAATGACTTGAAGCCGACCCGTGCCAATATTCTGCGAGTGTTCCAAGACCACTTAATTAAACAAGCCCAACCCGGAGATGTGGTCGTATTTCACTACTCCGGACACGGTTCTCTCGTGAAAGACCCAAACCCATTGGATACTAAAGAGTGCCGGGATGTCAAAAACTGCGACTTTAATGGGACAATCGTACCCAACGACCCTTTGCCAGCGTCAGGAAAAGAGTCCGAGATTGTCGTACCCGACATCATGGGGCGCACAATCTTTCTGTTGATGGATGCAATAAACACTGAAAACCTCACCGTTGTACTCGACAGTTGCTTTTCTGGGGCGGGTACACGGGGAAATGCTCTTGTGAGGTCGGCTTCCGCACGATTGAGCCGCACTGGAGGAACCCTAGTTGCGAGTCCGGAAGAGATCGAATATCAACAAACGTTACTTACACAGCTCAACTTACCTTTCGAGGAGTTCCAGCGGCGACGACAGGCGGGGATTGCGAAGGGAGTTGCCCTTGGTTCTGCCAGTCGCAATCAGGAAGCACTAGACGTTCCTTTTGGAGACTTTCATGCTGGGGCGTTTACCTACTTGTTAACCCGTTACCTCTGGCAACTTCCCGCAAATCAAACAAAAGTAACGGTGCAAGCCAATCTCATTCGCAGTACTAAGGCTGAAGCTAGTTTGAGGGGATATACTCAAGTGCCTGTCGTTGAAGTGAAACCGGGGAGTAACAACGGACAAAAGCCCTTCTACTTTCAAGATTTCACCGCTCCTACAGCCGAAGCGGTTATCACAGCGATTAACTCAGACCAAATCGAATTCTGGCTAGGGGGAATTTCTTCGCAAAATCTAGCGTCTGCCAATACAGTGTTCACACTACTAGACGAGTCCGGAAAAACCATCACCGACAATTCAGGACAACCCATTGAACTTCAACAAACCAGCCGCAGTAGTGGCAGTTTGTTTGGGTATGGCAAACTCCTATCAGGACAAACTAGTGTTGTCAAACCTGGAATGTTACTGCGAGAGCGAATCGTAGGGATTCCGGCTAACCCCACACTGAAGGTAGGACTCGATTCCTCGCTAGGCGATGAGATGGAGCAGGCACGCACGGCATTACAAACAGCGCTGCTCTATCAATCTGTAAGCCGAATTGAAGTATTACCTGTTGATGAGCAAACGTCCGTTGATTATATCCTCGGTCGCATGACAGAAGACTATCAACGCCAACTGACAACGACAGGAGAAAACAATCTACCTCCAGTAGGTAGTCTTGGCTTATTCACACCAATCCTGAAGCCTGTGAGTAGCGCCTTTGGTCGAGCGGGGGAATCAGCAACGGCTGCCATAAATCGATTGAAGCCCAGGCTCAAGCTACTGTTAGCTGGTAAGATTTTACAGGGATTAGCCGCCCCTTCATCAGACTTGCAAATTACAGGTGAGATTTTCGCCGCTAGCGGACAAGGACCGAGAATCAAAATTACCAGCCGAGGAGCACAGGAGCGAGGAGCAGGTATCCAAACATTTGCAGCGTCTCAACCGTTTCCTGTTGGAGAAGCCATTCAGTTCAAAGTCGAAAATCAGGAAGATCGAGAGTTGTATTTGAGTTGTTTGGCGATCGATGCAGCGGGTAATATCACAGTACTCTATCCGGCTAACTGGGATGCACCGGAGGAAGCAGCTCGAATTGATCGCAGCAGTAGTTTGGTGGTTCCTCGCAAAAAGGATGATGTTGAACTCAGATTACGCGGGAAAGGATTGATAGAGTTACTGACGCTGATTAGCACAAAACCCCTTCGCAATGCCCTCCGGGCGATGCAAACGATTGCTAGGGGTCGAGGAGTGCGGCGTGGATTTTTGCCAGTTGAAGGCGACGACCCCTTAGAAGTTGTGGGTAACCTGCTGGGAGATGTGGAGGAACTCTCGCGTGGCAGTCGTGGTGATGCTGAAATTGCTGGAATTGATGTCGTTAGTCGGTCTGCCGAGAAGGGAGGGCGATCGCTCAATACCAACACTCTCGCGGCTTTCTCAACTGTCATTGAAGTGGAGTAGGTTGATAGCTGATTTAACCCACATTCCGCACCCACAACTGTCACAAGGATGGCTGGGGCTGATGGAAGCGGATAATTGGCATCACTCCTAAGTAATAATACTCAATAGCTGCCTCAACTAGAATGATAATCTTGCTTCAGGGGAAGGTCGAGCGACGCTCGACCTTCCCTGTATTGGAAAAGAGTAGCTCTAAAAGTAAACTCAAGTATCAAATCGAGTTAAGGAAAAATCCTTCAACAGACGACGATGAGTTCACCACCACAAATTCAAGTCGCGAATCTAGACCATTTGGGTTTAGTAGCCGGAATGATTGACGCTATAGGAATCGTGGAAAAAATTAATGACTTAGTTGGAACTCAACCAGGGGAAAAAGTTAGTCCGGGGCAGGCAGTTAAAGCCATGATCTTGAACGGACTGGGGTTAGTTTCCGCTCCTTTATATTTATTTTCCAAGTTCTTTGAAGGCAAAGCGACAGAACATTTAATTGGAGAAGGAATTCAACCGGAACATCTCAATGATGACCGCTTAGGTCGAGTGATAGATAAACTTTATCTCAGTGGATTGAGTCAGATTTTTGCGACGATTGCTATCGGGGCAGCTCAGCAGTTCAATGTTGCCCTAGAAACGGCGCACTTAGATGCTAGTTCCTTCCATGTTCATGGAGAATATGAGTCAAACCTACCAGAAGTCTATCTCCAACAACAAGCTACCAACACTGCTGAAGCATCTTTAAGCATCTAGACTTAGATGCACTGATGGTAGCCGATAGTGCTCTGTACAGCGAAGCGAATTTGGTGGAGATGGCGACGCTCAAATGGTTAAGCCGAGTGCCGTTGACGATTAAACAAGCCAAGGAACTGGTAAGTCAACTGGAAGCCTCATCATTTACCGAAAGCACAATTGCTGGCTATCGTTGGTCACAACATCAAAGTCAGTATGGTGGGATTGAGCAGCGATGGTTAGTGGTTGAAAGTAAGGAACGTCAAGAGTCCGACCTGAAGCGTCTGGAGAAGAACCTAGATAAGGCAAAAACAGAAGCCACCAAACAATTGCGAGAGTTATCTCGTCAAAGCTTTGCTTGTGTAGCTGATGCTCTGAAGGCGGCTAGAAAGCTATCTAAAAAACTTAAGTATCATCAACTCGTTGCTGTAGATACCCAAGAAATCCAGCCAAAATCGAGCCAAAAAAACTCTAGTTTTAGCTATAAAG
>CAZPRJ010000145.1:0-6302 GCA_964588805.1 uncultured Microcoleus sp. | reverse complement strand
AATATAGCGACTGGGTGAGGGGCTTGACCCTCCACTAATTCGCCAACAGCTTCTTCCAATTCGTTAATACGCTCCGTATTCGTAGCTATTTGTTCGTAGGCTGCTTCTAGCTCGTCAGTAAGCTGCTCTATTTGCTGCTGTAACTCTTGTGTATTTTCATTGGTCATTGGTCATCCGTTGGTGGTTAGTGTAGCACTAGAAGAAGCCTTAAACTTGTTGGGTATTCTACATCATTGGTCATCGGTTGATGGTTAGTGTAACAGTTGCTCGGACGATCACCAAACCTATGTTTTAGTCCCCTTGCGGGGATTTAGTTAGCGGAAAGTGTGTATCCATTGACTTCTTTTCTGCCGAAGAAGAGTTTCAGTCCCCTTGCGGGGATTTAGTTAGCGGAAAGCACGGCTTCTTTCCCAATTCCACTTCAAGTAAATTTCTTGTTTCAGTCCCCTTGCGGGGATTTAGTTAGCGGAAAGCTGTGACTTGTCTGAACAGCTTTGCCTAGTACAATAGGTTTCAGTCCCCTTGCGGGGATTTAGTTAGCGGAAAGGCTGCCGCCGCCTCAAAGAATGCCACTCTACTCCTACTGTTTCAGTCCCCTTGCGGGGATTTAGTTAGCGGAAAGTCAATGGAGGCTACGAATAGAAACACGTCGCATGATTTGTTTCAGTCCCCTTACGGGGATTAAGTAAGCGGAAAGAGTATTCCGAAGAGTATCAAGTGATGGCTAATTTAGGTTTCAGTCCCCTTACGGGGATTAAGTAAGCGGAAAGCCAAGCTATTAGCGAATAAAGCACTCACAAAAGGTTTCAGTCCCCTTACGGGGATTAAGTAAGCGGAAAGTGGCAAAGTGCCTTCTGGGCAACTGCCATCCCTAGGTTTCAGTCCCCTTACGGGGATTAAGTAAGCGGAAAGCAAAGGCAAGGCGAGGAGGGACAAACATGGTCAATGTTTCAGTCCCCTTACGGGGATTAAGTAAGCGGAAAGTCCAGTGTTTGCCGATGCCCTTGGTTGAGGTTTGAGTGTTTCAGTCCCCTTACGGGGATTAAGTAAGCGGAAAGTTCTGTTGGAGCTAGCGCCAGTATCGATGTGTTGATTACTTGTTTCAGTCCCCTTACGGGGATTAAGTAAGCGGAAAGTACGGGCAAAAGATATACGAAAAGTTCAACAATTGGAGTTTCAGTCCCCTTACGGGGATTAAGTAAGCGGAAAGTCCGCCATCTGAAACATTGACTGAGAGAGGATTCTACAGAGGGTTTTCGTAAATCTCTTTTTTGACCTCATTTCAGCCGAGCTTATTGAAACTTATTCTCATTACTTGAGCGACTGAAAACGCTCAAACTGTTTAATTGTCAAGGTTCTGGCGTTTTTCGTGAACCTGCCCGGAAAATGACCCCCGCTTAGGTTTGCGAAAATTCATTAGTCATCAGCATAACTCGATTATCTCATGATGTCGAATTGATGAGGATGAGTAGGCTTAAAGTTGGTGGGGATTTGGCGATCGCATACACCAACTCGTTTCAATCCCTGATAGGGATTATAGAACCCATTTGAAATCTAATCATTCGCTAACCGCTTGAGCATGAGTCGGATGAAACAGAGAAAGGTAAGGTTGAGAGCTGCCAACGGGTAGTCAGTGTCAGCTAGCCCCCAAACCTCTCTGCCTCAATTACCGCTTATGTTTCTGACGCAAAGCTTTAGTGATTTTTTTCCACTTTTCCTTCTCAGCTAACGACGCTTTTTGGTCTTGTTTCCTGTCCAGGTAGTCAAGTTCTTTTTGCAATTTTTGGTAAGAAAGAAAACGCTGGTCATCGAGAGTACCCTCAACAAGTGCCTGTTGTACCGCACAACCCGGTTCTAAATCGTGTTGGCAATTGCGAAACCGACACCTCACAGCGAGGGCATGAATGTCAGCAAACGTATCCTGTAAACTGTCATCACCTGCCCAAATCTGAAGTTCTCGCATTCCCGGCGTATCGATGAGCAAACCACCTGAAGGCAGTAAAATTAACTCTCGATGGGTAGTAGTGTGTCGCCCTCGGTCATCCCCTGGCCGAACGTCCCCAACCGCTTGCACGGTTTGACCCACTAATTGATTAGCCAGAGTTGACTTACCCACACCAGAAGAACCCAACAAAGCAACCGTTTGTCCAGCTTTTAGGTAAGGTGCCAGAGCATCAAGTCCTTGGTTGAGGGCAGCACTCAAGACTACAATCGGTACACCCAAAGCGATCGCCTCAACATCTTGTCGCCGTCCTTGGGCATCATCGCACAAGTCAGCTTTATTCAAAACGATAACGGGATTGGCACCGCTTTCCCAGACGAGAAGCAGATAACGTTCAAGGCGGCGGAGATTAAAGTCCCCATCCAATCCAGCGACTAAAAATGCCGTATCAATATTAGTAGCAACGATTTGTTCTTCGGTTTTACCCCCGGCAATTTTCCGAGAAAATTTGCTTTTCCTGGGTAAAATGGCATGAATGATGGCTTTATGTTCCCCATCTTGCAGACTGATGACCACCCAATCACCTACGGATGGAAAGTCTTGGCGTCCAGTTGCCAGGTATCGGAGTTTACCTGTAACTTCTGCGGGGAGTTCGCCCTGTTGGGTGTAGAGAATGTAGGTTGTTTTATGTTCTAAGGCAACTCGGCCAACGGTGTAGCCGTTTCGCCCTTGGTTATCGAGGCTGTTGGCAAAAAACTCACTCCAGCCTAATAATTCTAAGTTCACTGGTTTCCTCAATGTGTGTTGCTTGTACCCAGCAAGGCGCACAGAGGAATTGTGTTGTTAGTCTTCTAAGACGCATGCTCGCACAAAAAACTCTATGGCTGCCTTGGGTGGTGTGTTTAAGGTGGTGAAAGTTGCGCTCACTACAATTTCAGCCATAGTTTTTCTCCTTTCGTTTTGCTAGGTCTTGAGGATGGATAGCTCTAGCATACTACAAGGAGGTTACAATTTTGCCATCTTGGATTCGGGTTAATCTTCAAATACTGCTCTAACCTAGATATGAAGCCTCTGTTAGTGTTGAGGCAGTGGACTTAATTAATCGAGCGATTGATGCGGTTTTGAATCCATAAAGGGGTGGAGCCGACATACCTGTAAGAACACCTGATTGAGCCAAAAAACAAAGAAGAGAGTCACTTTTGGCGGCTCTCTCGATCTACTTCGATAATAGGAGCGATAGTGTGGTAGTGGAAGAGGATTTTTTGAGAGGAAAGGAGAAGAGTGACCGTAATCACTTGAAAATTCCTGAAAATACCTAATTTTCAGTGATGTAAATCAACTCAATTTTTAATTAATACCTTAGAGTTAAACTGATAGTCTTCAGAAATTATAGGGTTATTATAAGGCTGAGTTTATATGGATGAAATAGAGTTTCGACAATGGCTGCCACCTTCTGAGGTTCTGCGTCAATTTGGCATAGATGAAAACTTAGTAAAAAGCGGAAACTTGACTCTAGTTACTTTTCCAAAATCTCTCAAGTCAATTACAATTTCTTGGTCGGAAAAAGAAATATTGCCATCTTTTTTAAATGAGCGTTCAGAGATATATGGAAAACTTTATTATGACCAGAAAACTATAACTTTAAACTATATTGATCATAGTCATATCATTACTCATAGCGGTAATGATGTTATACGCCATACAGAAGAAAAAAACATTTCACTTTTTCCTTGTAAAAATTTAATAATTGGAAAGATTTGCCAAACGCCAGAATTCCAAAAATTAGAGCAATATGAAGGGCTAAGTAAGTGGAGTATACGTATACCTTATGACAGTGCTGTAGGAGGAATTTATAATCAAATTGAAGGAACTTCAATAAGTTATGAGTTTCGGTTAACAGAAGGTGAAATGAGTTGTACATATCTTAAGAATTATTATGCAGACTTAGAACCTTAAAGTTAAAACTCATTAAAAACCTTTTAAACAATAACAACACCCAGACAAGACTTACTAATTGATTTCCTCGGTTGGGTAATTATAAACGGAGTTGCACTGACTTCATCATACGATTTCAGTTGCATGGCTCCCTCTTGTTTATTTGAGGAAATATCAGTAATCGAGTTGAGTGTTGCTATTGTTAGTTGACGAGACAGATATTAGATAAAACAGTATTTTTACCTCAATAGTTGAACTTGTTAAAGCATCTGTCAGGGAAGCTTGATTGCTTCACTTTTCACTTTACTCCTATTTGAGAAAATCTCAAGGGTAATCGGGATTCTTTTTAAAAAGCTCAACAACCTGACACGTAAGTTTACTTTTTTAACTCAAAAACAGAGGTATATGCTCACTCACAAGCAAGCTGTTCTATACACTGAGTTAATTGCTGACTCCGTTGACCTCAACTCCTTTAACTTGAGACACCTTTAAGGCTTTCACTTCACCGACATTACCCGCTTGCTCCTCACTAGCGACCATCCCAGTAATTTGAGTCTTTTCGGAAAGCCTTTGCTTTTCTCTATCTTCTAAGGCAACAAGTCCGCTAGTCAGACCCAGTGCTGCAAGGATGCTGAAGGAATATTCAGTATAGGAGGCGGCAAAAATGGGAGCCATTACCGTTAGCAAAATTGTGGCGAGATAACCATTAAATTGCTTTCTGCCACCGATTAAATAAAAGAATTTTGCGCTCTTGCTGTCCATAATCATCCTGCTGAATTTGATAGTTCAACTCTACTGAATCGGTCTAAAAGGACGGTGAATGTAGATGTCACTATTTCAATCTCCACAGGATTTCTGGCAAGATTAGTAACGGTTGAAAGGGCTATAGCGCTAGCTCTGACTGAGTAAGTACCCTTTTTGGGTGAAGTGACACTTCACTCCAATGGCACTGACTAAAGAGAATTTGTTGTTATCCTTGTGGATATATCAGGGAGCCTCTATCTCACTCAACGATAGCGAAAAAAGGTTCCTGTTATGTGGCTCAACTACGGCGTCAGTGCAGATAATACTCTAGTTTCTATTGAAGATGTCCCCAGTGGCAAAACTCAGCTTACCTGCCTATATTGTGGTAGGGGGCTAACAGCGAAGAAGGGAAAGGTGAAGGAACATCACTTTGCTCATACGGATGAAACCTGTTATCCCGTTGCTAAAAAACAAGTTCCGACGCTACCCCTATATGACAACTTCAATATCCAGCTATCAGGCAAGGAACTGGAGGAATTAAAAGTATTTTGGTACAACTATGGGGTTGAGAACTACGAGATTTGTGTCAAGCCATCGTTGAGGTTGATTTTATCCAAGTTGTTGGTTTGGAACGAACGGGGATTTTATGAATTCACTAACTTGGGCAAAATTCCAGTAGGGGCTTTATCTCTATCACTGTTCAATGAAGTGCAAGAACCCCTGTTGCTCAAGAAGCTATCGGAATTAGAGCAAGCTGCTGAACGAGCCAAGATTATCAATTCTCGGCACCTAAGTGAACGAATGGCTGATTTAAGGATTTATGGCGCTCAATATAAACGAATTTTAGCTCATAAGCTCTACTTTCTGGAAATCAAAGCAGGTAGGAAACTCTTGCATAAAATCGGAATTACTAAGCGTCCGATTGCAGAGCGAGTAGCTGAAGTCCACAGAGATTTAGCTTCTCATTACAAATCAGTGGAAATCAAAGTTCTGGATACTTGGGAGCATCGAGGAAATGTGGAGTTGTACTTTAAGCATCGATATAAACCGTTTAATTATAAAATCGGGACGTTAACCGAATATTTTAAGTTTAATGATGTGGAATTAGTGTTGGATGATTTACGGCAAATGAAAGCTAAGGTTTTAACTTCAGATGAGTTGGGGCTACTTGAAGGAAATGCACCTAAAGCTATGCTAGTTACAATCTGACTAACGTGAGAGCGATCGCTTTAGTTCTAGGGGAAATACTGTTTGGGCGATCGCTTGTTTCAGTCCCCTTACGGGGATTAAGTAAGCGGAAAGGGCTTGAGATTTCCGGCGACTAATCAGGCTTTTATTGTTTCAGTCCCCTTACGGGGATTAAGTAAGCGGAAAGTTCAAGGGACATTAGTGGTCGCCGGCCCTCGGCATCTTTGTTTCAGTCCCCTTACGGGGATTAAGTAAGCGGAAAGCACATGTACAGCTTGAGGGAATGCCCAAAGCGATAGCTGTTTCAGTCCCCTTACGGGGATTAAGTAAGCGGAAAGCTTCTGGAATATCTCGAACAGGCATCTATCGGTTGTTTCAGTCCCCTTACGGGGATTAAGTAAGCGGAAAGTATTAACGAAGAGCATTTGACTCCTGCCAGCTCAAAGTTTCAGTCCCCTTACGGGGATTAAGTAAGCGGAAAGGCGGAAAGTTG
>CAZPRJ010000144.1:0-6357 GCA_964588805.1 uncultured Microcoleus sp. | reverse complement strand
TAAGGTCTGTCGCTGAACCAAGAATCCTCGCCTATTTATAGCCAGGAGTGTCAAAAAATAAAAAGACCATCGGCGGAGTGCTTCTACCGATGGTGACATAGGAAAACAGCCAATAGTATGGCTTCTAGTTAACGGATACGGCTGTGGTTAAGAGTCTTTCACGATCGCGCTGTGCATGAGCTTGAAGAGGAGGAAATGAGCAAAGTTTTCCAGAGAAACCGATTCAGAATTGACTTTTTCTCAGTTTCCGGCTCATCAATCTGTTGCCAGATTTCAGCAAATTATTTATATAAGCACGTATCCAGTTTAGCCAAAGCTGACATCTACCGAGTCAGCATGAGCAAAAAAAATAAGACTTGAACCCCCTTCTAAGCGGATTGAGGTAGTGAATTGATCATTAGTGTTTTGAGTGCCATTCGCACCTCATCTCGACTTTGGAAGTGATCGAGGCGCTGAATCACCTGCCCATTTTCAAACAAGAGCAACGTCGGCAACGACTTGATGCGATAAGTGGTCGCGAGTTTGAGATTGTCATCGGCATTCACTCGGACTAATTTAACTTGTCCGTTCCACTCGGTTTGGAATTCCCGCAAAAGGGGGGCAATGACTCGGCACAGTCCGCACCAAGGAGCCCCAAAATCTACCAGCACGGGCATGGAAGAGCTTAAAACCTCTTGTCTAAACGTCAGCTCGTTCAGAGATAACATCATTTTTCCTCGAAATTATTATGGGTTTTTACAATTGATTGGGATCATGCTACATCTAATTGGGATCGTCTGAGCAAAAAAATTCCTTGTAATACTAAGTATTACGGCTTCTGGGGTTTTTGTATTACACGTATTACCAATTCACTTGAGCAGTGGCTACCATTAAAAAGGGGTGCGCCCACCACAAAAGTCCCACAAATATAGCAACACCTAGATAAGCCGGACGCAAAAATTCCTCCCATTTAAGCGCCTGCCGTCCCTGGAGAATGGCAAGGAAGGGAATGACCGAAGTGCGGGCTTTGGCAGCAGTAAAAGCCTCTCCGTATCGGGCTAAAAGGCGTCGATCGCCATGCCATACTGCAAACAGATGGTGGAGAACTAAACCCACTGAAGTCAGGAGGGTAAATGTAGTGCCAATCCAAAGGGTATGAGCAATGCACCAGATAACTTGACCGACCATTTGCGGATGTCGAGTGATGCGAATAATCCCGGTTTCGTAGAGGTGAACTTGAGGTTTTTGAATGGCAGCAATTTCTAACAAGTTAAACGTGGCTGGGTAAAGAAACACAAATGAAATGGCCGAGAGAACCCACACCAACGAGGAAATCCCCGGCACATTCTGAACCTGCCACAGTTGCCTGCCATCATAGCGATGGTTAAAAAAGTAAATGACTAATACCACAGCCAAAGGTAAACTAACAAGGGCAAATAAAATGCGGTAAGCTCTAGGGCCAATGCGTTTTTCGCCCCAAGGCCGGAGTGCCGCTAAACCGCTATGAGCGATCGCAAACCCCATCAACAACCCCAGCATCACGAAGTGACTGGAACTTAACGCCATAGATTCCGCCATAAACTCTTGATGTTGCGTCTTAGAACATTCCATCCTAACAAGAATTGGCGTAAGAACTTGCGACCTTGGTATGTTACTGTCGATTTCAGCAGAGGCTTACACATTTTACTCATTAGGTCGTTCATTCCTTGAGTCAAATATCGTCCTTAAACGTTGTTGGTTGCCTCAGTTGCTCCTATCACTCAGGTTTAGCTTTATGTCTGACCTTCCTTTTACTCTTGACCAACTCCGCATTCTCAAAGCGATTGCTTCTGAGGGGAGTTTTAAGCGTGCTGCTGATAGCTTGTACGTTTCACAACCCGCCGTCAGCTTGCAAGTGCAAAACTTAGAGCGGCAGTTAGATGTTCCCTTATTTGACCGAGGTGGACGCCGTGCTCAATTAACCGAAGCTGGATACCTACTCCTGAGCTACGGAGAAAAAATTCTAAGCCTCTGTCAGGAAACCTGCCGTGCCATTGAAGACTTGCAAAACCTCCAAGGGGGTACACTCATCGTCGGTGCATCTCAAACCACAGGAACCTATCTTTTGCCTAGGATGATTGGCTTGTTTCGACAACGATATCCTGATGTCGCCGTACAATTGCAGGTTCACTCGACTCGCCGTACCGCTTGGAGTGTATCCAACGGACAGGTCGATTTGGCGATTATTGGGGGAGAAGTCCCCGCCGATCTCCAGGAAACCCTAGAAATCATTCCATACGCCGAAGATGAACTGGCATTGATATTACCAGTCTTCCATCCGTTGGCAAAGGTCGGTACGATCCAAAAAGAAGATTTATACAAATTGCAGTTCATTGCCTTAGATTCTCAATCAACCATTCGCAAGGTGATTGACCAAGTTCTCACACGCTGCGGAATTGATACCCGACGCCTCAAAATTGAAATGGAACTCAACTCCATTGAGGCTATCAAAAATGCAGTGCAATCAGGACTAGGAGCCGCTTTTGTCTCTATTTCTGCCATTGAAAAAGAATTGCAGATGGGGGTCTTGCATCGCGCCCCCATTGATGATGTCGTTGTGAAGCGCACTCTGTCGGTGATTGTCAATCCCCATCGCTATCGGTCTAAAGCAGCAGAAGCCTTTAGTCGGGAAATCTTACCGGAATTCACCTTTTCGGGATGGCAAATGAAAGCCCGAACGACACCCGTTCCAGCACCGGCTGTTCCAGCAGCCCCCTCTCATCCGGTGGGAGAATAGGAAAGCGGGGGAGCAGGGGAGCAGGGGAGCTCTCGGAGCAGGGGTGCGGGGGAGAATTTTTCTCCAATAATATCCCTGTGTCTACCTGCTCTATAAAAGTCTGTGCATCCCGCGTCATTTTTTTGAGGTCTGATACGGAACGTCTAGGTTTGGGCTTGGAGGCTAAAGTGAGAGAAAGAAAGAAAAACCTGAGTGGCTTCATCGTTCAGTCATCCTGAGTTCCAAGTGCCCAGTGCTGAAGTTTGACATAACCCTTAAGGAAGTCAGAGCCTGCCACCTCCTACAATCCTTGTTTGTGAGCATTAGCGCTAACGACTTTTTGCTCAAAGTTAGGGAGATAAAATCGAGGTCTACTCAGCACTTAGGGCTTAACCCAATTCAGGGTCTTTCGATGCCTTTTAGTCCCTATTCCTGACGCTCCTTATGGAACTTTACTGTACGCGTCCTAGCTGCCCCCGCCCTCAAAATTATTTTCCCGATCTAGATGATAAAGCCACCCTAACGACCGCACAGCAAAAATACTGCACCGCTTGTGGGATGCCGCTCATATTAGTTGGTCGCTACCTTCCTGTCCGGTTACTCGGCCAAGGAGGTTTTGGTACAGCTTTTCTGGCACGCGATCGCTATACGCCAACAATGCGTCAGTGTGTGGTCAAACAATTTCAGCCCTCAGGCGACTTAAGTCCCCAACAGCTCAAAATCGCCCAAGACTTATTCGAGCGAGAGGCAGAAGTTTTAGAGACACTCGGCAGTCGTCATCCCCAAATCCCTAACTTGTATGCCTTCTTTCCCTTGACTGTATCCAGTCTGCAATCAGGGAAGGAAGACCAATTTTTTTATTTAGTCCAAGAATTCATTGATGGACTGAACCTCGAGCAAGAATTAAGCCAAAACGGCCAATTTTCCGAACCCGATGCCCTAAAAATACTCCAGGAAATTCTCAACGTCCTCAAGTTTGTGCATGAAAATGACTCCATTCACCGGGATATTAAGCCCTCAAACATCATGCGCGATAAAAATGGGCGGCTGTATCTGCTAGATTTTGGAGCCGTTAAACAAGTAACTAAAGGAACGACACAAGGTAGATCGACTGGGATTTATTCCCAAGGATATGCCCCACCTGAACAGATGGCAGGTGCTCAAGTTTATCCCTCTACAGATTTGTATGCCTTGGCAGTTACAATCATTACCTTACTCACCGGCCAAGACCCTGGAGAGCTGTACGATTCCTACAGTAACGGTTGGAACTGGAGGGGTTATGCCCAAGTTAGTGACACCGTAGCTAATGTTTTGGATCGAATGTTGTTGTCCAGTCCGAGTCAACGCTTTGGGTCAGCCCAAGAGGTGATGGATGCCCTCACGCCAAGTCCCACAAACCCTACCTTACCCCCACCTGGCATTAACCCACCCCCTCCAGCCCGAATAACACCGACTCGTAGCCAGTCTCAACAGGTGTCATCCCCACCGATTCAGGTGTCCCCTCCTCCACCCCCGAGTCAACCATCAGTAGGGGCAACACCGATTCAACCCCAACCCACGACGACGAATATTCAAACTCCCTCTAAGTCCCGGCCATTTTCTTTGATGGCGGTACTCACTGGAGCGGCTTTTACTGGATTTGAAGGTGCATTGTTGCTAATAGCCTTGACCAGTCTTCCTTTTGCACCGGGACTAAAACTCGGATTGTGGGGGATGATTATGGGAGGGCTGATCTATGCTGAGTTCCGCCGCATTATTGAGCGATTTGATTTTTTAATTATTGGTGGTATTACCTTAGCCGTTGTAATTTTCTTTAGTGGACTGCGACAGGGTTTTCCGCCTCAAGTTGTAATTGTTATATCGGTTTTAACCGCCGCCGGTGCGATCGCAATAACGGCCTTGTTCCGGATTATTTATCTAATTCTGTCTCGGTTGCTGTGAAGGACTGTAATCTAAACAAAGCAGGTTATTGATACATGTCCCAGAAAAACGAAACGGTTATTTTAGTGCTTTCTTTAGCCGTTACCCTAGCTTTAGTAGCGGCCGGCTTGTGGTGGTATGCCAGTTATAACCGCATGAAGTTGGGAGGCTTGGCAGGAAACCAAAACAGTCCGGGTGAGGCAACATCACAGCAATCTGCTCGGTCAGTTGAACAGCGAATGAGTGCAGGAGAGAGGTTATTAATTTCTATCGGTGCAACCCCTGAAAAACAATCGGCAGTTAAGGCGATTGCATCGAGAAATTATGGAGAGGCCGTCTCGAATCTAGAAGCCTCGCTCAAGAGCAATCGCAACGACCCAGAAGCACTGATTTACCTTAATAACGCTCGCATTGGTAATGGTAAATCTTACATGATTGCTGCTTGTGTTCCCATTGGTTCCAATCTCAATGCAGCTCAAGAAATCCTCCGGGGTATCGCCCAAGCTCAAAATGAAATTAATCAAGCCGGTGGAATAAATGGCGTTCCTCTCAAAGTACTCATTGCCGACGATGGTAACGATTCAGAAGTGGCAAAGCAAGTTGCCGCCACCTTGACGAAAAACCCCGAAGTCTTGGGAGTCGTCGGTCATTACGCCAGTGATGTCACGCTTGCAACAGCAGATACGTATGAATCTGGCAAACTGGTCGTGATTTCTCCGATCAGCACTTCAGTCAAACTATCGGGTCGCAGTTCTTATGTTTTTCGTACCATTCCTAGCGATTACGTTTCAGCCAGAGCCTTAGCAGACTATATGCTGCAAAAGCTAAAACATGAAAAAGCCGTTGTTTTCTACAACTCTAAAAGTGGCTACAGTCAATCGCTCAAGTCGGAGTTTGTCACGGCTGTTTCTTTGGGAGGGGGACAGGTGGTGAATGAGTTTGACTTGTCCAACCCGAATTTCAACGCGGCAGAAAGTGTGAACCAAAGCATTCAAACCGGCGCACAGGCATTGATGCTAGCGGTGGATACCAGCACTCTCGACAAAGCGCTGCAAGTGGTTCAGGTGAATGGCAAACGGTTAGCAATCTTGGGAGGCGATGATGTTTATACCCCCAAAACATTGCAATTGGGCGGACTGGCAGCAGAAGGGATGGTGCTGGCGATTCCCTGGCATATTTTGGGCAATCCTCAGGCAAAATTTCCTAAGGTTGCTAATCAATTGTGGGGAGGAGAAGTCAATTGGCGCACGGCTATGGCCTATGATGCATCTCAGGGGCTGATTGCTGCCATTGAGCAGAGTCCCTCAAAGACAGGCGTACAACAAGCGCTGCTAGCACCGAACTTTGCAGCTCAGGGGGCGAGTGGAGCGATTCGATTTTTACCTTCGGGCGATCGCAATCAGGGTGTGCAGTTAGTTGAAATTGTACGCGGCGCTCGGACTGGTTTTGGCTATGACTTCGTGCCCTTACCCTAAAATAACAATGTGATTGATGTAGATATAGCGGTTCTCGCATTAGTGAGATACGGAATACTAGGTTTTAGAGAGTCGGGAGTTGGGAGTCGGGAGTCGGGAGAAGAAAATTAAATGTACCTCATTAATTTAACCTTGCGAGTGGGAAATCCCCCTAAGCCCCAGGCATTGGGGATGAGAACGAGTCAGGATGTTGATTTATGTACCTACAATGTAACTGTAAAAATGTTA
>CAZPRJ010000143.1:0-6378 GCA_964588805.1 uncultured Microcoleus sp. | reverse complement strand
AAAAGACTGTTCTACCATTTTTTTGGGCGCGGATTATATTTCGGACAGGTCTATTCGTGGATGGCTTCGTAGTCACCAGCATTCAGTAACGATTCGATTTGAGCAGCACGGGCTGAAGACTGTTTTTCTAATTCCGCTCGGTACTGTTCTGTCCATTCGGAAATGCAGTTTCTGCGGTCTTCTTCACAGCTTGGTGCTTGTATTTGTGCTGGTGGTAGATTTGGCTGAATCATCTTTCTCAATTTCAAAAATGTCGTTCCATGCTTTGTTGTCCCAGCTTGCCCCTACGTTAGAAGTTTTGACTTCAGCTTCTGTGACCTCTTTCACGTTTTGGCTGGCAAGCTCTAAATGTGTTTGAGCTAGGTTATCCATCACTTTGCGCTTGATTAACTGCATTTCTCGTGTCGATAATGCTTTGCCGCCATCCGCGTTTGCTGGGAGGGATGCACATCGCCTCAGCTACCGCAGGATTCATCAAATCTCCAGGACGTTCGTCATCTAACTGAGCCAAAGTGATTTGAAAGTTCATCGGGTTAACGTGCCGATTTAAACCTTTCACTGCGTACATATATTGCTGTTTGTCACTCATCAGTTTTCACTTGCTTACTAACGTTGACTGTTGTTTTGCCGTCGCTAATAGAAGTGATTTGGTTATTTTGAAGCGTAGCTTTGTAGCTTTTTAAGTCCTCACCTCCTATTTGGTATACGTCACACATCCAATCTAAAATCTCATCGAATTCGTCAATTTGCTGCTGGTTAGGCATTGCTCAAAATCTCCAGTAATGAAAGGGTTAACGCCCATAGAGTCAATTCAAAACTTAAACGAATCATCAGAATTTCCAAGGTGATGTGGGCTGAAATTTGCGAAAAGCTAAGAAATTGATAGAACACTCGAGAAAACAATTCACATAATCGAGTAAAAACATTGTCGGTTTCTCCTATTTATTCAGGGTCGTTAGTTGTTGGGTGGAATCCTTGACCGGCGAATCCATTGATTACGCTTTCAATCCGACGATTTAACCAGTCTAATGCGTTTGTTTTAGGGCGATTTTTGGGCGTAATTCGCTCTAATTCCTGTTGGTAGTAGAGGCGTAAGGCTTGTTCTGTAGAGAGCGCCTCTACCAACTGCTGGCTGCTGCAACTGTGGCATTCAGATTGGTGTTGTGGGTTTCTTTCTCCACTATTGAAAGTTTTTTTACGAGTTCCTCATTGCTCATCAATCCAGCTTCTGTAGCCAGCTTTTCGATGTCTAAATTGGTGTTTTGCTGTGCCTGTAAAAGCTGGATGAATTTCTCAGTGTTGGCTGCACGGAGTTGATTCTGTTGCCGTAGGAGTCCCAGCCAATAAGCATTTTCAAGCCAAGCAGCGTCTAGGCGTCCCTTGTCAAAAGTTAGTTGAGCAAGTGTTTCAAGCGCCCCTTGGCTAATCTGTAATCCTGACTCTTTTGCTAATTGCAACCCTTGATTAGTAATCACGCTCATGGCACCTGATGGTGGGGTGTAAGTTTGGTGTCCGTTCCCGTTCCCGTTGGTGGCTTCTTCTGCGGCGGGTAATGCTGTTAAGGATGTCGCAAATACTGTTACGTGGTTTTTAACTGTTTCTACTTCTACGTCTGTCAATTCTTCTGCTTCAGGGTCAATAGCCAAATCTAAAAGCAAAGTGTCGAATTCGTCGGCGTTGGTGAATCCGAATTTTTCCCTTACTTGAGTCTTGTTCATGATGCTTGTTTCTCCTGTTTGCGTAGTTCAAAAAATGTGCGGTAACTGAAATCGTAGGGATGAGCTAATACGTACTTCTCGATTAAGGATTCGTCTCGGTAAATTCGGTAAAGCTCTTTGAGTCGGGTCAACACCCAGAAACGGTAGGGGTTGAGCGGTGCTTGTTCCTTTGCTCCTAACTGCTCGAAGTGCATTCGGTAGTTTTCAATGTGGTTTCGAGCGAAGCTGTCCCACTTGGTCACAGTGTTTCTGTGGACTCCCAGAAATCTGGCAGCCTCACCTTTGCGAACGGGGATATCAAGGAATTGACCACACCGCCGAACCTTCATTGCAGAAGGGTTGGGCATGGTTGCGTATGCATCCTTTTGTGCAAAGTATTGTGCGAAAAATCGATTGTGCAAGCGAACGTGACCTTGGTTGTGCAGTTTTACCTGTCTAGTCTTCAGAACCGAAGCTGGATAACCGTTTTAGAGGTTTTACCTGATTGGACTAGGCGAGGAGTGTGCTGCACTGCTCGTTTCACATTTCCTGCCTATGTTTGTTATCGTAGCAGTATGCTACGAATACGTCAAATGTTACTTTTAGCGTGTTTTACGATAAAGTATCAAAACGCTACGGCTAGTCAGAGACTCACAAAATAAGCGAAGGTAGAGGAATTAGTAATCTATGGCTGATGAGCTAATGAGTAAAAGAGTCTCCGTCGTGCTGCCTGACGATGTGGGGGAAATACTAGAGGAAATGGCTAAAGAAGAAAGGCGCTCTCATTCCCAGATGGGAGCAATTCTAATTGAGGAAGCGATCGCAGCAAGAATTACCCAGCAAAACAACACCCCCGCCTCTAGCACCAGCAGTGGCGGCAAAGGTAAGGGGAAGAAAGGAGGTGAAGGTGAGTGAACCGGGGACGGATGACTCAACCCTTGAAAACGTCCACTCAGCAACCGACCCGGAAAAGTGCAGGGAAATGGAACGCCGATACGGATGGAAGTTAAAGAGAATCAAACCAACACGCGATTCGGCGCTCAAAGTCGATTGCGTGTTTGAAGGTGAACAAACTTCTTTTGAGGACGATCGCTATGAGTGAAACTTGGATTGTTTTTAAAGCTGAGACGATGAGCGCTCCAGGGTGGGAAGAACGTCAACTGCTACCAGTCGGAGCGATTACCGATATTCTCTGCGAAGAATGGGATAGTTCTGGTCGCCTCCCCAAGGTAGGCGATCGGGTCCGGGAATACACCAACATGGAAGATCCTGATAATGGTGTTACTCACGGTCGGGACGGAGATTGGACTGTAACTTGCATCCACCAGTTCTCATCTTCTGACACTGACCAACGCATTGTGGTCTGTTATTGCTCTTATCAACCAATTTCCCCCAAGTGGGAGAAGCTTCAACGAGGTACTCTAGTTGCTCTCGATGCTGGAAGCTGTTAAATCTGAATCCGGAGCCTGAGGCGACAACGGCATGACCCAAGACGAGATAAACGAAATGCGATCAGCTTTGCTGGTGCGCGAAGCGCAATCGCAAATTACGGGCGTCCGTAAAAATCAGGAGGAAACCTGAGAATCGCCCAACGTATTTTCATCGTTTGAGGTAGAACTATTTCCGGAAATAGCTCTCCCCTCTGTCTAGACTCAATGAATTGTGAAGAAATGTTTTTTACGGACGCCCGTAAAAAACAGCATTAGGAGGTGTGATGCCTGGGAGCATGGAATTTTACCTCGACTCGAACCTCAATTGGGTTGCAATCATCGAATTATCGTCACGTTTGCCAGAAGACCACCAAGATATGATTCTTGCGATCGCAGAAATCCCCCCTCGCCCCTCTCGCCCAACCAAAACTAAAGACCAGCAAACCTGGCTGATAAACGAAAACAATTTCAATCGCTGGATCGGACTTCGGATTGATTACCTACAGGCTAAGCAATTAGGATTCCTCCCACAAGACCCGCTCGACCATCCATTGTTTGACCCCCGATTCAAGCCCTGGATTGCAGTGGAATCTCAGTACTACTTTGCAATTCTCCAAATCGTGATCGAGGGCTGGGAACTCGTCAAAGAGGCGGCGCTACGAGAAAATCGGGAATTCCCTTTCAAAAATCCCAAAGAATTAATTATCGAGATTTTTCGGGAAAAATCCCTAGAATATGCTTCAGATAAGGTTTTCAGCCCCGAATTAGGCGCTGGATTTACACTCAATGAAATTCGCCAAAATTTCAGGAAATCCAGCAAATTCCTAAGAGGTCGGCTAGAGCCGACAGACGAAGCACGGGAGCTTGAAGCTTGTCGGAAGGGGCGCTGGCGGGAATTTATCGTATTCGCCATCTGGCGCTATCGATTCAGAGGGAAACAGTACAAGAAGCTGCAACAAGCTTGGAAAAGTTTTCTAGATGCCCACAAAGCAATGTCAGCCTTCATTCACTCAGTACCTACCCCCACGGACGAGGAAAAGCTCATCAGCATGAAATGAAACCGAGGACACGCGGTTTCAAGTGCGACAGACAGCACCGCGCTTAACATTTCGTTACCCCTGGATCGTTTTTTCTCAAGGTTGAACTTTTATGCTTTCCTAAGATCATGTAACAGGAGGAAAATGCCCCAAATAACCCCCAAAAAGAAATAGGTCAGCCGTCGCCATGAATGTTGCTGCTGTTAGGCTAACGATGAGTACCACCTCATCGCCACAATCACGGGTCAAACCAACCCCAATAAATCTAAGATTTAGATTTAGCCTAACAGACATTGAGACAGGTATGTAGGTTAATACGTTTATACCTCTATACCTCGAAGATAAAAAACTTCACAAATGGCGATGGCTCCCCCGAAACACCACATTTAGGAGAGCCATCATGAGAAAAAATGATATCAGAGCCGCACATATTGTGGCACATCACAATAATTCAGGTCAATATCTTAATCTTAACGTCGAGCAAGCCCAGAAGCAGCTAGAGTTATTGGGATACAAGCGTGGAGATAAAATCTTCATGCGCTACATTCACCCCAACCCATCAAAAGAGCAACCTAAGAGCATCAAAAAATCGCGCCTGAATTGGGAAGAGTGCGAGCGTTACCAGTCCCAAGGCTACGATGCCTACTTTGTGGTAAATGGCGGTGGCGACACCGATGCTGCCGTAAAAGCAGGAAGGGCGATTTTTTACGAACACGACAACCTTCCAAAACCCATCCAGCAAGAGCTTTGGCGCAACTTAGGACTGCCTGAGCCAACGGTTCAGGTTGATTCAGGTGGTAAATCGATTCACTCGTACTGGGTATTAGACAAACCCATCTCAATCGAGGACTGGCGTGAACTTCAGGAAGATTTGCTGGAATTTGCAGACGGCGATCGCAGCATTAAAAATCCCTCAAGGATTCTCAGGCTAGCCGGATGCCGATACATGAAAGGCGATAATCCCGGCTCGAACATTGCAACCCTCATCACCGCTTCAGGAAAACGCTACAGCTATTTGGAGCTAAAGGACGTGATTCAGGTACAGAAGACCCAAACCGCTAGCCCGTTAGACTCTATTGAGTTACCCGTATCTGAATCAGTCCCTCTTGAGGCTTGCCTGACGAAGCGCAGCCGTGAAATGCTGGCATCTGGGACAACAGCACCAGACAAGAAACGGAACGACTCAGGGATTGAGTTGGCTCGTGACCTCATCGGAACGGCAGCCTACCTAGAAAAAATCGGGCAAGCCTACAACGGCAATCCAGAGATTTTATTTTTTGATTGGTGCCGAGTGGTGGCGCTGGATTCCGATAAGCCCCTGGGACAACCTGAAGCTATCTGGAAATCTGCCCAAAAGAGCAACCCCACCCCTGGCAGTGGGAAGGATAGCGTGGATGCCTGCATTCGAGGGTGGCACTGGCGGGAAAACATCAAACCAACGGGTCGAGGCTTCGGTGGTGGCATTGGAAGAGGCGGCGGGGGGAATCGTCGCAGCAGTTCCAGTGGCAGTGGCGGCGGCGACGGTGGGGATGGCGGCGATGGCAAACAGCCACTCATTGAGTTAAGTTTGCGCGATCGAGTACTGGAAATCCTCAATCGAAATCAAGACCAGTCGCGTCGGAATGAAGCCTTCATTAATTTAGCCCAAACTACCTCTACCTCGGTTCGAGAAATTAAGGAGTTAGCCGCCTCAATCGAAACTGAGGTTGATTTAGAGGAGTCAAGGTCTGATCGAAAAACAGAAATTGAAAACCTGTTGAGAATTGGGAAGTATCAGCTTGAGTTGCAAGATTATCTGGATCGATCAGTTGCCCAACCGCTTGAACGGGTAGCGAGATGGATGGGAACAACTCCAGGCGCAATGCTCACCACTCTCTATCCGGTAATCGGTTCCTTGCTTCAAGCGGGGACTCGCTTGGAGTTAATAAAAGCTACTGATTTTTATGCTGTACCCGTTGTTTACACGGGACTTGTATGCGAATCGGGCGCAGGAAAAACCCCTGCACAAAAAACTATAATCAATCCTCTTTTCGCACTACAAGACGAAGCAGAGATTGAGTATAAAGAGCGCCTGATAAATTACCAACAGGAGCTATCTGAGTGGAAGAAAATTAAAGACAATGAAGAGCCAACCCCGGTGCCGCCTGTGCCCCGTGAATACTAAGCTGCTACGCAGCTAAATTTAATAAACAGCATTACCCTTGTTTTTAATTT
>CAZPRJ010000142.1:0-6610 GCA_964588805.1 uncultured Microcoleus sp. | reverse complement strand
TCTGACTCCTGACTCCTGACTTCTGACTCCTATTTTCCAGTTAGGACTTGTGCAAATAACTGCCGCAGTTGGCCGTAAGCTGTCAGAGGGCGTTTGTAACACACAACATCTATGGCAACGATTAACGACAACTACCTCAAACTCAAAGCTGGGTATCTATTTCCCGAAATTGCCCGACGAGTGAATGCTTTTGCACAAGCTAATCCTAATGCGCCAATTATTAAGTTAGGGATTGGTGATGTAACCGAACCCTTGCCAGAAGCTTGCCGCACCGCGATGGTTCAAGCGGTGGCAGATATGGGCGATCGCAACTCATTTAAAGGCTACGGCCCAGAGCAAGGTTATGCTTGGTTACGGGAGAAAATCGCATCCCATGATTTCCAAGCACGGGGATGTGAGGTTGATGCAGAAGAAATCTTTATCTCTGACGGTTCTAAGTGTGATACAGGCAACATTCTGGACATTTTCGGTAAAAATAACAAAATTGCTGTAACTGACCCCGTGTATCCCGTCTATGTGGATACTAACGTGATGGCAGGGCATACCGGAGAGGCAAATGAGAAGGGTGAGTTTGAAGGCTTAGTCTATCTACCCATTACGGCGGAAAATAACTTCACTGCCGAGATTCCTACCGAAAAAGTTGATTTGATTTATCTGTGTTTTCCTAATAACCCGACGGGAGCAACGGCGACAAAGGAACACCTAAAAGCATGGGTGGATTATGCCAAAGCGAATAATTCCATCATTTTCTTTGATGCAGCCTACGAAGCGTTTATTACCGATTCATCCCTTCCCCATTCCATTTATGAAATTGAAGGAGCAAGGGATTGCGCGATCGAGTTTCGTTCCTTCTCTAAAAATGCAGGTTTTACCGGCACTCGTTGTGCATTAACTGTTGTACCCAAAAACCTCACCGCAAAAGCTTCGGATGGTTCGGATGTGGAGCTGTGGAAGTTATGGAATCGCCGTCATTCTACTAAGTTTAATGGCGTTTCCTATATCGTACAACGCGGAGCTGAGGCAGTTTACTCGGAAGCAGGACAGGCACAAGTTCAGGAACTGATTCGTTTCTATTTAGAAAATGCCAAAATTATTCGCGAGAAACTAACCGAGGCTGGATTAGCGGTTTATGGGGGTGTAAATGCACCTTATGTTTGGGTGAAAACACCGAGTGGTTTATCGAGTTGGGATTTCTTTGATAAGTTGCTGCAAACTTGCAATGTGGTAGGAACACCCGGTTCTGGTTTTGGTGCTGCGGGTGAAGGTTATTTTCGCATTTCGGCTTTTAATAGTCGGGAGAATGTGGAAGAAGCAATGAAGCGGATTACTGAGAAGTTTAAGGTATAGCGATTGAGGTGGGCATTTGCCCACCTTACTACTATGCCAACCTACTTCATAGCTATAACTCATTTCTTTAACATATTTGCAACTGTGGTTGCGTCTTTTATCATGCTTTATATCGATATTTTCCTAACTTGTCATCATGCCATTCTCAATGGTATTCTGATAAACCGCCAAAGCAGGAGGGATAAAGAATATCATTTTCAGGATTGGTTTAGTAATAGACTAATCAGTTTGCAGTCTACTATCGCCTTTAACTTCGAGCAGCCAGGCCGAAACACTTACCCTGACTTCAGGATTATTCAGACTCCTCAAGGTTATGAAATTAAAGGCTTAGAATATCCAGGTAGATATAAAGATTACGACAGCAATAGCCAAGTTCCAAGAGGTTTACACAATGGCATAACAGTGTTTTATGTATTTGGAAGATATCCAAAAAATGCAGATTCACAGTATCCAGTAAATGATTTAGTTATCTGTCATGGTGATTTTCTTAATGCGGATCGCAGCTATATTCATAAAAATAAAAGCTTTAGAGGTTTTGGTAGCTATGGCGATATTTTGATTAGAGATAGAAAAATGTATGTTGCACCTACACCATTTGGCTTATTAAATGGCGTGGAATCCCAGATAACGCTTATACTGCCAGCCGATTATCCTGTAGATAATAGACTAGTACCTGTTGGTAAATTTAGTAGGGCTGAAGTTGCTCAAATGGTAGTGGGCTACTCTTTTAATATGCAAACCAATACTATACAGCCTCAGTTTGCTTCAAATCCATCGGCTGGAACTGTACATAATTTCATTGCTTACCGTCCTGCAATTTTACAAAGTATCAATGCTTTAGGCCCAAATGTTAATATCAAATCTAACGTTGAGCAAGAAGAAGTACTAGAAGAAGCTGAAGAAAATGAAACAATTTAGACAGCGATGATCACAAACATGATTAAGGATATTAATCTATCAAAAAATGGAATTTTTAGGAGATACACAACAGCTTTCACTAGATCTCACTATATTACAAAGCTTTTCTCTTGCGGATAAAGATCTTGCTGATCTCAAGGCAATAGAAGATGATGCTTTTCCATTTGAGCAACTTAGTATAATTGCTGAAATGGAAAGTTGGCGTAAAGAAATCAACAAACCAATATACTACATTCATAAATGGTGGGCAAGAAGAATTGGTTCTGTATTCCGCGCAATTATTATTTCTACCTTTGCTCCTCAAGGTTCTGATATCCTTGACTTATTTTATCAATCCTTTAATCTCAAAGGAATAACAGTTTTTGACCCATTTATGGGCAGCGGTACAACTATTGGTGAAGCCCTAAAACTTGGCGCAAAAGCAGTTGGCAGTGACATCAATCCTGTCGCTTATTTCCTGGTCAAAACTGCCTTAAGCTTAAAAGATAGACAGGGCATTATCGAAACATTTGAAGATATTAAGAAAACTGTAGCTGATCGCCTCCAAAATTATTACAAGACCATCCTAGACAATGGAGAGCCTGCTACCGTCCTTTACTATTTTTGGGTGAAATGCTTACCTTGCCCTGCTTGTAGCTGTCCAGTTGATCTGTTCTCATCGTATATCTTCTCAAGGCATGCCTACCCTAATAGAGTTCCAAATGCTCAGGCTCTCTGCCCAGAATGCGGAAGTATCAATGCAGTTCATTACAATGCAAAGAGTGTTAAGTGTGAAAGTTGTAAGTCTGTCTTTAACCCCCAGTTAGCACCTGTTAAAGGTCGTAAACAAAAAGCAACTTGTAAGCATTGCAATCATACCTTCTCAATTGCTAAAGCAGTTCAAGAACTTGGAAAGCCACCCACTCAGCGAATGTACGCAAAGTTAGTCTTACTCAAGGATGGTTCCAAGCAATATTTACCTATTAATGAGTATGACCAAAATTTGTATGAAGAAGCGAAAAGAGAATTAAACATTCGCCAGAATGCTTATCCATTGGTTTCCATAGAAGCTGGTTACAATACTAATCAAGTACTCAATTATTGTTATCGATACTGGCATGAAATGTTTAATGAACGCCAGTTATTGTGCCTAAGCATTTTAGCAGAAAATATAAAAGAAATTGATGATTTAAACCTCCGGGATTTATTTATATGTCTTTTTTCAGGAACTCTCGAATTTAACAATATGTTTTCTTCATTCAAAGGCGAGGGGACAGGAGCGGTTCGCCCTATGTTCTCGCACCACATTCTAAAACCAGAGCGCACACCATTAGAGGCTAATTTATGGGGAACTCCAAAAAGTTCTGGTTCATTTTCAACGCTTTTTAAAAGCCGGATATTAAGAGCAATAGATTATTGTGAAAAACCATTTGAGATAAAACCTATCCAGAATAAAAGAAAAATTGAAAGTAAAAAAGTCTATGGTTTATCTCCTGGCATCGGTTATGAAATAGCAGAAGGTTTTGAGAAACTAAGCGAGGTTAAGCCTGTTTATCTTTTGTGCGGAGATTCAGCAGACATAGATATACCTACAGAAAGTATTGATGCCGTTATCACCGATCCACCATTTTTCGATAATGTACACTACTCACAATTGGCAGATTTCTTTTATGTTTGGCAACGATACTTTACCTCTAACCAAGTTGCCTATAACGACACAACACGCCATCCAAATGAAGTCCAATCTAGTAAGCCATCAGTTTTTGCTGCTCGTTTGCAACGGGTGTTTTCTGAGTGTCATCGGGTTTTGAAGCTAGATGGATTGATGGTTTTTACTTATCACCATTCAAAAGCGGATGGATGGTATGCGATTTTATACGCTTTAGTCAAGGCAAATTTTGCTATTGTTGCAACCCACCCGATTAAATCGGAAATGTCTGTTGCTAGCCCGAAAAGCCAAGCAAAAGAACCAATCAATCTTGATATCATTATTGTTTGTAGAAAAAGCAATAGGGTACAACTAGAAGAAAACCTGGCGAATGCTTTAGATGAAACTGCTTATTGTACTACTAATCAAGTTAAACGGTTTAATACTCATGGTCGTTTTTTGAGCAGAAATGATGTGTTGGTTGTTTTTATGGCACAACTTCTAAAAAAGCTTTCGTTGCATCCATTGCTTGAGGTAACTTTAGACTGGATTGAGGCAAAACACAGCCAAATCCAGCAGCAAATTGAGGATATATATTCTAAACAAAGTCTGTAATATTCTAATAAATGAGGTGGAATTGCCTAACTAAAAACTTTCTTTCATAAGACGAACCATCAACTGTAGCCCCCCGTGTTCCGTCGTAAACCCCCACTGCTCATAAAACGGCACCATCTCCGGCAGACAATATAATCCCAAATATTCAACCGATTGTAACTGAGGGTGATGAACCACTAAATCTAATAACTTTTAACTTCCCGCCGAGTAGCTCACCCTGCCCGTGAATAGACCGATATGATATGACAAGATGAAGAAAGTCGTGCTTGCAATCCTGTCAATGTCTTCCACTCATCCTCCTCTCGATTTCCCCTTTCAACACTTGCGTGAAATACGTGCTGCACTGCTGCGTCTTCATAAAGCACTCCTCGACTCCGAACGAGAAGTCTATGAGCGGCGTCACGGGCGCATTCAATCAAAGGGAGAGTTTTTTCAGCTTGTAATTGGAGATGAATGGTTTAGCTGGCTACGTCCATTCTCTCAATTCATTGTCGAGATTGATGAAGCTCTCAGTAGCAAAGAACCCATAACGTTGCATCGAGCTAACGAACTGATAGATGAAGCTCGCTTTTTAGTGTCGCCCGCAGAAGCAGGAACAACCCGAGAGCAGCGTTACTATCAAGCCATTCAACGTGACCCCAACATTGCCCTAATGCATGCAGAAGTGTCAAGCTTGCTGGCCAATCGAATTGATAAGTAATATCAATTTCATAAAAGCGTGCAACATTTTAGAAGTTTCCCCTCCCGTCCTCCTTAAAAAGCACGAAGCTCTTAAGTTGCTTGGCTTTTATTGCACAGTTCTATTGAATCCTCCACAATTGTGGCGTGGCGATTGTTGGGGATTACCTATTTTTTGGCGCGTTACCACCCAGACATACCAGCCGATACAGTACTAGAGACTCATGAGTGGTACGCGCTTTAGTACACCATTCATCAGACCCCAATTAGGGTTTTTCTTCAGGCGACTATTTTTCACTTAAATTAGCGTCATTCCTACTAAGTAGTTGTTCACAAGACTCCTAATCTTTTTGTTGGAGAAACACTTCCACTTCTTCGGCAGTGGGTTGAGCGGCGATCGCACCCGGTTTCAAGGTTGTTAATGCTCCGACAGCACTGGCATACTTGACAACATTTTGTGCTGACTCTGCATCAGCAAAGCACTTATTCAACCCGTGCTGGCACACCTGATGTACAAAACCAGCAACGAAGCTATCACCTGCCCCTGTTGTATCTTTTACCTCCATCGAAAAAGCTGGGAACTTATCTTCATAATCACTTAAGCAGTAGGCACAGCCTTTGTCTCCATCCGTGACTAAGACGCCTTCTACCGAATCCAGACGATGAGCGATCGCCCCTGCATCATGGGTATCAAAGAATAACTCCCCTTCTTCCTTGGTAATCTTAAGGAAATCAACTTTCTTCAAAATATTCTGAATCAATGGTTTAGCTTCACTGGGATCAGGCCAGAACATCGGACGCCAGTTGATATCAACCAATACTTTGACATCATACTGTTCCGCCAGTTGCAAGGCTTTATAGATGGCTTCGCGAGTTTGGGGATAAGCCAACTCCAGCGTCCCTAACACTAAAAATTCCGCATTTTCAAATAAAGAGTCCGGTAATATTGAGGCATCAAGGAAAGCGTCGGCAAATTGGGAAGTATCCAGTTCGCCAAAACCTGCAAATTCCCGCTCTCCATTCTCAGAACGCACTACATAGACTTTTCGCGTGGGTGCAGTGGCATGGCGCTGAATGCCTGTGCTATCCACCCCAATATCTTGCAACAGGTTCACTAAAATCTCTCCCGCTTCATCTTGTCCGACACAGCCTATAAAACCAGCAGGAGTACCGAGTTTCACCAACGAACAGGCAACATTAGCAGGAGCACCTCCCGGATAAGGTGTCCAGGATTCGACTTGTTCGAGCGATCGCCCCAACTGATCAGCGAGCAAGTCAAATAAAATTTCACCCAGGCAGAGTACACGAGGATTAGTCACGGCTTTGGAGTATCTCGACTGTTTTTGACTGTTTAAAGACTACCAGAGGCGTGACCGAGAAGGGGGCAAAAGTCGAAAGTCAGGGAGTCAGGAGTCAGGAGTCAGG
>CAZPRJ010000141.1:0-7747 GCA_964588805.1 uncultured Microcoleus sp. | reverse complement strand
AGAGGGATTTAGGGTGAGGGCTAACAAAGGTGACATGCTCCCAAGCGATCGCACTAGAGGAAACGTTTGGCTCTTGTCAAGATAACCCCTTAGTGATTGACTCTGATTCGGAAAAGGAGGTGGTTATTGCATGGAAAGACTAGAACACTACCGCCAATGTATTCGTAAGTTGCTAACCGAAGAGGCGGCCCTAGAAGCGGGTAATCCAGATGTTGAGTGGCAGCTTATTTTTGATGCCGAACATGACCACTATCAGTTGCTGGATATAGGCTGGGAAGGACTTAAGCGGGTCTACAACTGTTTTATTCATTTGGACATCAAGGATGGCAAGATTTGGATTCAGCGCAATATGACAGAGGTGGATATTGCACAGGAATTAGTCGAGATGGGAGTACCGAAGGAGGATATTGTTCTAGGGTTGCATCCGCCGTATAAGCGTCCGTATACGGGGTATGGGGTAGCTTAGTGAGTGAGTTAGGATAATATTCGAGGATATTGACTATTAATAATAGGAAGTGATGTTTTTGACTGTTTCTTGTAATTAGCTTAGTTTTTCATTTTTTAGACGATTCTGCATAAATCGTACCTGCAATATCTTGATGATTCCAATGAGGAGCAGGGGTCACAAATAGCTCTCCATCAATAATCTCATACCGATTGCCGTTATCGGGGAAACCTTCTAAATCACTGATTGTCCAACGGACTTGTTCAGAGATAGCTGGAGTCATAGACACCTCTTTAGAGTACAAGTACTCCTATTATCGTAGTCATTGCAACGATGAGTCAGAACCCTTCAGAAAAATACCCTTACCTACCCATAGCCCCATCAACGACTGACTGGCCGATCATATTCCACCGTGCCGTAATTGAGCTTAACAATACGATCAGCTATGTGGAAATAATGGTCATCGTGGCTAATAACCAATACAGTTTTACCCTTGTCTCTTAACTGAGGAAGAAACTGCGTATAGAAAATTTCTTTGAATACTGGGTCTTGGTCAGATGCCCACTCATCAAATACATAAATCGGTCGGTCTTCTAAATAAGCAGTGAGTAACGTCAATCGTTTCCGTTGTCCCTGGGAAAGCGCTGTGGTTGAAAGTTTCCCCTGCTCAACTTTAACTTTGCGATCGAGTTGAAGTTGCTTGAGATACTCTTGAGCTTGGGTATCTAAATTAGTTTGATTAAAGCCTAGCAGCCGTTCAAACAGATAAAAATCGGAGAAAACTACAGAAAAATGCTGACGATACCACTCTTGTTTGTGTTGATTAATGAGGTTTTTATTAAAATATATTTCTCCGGACTCTGGCATATAAAGCCCAGTGATTAACTTAACTAGAGATGATTTCCCACTCCCATTACCTCCTATAATAAATACTAGCTCTCCTGGTTTTAAAACTAAGTCAATCGGGCCAATGGTAAAGTTAATATCTTCTTGCTCTCCCGGATAAGTCAGCGTTGCCGCTTTAAGCTCTAAATACTGCCATTGGGTTGAAATTGGAGGGGGACTATTCGTTGTTTCAGCCCGATTATTAAGAGAAAAACCGAGTGCTTCAATCTTTTGTAAAGCAACATTGGCTTTACTCATGATAGGCAGCTTATTCACAATATTATCTAAAGGGCCAATTAAATAGGTGAAGGTTAAAACATAACCGGCTAAGGTTTGAAGTTCAATTTCTAGGAGATGAGGTAATACAAACAGCACTAAACCAATCGCAAAGAAAAAGATGAGCTTCCCCCAGCTATCAGTAGTAGCAAACAATGTCAAACCTTGAGTATTATGACGGCGGAAGTTTGCCGCAGTGGTTTGCAAGTCTTCGTTCAAGAAGTCTTGACGGCGTTGATAATTTAGTTTGAGTTCTTTGACGCCGATAGTAATAGTGCGGAAATGACTGAAGAGTTGGTCTTGTTCTTCGCGAGCACGGGCTAAAAACTGTCGTCCCCGCTTGAGGAGAATTTGGCAACTACTCAGGGCGATCGCTGATAAAATCATCACGATCAGAAAAACTTTCCAAGAGAGCCAAGTAATATACAGCAAGGCTCCAGCAACAACGGCAATGTTAATACATAAAAAGGGAATACTATACACTGCATTAGAAATCGCTTGCACGTCTTCAGTCAGAGTTGCCAACAGTCGGGGAAACCCCAATCGTTCCAAATGGCTTAACTCAGTGGCGAGAATTTGGCGACTCAGACGCATCTGAAGTTGGAAGATGGCATTTTGAGACAGACGAATCAGCAGCACCCTCGCTACGATACTCGTAGCTAAGGCCACCAATGCTAACCCTGCAAAACCCCAAGCTATCCATGTGGCGTTACGCGCTGTGCTGTTGCCAACGGCATAACTCGTTAGAGCAATCAAACCTGCACTGCTACCCCCACTCAATAACCCTGTCACGATTGCGATCGCCACCATTCTCCAGGATGAGCGCAGGAGAAAGTAAAGTAAGTTCATGAAACGATGAAGTTTGTAATAAAGAACAATTATCGATGCTCAACGAGTTATGGACAATAAGCATCGACCTTGAATAATGGATTACTGATTACGTAAAGGAGTCAGCAATGGAACAACAGACACAACAAGACAAGAGATTCCCTAGTTTTTCCATCGTATTAGAGACAGAAAACTTAGCGAATGCTGACCTCAATGGTTTGTCTAAGTCTTTAGCCTCCCTGGCACAGCAAGAAATACCACCCACCCAGGCCAATGAAATTTGGTTGATTGATAGCGGGGATACTCCTGCTGATCTGCTCGAGCAACTGTGTGCAAAATATCCTTGGATTAAAGTGCATCACGCCCCTTTAGCAACGAGTTATTACAAAGCCAAGATGCTCGGTGCCGAACTCTCTACCGGGGATATTGTGGTTTACTTTGATTCTGATTGTAGCTATGAAACCGATTGGTTAGAGAACATCCTTACTCCCTTCCTACAGCAAGCAGAGGTGCAAATTGTAGCGGGGGAAACTATGACACGGGGTTTAGGAGTGTATGGAACGGCGATGGTGTTGGCATACATTTTCCCACCTTTTTCGGGACAGACAACACTCACCCCAACCTCTCAATATTTCCTGAATAATGTAGCGTTTAGGCGGAAATTTTTACTAGAACATCCTATTCCCATCGACTTGCCTTTATATCGAGGCAACTGCGCGATTCATGCTTACCAACTCACTCAGCAAGGTTACACTATCTGGAGACAGCCACAAGCGAGAGCTACCCATTCACCCCCCTTTGGATTATCCCATTGGTTCTGGCGGTTTTTACTAATTGGTCACGATTATTACTGGCAAAATAATCTCTTGGCTCAAGGCAATACGAATCCAAGCAGCTATCAACATTCAATGGCTGGAGTGAAGGGTAAATTACACATTTTCCGCGATCGCATGGCCAAAATGTTAGCGTATGAACCCCGTCATCTTTTTTATTTGCCTATTGCGCTTTTAGTTATCCTGAGTACTGTCAGTCTAGTAGCTGTGGGCTATTTAATCACGGCAATTAGGCCAGACTATTTACTGAAGAGATATCACTCTATTGAGGACTAAAGCAGTAATTTTCCCCCGAGGAACTCTTCCTCCCTTTGGAGTGTCAGTAAAAGCTATCGCTGGGTTGGAACGGCTCTACTTAACTGAACCTTAACCAGAACTGACCCTCCAGAAGGCTATGATTTGGACGGGGTGCACGAAGATAGCTATATTTCATAGTATTTAAACTCAGTTGTTTAGATTGTTCACCCATTAAAGAGGCATTTATGGAGCTGGAGCTAGGGCTACAGTTACTCCTTCAAGGATTACCCGCGATCGCTAAAATTTTTACGGCTATACAAGAAGAACGCCTGCTGCACCTCAAGCAACAACAGGCCCCAAAACGTAATTCCCCAAGTAGCGAAGCCAATTCATCAGAGACACGAGATTTTCAGATGAGGCGTTTTGCTCAAGAAAAATCGTTACAGCAACAACTAGCCGCTTACAACCGGGAGACACAATTAAGTTTAGCCACCTACGAACGAGAAACCGCTCTCCAGTTACCCGAATCTCACAAAATTCTGGATAACTGGCCGTTAAGACTATTCCCATCTCAACTATTAAGCTCTCATCATCATGAGCAGCGCATTCCTTTGCGGATTTTTCTCTCACCGCCTCAAATCCAGTCCGCACGATTAAATGAAGTCACTTCAGCGCTACCAGAAATTGAGCGAAATTTAGCCCAAAGTGTGGGGGAATTTTTGAGCCAAAATTATCCCCTCAGCCGTCAAGAACGGCCGACAGAATTTTTAGCCGGAGCTTGGGATAATCACAACTTTCATCGAGAAGCTAGTATTAAGGCTCTGTTTGAGCGGCTAAAATCTGAACCCACATTAATTCTGGAAACTGAATTAGTCGGAGATTATCTCACATTCCGCATTGCTTACTGGGGCTTGGGACAAAAAAATTATTGTTATCAAACTATTTTCTCTCATTTAAATTACCGAGATTTCCTTTACAACTGCGTGAAACAACGTGCTTTAAAGTGGCGAAAAACGGTTAATAAGCTCTTAGAAATTGGAGAAAACTTAGAGACGATTAAAACTCTAGGTGAAGACAATTGTTTCAACTTAGAAGTATTAGACAAGGAAGAAAAATGGCGAGAACATGGCATCGATACCAGTGAATTAGCACTGCATTATCGAGTGAACAACAAAGATTTTGAGGCACTATCTCAACTTCTAATTACCTGCCATTGTTTGGTAGCTGGTTGGGTAGCTGATGCCCATCACTTGATTCAATATGATGTATCGCCTCGCTTGCCGGAATTGTTACCGCGTTTACTTGATAATGCTTCTAACCCGCAATTGGTGCAAGCCGTAGTCCGAACCACTATTTTAGGTTATCAAGATATTTTCCAAGCCTTAGAATACGAGCGCCCGCTATGGATTCCTGAATTAGCGTTGAAATTAGCTCAAAGTTTGGCTTGTTTGTCGGATAAATCTTGGGCAAAAGAACAGCTCGATTACTCACTGACCGTTTGGCTAAAACAACGGCAAATTCACTTAGATGCAGGGGCGAATCTTTTAGAAGCCATGCAAACGGTTTTGATGAGAGAAGACCGAAATTACTTAGAATCTCTCAAACAATATTTTACCACTGTTGGGGATGAAGATGCAATTAGCCAAGTGAATCGTCTTTTAGAAAGTATTGAAGATTTAGCACGACCCCAGACTATTCCAGCACAACAGCCTCATTCCCAATCGATTGTTAAAGTTGTCAATTCATCGAGTATTATTCAACTCCCTAAGTCCGAAAATCACAGTGGGAAATTGAAACCTAAACCCTTACTGGAGCAAATTTATCCCACTCATACATTACCGGGATATTCGGGAAAAGCTGCCTCTATTGCCGTGAGTTTTGATGGAGAGACTTTGGCAAGTGGAGGTGATGATAATACCATCAAACTCTGGAATTTGAGAACCGGTGAACTCCTGCATAGTTTAATGAAAGAATCGGGCAGAGTGTTAACCATTGCTCTGAGTCCAGATGGGCAGACGTTGGCAAGTAGCCATCGAACGAGCGATCGCAGTTGTATCAATCTTTGGCATCTCGGTACAGGTGAATTGTTGCGGACTCTCACCGGTCATAATAAATGGATTTATTCCCTCGTCATCAGTCCCGATGGACAAACCTTGATTAGCGGGGGTTATAAAATCAAAGTTTGGGATTTGAAGACCGGTAAACCGATACAAACCCTGGCCGGACATAAAAAATGGGTTTATTCCTTAGCCATTAGTCCTGATGGGCAAACTCTCGTCAGTAGTGGTGGTGACAAAACGATTAAGGTTTGGAATTTAGAAACCGGAAAACGACTGCAAGAGTTGCCCTTACGGACATTAGCAGGGCATTCGGACTGGGTGAGAACCGTGGCCATCAGTGCTGATGGGCAGTTTCTTGCCAGTGGTAGCGACGACAGCACAATCAAACTATGGCACCTAGAAACAGGCACATTAATTCGTACCCTCGTCGGGCATACCGATTGGGTTTTGTCCCTCGCGATCAGCCCGGATGGACAAACTTTAATCAGTGGCAGCCGGGATAACACCATCAAGTTATGGCACTTGGACACAGGCAGATTACTAAGAACTCTGACTGAACACAAAAAGTGGGTTTATTCCCTTGCTGTCAGTCCCGATGGACATACATTGGTGAGTGGAAGTGAGGATAAAACTATTAAAATTTGGCAAGCCGTTTAGGGTAAGCGGTTGTGCATTTAATTGGTGAGTGAGGCTTTAAGCTTTTTTCTGATGGATGGGCACAATAGAATGCCCGTCCAAGTAATGCAATGTTTTATACCGATTGGCTTAAGGCATATTCAGCCCTTTAAATCACAACAGGAAATTTAATAGTAGTAAGCTTAGACGCATCTAAATTGCATAGCTTGGTAATGTAAAAACTCTTATTCCTTCTGCCCTGGAGCCCTCTGCATTGCCTTCTCGATAATGCAACTTAAATGACGATTAGCTTACGCCTTGTGGTAATTGCCTCAATGTAAGTTGTAGGCGCAATAACTTATATCAAATCAATGGAAGTGAGTAACTGTTAAAAATCGCAGAAAAAAGAGAGGTTTTATGGGATGATGTTTCAGGTTTTTTAGACTTCAGTCTTTAATTTTTTTGGTTAAGGAATCATTAAAAAGCGACTGAATGCGCCCTAAACTTGCCCCAATTATGAGAGAGACAGTAATAAATCAAGCCAAAAAATGGGGATTTATTTGTCAACAGACAGCTCCGGATGTTTGGATAATTCTTCCTCAGCAGCCGAAAGAAAAATGGAAGCTAGAGTTAGTTGAAGATAGATGGTTACTGATTGTGAAGGATATTCCTCAAATCTACTTTCATCCCCATGAAGTACTGGCCTTTTTAGACCGTCGTCGTGTCCCTTGAACAAGCAGAAGGCAGAAGTCAGAAGGCAGAAGTCAGAAGGGAAGAGGGTTGTAGGCTCTTAACATTAGACTTCTTGCTCTCATTCGATTTTCGCCCCCCAGCCCCCCAAACTTGGGGGATGCGAGGGGGCATTCCAGGATTTATGCAAGAGGTCTATTAAGCGCGTAGATGACTGTCTTGAACGTCTACTTTCATCCTTCATGGAACGCTCACAATGAAAGAACCAAATTTTTCTTACTCCTTCTGCCGTCTGCCGTCTGCCATCTGCCTTATTTTCAGATTAGATCTAGTGGGGGGTAAGCTGCTTTCCTGCAAGTCAAAATTTTATTTTTTCTTCATTGTGAATTTTGAAGTGTTGTGTTTTGGAGGAAACCTCCGAAATAGGAAGCACCCTGAATTTTGAATGCAAAAATGGCGAAAAAAATAGGATGCTCAGGCTTTTGTGGAACGCTCTCCTTTTCTGGGCGAATTGGCTGCTCTTTTTTGTAGAGCGGCTAGCATTCGGGGTCTGACTTGGCGTACCCAGCGTTCAAAATCAAAGCTGTCAGAGAATTGAGAGATTTGAGATTTATCGGTCAATGAGAATTGGGAATTTTTACAGTTGCTAGTCATGTTTTCTACTGGGTTACGGCCTGTGGCATTGTCTAGCTTGGAATAAATGGTAAAAGCTATGCCTATGTCTTTAGACATAGTTTTTGGGGCTTTATGCATTTAATGCAATTTACAAATGCACATTAAGCATGACTACAAGTACTTGTTACTACAAAAGATTGGGTGGGATGGGCATCTTACCTTTGCTGCTAGATTTAGATCCCCCTAAATCCCCCTTAAAAAGG
>CAZPRJ010000140.1:4951-7926 GCA_964588805.1 uncultured Microcoleus sp. | reverse complement strand
GTAATAGCTTATTTAGTTATTTGAGTATTATACAATCAAGCTGCGTAGCAGCTTAGTCCAATTAAATCTGCCTGTTGGGCTGCCAAACCTTCTACCAAAAGTTCGCGTCGCTGTGTCCATGATTCCCTTTCAAACAGAATGTTGATGGTGATGACTTTGACCACAGGATTCTTCTCCTTGAGGGTTGCTCCTGTTAAGGCTTATATTTCTGATTGAGATAATCGGCTGCCCAAGCTAGGGCTTTGAGGGATTCATCGGTTAAGCGAAAGTGGAACATAGCACCATATTTATCTTTATCTTGGTACGTTCCCACTAATTTGAAACCGTTCTCCTCTTCCCTCACAAAAAAGCCAATTCCCTTAATCCCTTTTTGTCCACCGTAAGGTAGAGAATTGGCTGTTTTTATCCAGTTATTTTCCTGCCATACCTTGTTCACAAAATCCTTGCAGCTAGTGGGATAGTGATGATCATTGCCAAACGTTGGTGGTTTGCGGTTGGTAGCTGGAACGAGGGCAATGGGTTTGGGGTTGCGGTAGCGAAAACCCGTGAGGTAAATCTGTCCAATCGGGCTGAGTTCGTAGAGAGATTCGTTGCCTACAACAATTTCTGTGAGTAAGGAACGCAGTTTGTCATCAATACCACCGAGTTCGCTGCTAGAGAAGGCTTTCCCTCGTTCAAAGTCTGTGAGTAAGTCAGCGTTTTGGGCGAGGATGTCGTAGTCGAAGGAGATGGGGAGTGGGGGGAAGTCGATGATTTCGCTGAAACGTTCGTGCTTATAAAAAACCGGAATATCTAAGGCTTGTCCCATCAGTAACGCGATCGCAATTTGGGCTTTGTAACCACCCGTTGCATCAATGGTAACGGAGCTATTTCCCCCGAATCGCTGGACGTATTCCCCAATTGTGCGGACGAGGTTTCTCAGTCCGTGAGTTTTGAAATCTTGAGGACGTTCGTCTTGCAGTTCGTCAATAACGGCGTACTCTACCGTGCGTAGTCCCAAGTCGTTTCGCTGCTGGAAGTAATCACACAATACTTGGCCGGTGGCTTTGCCGTTGGGGGTATCAGAGACGAGAAAAATCAGGTTTTCTAGAGATAGCCAGCTTTTTTTACGGATTTCTTCAACGGTATTGATTTCTGCACCGCAGGTACGGGCAGTGGGGTCAATTTTGAGCAGTTCCTTAGCTAAACGTGACCAGTTTTGAGTTTGGTAGGCATCTTTCAAGTCTGCCCAGTTTTCCGGTTTGTTGGCTGTCGTTTCACCAAGACGCTTGAGGTTGCCTTCAAAGAGGCTGGTGCCAACGGTGGCAAGGAGTGAATTTCTCATTGTTGGTTGTAGATGATTGATGGTTCTGGGTTTTTGACTAATCTGATTTAACCCAATCAGTAGGGTGTTAAGCTGTCACGCATTTAAATTGGGTATCAGTAGCGACCAAGATGGTCGCACTACAAGGATTCCGCAATTCTTGACAATAGGGTTTAAATGACGAACAGCTTAATGATGATCTGTTATGGTTGCAATCAGGGCATTTCACTCTATAAATCTATTCTGGTATTTAATTCCTCTTGATATAGCTGTTTTGTTTCATTAAGACTTTTTCCACTAAGTACAGCTTGCACAACAGCATATTTTATATGTTTGTCTATTCTGTCACTTCTGACAATGTTATCTAATTCACGGGCTTCAACTAAATCTTTTCGTGTACTATATGGAGGCTTTAAGCGTTTTAAATTTGCTTCCACTGTTTTATCAGTCATATTTTGAGCAACCCCTTCTAAAATACTTATTAGATTCTGCATTCCTTTTGGATAATTCATTTCCATAACCTTTTGTACCAAATGTGTTGAACGACCAAATGTACTGGTGTTTCTAACCTTACCGATTAGCCCCAATTGGTAGGAATAGAGAAATTCGTGATTTATCACTAAAGTTATTATTGACTTTGGATGGAAAGGGGGCTTTCTTTCGGAATCAGATCGATAAGTAGGCAAAATTGGTGACAACGGTGGTAAGGAGTGAGTTTCTTATGGATAGTTCTGTTGTTTCTAACTAAGGGGAACGGGGAACAGGGAACAGGGAGTAGTGTATTTTCTTTCCCCACACCCCACACCCCACACCCCACACCCCACACCCTGTTCAACTCAACTCCCACAAAAATAACAACCACAAGTGCCTAAATAGTCAGTATTAGCCTTGAGCCAATTTGAGCTAGGAAACTCGTAAATCCAGTCAAGACCCTGATCCACATCCAGAAAGCCACTGAGCATACTGTGGATAATGCCCACTCCCGTACTCGCACATAGACTATTCAACCAGAATACGGCTGGGTCGCTGATGCCTTCTACATAACCAACACGGGCAGCTAAGTGATTAATTTCGTCGGCGGCAGACTCTAAGGCAGCGCGATGCAAGTTAATGATATTGCCACACATCAGACACCACCCACCCCCAAGTGGGGGCACGGTAACGCGACAATACATCCGTGGTGTATTATCAGGTTTCATATCAATGTGAGTCCCCAGACAAACCAAAGGACGCATATAGGCTAGGGCTAACTCTTGGGCGACTTGTCGAGAGGAATGATTATCCGTGGCAACAACAATCAAATCAGCCGCCGCGACTTCCTGTTTTGCCGCTTCATCGGTAATGGATGCGGGAATAGCTTTCACACAAGAACCCGTGGCGTAGATGCGTTTAATCAGGTGCTTGACATAGTGGACTTTATACCACTGCTGAGTTGCCATATCTTGAGTGGCAGCAGGTAGACGATTGAGGTTAACTGATTCTACGCGATCGCGATCGATTAATATCCATTTTTTCACTCCCAAACGCCCCAGCAATTCCGCAAAAATTGCCCCAATGCCCCCACAGCCAATTAAAGCAACGGTGAGTTCACCAAGCTGGGTTTGCACCCCTTCACCAAAGGCTTGTTGCCGGGCAAACATCAAGTTTGTCTCGTTGCTAGAGTTGGCTTTGG
>CAZPRJ010000140.1:0-4941 GCA_964588805.1 uncultured Microcoleus sp. | reverse complement strand
TCAAACCAAGTTGGGGAGTAGTTAACGCTCATCGTAGATTTTCCTTTTGGGTCCCAAATCCGGAATTGAGAATGTTGCAGAGTTTCATCAAACACCCCAGAGATTAAACGGGGCTTTTTTTTGAAATTAGAGGCGAGAAATCGAGCGTATTCTGATTCATAACGGTCATCGACACCAGAGAATTCGGGCTGGCCGCGTTCAGCATGAGTATGAATGTGAACCACATCGAGTTTTTCTTTTTCTAAAAATGTCTGGAGTAAGTACTGGTGAAATTGCTGTTTCATCACCAATCCATTTGCCGATTGACGTTCGTAACAATCGGGAGAAGGCACCACCCAAGATTGAGGCAGATATCTTACTTTTTGTTTGGATACCTGATGGCGTTTGCAGAATAAAAAGCCAATTACTTCTTCATTGGTTGTGCGAGCATCCAGCATAGCACGGTGAAATTGATGCCACATTTGGGGGGGAATATGCAAAGAAATTTGAGGAGATTTTTTCGATTTATTCATGATTTTTTGGGTAATAAAGTGTGTTTTAGGGAGTCAGGAGTTAGGAGTTGGGTGAAGCCCACATCTTGCATCTATTCCCTCACCTGCCAAGGAATTAATTCCTTGGCTCATAGCTCAAGTCCTCTGAAGAGGACTAAAATATGCTTAGTTTTGGGATAAATTCAGTCCACTTTAGTGGACTTTTGCTATTAGCCCGGAAATTAATTTCCGGGCGGGTTTTGTAGCTTACTTAATAATTCAGGAGAGGGAAGCAATAATCCCCTTCTGACTTCTGTATTCTGACTCCTGACTCCTGTTAATCATCTGTATTAATCGCATGGCGTGCGGTGACAAATAAAGTTGCAAGATTATGTCCTTGTTCCGGTTTGTTATTCGGTCGCCAAGCATTTAGCCATCTATCTCGATTAAATCCACCTCCTAGTCCAACGCAGTACCAATACCAACCTTCGTCACTTAAAAAAGGTGCACCATAATAACTCTGGTGGGTGAAGTGATGGTCGCCTTGTCCTACAGTATTCCAAGGGTAATTAAGATAGCAGCCAATTGGAGGGAGGCGCGGATAATCAGGAGGGAGTAGGAATAAGACATCGGTATTAGAAACGGTGAATTTTTTAGAAGACAAGGGCATTCCTTTAACCAGTACGGCGGTATATTGAATGTCCCCCACCGTTTTATTGCCAACGAGTACAGTTTTGGCTACTTTTTCTAAGAGTTTGAGTTCGTTAAGGAGTCTCGTACTGGGTTTAAAATCCGTTTTACCGCGATTAATAGTTAGTGTCATGATTGCTTTTACCCTTTCACAATTTTGGGAACTGTCCAAACTTTTGACCCTTCTTTAAGGGATTCATTTTCTTTTAGGGGTTTAGTCCCACCAAACCCTTCTTCCATGACATCATCGTTACCAATTTCTGGCAGCTTTGCTCTCAATTCTTCAACGGTTGCACCATTGGGTAAGCTCACTAATTTGCCGTTGACAATTGCTCTCATTGTCGGCTCCTTAATCGGGGTTGATTGAATCGGTTTAAAAGGTTGGACGTTAACAGGTTGCGGTTCGTTGTCTGGAAGAGATTGAGGCAATCGCCACTTGGGGATACGCTGGAAAAATGCTCTCATTGCTCTCTCTTTGAGGGGGTTAAAACGAATGACACTAACTTAAGCGTTCGTAGTAAGCGCTTCAGAGCGCTTCTGGCACTTTAGTGCCAACTACAAACCTATGTTATTTCAGTGGCATTCAAGTTAAAACAATTCACAATTCAAAATTATTATTCTTGTTTTTAGATTTTGAATTGTGAATTTAAAAAATGTTGCTGACTAACGGCTTACACCTGTTTTCAATGATGATATCGCCACACTTTGATCGGCGAGTTTCGTTTGGGTTGTAGTTGGGTTAAACCCCAGCCAAACCAAGTAACTTGATAAACCAATCGCTGTCACAACCGTTGTAGAGAGCAGACAGCTATAAATTCGTTCTAGCTTTTGCAACGATTTTTGAAGGGAAACCATCTGCTGGGAAGAGTCTGTTTGGGCTTTTTCAGTCGTCGTTTTCATCTGTAGTTCCAATTGTTCAAATTGTTGAGTGAGATGTTCTATTTTTTGTTGGAGTTTATCGAACTCGGATATTTCTTCGGCGATTAATTTACCATTGAATGTCTGCATAATTTTCCGGGGATGAATTGAGGTTAGTTGAGAAAAAATAGGACGATGGGCGGGAAGATAACGCGATAAAATGTTCAGGGCTTGTAAAGATGACAAGGTTCTTGGCTCCTGTTTAATTAAAGACATTAGCGTGACCAATTCGGTGAAAGGTTTGCTGGACATTTTGCTGTTCAAAGCTATCAAAAACTCCAATTAAATCGACAATGCTACTAGCGGCAACTTTGAGGTCGTTTCCGAGGGATTGTTCGACAGAAGCGACTTCGACACGCATTCCCCGCCTCCTGAGTTTTTCAGCAAGATAGGCAAAATCGGAGTCTCCGGTGACTAAGACAACGATATCGGGACGAACTTCTAAGGCGAGTTCAATGGCATCCATGGCCATGACAATATCAATGTTGGTTTCGTAGTCATCGCCTTTGGTTTTGCCTTCTTTTTGCACGACTAAAAACCCGTTGCTTTTTGCCCAATAGATAAATTTTTCTTTGGTTTTTCGTTGTTCTTCAAATCGTTCTCGGGCTGGCGGTAATCCGACGTAAATCACCATTTCAATCAGTTCTCGACCTTCTCTGGGGTCGGCGAGGTAATCACGAAGTTTCTGCCAGTCCAATTTACGGTTAAAGCTTTGTGCAGCTAAGAAGGTATTGTCGCTATCGGCAAGAATGAGTACTCGACGATTGGTTCCCATAGATGTTTGGAATCCTTTTCTTTTTCGTTGTTTGTATTAAAACTTAGGGGTGGAAAAGGGGTTTTCTTTAATGGTTGTTAGAGACGAATGTGGCGCTATTCAACAGGGTGTAGGGGGTAGGGTGTCGGGTGTGGGGTGTAGGGTGTGGGGTGTAGGGGGTAGGGTGTCGGGTGTAGGGGAAGAAGAAAGTTTAGCCCAAGAGCCAATTTACTTTCACCACACCCCACACCCCACACCCAAAGCGCCCATTCCTCCCCAAAGAAGATACCGAGGATGGGGTATCCTGGGCGCGACCGGATAAAGAGAAAGGGTGGGGATTACCCACCCTAGTTGTATGATTGATTTCTGGGATGAAAGATTTTCACGTTGCTTCCTCCAGCACTGCCAAGATTTTGCCTAAACTTTCCAAGCTATATTCAACCGGAGAAATATTGACCGCTTTGCCATTGATCTGCAAGAATTTCCAGCGATCGCCCGTTGTCACTGCACCATACACCACTTCACCCTGGTTGAATATCTGTGCGGCAACCATTGTGGCCAGACATTGCCCTAGCCCGGAAACAATACTCTCATTCTTGGCTTCGACAATAGTCAGAACGGGAGCTTTGATGTAATAGAATTCATCTGAGGCAGTGACAATAAAATCGCACCGTCCCTTCAATCCCAGTTCTTCGTTGACGTTGAATGTTTTACCTGAAAACACAACTACATTCTTTCTCCGACGCAACTCGTTAAGAATGGGAGTGATAATCAGTTCTGACCTAGCTTTTTCTGTATTGGTTGCTAAGGCTAGGAGTACATTATCTTCTAAGTCTTGAAGTAACCGAGGGCTGGGTTCAACGGGTTCTATATTTGCTGTCCAATTCGTTCGCTCATTTAATACTAAGTCGAACATTTCCTGTACTATTGGCAGGGTGAATTGCTCGTAAGATGTGGGCTTATTTGTCATGGCAAACACTCCTATTTTCAACAGGGTGTGGGGTGTGGGGTGTAGGGTTGCAGGTTTCGGGAAAGAATATTTAACTTGAGAGTCGGTAAGTTGTGAGTTAAAAGTGCATATTGGGGTTACAATCCCCATCCTCTTTTTCCCCCACACCCCACACCCTACCCCCTACACCCTGTTGCAGCTTTGTACCTGCGTCCCCTGTTCCCTTCTTATAAGGTTAGCGTCTTGTAATTAATGCATTTTACTATTGTATTGCCCGATGCTAATGATTCCGAGTGCTAGAAGTTTTATGGCGAAAAGTTCTGACACTTCTTTACTGGGAAATTTGAAGAGTCTGACCTGAGTAAGCGAAGTGCTATTCCCTAAGTATGTAGCGGAATACTGAGGAAGCAGTTCAATCGCTTTTTCTATCTTGGATTGATGGATTAAAAAGGTTTCTTGGTGCATAATTCCCACCAGAAATCTAATCATTGGGAGGATTTTTAGAGTTTAAATATTTGGTAATAGCTTCTCCTAGTTCTTGCTCTGGAGTTTTCTTTTCTTCCTTTTGGCTGGGAAAAAGTATTTGAAGCAGGAAGACAATATAAAAACTTAAAACGATGAAATTTATCAAAATCATAAGGCTTAATTGATTTGTTGGGTACATGGCTTACTGTAGCAAGGGGTTGGAAATAGCCTTTTCCAATAAGGGGAATAAAAGAAAGGGTGGGGATTAACCCACCCTAATAACTGTGATTTGCTTCTAGGATTTCACGGCTGTTTTTTATTAATCCGATTTAGCCGAATTGGTAGGAACAGAAAAATTTCTGTAGACTTCATTTTCGTCCATTTAAGTAACAGCAAAACCCGTAAACTGACGCATGAAAGGAGAGCGAAAAGCTAAAACAATATCTGTTTTCGGTACTCCCAATTCTGCTAACTCATTAGCTACTCCTGTTTCTGTAAAGTCTCGCTCAATCCAGATTTTCCCTTCTTTTGATTGTGCATGGGCAGCGAGCGATCGCTGGCGCTACCGCGACTGGGGTAATCGCTGATTGTGTCTGAAGATTCGGGAGTTACTGCCAGGATTAGAGATGGGCATGGGTTAGTCCTCCTGGGGAGCATGTCACCTTTGTTAGCCCTCACCCTAAATCCCTCTCCCT
>CAZPRJ010000139.1:4758-8472 GCA_964588805.1 uncultured Microcoleus sp. | reverse complement strand
AAAATTAAAAACAAGGGTAATGCTGTTTATTAAATTTAGCTGCGTAGCAGCTTATACACAGGTCGCTGGCTACGTGCGGCTCTGGGTACCCAAATAGTGATTAGGCTGTGTCCATCAACCTTTAAAACTTGCACATCAGAGTTAGAACAAATTGGGACATTGAGCTTTTGTGGATTGTTATGAATATTCCAGAAGTTTTTCTGTGCGCCATTGGGGTTGCGTACCCCAGAAATTACAAGCCTGCCTTTACTCTCACTTACACCGAGGACAATATAGCCTCCATCTGTATTGGCAAAGGCGGATACCGTTTCCCACAAATCTTTTGGTAATCCTCCATCGGCAGACTTGAACTCAATGTCTTGGTCTTCTCCGATGTCTAGACGTTGTAATAACGTTTCTACATCCATTCAATTGAAAAATAGGTGGTAGACACTCCAGGCAGCAAAGATTGCCTTCTATCATTCTAGTTTCAGCCTCTGGTTGAGTGCTGGTTCCTTCTCCAAAGGGGAAGCTATTTTCGAGTTCAGAGCGTGTACTACCTCATCGCCCTACTCTATTCCTGGTATCGTTAGCTGGATGGGTTCTGTATCTTGCTGTTTTGCTTTCGTGCCAAGATACTCAGCAGCATCACTCATCGCCTGAGTAGCTGCTTTGGCTTCCGCTTCGGCTTGTGTCTGTTCTGCGCCAATCTGTTCTAATAAGACGGATGCAGGCTCATCATTGGAGTGTTGAGGAGTCAGTTCACCCCGAAAGGCACGATGCAGCAGGGTTTGAAATAAATGCTCTGCTTGGCGATCGGCTTCCCGTTGTTGGGTGCGGAGGCGTTCAAATTTATGGACGATTTGGGCAAATTTTTCTTGGAGAAGCAGAGGAGGAACTGGAATCGGAATTCTATCCAAGTTCTCTTGGGTTAATTTCATTTGGTCGATTCCAGTAACAAAGTCACCAATGTCCCGAATGTTGAGCAATCCACAGAGATAATTTAGATTCACCGTACCGTTTGAAGATACTATATGAGCATGATTATTCACCCAGTATTTTCCATGTGCTAGGAAAGCTATGGGTTTTGCTCTTGTAACCAAATTCATGCCATCTTCTTCCACAAGCAGAGTGGTTTCATCGAACAAAAAATCATCGATATAATCAATGATGCCAATAGCACCGTAATACGGATAGATGCCTGGGCGCTTGGCACGTTCTGACTCTTTAATAGGTTTACGTCGCGAATCCTGGTTCTTGACAACTTCTCCAAAGGGTAAAAGTTTCCACCCTTTCGGATTCGTGGCAGGGTCGCCGAACATCTCCAAAAAGACGGATCGCAAGTAGGTGTCGCTGAGTTGTAGGGCGTAGCGTCGGGTGCGTCGGAGTCTGTCGGCTTTTTGTGCGATCGCAGCAATCCGCTTTTGTTCAGAGATAGGGAGAACTGGAACTATTAGCTCCCTTTGTCTTGTAATTGGAACTTGGTTTCGAGTCGTTTGTTTCATTACCTGCTCTAGTTGGCTTTGAAACTCTTGCGAACTCAAAACCAGAGCAAAAAAATCTGGGCTAAACCATTTAGGATTTAGACGATAATAGGTTAATGACGTTCCGATGACAGCTTTGTCCTCAAAGTGAGGAACAACACCAACACGTCCCACCGTTGCATTGTGAGATAGTAAAACATCGTTAGGCTGAATCCATCCAATCCGTAGCTTTTTAGCTTTATCAGGGCTAATGCGTGGAGCAAGATTTAAAAATACCTGATTGTCAAATAGATGACTAGCCGTTAAAAAAGGAGTCCCCTTATTTACAAAATCCGATTGACGTGGATGTTGTTCTCCATGATTACCATCCTGCATCCCTAGAATTGCTTTTTTTTGTAAAAGCTCCTCAATAGTGAAGTATTCTAAACTCGCCACAGCCTACCCTTTGATAATTGTCTAAGCATCAGATTGCATTAGTCTGAATTTAACGATTGCATCAACTCTTGTACTTCCATCTCCATCACCTGCTCTAATTTCATCTTGGGTCTTAGAGTGTTAACCAAGCAAAAACTTGTTCCACCGTCAACTCCAAGCTAATTCCCTTCAAAATTGGCAATTGAGTATTCCCCCTTAACAATTGCACCCGTTGATCGGAGAACACAACTAAAATAGTCCCCTCTTCTGGATCGATTAACCACCCTAACTCTGTGCCATGCTGGGAGCAGTGGAGCAATTTCCCCAATACTTTCGTTTGACTCTGATCGGGGGATAAAATTTCTATTGACCAATCAGGATGAATCTCAAAGCGATTGGCAATTCTCCCAGAAGCACGAACCGGAATCCTCTCCCACCGAAACACCGCAACATCTGGAACAATTGCGTCTCCTCCAAAGGTACAGCGTAGTTCTGGAAAGGCGATCGCAATTTTCTCAGGTTCGGCAACTTCGTTAACAACCGCGCAAAATTTAAACTGTAATCGGCTATGCTCCCCTTGTGGCATGGGTTTTTGAACAATCTCTCCGTTGATAAACTCCGAGGCGGGTTTAGTTTCTGGACGTTTTAAGAACTCCTCCAGAGTTAGGGTTTGCGTGGCTGTACTCATCTTTAGTCCCTCACTCTAATAGTCTCTCCAATTCTCGCACTTCCTCCGCCATCACCTGCTCTAATTTCAGCAATCGCTCCATCGTTACCTGTGGCGACTCATAATAAGGCTCATCCTTCTCAAGTTGACGGTAACGACTGGCTGAAAGGTCGTATTTATTCCCCTTCACCTGCGCCTTTGTCACCCAAAACTGGCGATTCAATTGATTGATTTCCGCTTGCAGGGGTGCCATTTGCTCGTGCAGTTGTGCTAATTGTTGCCTATCTGCTTCCAAAGCGAGGCGGGTTGGCTCATCATCGGCGGGTGCAACAGCATTCTCAAACGTCAGGCGATTAATTTCCTTGAGTAGCTTTAACCGTTCAGCCTTCATCGGTGCGACTTCAGATTCTAACTCACTCAGGCGTTGTACTCTTTGACTCCTGAAATCCGGATTAAACCGATTCTTCCAACAGGTGAGAATATCCGGGATATCATTCTCCGCCACAGGTTGCCGCTTATCATCCAGCGAAAACCCATCGTGTTCCATGTCATAGAACCAAATCTTGTCCGTCGTACCGCCACGAGTAAACAGCAGCACCGCCGTCGAAACACCCGCATACGGTTTAAACACCCCAGACGGCATCGACACCACCCCATCCAGGCGATGAGTTTCAATAATCTTCTTGCGAATCTCCTGGTGTTGCTTGCTCGAACCAAACAGCACCCCATCCGGCACAATTACCGCACAGCGTCCCCCCATATCCAACACCCGCTCAATCAGGTGCAAAAATAGCAGTTCTGTCTTCTTGCACTTGGTTGGCAGCGTGGGGTTAATATCCGACTCATCCATCTTCCCCTTAAACGGGGGATTCATCAGCAGCACGTCCAAGCTTTTCTCATCATTGAACGATTTAGACAGCGTATCCATGTAGAAAAAGTAAACCCGAAAATCCGCCCGGAGTTTGAACTCCGGGCTAATAGCTTAAGTCGGTTTAAACCGACTAGAATTCTTGCTGCCTAGAGTTTTCAGTCCTCTTAAAAGGACTTTAGCTACTCGCTATCAGAATCAATCAAAGGATGACACTCTTTCGTTGCCCACACTAAATGATAATACAATCTTCAGAAACCCATAAATCAATTTATTTCACCCGTCGCTTTCATTTTTTTTTA
>CAZPRJ010000139.1:0-4658 GCA_964588805.1 uncultured Microcoleus sp. | reverse complement strand
GTCGGTTTTAACCGACTTTAGCTATTAGCCAGGGAATTAATTCCCTGGCTACCTTTAACTACTCGCTGTGGGGTTTAAACCCCTGGCGGATCAATACTTGAATAGGAATCATGCACGTAAGGGAGGGTCATCTAAATCAGTGACATATTCCAACGATGCGATCGCGGTTCCCTGTGCATGATGAATTTTTTGATGATTAGCATAATTCACGGCTTGCTCTAACTGCTTACTACCTAGAGAAAATACACCATACCCTTCTTGCCAACCAAACTTATTAGCATCAGGAGATAAAGGGCTATTCAGATGATGGGCGCTACTCCCTTTTAGAGTTTTCACAAACTCAGCAATTGATAACTTCGGAGGAATAGAAACAACCAGATGAATATGATCTTCTACACCCCCACAAGCATGAACAATACACCCCAAGTAGTCAGCCTTGCCCATTAGATAATGATAAAGTTTAGCTTCTCTATCAGAATCAATCAAAGGTTGACGCTCTTTCGTTGCCCACACCAAATGATAATATAATCGCCAGAGAGCCATAAATCTAATTCTATTTAACCCGTCGCTTTCAATTTCTTCAGTCGGTTTTAACCGACTTTAGCTATTAGCCAGGGAATTAATTCCCTGGCTACCTTGCTTTTGTTGCTGTTTCTGCTGCAAAAATTCGGCAAAATCGCGGACTTCGGCAACTAAATCATCTGATAAATTATCTAGAACAGCCGCTAAATGTTCCCGAACTCCCATAATTTCACGAGCAGATTTAACTAACTGCAACTGATGGGGATGAACTGTTTCTACACCAAGAGTTTCCATAAAAGCGTCAGGTTCATCTTGGTTAGCTGGGATAAAATCACCGCCAACTTCCGCCTTAACCCATCCACCAAATAACTCAACCAAATAGGCTTCACCATTATTAAATACTTCAACAATCGCTCCGGCAGTTCCCGGAGGTGCAACTCCTCCATCTGTTATGCTAATTTCTTGTGTTAAATTGACGGCATCAAATAACTGAAATTTACTCATTACTGCCTCCCAAATCGTTCCGGAAATGCGGTGACAAACCTGGCAATATGTGAGTCAAATAGTACAATCCAGCCTGTACGGATTTGCCAAGCTACACCAGAGGAGCCTGTAATCAGGATAACAGCTTGATAGCGATCAGCTTCGCTGGTGCCGAAGGCAATCGCCATAGTCATTCTGTCCTACTGGCTGTAGCAACTCCAGCGAAACTTGGGATAAAATTGCCTCTCGAATTGCCTCCGGTGACTCAAACCCCATCACGTCTCGCCAGAATTTCCGCTTATCTCCCCCTACCCCTGGTTCTGTATTTAACATTTATTACTGTTTCACCCTTAGAGCCAACCTTAAACTTGGCGTCAAAAGGAATACCAACAGAATTTAAATCTGTTCCAATATCTATACCTAAATCCTTATTGAGTTTAATTTCCAATTCATCAACATTATTATCTTTTCCAGCTCGAATTATTTCCTTGATGTTTTCTAGGTCATTCCCTGAAGTTAAATTTGCCGAATCAATTACTTTTTTAGCTAACGGTTCAACTAAATATTTATATAAATCATATCCCGGAATTAAGCTCTTCCACCCATGAGGGAATGCTACTGCAATAGCAATTTTGATTACATCTGAATAATCTACACTAACCTTCTTATTCATTAATCAATCCCTTAACACATATTTGGCATCTCTAATCATCTTTTTCAAACAAATATTTTAAGTAATCTAAACTTTTATATAACCATCTGTCGCAGTAATCATCAGAATCTTCGTCACGATTAAGTATATCCATTAACGTCTCACAGTTAGGATTATTGTCATAAGGCAAGTAAATATATCTAGCTCCAAATTCATCAATTAGATTTTTAATAAATGGTTCAAATTTTGAATCAATTTCATGCTCCCCTTCTTGAGGATTAAATGATATATAATCATCTAACCTATAAATTTCTCCCTCACAATCTAAATAATCAACTTGCCATTCTATGAAGAAATGTGCGAGTTCTTTAATGATATTATTCCTGAATCTTGATTCATCTTTGAGTATTAATTCAGCAAATTCTTGGGAGAAGTCTATCGCTTCTTTAAAATCCCATTGATTATTAAACCACCCTTGAAGTTCCTGGCAATCTTCTGGTGAATCAAATCTCGCATTCAATTCTCCTGATCGGTTCAGCCCACTATAAGTTAAATTACTGCTACCCAAAAAAGCCGTAGTTGGTAGCTTGGATCGATTCTGATATATCAAGTAAAGTTTGGCGTGAACATCTGATACAAGTTTTAACTGAATTTCTCCTACTTTTAATTGATTGGCAAATCGCACCACTCTCATTTTTGGAACGGATGATACATCCTCAATTAATTTTTCATAGAATTTATTGTTATATTCTTCTTTTGTTGGTTTCATCCCTATCAGTAAACGACATCGATTGTTTTGAGAGTTTACGAATCCATCTATCAATTCATCGATTAGCCACCATCCATTCAGATTGAAGTAACCCACGCAGATATCGAGATAACTGCCTGTTTTAAGATTATTTTTGAGTTCATTTAAAAACGATTTTTTGCTATTATCAAAAAATCGTGACCGTGAGCGTCGATTCTTCATCTGAGCTGCCAAGTCCACAATAACTAGATTCAATTGCTCCGGCGTTGCCGTCCGCAGTCGATGCGACAAGCAAAAATTTGCTGAGTTCTGACGCTGGGAATACCGGAACAAAAAATTAGGTAAGCGGCTCACATCCTCCGCAATGGATTTCAACGTCTCCGGTTTTGGCCCATCCGTCAAAATTTCCAGCTTCAACCGTTCCACCTTATTCGTAAACGTCGCTGCCGCCACATCCACTCCCACCAGATATCCCAGGAACGGCGCAACTTGAGTGCGAAGAAAATCAATCTTATGCTGAGTTAGCTCCTGCCAAAAACTATCTTGCCAAGCATCATCCACTTGAGAATAAACCTGCTGGACGCTAAATGCATCAAGAGGAATTTGCCCAACCTGCTGCCGTAAATCCGCAATAACTTGCTGGCAATCTGCCGATTGCTGGTCATTTAGATAAAGTTCCAGTAGCTTCAACCGCGTGTTGAAAATTTTCACTGCAACGGGAAGATTTTGAGTAACCGTCTCCTCACTGGGGTCTTGCTCAAAGTTATTCCTCCAGAAGTCGATAATCAGAAACTCCTCTTTGTATCCATCGGGAAGCCGATGCAAATACCGACAGGCTTCATGGCTGCGCGTCCCCCGTCCAATCATCTGCTGCATCTTAATTAGAGAGTGGACAGGCTTCATAAACACCAGATTCACCACCTCCGGCACATCCACCCCTGTATCCAGCAAATCCACAGAAATGGCAATGCGCGGCATCTCTTCCTTCTTGAAGCGGTCAATCAAATCATCCGTGCGTTCCATCTGGGATGTAATCACCTGCACCATGTCAGGATACTGGGGATACATCTCCTCAAACACACTTGCCAACCGCAGGGCGTGGTCTTGACTCACCGCAAATACAATCGTCTTGCCAGGATACTGCCCCGATTCATCCTTGTGGCAAACCTCCATAATCTCTTCCCACTGTTTCCGCAGCGTATCTTTGTTGCTAACAGTGCGCTCTAATTCCGTCCCCTCATAATCAATCTCATCCGGGTCTAACCCTTGCTCAATCAACGTATTGCGGTCTTCTTCTGAAAGATTTGCCCCCCGAATCCCCTCCCGTTGAAACCGAGTCCGTGCTTGATAAAGGCTGTAATCGACCAGATAGCCCTCATTAACCGCATCTCGGTAGGGATAATTAAACGTCGGAATGCCATCAGAACAGCGAAAAACCTGGAACGTATTGCGCTCAATAAAATCTGCTGGCGTTGCTGTCAGTCCAATAATCCTCGCACCGAAATACTCCACCACCTCTCGAAACTGGTTGTAAATCGAGCGATGGGACTCATCAAAAATCACCAAGTCAAAGAAGCCAGGGGTGAACTTCTTGTAACACTTAATCAGCGTTTGCAGCGTCCCCACGTACAGCCGCTTGCTGTAATCAACGTTGTAGGTACGGATGCGATCGCGTGGCTCGTTCGGCAAATAAACCTTAAAATTGTCATCTAGCGCCTGCCTCACCAACGCATCCCTATCCGCGACAAACAGCACCGTCCGCGCTTGATTCGCTCTCAGGAACACTTCAATCAGCGCCATAACCGTGCGCGTTTTCCCCGTCCCCGTCGCCATCACCACCAGTGCCCGTCGATGCCCCTCATCAAACCGTTCGCTAACCCGCCCAATTGCCTCTTGTTGGTAAGTGCGGTTGGCGATCGCCAGATTAACACTCAACTGTTGCAGAGGGATTTTGTTCTGGCGGATGTAGAGTAAATTCTGTAAGTCTCTCAGGGAGAAAAACCCAGCCACCTGCCGCTTGTTTTCATTCCCCACATCCCAGAAAAACGTCATATCCCCATTGCTCATAAAGGCAAAGGGGCGAAAACTCTCGTGCTTCTCAATCTCCGTCACATAATGCCTAACTTGCTGTTCTGCCACCCTTGGATCGCGGCTTTGTCGCTTCGCCTCAACAACGGCAATCACTTCCCCATTGGGCAGATAAGCTGCTACGCAGCTTGATTGTATAATACTCAAATAACTAAATAAGCTATT
>CAZPRJ010000138.1:0-9236 GCA_964588805.1 uncultured Microcoleus sp. | reverse complement strand
CCCCGCACCCCAGCACCCCAGCACCCCTGCTCCCTGGAACCCTATCATTAAGATCTACGTCACTGTCACCGTTAGAGCCATTGATAGCCGTTAGGATACCCAAACCAGTGAAGCAACCAGGCACAAAATTCGTCAGAACTTCTCGCTGGAGAACCGCCATTGGGCTAACGGCTTGCTGGGTGTTGGGAACGATAGCCGGTTTGGTAATGAATATTCTCACTCAAGCCGAGCCTGCCCAATCTCAGATGATCTTTGAGAATGTCACAATTCAACCCAAATTCCAACCAGACCCTAAGATTATTCGGGGCATTAGTGGGGGTTTGATTGAGGCGAATCAAGTTGCCGATCGCAAAGAAACACCCACCGGCCCTTGTGTCGGTTTTGTGGATAAGTTACCTGATCATACGATTAATTTGACAGGATTTTTTGACTATTTGAGTTTGCAAGTCGAAAGCCCACAGGATACTACTCTTGTCGTTAGTGGGCCAGGGGGTACGTGGTGCAATGATGATTTTAAGGGCAAAAATCCTGCAATCGCAGGTCAATGGCAGGCAGGTCGTTATCAAGTATGGGTGGGTTCTTATGCTAAAGATAATTACTATCCCTACATTATCAAAATGAGCGCGTTTGAGCGGCTCAAATCAGTTTCTTTAAAACGTAAGTAAGCTAAACTCCTGACTCCTATTTCCTAAATAGTTGGTTAAGATTAACCCTTGCAGTCGTTACACTAGTTCTCAATCACTGTAGGGGATATTATATGTCAGAACCATTCTCCGACAAAGACTTCTCTGAATTTCGCGAATGGCAGCAAAAGATTGAGATTGCTAATCGTAATAATATTTTTTGTCACTGTCGCCGTTGTGGTGCCGAGTGGGTTGACTCCTCGTTTGAGGCCAGTTGTAGCTGCGGGAGTTCTGATGTAGAACGGATTTCGTGCTGGCAGTTCCCAGATGATTGATTAGGTAGCCCTCTTGGCCTAGCGTCTCAAGTTATTCCTGGAAACGGATGGAATGTTTCGGGGTTAAATCTTCAATGCACTTAGAATAATTTTAATATTTTTCATCTCCCTTAAGGGTGATAATAAGGTTAGAGAACAAGCTTTATTAGCCCCTACAACTCGCTTCAAAGATTAATAAAAGTTTGCAACTAAGCGCGAAGGACAATGGTTAGATTACGCGCCCAAACTCCTATTCCTAAGTTTCCCCAATTCATAACCTGGGTTGCGGGTGGAATTAGTGTCAGCTTGGGGTTAGTGGTTATGGCGGCCTGGCATCTTCGTCTGACGGTATTCCTGGAAGTTTTATCCAATTTTCTCCCCATTCGCTACAACAGTGCTTTGGCATTTTTGCTGAATGGTTTAGCACTATTGGCTTTATTAAAAGGATGGCTGAGGCTAACGGCAGGATTGAGTCTAGTGGTTGTGGCGATCGGTGGATTGACGCTGCTTCAGTACCTGTTTAAGGTTGACCTGGGGATTGACCAACTGCTGATGCAGGATTATCTTACCCACACTCTTGCTACTTCTGAAGATTTCCCGAATCATGAGCTAAGCCAACCCATTTACCAATTTTTTATTGCCGTTGATCAACTCTTTCCCGGCCGTCCTTATCCTAGCGTTGCCTTTGCCTTAACGCTGATCGGAGCAGCAACTTTATGTTTAAGTGGACTCAGAATAAGGAGACGTTCCTCATCAGCATTAGGCCAACTTGGTAAGCCTTGCGCCGGAATTTTAGCGTTAGGTGGTATTGGCATCAGTATTGTTGCCTTGTTAGGTTATTTGGGTCAGTTAGGCGCAGCACCGACTTGGACGTATCTTTCAGGCATTCCTATTTCTATCGCTACAGTCTTGCTACTGTCAGGGTTGAGCCTCTTAAGTTTATCCCTAAAAGGCAGTTCGCTGAACCATCTTCCCGCCTGGTTGCCATTTGGACTGGGCTTTAGCATCTCTACCGGTAGTGTGTATCTTTGGCAAGCGTTAACGAGTTGGAAATCTAATCGGTTTGCCAATCTATCTCCTTTAGATGTTGAGGTGAAGTTTTTATTATCTCCAGTCGCCAAGCTGGTGTTAATCGAGGGGCTATTGTTGGCATTGGTTGTGGCATTATTCACTCAATTGGCTCGAATTGCTGGAAAACAAAGCATCAAACTTCGAGATCATCAATCTCTACTCAGCAATCTGATCGAAGGAACCACAGATTTGATTGCGGCGATGGATATGCAATTTCGCTATATCTCGTTCAACCATGCTTATCAAGCAGAGTTTCTCAAAATATTTGGTCGAGACATTAAGATTGGCACTAGTTTGATTGAAGCTTTGGCACACCTCCCAGACGAACAAACCAAGTCTGTAGACATCTGGAGTCGGGCGCTGGCCGGTGAAGAATTTACAGTGATTGAGGAATTAGGAGATAGCACACGCGCACGCCATTATTACGAAATTACCTATAGCTCAATTCGAGATGCTAACGGGCAGCGAATTGGTGCATCGCATATTGCCAAGAATGTTAGCGATCGCATTCGCATAGAACAAGCCTTGCGGGATAGCGAAGAACGATTCCGTAATGCCTTTGATTATGCGGCAATTGGGATGGCACTGGTGGGGCTCGATGGACAGTGGCTGAAAGTCAATCAGTCTTTATGTGAGATTACCGGTTATTCAGAACAAGAACTATTAGCAATGAGTTTTCAATCGATTACTCACCCTGACGACCTGGATATAGACCTTAATTATGCCCATCAATTACTAAACGGTGAAATTCGCTCTTACCAGATGGAAAAACGTTATATCCACAAACAGGGGCATATCGTATGGGTTCTTTTAAATGGCTCCCTAGTTCGTCAACCTCAAGGTCAACCATTGCACTTTATTGCTCAAATTAAGGATATCAGCGATCGCAAACAGGCTGAGTTAGAAATTACGCGCAGTAGAGACTTGAAACAAGCTATTTTTAATGAGTCAGCCGATGCGATTTTTTTAGTGAATCCGGAAACCTTACTCACGTTTGATTGTAACCGTCGTGCAGTGGAATTATTTGAAGCATCGAGTCCGGAAGAATTGATAGGGATTGAAGGCCATACTTTACAACGCCAACAATTTACGCCTGAAGAAATGGCTGTTATTGTCGAAGCCATTAATACTCAAGGAATTTGGTCTAAAGAAATAGAATATATTAGCAAAACTGGACGATTATTTTGGGGAAATCTAGCGGTTAAGCGAATTAATGTCGTCGATCAAGCCGTGAATTTGGTGCGTGTAACCGATATTACTGAACGCAAACAAGCCCAAAAACAACAGGAACTTCAGGCGGTTATTACAAACAACATGGCTGAAGGAATTTGTTTAGTCCGAGTTGATGACGGCACGATTGTTTATGCCAATCCTAAGTTTAATCGAATGTTTGGTTACGCACCCGGTGAACTCAACGGTCAACATGTATCAGTTGTCAATTACGCCAGTGACCACATTAGTGCAGAAGAGGTTAACCGCATCATTACCCAATCGGTCATGGAAAATGGAGAAGTGACTTATGAAGTCCAGAATGTTAAAAAAGATGGTACACCATTTTGGTGTCGAGCCACGACTTCCGAATTTGAACATCCTGATTATGGAAGTGTTTTAGTTGCGGTTCAACAAGATATTACAGAACACAAGCAAGCCGAGGAGCAAATTAAAAATTCTCTCAAAGAAAAAGATGTATTACTCAAAGAAATTCACCATCGAGTGAAAAACAATTTGCAAATTGTGAGTAGTTTGCTGCAAATGCAGTCTCGGCGCACCCAAGAACCCCAAGCCATTGAAGTTTTACGCGATAGCAAAAATCGCATTGCTTCCATTGCCCTAGTTCACGAAAAACTTTATCGCTCTGAAGACTTAGCAAACATTGATTTTGGTCAATATATTCCGGATTTAACAACGCATTTGTTTGATACTTATGATGTTAGTTCTACTACAGTTAGCCTCAATATTCAAGTTGATAATATTTCTTTGCAAATTGATACCGCTATTCCCTGTGGATTAATCATTAATGAATTGGTATCTAATTCTCTAAAATATGCTTTTCCGCCTCCTAGAAAAGGAGAAATACAAGTTCAATTTTATGCCAATAATGATAATAATCTCACCTTGATTATTCGTGATAACGGCATTGGCATACCTGAGACGTTTGATATTGAGACAACCCAATCATTAGGTCTGACTTTGGTGCAAGGATTAGTCGAGCAAATTGAAGGAACACTCGAACTTAACCGTAGTCAAGGAACCGAATTTAAAATTACCTTTCCAGGAGGCTAGCCATGATTGTACTCAATAGAAATCCCCCCTCTATTAATTACCCTAAAAAAATTAAAATTCTCATTGTTGAAGATGAAATCATTATCGCCATTAGTTTACAAGAATGCTTAGAATCTCTAGGGTATGAGGTTCCTGGTATTGCCAATTCTGGAGAACAAGCGATTACCAAAGCTACTCAAATTTCTCCCGATTTAGTGCTGATGGATATCCGACTTAAAGGAAAAATTGATGGCATCGAAGCCGCCCAGCAAATTTGGGATACTCTACAAATTCCAGTGATTTATGTAACAGGACATTCAGATAAAAGCACCTTAGAACGAGCTAAAATTACAGCTCCCTTTGGCTATATCCTCAAACCGGTTAAAGAGCGGGAATTATACGTGGCTATAGAAACCGCTTGGCAACGCTATGAAAGAGAACAATTACTCAATTCTATCCTCACAGGAATGGGGGATGGGGTGATTGTAGTCAATCCAGAAGGGCGTATCCAATTTATTAATTCAGTTGCGGAATCTCTCACCGGTTGGCACCAAAATGAAGCCAGAGATAGGGACTTAAATGAAGTATTTAATATCGTGGATGAAGAGACTCATGAACCACTTAATAATCCAGTTCAAGCTGCACTTGAACAAGGAACTCGCATTTATTTAGAAGACCATATTTTGCTCATTTCCAAGCAAGGTGCAACAATTCCGATCGCCGATAGTGTCGCTCCGATTCAAGATAATCATAAAGCGATCACAGGAGTTGTCTTAGTATTTCGAGACATCACACAACGCCGATTAGCTGAAGAACGGAATTTGGCAATGGAACGTGCTCGATACTTAGAACTGCAAATGGCAGAACTTCAACGCCTTAATCAACTCAAAGATGACTTTTTGTGTACGGTTTCCCATGAATTGCGGACACCCCTATCGAATATCAAAATGGCTGTCCGACTTTTAGAAAGTGTTTTAGATCAACAGGGATTATTAGAAGGAGACACATACTCCAATCCCCTATCAATGGCTGGCTATTTGAAAGTTCTAGAAGACCAGTGCAACCAAGAACTGACACTGATCAATAATTTGCTGGATATGCGAGCCATTGACGCTGAAACTTATCCCCTGGAATTGTCTCCAATTCAGCTACAAGATTGGATTCCACACGTTGTAGAGAGTTTTTTTGTTCGGGCTCAGGTGCAGCATCAGAATTTACAAATCCGTATAGCTGACGATTTACCTGCTTTGGTTTCCGATTTGTCCTGTTTAACGCGAGTTTTATCCGAATTACTGCATAATGCCTGCAAATACACCCCGAATGGTGGACAAATTGTGGTGGTTGCGCGGATATTAGAGGAACATCAGAGAGGCCAGGAGGACACAGAAGAATTAACAACCTCACCGCCTCCATCCCTGTATCCCTCTATGCAAATCAGCGTGAGTAATTCTGGGGTTGAAATTCCTAGCGAAGAACTTCCCCGCATTTTTGAGCCGTTCTATCGAATTCCCAATATTGACCCTTGGCAACATGGAGGTACGGGATTGGGACTGGCACTGGTTAAGAAACTGGTGCATCGATTGCAAGGCCAAATCAACGCCAGCAGCACTCAAGGCTGGACAACATTCATGATGGCAATCCCCAATTTAGCCGGACTTCTCCCGGAAAGAGGAGGTGATAGTAATGAACCGCAACCCCCAGACCGTTAACATTCTGATTGTAGAAGATGAGAGAATTATCGCCCTCAACCTTAAAGAAAACTTAGAATCTCTGGGATATTCAGTACCCGCGATTGCCGCCTCCGGTCATCAGGCCGTGGAAAAAGCTAGACAATTTCACCCCGATTTGGTGCTGATGGATATTCGACTCCAGGGTACGATGGATGGCATTAGTGCGGCCGAGGAAATTTGGGAAAACCTCTCAATTCCTGTCATTTACGTCACCGGACACTCAGACCCCAGTACCTTAGAACGCGCTAAAATGACTGCTCCCTTTGGCTATATCCTCAAGCCGATTAAAGAGCGAGAATTAGCCGTCGCCATTGAAATTGCTTTACAGCGCTACGAGCGAGAACACTTACTCAATGCCATCCTCAAAGGCATGGGGGATGGGGTAATGGTTGTAAATCGCCAGGAACGAGTTGAGTTTCTCAATCCGATGGCTCAAGTACTGACTGGATGGCCACTTTGTGAAGCGCGATCGCAACCATTGAGTCAAGTCTTCAACCTCATTGATGAATACTATCAACCCCTAACTCATAATCCCATCACCACTGCACTCCAACAAGACACCCCCGTTCATCTACCTAGCGAAGTGTTGTTAAAGTCCAAGGATGGCAAAACCATTCCGATTGGAGATAGCGCCACTCCCATCAAGGATAGCAAGGGTACAATCATCGGTGCCGTGGTGGTGTTCCAAGATATTAGCCACCGTAAACAAGCCGAAAATGCCATCCGCCAACAGCTTGAACAAGAACAGAAACTCAACCAACTAAAAACCCAAATTATTTACACCGTTTCTCACGAATACCGCACCCCCCTCGCCACCATTTTGGCTTCTGCTCAATTACTAGAAAGCCAGGTTAGGGTATTCAACCCCGACAAACTCCTGCGAAATTCTCAACGCATTCAAGCTTCCGTGCATTATATGGTTCGATTGCTTGAAGATATGCTGACCTTGAACCAATACGAAGCCGGTGAACTGGCCTTTAATCCCATCGACCTCGATTTAGAGTCCTTCTGTTGCCAATTCGTAGCAGAATACCAACTCATCGCAGGAGATAAGCATCAGATTCAATGGATGGGTGAAGGCAAGAACACTATCATTTGCGTGGACAAAAGACTACTACAACAGATGCTCAATAATCTCCTGTCCAACGCCCTCAAATATTCACCGGATGGGGGTACAATCACGCTAACCCTAACCAGTAATGCGGACAATGTGAACTTGCAAGTGCAGGATCAGGGGATTGGCATCCCTTTAGCAGAACAAACCCAGATTTTTGAACCCTTTTATCGAGCAGTGAATGTGGAGGCCATGCGGGGGATGGGAATGGGATTAGCGATTGTGAAAAAGGCAGTAGATTTGCACGGCGGAGCGATCGCACTTAAAAGCCAAATTGGAGTAGGTACAACATTCATCATCACTTTACCTCGAGAGCAAGAATGACTCCAATCTTGATGCCATCAAAAACTGACGTTCCCAGACGAATTCAAATCCTGGTCGTTGAAGATGAGCGAATCATCGCCCTCAACCTCAAAGAAAGTTTGGAATCGGTGGGATATTTAGTCCCAAGCATTGCCGTATCCGGACAGCAGGCAGTAGAAAAAGCCACCCAACTCCAACCGGATTTAGTCCTCATGGATATTCGACTTCAAGGCCCAATGGATGGCATTGAAGCGGCTCAACAAATTTGGGAGAATCTCTCGATTCCTGTAATTTATGTCACCGGTCATTCTGACCAAAATACACTGGGACGCGCCACACTCACGACGCCCTTTGGTTATGTACTCAAACCAATTAAAGAGCGGGAATTGGTAGTGGCGATTGAAATTGCCTTACAGCGCTATGAACGAGAGTATTTACTCAGTGCCATCCTCAAAGGGATAGGGGATGGGGTAATTGTTGTAGATCGAGAACGTCGGGTTCAGTTTCTTAATCCGATTGCCGAAACACTGACCGGTTGGCGTTTATCGGAAGCCCGAGAGAAGGAGTTGAATGAAGTTTTCAAACTGGTGGATGAAAATACTCAGCCATCCGTAAATGACCCAGTAACGGCTGCACTCGATCAAGATACAACCATTTATTTAGACCATCCCATTTTTTTGAGAACTAAGGATGGCAAAACTATTCCCGTTGGTGATAGTGCGGCTGTCGTTAAGGATAACAAAGGCGCGATCGCAGGGGTGGTTTTGGTATTTCGAGATATCACCAGTTCAGTACAGTTAGAGCAAGCCAATTCAGCACTGGTACAGGCATTAGAGCAGTTGCGACGGACACAAGCTCAATTGATTCAATCTGAAAAAATGTCGAGTATTGGGCAATTAGCCGCCGTAGTGATTAATGAAATTAACAATCCAGTCAGTGTTATCTATGGCAATCTTCCCCTTGCCCGTCAATATTTCCAAGACTTACTTTCATTGATTGAACTATACCAGCGTACCTACTCTAATCCCACTCCAAATATTACCAATTTAACAGAAACCATTGACTTAGATTTTTTAGTAGAAGATTGGCCTAAACTTCTAGATTCCATGCAATCAGGAGTGGAACGCATCGAGGAAATCGTCACTTCTCTTTTGTTTCTTAGTAGCTTGCCTCAACTTAATCAATTAGACCTCAAACCGCTCGATATTCATGAAGGCATTGATAATATTCTCCGTATTTTACGGCATCGACTCAGAGCAGAGGGACACCGCCCAGAAATTCAAGTCATTAAAGTGTATGCTCAACTGCCAAAAATTACTTGTTATGCCAGTCAGATCAATCAAGTTTTTATGCATATTTTAACTAATGCCATTGATGCCTTAGAAGACAAACCAGAACCCCGAATTATTACAATTCGCACTGAAATTCAACCCAGAACCCAAAATAAACTTGAGGCAAAAGTGATTATTATTCACATTGCTGATAATGGGTGTGGGATGTCTGAAGAGGTACAAAAAAAGATATTTGAACCTTTTTTTACTACTAAATCCGATACTCGCACCAACGGCTTGGGATTATCTATTAGTTATCAAATTGTTGTAGATAGACATAAAGGCCAAATTGAATGCCATTCTATACCTGGGCAGGGTACAGAGTTTGTGATTACTCTTCCGGTGGCTCAAAGCTAAGCTGTCGCGCATCTAACTTGCTAGGGGTTATTGCTGAGCGAGGATTTCCGGCTTGGTTTAGTAACTATGTACTATGATACGCCCCTAAAGTGTTCACTGGCTTAAGCAGAGCTTATCGCAACTCCAACCGA
>CAZPRJ010000137.1:0-9665 GCA_964588805.1 uncultured Microcoleus sp. | reverse complement strand
TGAAAAGACTGTTCTACCATTTTTTTGGGCGCGGATTATATTTCGGACAGGTCTACTGATAACCTTGTTGGCGAAAAGCGGCACAAATCTGTTCGCCTTCAGAACAAAGGCGAAGCCAATCGCTATGCTTCATCGGTATATTTTGGGTGTGATGGATAGGTAAATCGGAGTGAGCGCTCTTAAGAGGGGATTTAAGCGCTTTTGGTGTTGAGGGAAAGGCGAACGCTCTTGCCATGAGCTTATTAAAAGTGTTAGCACTAGCCGCTGGGCAGGCGATCGCCTATCAATGTGCTTGTAATCAAGTGGAAGTTGATACGTTTTTCACTGTTTCATAGGCATCGTTGAACTTAATTCGGGCTTTGACTTAAACGGAAACTGTCACTGCCATGCTTTGGCACTTGTTTTTACCTTAATAGGGAGTGCCCAGCGAAATTATGGAGTTTTTCTATTGACATCCGTTAGATTTTTCCTACCGACCGAGACAGAGGCGATTAATGAGTGTCTCGGGGATGTCTTCATAGCACTCCAAAAAGATATCCGCCAGCACTAGATACCACTTGTGGTAATGTCTGGGGGGATGGTAGTAGCGTCCTCGCCCAAACCAGCGATTAACCGTTGAGATATCACATCGGCATAGCTGTGCCATTTGCTCGTAGGTCACTCCCCATTTCTCGTAAAATTGCCTGGGGGTCATTTCCAGTCGGCAGTTGCAAAAAAGCTCGATCAGCCGCAGTTCTCGCTCACCAAGGGGACGGGGATTTCTCATCGTTTTTCCCCTTTAGGTTGCAAATCCTCTTCCCAAGCGGTGGCGGCAACGACCCAAGCAGCACTTGAACTCGCCTCATCGAGCCACAGGATGTAACGCCACATCCAACAGCAGCGGTGAGGGGCGTAGCTGTAGAAGCGCCCAATCACTATCCCCCATTCAGAACCACTAGGGCTAACAATTACCACCATTACTCCGAACTCGAAGTGGGGGTTTGGGGCGCTATTGGGAAAGTCAGACGGTAAGGAAGCTGACTGGGGAAACTCTAGGGTAATGGGACGAGAGAACACATCAGTGTTGCCGTGACGGTGAGCATTTAAATAACCGCCCAGAAGCTTTCCGTTTCCGTTGAGGCTAGTCGTTAGCTGACCGATGAGTATTGCCGCTAAGGTGTCGAGTTCCTCTGGCTCTAGGTGGAGTGAGTGGGCATCGAAGTCAGCATCTTGAAAATGACTCAGCGTTTCGAGTAGTTCGGTGATGCCAAAGTCGGATAGGGCTTGCTGATATCCATCTTGATAGGCTGTGGTACGGCACTTTGCAGTGCCTGAATTGGTGGAATTTGTCATGATAGGTATGGTTTCTCCTTGATAGGAAGAGCCATTGGCAGACCCAGTGCTTTGACGGGCGAGGTCTGCCTTTTTGCTCTTTTGTTCAATACGTATTTATCTTAAGCCAGTTTTTAGATAAATGCGTATTTAATTAAAAAATTAGAGAGGCTGGTACTGAGACTCTGGTTTGAGCTAAGTGTGTAGGTAGCTGATAGACTTGAAGCATTCATCGTTTGAGAGAACGTAATGAAAAGAAAGTCGCCAAATCCAGAGGGACGCCCACCCCGATATGGCAAGACGAAGACAAGAATCAATTTGACGTTGACACAGGAGGGAATTGCTGGATTGGAGCGATTAGCAGAAGCGTTAGGGCTGTCTCGGTCAGAGTTAGTCGAGCGTATTGGACGCGGAGTCATCCCACTTCATGCCGATGCATTTTCAGTGGAGGAGAAAGCATTGCTGGGAAAGCATTAAAGGAACTGACTTCCTTATACCGAGATGAACTGGCAGGTCGGGGACTTTACCAACGCAAGGCTAAAGGCGACCGCCGTCAGCAGTTAGAACTCCAGATTGAGGCATGGGAAGCGTTGCTTAAGAAGCTATACCGATTTGAAGCCGAGTCCGAGGGTCAGGAGACGCAGTGACCACGGAACAACGCTTGGATACACCGACAGTCGATTGGTAGCACTTTTGGCTATAGCAGAAGCCCAAATCGCTCTTTTTCGAGTTGATGTGGGGCGATCGCCTGTCCGGAGCAACTGACGCACTGCTGCAATATCTGCATCGGTGTGTTTGCCGTCTGCAATCTTCCCAAGAATGGTACTCAAGTCATCAGAGGGTGTCATCAATACTATTCAACTCAGAATCAATGCGGGTGTGATCGCTGGAACCAGAAACTCGATGCACCGCGCCTGGTACAAGCCGACCAACATCTTATCCGAGCAGTATTGTGGGTGTCATCTTTCAGTTTGTGAACCTACACGGAATTTGTTTAATCTGCGATGAAGGTATAGGGAAGATGGGCGATAGGGGAAGACGACATGGCTCGACAGTTTAAACGTCCCTCATTCGGGAAGCGATGGCGATCAAAATTAGTTCGCTTCACTCTTATTATGCTGACCAGCGCCCTGCTCATCCTCAAACCATTCGCTGTAGTCATTGCACATAACAGTCTAGTTTTAAGCAAGCCAAATCCTAAGATAGCACAGGGTCGAAACGTAACACGCGATCATTTGGTTCAGAGGAATGAACAGTACTCGCAAAATCAGACTTCTGCCCAACCTGATGTAAAAAGTACCATATCAGACATCCAGGTGCAGTTTTTAGACAAAGAGGGCAATCCAGTTCAGAATGTAACCCCTCTAGATATCGTCCGACCAGAAATTACATCAAAGCCTGGAGAAATTGTTGAGCAATCGCGTCTTGAGGAAGATCTACAGCGCATTCGGAGGTTAGGTATTACTGAAAATGTACAGTTTTCTATAAAGCGCTCTGCTGAAGATCCAACTCAAGTGAGTGTTATATTTCTGATTATTGATGAGCAAATTACTCAATGGCATCCCTGGATGAGGGATGTACTTTCAGCATTTCAAGCGGCGGATGCGCGAGATTTTTCGTCAGCAATTTACCACTATGAAGAACTATTCAGACTGGTTCAATCAACCCACTCGAAAAAGCTCGAAGCCCTGACACTCAATAACATTGGCAATCTTTATATAAATTGGGGTGACTATCAACGGGCACTGGATGCTTATCAACAAGCAGTACCTATATTGCATGATTTAGATGCTGAATTTATAGAATTGATTACATGGATTAACATGGCAATTGCCTATAACAATTTGGATGAATATGAGCAAGCAATTACTGCATATCAACAGGCAATTGCAATAGTAAAGTTGCTTAAAAACAAAACAAATTTAGCAGATATTTTGGGAGAAACTAAATCCTATTTTATAGATATAGATGATAAATTTTTATCGTTAATTCCTGGAATACTAAGAGTAGCAGAACTAATGATTACATTAGATATCGCTACAAATTATAGTACCTTGGGAGATTACCAGCAGATGATTTATCTAGTCAACGACTCAAAGTTACTATCTAACTCCAGAAACTTAGAAAAGGTCTGGACGAGTATTGCAAAGAATTTATTTCCAGCTAATAATCTGCAAGGATTTCAGCTTGAGCTAGCACAAATTTTTCCTAAGCTGGGTCAATTTCTCTCTCGGCTTCCAGAAATTTTGCAACCCCTTGCTCTCCGATTTACTTATTTAGAGTTAGGAGATGCACCAAGGGCAAATGATTACAGCCAGAGAGAGCAGCAAATATTACAGGATGTATTAGAGGATTTCAGACGCTCAATTTCTGAAATCAACACAGATAATTCCAATTCAGTGATTAACTTGATAGTTGAAGGAATTGGTTTTATTCTGGATGACCAGAAAACAATTCAAGATGTAGAGACTATAGGGCTAAAAATTGTTACCTTCATAGAGACATCCATGAGTGAGCAGAGTTTTAGAGCAATTGCCCCTTATATTAGAATAGCTGTACCCTTTGTTATCAACTCTTTTATTAATACCAATGACATTGAAAATACGTTAAATTTTACCAATCAATCCTTGGTATTATTTCGTTCAATTGATACCTTTAGTGTAGAAGATAATCCTGAGCAACATAATTTGATAGACGTAATGCTTTCTAATGGAAAAAATTGGATTGAGGCAGTACTGTTAAATATGCAAGGTGATGCTTACTTCCGGTTAGCAAAAACTCAGCAAGCAATTGCATCCTATGCTAAAACTATTGAGTTACTAAAATTAAGTCCTGAAAGAATTAAGCAAATTAAACAGGAGTTTAATTCAAATCCAGTTATTACGTTACTTCTACAAAGTCTAGAATCAATCCAAGAAATACCCCTAACAGATCCAGAGCTAATTGAGTCCGAAGTTCTTTCCAATTTGGAAGCAGTTCAACAGCTATTACAATCCAACCCCAAAGTTATACAGCCATTTATGGATTATTTCGCTGGCAGTATGCTGGCAAATGCTTGGGTTGGTCTTGGCAAGGCGTACATTGAGCTAGGCGAACTTAAAAATGCCCGTAGTAACTATTATCAGGCTTTAGCATTCTGGCTCATATTTGGGAATCAGTTACAGGAAGCTGAAACTCGCTACAGTCTTGCTGAGGTTGAGTTAAAAGTAGGGAATCTTAAGGAAGCCCAAGCATTGATTGAGAGTGCGATCGCCATATTAGAAGTCAATCCTCCTTCTAAAACCAATCCCTTTAGTGGTAGTGGATTCACGACTGCCGAAGTGAATTATGGTTACGGGCTTGTAAATAGAGGCGATATCAAGTTTGGTGTGGGACTGTCATCAAAAGGCATTTTTGATAAGATTTCATCCGGCTCTACTAACCAAATTTTTGGAGGATCTTGTACTGGAGTTTCTAACTATTTTTCCTGCAAGCAGCGCTACTACGATTTCTATATCAATCTCCTAACACAGCTCGATCAGCAATATCCCACAGCCAGATATAACATTGCAGCGTTTGTAGCCAGCGAAAAATCTCGTGCTGGAACTCCTGAAGCATTTAGTAAATCCGAACAACGCATTTTGCCCCTCAATCAAACTGCTGAATTCACGGCAATTCAGGAACAACTATCAGATGGCAATCCGCTGCTGTTGGAATATTTCTTAGGTGAGAAACAGAGCTATCTGTGGGTGTTGTCTGCCAACACTTCACTACAAACCTATGTGCTAAAGGGAAAGGCGGTAATTGAAGCTAAAGCTAAGGAGTTTTATGACTTACTGACCTCGCCGGAGGGAAGAATTAGTCCTAAGACAACAGCAAAAGTTGGGACGGAACTCACCGATTTAATCCTTGAGCCGATAGCCAATCAACTGGGACAAAAGCCGTTATTAGTTGTAGCGGATGGGATCTTACAATTCATTTCCTTCAGCGCACTGCCCGATCCTGCTGCCAAAACCCCACCAGGCACCGCATCTGTCGAAGGAGAATTTGCGCCCCATCTGCAACCCCTGTTGCTTAACCATGAAATTATCAATTTACCCTCTGCCTCTGTGTTAGCTAGAATTCGGCAACGGCAAGGCGATCGCCCGTCCGTTGATAAAGATCTGGCAATTTTTGCCAATCCCGTATTCAATCATGCAGATGATCGTGCCAAAGAGTTACTCCTGGCAACAGATCAAACAACATCTAGTCCGACTAGCCTGTTCAGAACAACGGTTTCCCCAGATATCACTACGCTTTATTCCCCACTACCTGCTACCCAGAAAGAAATGGAAGACATTTCTCAACTGATTGCACCAGATCGACAAGTGCAATATCCAGGTTTTGCTGCCAGCTATGAGACTGCTCTCAGTTCAGAATTGAATCAATATCGCATAATTCACTTTGCAACCCACGGTATTTTTAATAACCGATCTCCCAATCGTTCTGGCATTCTGCTGTCAGCTCTGGATGAGAAGGGTGAATTGCAGCGGAGTCTGCTTTCTCCGGCGGATACCTTCAAAATGCAACTGCCAGCAACCGATCTGGTAGTGTTGAGTGCCTGTCGCACTGGCTTTAGCAATACGGTGAGACAAGAAGCGCTGACTGGGCTAACTGGAGGTCTGATGACTGCTGGAGCAGATCGAGTAGTCGTGAGTTTGTGGAGTGTTGAGGATGACGTGACGGCAGAATTGATGGCACGGTTTTACCAAAATATGCTCGCTCCTCACCAAGATCTCTCACCAGCGCAAGCGTTAAAAGCGGCACAGACTTCTATGTGGAATGAACCACAATGGCAGGCTCCTTACAACTGGGCAGCATTCACGATTCAAGGGGAATGGCGTTAGCGAAAACTAAGGATTTGAGCGTGAGACGGCATCTCTCAGACCCATGTTTTCAAGTAACGTTTCCCAAGACGTTCTTAGTCCAGTATCTTGTGGATTGCTTTGGATTAGTTTCCGCAATGTATCAACTATATCGAACCAAATTAAATGGTCAGCATAGAGTCGAAGTCGTTCTTGCTCTGAGAGAGTTGTTGGATCGATAGTGAACACATCCTGAGGATTGACCCGTTCTACCCAACCATTAACGGTGGCGTCTCCAGACCGATTGCTGGGGTTGCATATCACCGAAAACGCCCAACGATATTGTTGACCTGTTTCCAATCCAGATTGCGTTGCAGGAATAGACATACTGACTAGCCCTGGAGTATTTGCCAAGGAAAACTTTATCTTATAAACTGTTTCTTCGTCTGCATCCTTCAGTAAAAATTCTGCTTCCAATCCCGGTCTGGGTCGGTAGGGAACATAGAAATAGAACGTGGGATGCTCTGCAATTGTCTGCTCCAAGTAGGAGTAACCTTTTTCGGGGGCAGCAGGTACCAATGCAACGAGATCCTCTTTTGTGTAGCGACACAAATCTTCTCGATTCCCGCCACCTCTATTGCTTGCTGGACGTTGAGTACGTTGGGGTCTTGTCGTCAGACGACGCCAAGCTCTTTCTAGAAAGTTCTCATTACGAACCTGAGCTTGTACCTCTGTAAGAAGAGGAAAGGGCAGGGTGATTGCCCAGCTACCCATTAACAATGCTGCAAACACAATTCTTGAACAATTCAACCAGAGCTGATTCATAAATTAGATGCTAATTTCCTACAACCTTCTATGACAAGGATTTGGGCGATAGTGGATGAGTAGAACAGCACTACCTGATGTAATAAATGACAGCATGGAAGGCAATATAGGTATCCATAGCCCGTTCCTGATTGTCAACAAACCCGCCAGGTAAATTAGGACAATTCCGAGAAGAATGCCGCTACTGCCAAAAAAGTAGATTTGCAATCGACGTTTGCAACGATTGCAACCCCAGATCAACAGGCTTCCCGCCAACGACCAACTCCCCACCCACATGCCCTCTTCCCATTGTGCTAAAACCCATAGGTGTGACCGTTTATTCAGAACAGCGCTAAGGAGCTGGCTGATCATGTGGGCATGAATTGTAACACCAGCAACCTTCTCACCATAGGGAGTTTGAACATAATCAACAGCCTCACTAGGGTCTGTGACGCCAATTAAAACAATTTTGTTCTTAAATACATTGGGGACAATTTCTCCTTTTCGCACTTGCTCAAGGTTGAAGTGCGGCGCAACATCACGTAGGCTGCGATCGGGTTGCCGATAGTTTAGAAGAAGTTGAACGCCAGCCGCATCTAAATCCTGATACCCACCATAATTGTAGGAATCGATGCGTCGAATCAGAGTATTGCCAATTTGTAGATGTCCCTCAGCCGTCCACAGCTTGTCATAATCAAACCTCTTACCTCGTTCCAGTTCCAAATACCGCAAAGCTACAAGAAGACTGAACGATTGCTGAGACTGACAGGAATGAGCCGGGAGAGGGGGCATTTCTAAGAGATGGCGACGCAGTACTCCATCAGGATCAATCACGAAATTACTAAACCCAATTCGTTCAGGTGGAATGACTTCCGATCCTGGAGGGGGGGTTCCAGCGGAATTGTCCTGATTCGGGAGTTCACAAATGGCAAATAACTGTTTGGTCTGTTGGAAACGCTGCGATAGCGGTTCTGCCGTCGAAGCAAAATCACGATAGAGATCGAGTGCAATAATCTTGGCTCCATACTGATCCAATCTAGCAATGACCTCATCTAGAGCCTTGTCAGCAATAGAACCTACACCTGTCTCCCCCTTGACGCGTTGAGTCGCCAAATCGGCTGCTGCCGCTTCGATAACCACAATCCTCTCCTCTGATGGTTCAGGAGGTCTGGAACGCAGAAGATGGTCAAAAATTTGCAATTCAATGGGTTCAAACAAACCCATAAACCGAATAATAGTAATTACTAACGTTACAGTAGCGCTAGTTAAGAAAGATAACCGGAGTGACATGAAAGGTTTGTGTTGAACCTCAGTCACTTGCTCCGGCACTGTAAGCTGGTCTTGAACTGGAAAATGCTCCTGAACTACTCCCCATTGATTTCTGGTTTGCAATTCATCGAGAATTGACCGGACAATTTCTCGAATGGTTTCCGCCTCCGGTCCTTTGTAAATGCGATCGCCTACATGAATATCCTGTCCCTGCCCAAGATTGACATCATATTTGCCTAGTTGCACTACATTCTGGGCAGTACTTGGTATCAGCAGTTGCCGTATCATGTCCAAATCTGCTTCAGTCGGATGTCCGGCTGTAAGTCGATCGAGGATGGCAAGTGGATCATCAGGCGCAGGCATCTGTTAGGTTTCTCTACACCTTTTGTCGATTTAGCTAGGGCATCAACGTTGGCTGAATAATAGCTTCGCGATCGCCTCTGCCTAGCAACTTCCGCAGAACCTTACTCTATTGTGTTTTCCCTACCTGGCAATGTCAAAGCACTGAGTACAAGCACTTCCACTTTTAGAAAGTTGATGGGCATACTGGAATTAAGCAGAGCGCCCCTAAGTTAATCTCTACTAGATGCCTAACCCTGATGAATTGATAGCGATTCTCGAGCGCATTCTCAATGGCAGCCGAGAAGAGTCAGAAATTGCCCAACTGCGGCAGTAGCTCAAAGTCAGTGGCACTACGCTGCAATTCGTCTCTCAAGATGGCAAGTTCAATACGAATATTGGACAGGTGCAGGGGGGCGAGATTCACATTGGCGATCGCCATTACCAATTTGACGTTGAAGCACTGCGGGAACTCCTCCAAGCGACGACTCATGCACCCAACATTGACTGGCAGGCTGTCAGTCAAGCGATGCTGGAGGAGCAACTGCGGCTCACCACTAACCCCCTAACCAATGGCGAGGGGATTAGCTATCGAACCGAGCAGGTGTATGTGCCGCTGGGATTGGTGGAGCGCAAGCGGCAGACTCGGCGACGGGAGGATGTGCCTCCAGAGCAGGGTTCGTTGCTGTACGAAGAAACAGAGATTACCCAGCGCTTTGAACACGAGCAGTTCCTCGAACAGGTATTGCAGCAGGGGCAAAGTCCCAAGAGTCGGGGGAAGCGCCTTGCCATCATTGGCGAACCGGGAGCGGGAAAGACGACGCTGTTGCAGCAGATTGCCCGATGGGTGATGCAGCAGGGAGAGGGAGCGATCGCGATTTGGGTATCGCTGGCAGATTTGCGGGGGCAAGAACTAGAACCGTATTTGTTGGAACGATGGCTGCAAGCCTTTGCCCGGAAGCTGGGACAAGCGGAAGCCTCTGGACAAGTTAAGGATGCCTTCGTTGCCCAATTTCAGCCAGGGCGTGTGTGGCTTTTGCTGGATGGGGTGGATGAAATGCAGGTTTGACATACTCCCCGCCGTGAACGGTCGGGGATTCTTTACGCTTCATTGGGTCG
>CAZPRJ010000136.1:0-10110 GCA_964588805.1 uncultured Microcoleus sp. | reverse complement strand
AAATTAAAAACAAGGGTAATGCTGTTTATTAAATTTAGCTGCGTAGCAGCTTAGTCTCGGTTCCGCTTGGAACTGAGGCTACTTTTTTTCATCGGTTGGTGGGGATGAACCAGGTTGCCGTTGAAACAGACTCGGTGTTGTTCAACCCTAAAACATGATTGATGCGTTATTAGCCCAGTTTGCAGGCATTTCACCTGAAGAAGCCGTTCTTTTGTGCATTATGGCAGGGGTCAATCCCATGAGCCTGTTGCAATCGGTGTATAAAGCCTGCGAACCCCATTGGGCATTACAGTTTGGATTTGCTGCTTGTGGTGTACAGCCGCACATTGAGCAAGCGATGGCACAAGCACAACAAGCTGAACTGAATTAGCGTTCACACAGTGCAGTCCCCTCGGGCTGCACTAATTTTTTTGACTTCGCTGCCAGGTTGCCACTGGAACAAGAACGGTTGTTTTTAGGTAATCGCCGTGAAATCAAGCTCAGAACAAGGATTTTCCCTGTTTGAAATGATAGTTGCGTTGGTCATTATGGGAATTTTGGCTGCAATTGCTGCTCCCAGTTGGGTTAACTATGTGGCATGGATGCGCCTTAAAGATGAGGTGTCGCAAGCCAAAAGCATGGTAGATACTGCTCAATCTGAATCCAAGCGTCTGAAGGTACAAGTCAATTGTTCATTTGCTCAAGTGGCTCAAGGATGGAAAGGTGTTTGCCGTACAGCAGATACCAAAGAAATAGTTGAACAAGCTGAGGGTAAAGACGCTTATCTGGTTCATGTAGATGATTGTCGCTCTCGTAAGCCGCCGCAGCCCTGGAAAGAATCTGGGGTGAAAGTTCCTTATGTCCAAATGAATTTTCTCGGTGGTATGGGAACCGACAAGAACGGAGACTTGCAAAACAACTCGGTAGCATGGATTTCCAAGGGTGTGAATCGTTGCTGGGGATTGCAAACAAGAGCAGCAGTCGAAAAGGCACATCCTACTGATTTCCGCCACAATTGACACTCCTCGACCTTAAAGGTACGAGGATTCTTAATTCAGCGAGTCCACTTAAACTAAATGCCTTGCAGTATTTAATCCAGAGATGGTTCTCTCCCTAAGCGTTTTACTCCATTACAGAAGTCTGTTTCGGTATGCCCTACCGTACAGTGCAAAACCTAAAATCTTGGTTTTCCTGGTACTTGTTGCATGAAGATTTTACCTAATAGTGCTTTTCCTATTAGAACCCTTTATCTTCAGTTTTCAAGGTGCGTAGCCTTGCGGCACTGGGTGTTTTAAGAGGTTGATTACCCTTTCCTCTACTTCAATTTTAGCAAAAAGTCGTCCTAGAAGGCTTGCCCTTGAGCGAAGGGACGGGGCTTTAAACCCAAGGTTTTCGGTAAGCATTAGTTTTATTCTGGCTCAGTCCCGTTGGACTGGGCTACAGGTTTCCCTGAAGAAAAAACAGGTTAAATTAATTGGAGATTCACTTCCTATGTTCATTAAAGTTACAGCTCTAGAAGCCTGGAACAAAAGACTTTGGGAGTATGGAGAAATCTTGGCTCCCGGTATGAAAAACATCAAGAGAATCTATGGAGAACCAGGACAATTGAGAATTGATTGGGGAGGAATGGCATCTCCCTGTTCAAATGCAAGAGAAATTCAATACTATCCTGGATGCTGCCGCAATTGTTTGGCAACATTTCCCGAACTGGAGTGGAATGATAATTTACAATGGGCAATTCCACTTCCTGCTTATGAAGTAGATGGAAATGTTATTTTAGCTCGTAAATTTGTTCCCGATGAAGCACCTGTATTGCCAACAGGTTGGTTGTACCAGCTCAAGAGAACTGGACAATGGATAACAGAAGTTTCTCTATTTGAAAGCTTCTAATTACCACTAAGAAGTAACCCAAAAGGGTTACTTTTTTAGGCCAAGTTACCGCTGGAAATAACTTGGTGAATTCTAATCGTTGCGTATGCTACTAACACGTATAGATCGTTTGTCAGAAACAGAAAATCAAGTGTTACAAAACTTTTGTACTCTGGCGTTGGCAGGCGGTGGGAAACTGGATATCAGCAACTATGCTAAGGGCCGATCGCGCGTCTGGCTATTTGGAGAACCCGATTTACGGCGCAATGTGGTAGCTGTATCACCTGGATATAATGCTAACCGGAAAGTGGTTGAGTATTTCCGTCAGCTACAGCAGCAGATTGCTCCCCAGTCACATTTTTGTTTAGTGGCAAAGGGATTAATCAGCCCCCATCGTGACCATCGCTATTCATTGGGTTCAACTTGGAGTATAACAACCAAACCAGCTATCTTTGAAATTTGGCCTCGTCAAACAGAGCTTGCTCAATGCAAACGAGGAACAGGTGAGTTATACGAGCTGGTGGCAGGTGAAGTAACCAGTTTTTGGTCAAAGTGTCCCCATGCTGTATGGTGGATGGCACAGCAGCGTATCTCGGTTACGTTCTGGGAAGCCCGGAAAGAGTGGGTCGAATTGCAACAGCTACAATAGCCCGTTAGTTAAGCCAGTTAGTTATCTCAGTTCTTCGGGACTGGGATAATTTTAAACTGCCAAGTTTCCTTGGGAAAAATTATGGTTTTTTTCTAAAGGAAAAGATAGATATGGTTTGTCAACCAGCAAGAATCAAGCTCCTTATGGGTATTCCCTACGAAATGGAGAAAGCAACCAGTCCCCTATTTATTTATGGATGGATATGCTTCTGTTTGAGGGAATCCTAAAAATCGCGTCAGAACTCACTTGCATGTTAGCAGTCAAATAAAGTTACGGCAAGTGTTGGCGATCGCCCCAGGGGCGGTGGCAGAGCCAATCGCGCAACAGTTTCCAACTCTCTTAACCCTGAGTTTTGATCAGCCATTTCGTTCGTAATTCATTTTGGCATCAAAGCTAGTTGCTAATGGCTAAGTTGCCCTCCTGAAAAAGGAGGGTTTTTTATTGGAGGTAATCATGCGACGCAAAATTCCGTTTCAACTCATTGCTCAAGTGGCGTTGGAGCTAGGTGCAGTGGAAGTTTTTTGGCGAGAAAGTGATAGAGCCTTTACAGGTTTTGTTGCTGAGGTTTGGTTTGATGCTATTAAACCAGAATTTGCTGTTTTCTGTGCTCGTGCTGTTGGTTATCCAATTTTAATGCGCCCAATGAGTGAGGGAATAGCCCGATTCATGATTTCGGTTCCGGTGAACGTACCGCAAGGGCAAGTCAAATTAGGTCAACCTAGCCGAGGTAGCAAAGTTCGGCTAGTTCACGAGTAATTGTAATCCGAAAAGGAGGGGCATTGAAAGATGTCCCTTTTAGTCTAAAAATGGAGGAATTTTTCATGAGTAATGTTCAGTTTGCTCTAATTGGACAGTTTGATAAAAAGCTAATTAAGCTACAAAATTGGTGTGAGGGGCAAGCGTTGAATCCCACCCAAGGAACCAATAAGGTTCACTCTAGAGAAGAAAAGCATTTTGGGTACAAAAGCAATCTCAATTCTCTCAAGCCTGTGAGGGGAAATAACCATCGTCAATCGCTGATTATGCATCGTATTACTCAAGAATTCTCCAGTGAAGTGGTGGATGCATTAGGTAAAGCGTTATTGCCGCAGTGGAATCAGTGTACCCTGTATCGATACAAAGCTCCTGATGAAGTGAAGGGAAATCAGGTGGCAGGAGGGCATACCCAGTGGATGTGTTCTCACTCTATTTATTTTCCAACTCAGGTGATAATCTGCATTGGAGAATGTACATTTCATCTTGCCCAACCCGGCAAAATGAAAAAGCCTTGGGAACAACCGGAAGAATACAGCACCATTCAACTGACGCCGGGACAAGTGATTCGATTTGATTCTAAGCTGTCTTATTGTATCTCTCCAGTACAAGCAAATTGTTATCACATTCAGTTTATGCGGTTTGTACCTGGGTGGGAAAAGTGGATTCCTGGTTCTGATTTTCTTCTCAAAGGAGGTGCCAAATGCGATTAGCTAAATATCGGCTGAATCGTAAGGATGGCTGGATTTATCGAGATTGGGGAACTTGTTTGCAAGGGCGAGATATTCTTGAGCCAATCGATGAGTTACGCTGCATCATTTTCTGGTCTTCCCGTCCCTTGAAAGCTGCTCTATTCGGGAGAAAGCCTGATTTATGGGTACAATGTTGTGCCATCAATGAACAAGGGGATTGGGCATATTTCCTGCTCAACAATGGTGATACCCATGCTCTTGGGTCTTATGCTGAGTATTGTCTTCAGTTGCAACATCGTTGTCTTAAGATTTATCAGGTCATCACCACGATTCGGTTAGTTGAGGGTGGAGAGCGCCATTTTGAGTATGATTTTGAGGGTGTAGTGGGAATGCCGGACTTGGCTAAGCAAGTCAAGCGGATGGTGATGTGATCGCCTTATTCGGTGATTGACCCCGATGTAGCAGGGCAGTTGGATTTCTAAGCCAAGTTTCCTTGGGAAAAGGACTGATGTTTTTCAGTTTTTTCTCCATGTGGACATTCGACTATAGTTTTGGCTGGAGCAACAATCCCTGGTCTATCCGATACAACTGCCATCGTCTTCCTGGAGATTTTTTCGGGAGTGGTAGACCTGATTTTCTTAACCTAGCGGCGGCGGAACTTGGTGTTGTTCAGTAAATACAAATGCCCAGAAGTAACGCGACTGCTAATCTCACTCAAACTCAAACTGCAACGAAGCAGCAAACTGGAACTCATGAGGCTACTCAACCTCAAGCTCAACCTCAAGCTCAGGCTAAAAAGCTGTTTAAACCGAATCCGTTGTTGTCAGGTCATAAACACAATGTACGCCGACAGGTACGGTTGCCCTATGCTCTAGTTGTCAACAAAGACGATGCAGGTATCCATATTCCTAAAGAACAGCTATCCAAAGCATTCTGGTATGAAATGCCGGAGCAATTCCAAAAAGTTGTCATCACAACAGAACCTGTAGAGGGTTATTTTCTACAACAAGCCCGGATACTGTTTCTTGCCAAAGGACGTGATTACGTTCGCTATAAAGATGACCCTGATAAAGTTGAGCCAGAGAAGCTGAACCAGTACGTCGGCTATTATGATGAGCTAGAGCTTCAAGGTATCAAGTTTGATAAAAAGGTGATGGATTGCATCAATGAATTTCTTGTCTATTTTGTAGATGAATTGAATAAGTTGCTGCATAAAATCCCCTTCAAAATCAGGTTTAAGAATGTCGCTTTGTATAGCTTATTGGAGGCATTGGATTCTCATTATCTCATGGCCGAAACAGCTTATGCTGAGTTTGCAGATGAGGGAGATGAAGAGGTACGTTTCTCCAGTAAATCAGATGCTTGGCGAGCTTGCGTGGTTTTTAATGTGAAGTTCTTCTCTGAATATGAAGGTGAAGGCAAAAACCAATCACCTTGTATGAAAGCGAGTGAATTTCAGCATTGTGATAGTGTTGAAGCCCTAGAACAGCTCATCTTAGATGATGAATATACCATCAAGTTGGCTCAGGGAGCAGCAACGAGCTTTTTGCTACCTCCTCCCGTAAAAATGCTACCTGAAGCACAAGGGCAAGAACTGGTTAATGGGAATACTAATCAAGCTCATGATGATGAGATGCCATTCTAAGCAGAAGTTTTACTGCCAGAAATAGCAAATTGATAAAATACTCAGAGCTTCGGCTTTGGGTATTTTTTTTGTGGGCAATTTGCCAAAAATCAGTTAACTTAGTAAGCCTTTAAATTTTGCTATTCTAAGGTAGACGGGGGCAAGGCTATGGCTAAGTCTAAAAATACGGAAAAACCTGAATTTGCTTTTGCTAGTTCTCAGGTGAGTGATATTAGAGTTAAAACTGAGAACGATATTGAAGTAATTCGTAATATCCTGACTCTTAATGTGTACGATTGCAAAAATGAGAAGTGGACAGATAAACAAATTACGATGCGAAATATTCTAGTTAAGGAACTACACCCCAAAGCTAGAATGGCAATTGGAGCAATTAGTAAAAAAGAGAAAAATCCTGATATCCTCAAAGACTTTGAGGGATTATCTCTAGATTTCAGCAGTGGGATGAGAACTCACGGCTATTTTTTATTTACGGATAGCAATATTGGCAGCAAATATTTTGGCCAAAGCAATGCAATGGGCAGAATCAATTATGGCAGCCTATTGATGACAGAGTGTAGAGTGCTTTATCGAATGAATATCTCAATTGCTATTTTGGAAGAAACACCAGGCAATGCTAGTGATGTAGAACGAAGTAAGTGGGTTAAAGAAGCAGTGCGAGTAGGTTTGGGAGATTCTCATGGAAAAATATCTTCTCAGCTAGCCCAAAAACTCAGTAAATTTAATGAAAAATTTGACTCTGAACAAGAAGTTAGTGCCGATAATCCCATCCTAGCCGAGCGAGATTTATTCGTTCCTATTCAATTTCGGATGGCTGTTCCTGAGAAAGCATTATTTAAAGGGACATTAGCGACGAGTACAAAAGCTGGGGCATACGACATTATTATTCCCAAAAGCTGTATCAAAGCTAAAAAGCCCAAGAGCCACAGCACGATTGTTATGAATACGCCTTTTGTATTAGGTGTTGTTCATGAGGCTATCAACAGTTCTGGAAAAGGTGGACAAATGCTCTGGCAATGGTTTGATTATGAAAAATCGATTCTGCTAGATATTATGCCTAAAACTTTGGAGATGGCAAGAGAACTAGCCGCAGCTACAGATAGTATTATTGATTTAGTTAAAGTTCTCAATGTTAAAGAAGAACTGTTATCTGATGACCAATTTGCTGAGGAATATGCTTCGATTAATGAGGAGTACACTGATTTAGATGAGCAAGAAGAAGAAGAATTTGAACGTGAATTAGAATTGAATCAATCGGAAACAAAAAAGTATTACGATGTGGTATTGCATATTGTTGCGGCCGATAGATATGGGCAGTTAGTTCGGCATCCGTGGATAGTAAAGCGAGTAGAAGACCGTACCCGAAAAAGATGGTTGAGATTAGCGCTCAATGGTGCTATCCGATTTCGCAACCTCATGGGGATGCCACTTGATAGTATTCCTGAAAATACGTTCATTGCCGGAGAACTACCACTAGGATTTTATATCTTTTTTCGCAACCCAATTCGCGATTGGCGAGATATTAAGGTCTGTGAAAACATCAAACTCAATCAGCCTAGTAAGACGGTAGATATTGACCGTTATTACCAGCATAAAGGCGCAATTTGGATGAGCCATATTACTGCATCAGGAGTTGGGGGAGACTTTGATGGAGATAACTTTAATGCTAATGGGATTGATAAAATGCCTCATATTGCCGCACAAGCGGCTCAGTTCCCTCAAAAGTATGAGCTGTCAGTGACGGGGAAAGCGGTATTTAAGCCGGAGAAACAACCCATTCAAGGTTCCCTAGCGGTAGTTGCCATTCGTTCAATGGATAGCCAAGTCGGAATTGTGGCAGACCTGATGATGAGGGCGCAGGCGATTAACCTGATTAGTATGGAACTAGATTTTCCCCAATTCAATCACAGCACAGGGCGGTATAGTGGTAGGTTCCTAGAAAATCCTGATACTGGGGAAGAAGAATACTTGGGTGAAACGACCAGAATGACCATTATGGAGTTTCTAGCTCAAGAATTACAGGTAGCAGTAGATAGGGCAAAAAATGACCTTTACCACGATAGGAAAAACTTGAACAAGGTTAGCAGAATCATCAAAAGTTATCTCCAGGCTCCTTGGGTGAGCGATCGCAAAAACCTACAAAAGAGCTACCTTACACATTAGAAATGTGGAAAGTGGCTAAAGCTTTAAATGCTAGCTACGGTAAGCGTATGAAAGAAATCATGGAAATAGAGGCTGATACTTGGGAAGAGGAGGAAGAAAAGCGTCGATTATTAGAAGGATTGCTTAAAGATGTTGATAATTGGAAAGAAGAAATTGTTTTCAGTTGCAAAATAGCTCAGGAAAGATTTGAAAAGGGAGAAAATTTAGCAGTAGGTTTAGATAGTAAACTGATGATTCTTTGACCCTGGAAAACAGCACAAATGTAAGCAAGAGCAATCAGGAGAATTAAGCTATTTAACCGCTCATTATTAGCGTGACTTTTCTCCAAATTATAACCGCCCGTCTTACATCTTTGAACATAGCTATGCTGCTTCGCACCATGCTTCGCAAACAATATCACTGCGACATTTGTAGGAAGCGATTGCTTGTTGCGAGTCACCTAAATTCGTCAGCAAATACCAACCCTCATCTTCACCCTTGCCCCGATATTTACGTCGCCAATAACCCGCCACATTAAACTTGCCAAACCCTTTTTTCTCTAACAACGGCTTGCTCCCTTGATTTTGATTTCTGCGATCGCCTTCGTTTCGGTGCAGCAGGCTTATTGAGCTGCGTCTAGCCAAACATTGTTGCGTAGTCGCAGGCGAATGTCTTAAAACTGCGCGGCTCTTTACCAATTGCGTCCTGCACACCAGACGAAACCACTGCTGCCTCATTGCGTCGGTAGTGCGCGTAATCCTCAATCAGTCCGTCTGCTTGCCAGACTGGCATCCCAATATTGAGCAGCTGATCGCGCATTGCTTCAGATGGAATATCGACGAATGCAATCTGACGATTGAGCGCAGCCGAGAGTTGTTCTGCCATCTCAGCATGAGTCAATGCCTGTGGTCCGGTGAGGTTGTAAGTCTTTCCCTCATGCCCTGTTTCTGTTAGAGCAACTACTGCAACTTCTGCAATATCGCGCACATCTACCACGCTAACCTTTGCATCGCCAATCGCTGCATAAAAGGCATTTTGGCTCGCGATCGTCGATCTAAAGCTTAGTAAGCCCTGCATAAAGAGGTTGGGACGCACAAACGTATACGTCATTCCTGATGCTTGGATTGCCGCTTCGACTGCGGCATGGTAACGCAAAAAGCGCACGGGCGAATGGGCATCGGCTGCAAATTGCGATAGTTTGACGATATGTTTGACCCTACTCTGCCGTGCCGCATCAACGAACGCAAGTTGTTGCGCTTCTGCGTGTTCTGTAGAGTTCGTTAAGAGAAAGGCACTGTCCACTTCAGTCAGCGCCTCCAACAGCGTCTCAGGGCGATCAAAGTTCCCCTCCACCACTTCAACATTCGGGAGTGCAATCTCCTTTGCTCGATCAGGGTTACGAACCATTGCGCGGACTTGCACGTTCTGTGCTGTGAGTCGCTTGACAATCTCTGTACCGTTGCTCCCAGTTGCGCCAGTTACTAAAATCTTCCGGTTCATTGGAAACCTCCTGATGGATGTGTTGTAGTAAGCTTTGACTAAAAAAGCGATGCCTCAATGACTCGAATTAACGTTTTGTACAGGCATATTGCTGTTGGATGGCATTGTTTTTGTACACTTCTAGTGTTCCAGATTCCTGGCTATCTAAGGTTCCATCCCAAACCCAGTATTGATAATTACCATTCTGAAACTTGTAAACTCGAACGCCTTCAGTTGCTTGGTTCGTCCCTCTTCCCAAACTCAAATTTCCATTGGAACTGGTTGAGCGATAAAGGAGTTCGCCTGATTGCTTAGTTTTCCAGATATTAACGTTGTATCCGCCTTGGCATTGCAAGTTGAGGAGCAAATTAGCTGTAGAATCGGCTTTTGCAGGCAGGGCGAAATGAGCGATCAGGCTAGTTGCTAAAGCCAGAAGAGTTGTGGAACGAATTAGGAATGCTTTCATGGTGTCCTCTCTGAGTATTTGAGTGGGTGGGTTTAGGGTAGAGCAGTCGTGAAATCACGTTATAGCCATCTCTGTGATTCGCCTTAACTGGTTTAACTTGCCGATTTAGTCGTACTTGCTCTACATTTCGTTCACAGGTAGCAAATTGTGAGTTTTGATCAACTATTTAGAGATGGGAAAATTATCTTTTTTGTAAAACCCTTCACAATGAAGTTTTGTAGGCAGTGTCCACCCTATTGGCTGCGATCTAACAATTTCATCTGACATTGACTGCGCCCAAAAGCGTGGTTGCTTGAATGATGAAAATTGCCTTTGAAACTGCTTTGCCGACCAACTCTCCTTCTGTGATCGCTCTAATTCGCGATCGCGCTATTCGAGCGCCGCGTACCAAGAGAAGCGAGTTTTCCCAGTTTGGGGATTGAGTGCAAGAAGGATTAAG
>CAZPRJ010000135.1:0-10248 GCA_964588805.1 uncultured Microcoleus sp. | reverse complement strand
ACATGAATGATAGAGGCTTCCAGTTTCCACCCTTACCAACCCCGTTTTTCGGTGATTTGTGTTTTTGAGGTTAGAAACTATGGGTATGCCTTGTGAAGTCAATAATATCTTGAAATTAAATTCATCTCAAGGATATCCAGATGAATTAGTGCCGAAAGCGCAACATCAGGTTGCTAAAGAAGGTTACAGAATTATCCCTATCGATGTCCCCATTTCTCTAGTAGATGAGAATTGGAATTCTCATGCAGATGTTATTATTCGTAAGCTAACTTGGGAGAAAGGTAAAACAATCATAACTTTTGAGATTGCAAGAATCTACAAATTTCCTATTTCTGTTAAATAAACAGAATCTATAGCATTTCTCAAATTTATCAGGTACGTAGCTCTTGCCCCACCAACACAATTGCCCTCGCATTGCAGGGCTTGTATCCCAAGGGTTTCGGGACTAGTTTTTCTCCCCCTACACCCCACACCCTACACCCTACCCCCCACACCCGCCCCGAAGGGGTTGGTCAAGTCCTCAAGCTACCACAAGGATAAGGCTTTGGAATAGGGCTTTTCCAAGTATCCGTATACTATTGACATCAGCAATTTACAAGCCAATAGCCAAACACTGTAACTGAACATGGATAAAGACAATCAGTGTTACACCATCATTACTTTTGCGCCAATTCAAGCATTTATTGAAAAATCGCGCAAACTGAGAGACTTGTATGGGAGTTCCTATATTCTGTCTTTTTTATCTTGGATTATCTGTCTAGCCGCCGAAAAACAGGGTTACAGCGTTGTCTCACCGGCACTGCCTAACGTGACTCAGGGAATGCCCAATCAAATTGTGCTGCAAGGGAACCTTTCCTCAGATGATATCCAAGGAATTCAAGACGCTTTTAATCAAGGTTGGAAGTGCTTAGTTGATAGCTGTCGAAACTGGATTGAACAGGAAGTTAAGGAAGGAGAGGTTAAGGAAGGAAAGGATGCAAAAGGAAAAGTCATCCAATGGGATTATTATTGGCAACGGGATTGGCAACTGTGGACAAACCACTGCTGGGAGTTTTTCGTTGCACAAGGGCAACCGGGTGAAAGCATTACCGACGTGCGCCAGCGAATCAATCAAGTTAAAAACGCTCGCAACTGGACAGGAATTAACTGGCAAGGGGAAAGTTCCACGCTTTCGGGTGCAGATGCGATCGCATATCCGGGTTTAGGACGCATAGCCGACCCTCGCGACTACGATTATCAGGAAGAAAGAAGGACAGTTAGAGCATTTTACCAGAAACTCAGTGAAAAACTCGGTGAATCTTTCATCAAAGCAACTCCAGAGCTAAATAGGGCTGAAAACGACAAAACGGCAGAGGAAAGCAGCACAGAATTAAACAAAAAATATGGTTCTTCCTTCATCGATCCGCGAGAAGAACTTAGTATTCCTGAACTCGTCAAACGCTTGATTACCCATAAGGTCATTGTTCAGGATTTAGTCATGCGCTTGCATAAATTAAAAGTTGCTGTTTCGGCCAATGAGGAAACTAAGCTTGCTTCCTTTCGTGAAGACTTAACCCAAATTGCTAAAGACCTTAAACCTGATTCATTCAGAGACTTGAATCGAGAAAAAGATGATGAATCTAAAGAAAAGAAATATTGGACAGGTTGGTTTTTAGGCGATGGAGATGGGGCGAGTAAATACTTTAAGCAGTTTAATACCAGTAAATACTCTAAAGAGTTTACTGAATCTAAGGCAAAGGAGGAAGCAGAAAAACTCACAGAATTTAGTGAAGAAATGCGAAACTGGGGCAAAGAACTCTGTACTAATAGCAAAGACTATTTACAGAGCAAAGGACGGATGATTTATGCTGGAGGTGATGATTTTTTAGGGGTTCTTTACTATCCAAATCGGCAGATTTCAGCCCTTGAGTGCTTGCAATGGTTTTATACTTTTAAGTCAGAAGTTTGGCATAAACCTGAACCAAAAAAAATCTCAGCGAGTGTGGGGTTTGTTTGGGCGGGTAATCAAGTCCCACAACGAGATGTCTTGCAGCACTGCCATTTAGCCGAAACATCTGCCAAAAGTACCGGACGCGATCGCATTGCTTTTCGCATCTTATTTAATAGTGGTAACTACTTAGAATGGGTGTGTCCTTGGTGGTTATTAGACAAGAGGGAACTAACAACGTTGTTTCCTAGCTTGCCTAAGTATGTAATTGAGAATTGTCAAGACCGCTTGCCTAAAAATTTAATTGAGAGTTATCATGACCGCGACAAAGGAAAGAACTGGACTCACTTTTATCAAGATGTGGCGATTCTTGAATCTCGTCATGCTTTCAGTGAGCAATCCATTGATATTGCGCTCGGTTTGATAGAAATTTATTTCGATTCTGCTTGGAAAGTAATTATCGGTAATCAGGGGAACTGGTGGAATCGCTACGATGACAATGAGCTACAGAAATTTACAGGTATTTTGGGCGACCCAAAGCAATTTAATTCTAAGTATAAAGAAACTACGGAATTAAGAAACGAGTTAAATAATAACCCAAAAGTCAAAGAAGCCTTTAACAATTGGGTGATTAATCTAGCCAAAATTGGATTTCATTTAACAGATAACAATGGACGAACAAACTAACGCTGAGTTTAAGTATCTTATCCTCATTGAACCATTAGGCTTTCTCTATGGCAGTGCAGGACGATTTTTATCTCCAGAAAATTTGGTCGGACGTTCGGGGAGTAGTTTTCCGCCGAATGCGGCAACAGTTTCAGGAATTTTTGCTGCACATTATGGGAATAATGCCATTCAAAACTTGTACCTGGCAGGGCCATTTTGGGGAAAAACTAAGGATGTGCAGTCCCAGCAAAACTTTTATGTGCCGACTCCTTTAACTTATTTAATTAAAAATGGAGAACTACGTCATAAGCTAAGTTGGGATGGCGTAAAAGAAGGGTGGTTTGATGAAAAAGGTGAAGCCCCGGCTGATAAATTTGAGAAAGGGACATGGTTAGCGATCGCAGATTGGAACAACCCGACTAAAGTCGAGAAAAGTCCTTGGAAATTTTCTCCCCATCTCCACCCTAGACTCGAACAAGATGAACGGCGAGTAGTCAGGAAAGAAAATACCAATGATGAAGAACAACAAGGTAGTCTCTTCTTGGAAAATGCCGTCGAGATGCCTCAAAGTACTTGTTTAGTCTATCTGTCTACTCACACACTAGAACCAGGTTGGTATCGCTTTGGAGGGGAAGGGCATTTAGTTGACATTAGCTGCATTGAACTGAATGCTCAAAACAAAGCATTATTGAGTCAATCCTTAGAAAAACAGTTTGCCTTAATTACTCCAGCAGTATGGGGTTCAAACCGTCTTTCTTATCGCTATCCTATCAAGCTGCAAAAAGGCGACTCTAAAAAGGACGAACAGGACGATTTAGACAAGAATAACCAATTGGTTTGGTCAGTAGAAACCCTGTATACAGGTCGTCCCTATCCTTTTCGTTATCGCTTAGGTGACCATAAAAACCCCCAGCCCCATCAACCTAAAGTGCTGTCACGGGGGCGTTATGCTGTCCCGGCGGGAACAGTTTATGTGTTGGAAGAACCACTTGGAAAAGCTTGGCAAAATTGGGATGAATCTTGGTTTCCTAAAGAAGGGCCATCCCTGAAACGTTGGGGATGTGGATTAGCGCTTCCCTTGTAAAGGTTATCCTCTTGCAAATGTTCGGTATAGGCAATTTTCATTCCCTATTCCCTGTTCCCCGTTCCCAACTTCTGCAATAAATCTAGCCAGCTAAAAATTGGAGAGTTAACAATGTACAAGAAAGCTTACGGCATTATTGAAACCCAAGCGCCCTTACATGTGGGGGCAAGTGCGGGAGAAGAAAGCGGCAATCTCAACCTAATTTTTCGCGATCAATTTACCCAAACTGGGATAATTCCAGGGAGTTCAATTCGAGGACGGTTTCGGGCGGATATGCGGAATCCTTCGACAGAAAATGGGACCCAATCGCCAACAGAATCCCGCAATGGTGATGTTGCGACTTGGTATGGTCATGAAGCCGTTACTGACCCTAACCAAAAAGATGGTGGCACAACCGAAGCATTAGTCAAGTTTGAATATGCCTCTTTGGTTTGGTTGCCTGTATTTTGTCCAGGACAACCGATTGTTTGGGTTAGCTGTCCATCCCTGCTAAAACGCTACAAACAAATTGCTAAAATTGAGGCAAAAGTTCCCGATCCTTATACGGCTGACCCAGAATTAAAAGCCCGTATCGTACCCGGAACAACTGAAAAAGTTTTATTCTTTAACTTGGGTTTTTTAGGAATTGAACACCACGAAAGTTTAGCAGCTTGGATACCCGTTGGTGCGGATTTGCAGGTTAAGCAATTGGTCGTCGTCGATGACAATGATATCGCCATGTTGCATGACATGGCATTGTATCGACAAAGCCGGATTAAGATGCTAGATGACATGAAGAAAGTAGACACAAAAACGGGGGCATTTTTTAATGTGGAAGCGTTACCGGTGGGGAGTATTTTAGTGTTTCCTGTGGCATTAAAACAACTCGGCTGGAAACCCTTTGGAGAACCCAAACCTAATAAACCTTATTCCCAAGAACTTTATTTTGGTGGGTTGGAATCGATTGGATTTGGTCGCTGCAACGTGACTTTGGCAGGAGAAGCGTTTTCGCAGCAGGAAACTGAGATTGAAAAGCAGGAGGTTTAAGTCAATGGGTTGGAAATATTACACTTTAGTAGACGATAAAGACCAAGCTAAACCTGAAAACAAAGGTCAAGCAAAATCTCCGAATAAAAGTCAAGCTAAACCTGAAGGCAAATCTGAGCAGAAAGAGAAAAAAACGCGAGAGTTTCACAGTTTAGACCAAATTGCCCAAACCTTAGTTTTAGATGCCAGACAACGCGATCGCAAATCTTTAAATCAATCCTTCAAAATGCGGGAAGCGGTAGCCTATGGGTTAGAGCGGTTTTGGGGCGAACACCTGCGGTTAAAAGGAAGGTCAAAGAAAGATGGGGATGAATTTGACTGTAAAGGTCAATATTGGAAAGCAACGTGGGATGCTTTAGTCAGCATTATGCAACCCGCAGGGGTAAAAATTCCCAATGATTCGGTTGATGTGAAAAATCCCAAAGCCGTGCAAAAGATGGCCGAGCAATTGTGGTCAATGAGTGTAGAAGACCAGCGAATTATCTTAGCTGTGCTGACTCAATTATGCGATGCGATCGTGTGGTGGACGCAGCGCTATAAAGGGCCGGGTGATTTGCCTAGTGATGAGGACAATTAGGAGGGAATAGGGTGTGGGGTGTGGGGTGTGGGGGAAGAAGGATTTTCCTGCGTCCTGGTGTACGCGGTTCATGAGCGACTACTTACTACTCCCTACCACCTTACTGTTCCCCGTTCCCTTTAACTATTTTTTAAGGAGAATTCAACATGGTTAATATTCCCAATGCAGGTAAGTTAGTACCGTTGATGTTTCAAGCGCAGGTGGAAGGGCGATCGCAACTTCAATATATTAATCCTAGGGAGGAAGAGCAACATTCTCAAAAATGGGCTAAAGAGTGGACGCAAGAAGCCTATCCCCATCCGCCCGAATTGGGTAAAAATGTTGCAGCCAGAACTTATAAAATGCAGTGGCGGTTTGTCACCAATGGCGGACAATTTGAGGGGATTATTTTCCCGGCGCTGGGTGCGTTTGGCTTGCCGTTTTATCCCGGTAGTAGCATGAAAGGATTGTTTTGTCAAGCTTGTACCTCAGAACAAAAGCAACGCTACCGCTTGACTAAAAATAGTGATGAACCGAGTTTATTGCGGTTTCATGGCGGCTATCCGGTGAATGATTGGAAACAAAATTTAGTCGATATTGTTCACCCGCAGCAGAAATGGCAGGTACAGACGACTAATACTCGTCAAAGACCAAACAATGAGACAGGGTTTGCTTTAATTTCTCTATCGGAACCTGCAATTAAATTTGGCATTTCTAGCCAGTTACCGGATACCGATTGGGAGGAAGTTTGGGCAATTTGGGAACGGGCATTAGGGTATGGGATTGGTTGTCGCACGAGTAGTGGGTATGGATTACCTAAAGCACGGTTAAATGAGTCGGGAGAGGAGGATTATCCGATTCCGATTCAAGGGGAACAACTGTACAGGGCATTTTTGAAAGGAGAAGGGCAAGCGCCTCAATTAATTGGTGGGGAAAAGGAATTTCGTCCGAATATTTTTCGAGGGGGTTTGCGAGGACACGCTTTGCGAATTTTTGGCGGATTAACGGATAGAAAAACAGCCGAAAGGTTAGTGGAAAATTTATTTGGGGGCGTGGAGAATGGCGGAACGCAGGGATTGCTAACTTGTGCGTTCCAAACGTCTAATTTAAAGCTGGGTACGTTTACAGATGGGTATAATGAACCCACTTATAAAGTCGCTGGGGAGTTACGTTGGCTATTGATGTCGCCCCGGCAGTTGGATGAAGTAAAGCTGGAAACATTGAAAAAACTTTTGCAAGCTTTCATGCGATTTGCTCTGCTATTGGGGGGGTTTGGTAAGTCGTGGCGACGGGCAGATCATCGACAATTTTATGAGGAATATTATGAATCGAATCGTGCTAAACCTCTCATCGGTTGTCATTGGCAATGGGGCAAAGGTTCGCTAGGAAATGGGGCTAAGGTTTCGAGTTTAAATCGGGTTGGGCGGTTTATTGATGAAGTGAGGCAAATTGCTTCGGAGTGGATGCAGTTGCACGGAATAAAACCGGATAAGAACCGTTTTGCCGACTGGCGGGAGGCATGGCATCCTGATTGTGTGGAAGTATGGGGACGGTTGGCGGAGGGTACGGAAGATTGTGTGGCTTTGAGGTGGTTGCATGAACCTTATCAAAGAGCAAATCGCCAATTTGGGGAAGTTGAAAAGACGATTAAGCAAAGTTCGGTGACGGGGAAAATGAGTCAAGTGGGAAGATTATGGCATCGGATGTATCCGGTGGTAAAGTTGGTGGATGATCCGAATAATTCAGGTAGGAGGAAACCAAGGATAATGCCTAATTATTTGGAACTATTGACGATTTTCCCGGATGATTCGGATAAGTGTCATGATTTTCTCGATTTCCTTGATTCTGGACCTGAAGGGTTTCAACGGCTTTGGTGACGCATAGGGTGTAGGGTGTGGGGCGTTGCCCTGAGCTTGTCGAAGGGTGTAGGGTGTGGGGGAAAAACTAGGACTAATGTTGTATCGATTTTTTCTATCTCACCACACCCTAATTACTGTCAAGGTATTATGGTATCTAGGTTTGAAGGTAATTTTCACAGGCTCATCTACACACCTCGGCAAATCGCCGAAACCCTATATTTTTCGTTGAGGTGTGTCGATGCCTTACAGGGAGAGCGTTTGAAGTATGTGTTTTGTTCAATTTTTGGGAGGATGTGTTATTCTTTTTGCAGGTGTGTCGATTCGGCGGCTGAAACCCTTACTGGGCTTGGGCTGCTAGACGAACTCCCCTACCGATTGGGTTAAATCGGATTAGTTGGAAACAAGTAAGAGAGTTTTAGGCGGTAACTAAAAAAAAACCCCTACCGATTGGGTTAAATCGGATTAGTTGGAAACTTGTTTAAACCACCCAATGATACGCCGCCACAATTACCCTACCGATTGGGTTAAATCGGATTAGTTGGAAACGCAATCAAGCTAGCACCTTCACCGCGAGAGCTACGGAAATTCCCCTACCGATTGGGTTAAATCGGATTAGTTGGAAACGTCGACACGGTTGTCGACAGTGGGTTGGGTCTGCGCCCCTACCGATTGGGTTAAATCGGATTAGTTGGAAACGGGTTGAGCTGCGTAACACCATTGTTACCCTCCACCCTACCGATTGGGTTAAATCGGATTAGTTGGAAACAGAAAGTCGGAGTACAAGCTTGGCATGATATTTTCCCTACCGATTGGGTTAAATCGGATTAGTTGGAAACTCATTGTTGAACACCATCGGCCTCCGGAAGCATCCTGACAGACCCTACCGATTGGGTTAAATCGGATTAGTTGGAAACGACACCATCACCACCTTGGGAGGTGGAGTTAGAGGAGTTCCCCTACCGATTGGGTTAAATCGGATTAGTTGGAAACTTTTCTAGAAGGAAGGTAATTTCATATAATGAAGAAGCTGTCTCACAAAAGGTGAGGTGTTAGTGTAATGGAAACAATCTACAAAATTGATAGGAGAAATGCAGCGTACTGTTATCCTCTTTTAGAACCATCAGATTTAGAGGAAACATTTTTACAACTAGCAGAACAATGGCGCGTTGAAACAGGGATGATATCTTTAGTCACAAAAATGGTAATGCACCCAGCTTACCAACGAATTATTGGTATGGGTCAACCAGTTGTTCCGCTGATTTTACGCGAACTCGAACGCGAACCCGACCATTGGTTTTGGGCGCTGCAATCCATTACAGGTGCTAATCCTATTGAGCCAGAACAACGCGGTCGGTTAACGCAAATGGCAGGGGCATGGATACAATGGGGTAAGGAGAATGGCTACAGATGGTAGGCTGGAAAAGTACAAGGAAGACGAATTTCCGTATCTTACTACCACTGGATATCGCATTACGAGTAAAGCGTCACGAATTTACAATTGTTTTGCCTGGGCTGCGGGGGAAGATGACCGTTGGTGGAATCCTTTAGAACCAGAAAATCCTTACTATTGGCCCGATGGCGTACCCGCAGAATTAACCATTGCTGCTTTTATCCAAGCTTATCAAACTCTGGGATATGAACCGTGCGATCGCGCTGAATTGGAAGAAGGTTTTGAGAAGATAGTTCTATACGCTACACCTGACGGAGAACCAACACATGCAGCTAGACAATTACCAAATGGAAAGTGGACAAGCAAACTCGGACGTTGGGAAGATATTGAGCATGAACTCGATGGATTGATGGGCCAAATGTACGGGTCTGTCAGACAAATTCTAAAGCGACCTCTTGTACTCTATAACGCTCGCATTGCTCAGGAGGATTAATCCATGCCTATTTCTAATCCTGGTAGCAAGTTTTAGTCATCCCTACCGGAAAAGGGGGTTTCCATCTATCTAGACAATAAAACTAGAGCAACGAGGAAACCCCAATGACTACCCTCCAGCAAAACCCCCCCAAGATTGCCTTAAAAACCAAAGAAACCCTCTATGTTTTAGGCGTACTGGCCGGAACAGCTTTCACCGTCATCTCTCAACAAGCCGCCTTCACCTCTATTTCTTTCCTAGGCTTGCTCTTGATGCAGCGAACCAACCAACATCGCCTCACCCTGGCTCAAAAGCAGCAACAGCAACAAATCATCACTGTAGTCCAACAATCCCTCAGTTCCCTCACAACACAAATCCAGCACCTTGAAATCCAGATTAATCAAACCGAATTGTCCTCAAAAAACTATCTAACCAAAACCCACTTAACCCCCATCCATAACAAACTCCATCAACTCCAACACGAAAACAAAGTCTTCAAACTCAAGCAACTAAAAGACTTAACCCAACAAATCAACACCCTGCAACACCAGTTTGAACAACTAACCCATCAAACCGAAAACCTACAAGCCTCCCAACACAAATTAGAGCAACAGTTGCTTCAAACCCAACCCTCTTCCCAAGCCAAACCCACCCCAAAACACCCTCAACAAAATCACCGAGTTGCCATCTTCATCGATAGCGCAAATATCTATCACAGCGCCATCCAATTAGGACATGAACCCCCTGATTACACCCACTTTCTCAGCTTCCTCAAAGGTCAATCTTCATCCTGCCAAGCCTTCTTTTACACAGGAGTTGACCCCACTAACCCACACCAAAAAAGACTTTTAAGATTACAAAGCTTGGGATACAAAATCGTCAGCAAAGAAATCATTAAACGGGCTGATGGCTCTTGCAAAGCCAACTTAGATGTAGAATTAGCATTAGATTTAGTAGAGTTAGCCAATACCTACGATACAGCCATTTTAGTCAGTGGTGATGGCGATTTTGTACCTGCCGTTGAGCGAATTCAACGTTTAGGTAAACGAGTAGAAGTCGTCAGTTATCGGGCTACAACCAGTCAAAAATTGATGCAATTGGCAGATAATTACTTTGATTTAGGAACCTGGACTGGCTTCCGGCAAAAAGATTTAACCGCAATTCGACTTCTATCCCCTGTCGCTTGATTGAGCAAATTCTCTTTAATGGGAGGGGAGTACATTGATTTTTGTTCCCCACACCCAACACCCAACACCCAACACCCAACA
>CAZPRJ010000134.1:0-10253 GCA_964588805.1 uncultured Microcoleus sp. | reverse complement strand
AATTCGCTTATATCCCCTCTTTGAAAAGAGGGGCTTTACGCATCACGCCCGTAAAACCTCTCGACTCACGACACGGATGGCACGGATGCGTGGATAGAAGATTGTCCTTTTTCATCTGTGTATCCGTGTTTAAAATCCGTGTTGTGCCTCCCCATCTTTCCATCTTGCAATCTCCCTTGCCTATTTCGCGATCGGCTGTAGGTCACGGCAGGATGGGGTTGTTTGCCAAGGGCTGTGAGGTGTTACGGTGGGTGCTTGGACGGTGAGAATCACCTTTCCATCGGGAGAGTATGCCCAGCTTTGAGCTTCCACCAGTTGCTTGGGTGTGGTGCTGGTGGGATGGGCTTGAGTCTTAGCACTATTTAAGTAGACTTTTTGATTGATACGAGCGGAATCAACCCTGCAACTATTAAATAAACTGCATTTTCATAATTACAAATCAATAGAACTATTCCAACTAAAAAAGCAACCCCAGAAAATGCCAGTTTATATATAAATCGGCTTGTTTCTAGAAAACGTCGGTGGTTCTCCTGTTTGACTTCCTCATTCTGGCGAAGAACCACCTCTCGCACTCTAGCCCAGTCTAGTGCCTCATTGGGAGACTCCGATTTCGTTAAAAGTTCCTCAACTAATGAAATAGTTTTGTTGAAATTTCGAGAATTTTTATTAGGAAGGTTTGATGAAGACGATAAAGTTATAGCCAGTTCTTCTGGTTTTTCTGACATCCTTTAATTCTTCCCTGTCGAGTAATTATAGGGTGGAAAATATCCACCCTACTAAACGCTCTAGTAGTAATTCCCTACCTTACGATGATGTACTGCCGTGAGTGCTTCGGCTTTAGAAACTCGCCCCGCATCAACCGTCGCATACACCACCCAATGGTCAGTCAATTCCATCCGACTCGCGACTTTGCACTCCATATAAGCTAAGGCATCGGTGAGAATCGGAGAACTATTTTCTGCTACTTGAATTTTCACCCCCGCAAACCGGTCAGCACCAGGTGGGAATCGCTTCAGGAAGTGCCTCATTAACGCTTGATAATTCCCCTCTTCCAAAACATTGAGTACAAAACCATCGCCCACTTGCATCAACGATTCAATTGCCCGATCTTTAGCAACTGCAATGGTTAAACCCAACGGTTGGAAGCTGGCCTGAGATACCCAAGACGCTAACATCGCCCCCTTGATATCGCCTTTTTGAGCAGTGATAATATACAATCCACCACTAATCCGTCCTAACGCTTTATCGAGGTCGCTATCAAGAGATTTCCGTTGCTTAATCTCGCGATCGCGCGTGAGCAACTGCCCCATATCTGTCCCCGCTTCTTCGCATAGTTGATAGATGGCTTCTGTCGGGGTATCCTTAACTCGAATAGAGGCAAAGGCTTCTTTTAAACCCAAGTCTTTGAATTTATTTAAAAACGGGTCGATGGGTTCGTCATCTCCTCCATAAGACTCAAATAAACCAATCACTTGCTTGGATTTGGCCGCCGCTAGGATTGTACTCACTGCCGCCGTCGCCGTTTTATTTCCCGCCGGAGGCATCGCGATCGCAATTCCTGCTGCCCGGCCTACTAATTCTTGCACTTCTTGAGGGTCAGCAGATTTCAAATCCATCATTTCTACGCCGACACCGGTTTTCGTAATCCCTCGGGCTAAAGCTTGCGATAGGCGATCGCTATACCCGTAATCCGAGACATAAAATACTACTACTGATGCCTCTGCCTTGGCCTGCGCTTTACTCCACTTGCGATACCGTTCTATCAGTTCATCAACATGATGGTGCAACAAAGGCCCATGACCATTTGCTACCATTTTCACCTCTCCCAACTGATCCATCCGCTTGAGGGCAGAGAGGACAGAACGGGCATTGGGAGCCATCAAGCAATCGTAGTAAAATCGATAATCGGCTTCAATACTGCTCAAATCTTCATCGAAAGTATTATCGGAGCAGTAATGCATCCCGAACGCATCGCAAGTAAACATCACTTGAGTTCCGGCATCGTAGCTGAAGATGGTATCCGGCCAATGCAGGTTAGGGGCATTGACAAATTCTAAGATGTGCCCTTTTCCTAAATCTAACTGGTCGCCATTTTTAACAATCTGACGCTCAAAGGGTTGATGTACAAAGTCTTCCAGAAACTGGATGGCTACCTTTGACCCCACTACAGTAATGTCCGGTGCTAGCTGGAGGACATCTTTGACTAATCCACTATGATCGGGTTCAGTATGGCTGATAATCAGGTAATCAATTTCAGTCGGATTAATCAGTCCTTTGAGAGTGTCTAAATAAAGCTGACGAAATTTTTCATGGGAGGTATCGACTAAGGCAATTTTCTCGCCTCGAATCAAAAACGAGTTATAAGTGGTACCATTTTGTAGCCCAAATTCAATGTCGAAGCGATCGCGATCCCAGTCCAGCGAGCGAATTGCCGTGGTATCTTGAGCAATCTCACCCGTCTGCATTGTTAATCGCTTTTGATTTTTTTCAGCTATCGCTACCATTTAATGACTCCCTAATCAACTACTTGTTAAGACTTTTTTAAAACCTTTTATTTTTTCTTTATTTTTACATGGTTCACTCATAAAGCTGGATCGAAAGCACGGATAACAACCCGAGGAAGCTTAAACGTCAACGGCGTGGATGGATAGGCTTGATTTCAGGGATATTTGCCAGACTTTGCCATTGAGTCGGTATCGCTTACTGAAAGTTAGGCTTGCTGTGGAGCCAACTAGCTTCATGGAATTATACAAACTGTTACTCTTTGTATAGTACCTGAGTAAAAATACTTATGACAACTCATGAACGGAATAGAACGGGATGATATCGCTGTCGCCATAAAGCTTAGGACAGATTGAACGGCTAAAACGACTGCGTACCGGTACAAACAACTTCTGCCTTCTGCCTTCTGCCTTCTGCTATATCGCCTGGCTGACGGCGGATGGTATACCTCTAGAAGAGATAAAAATTGCTGACGTGATCATGAAATGACGAATCGGCTGTAATGATTTGTAAATTCGCTGGCTTCAAAGATTAAGTTTGCCAAGCAAATCCTTAATTATATTTTCTCCCGTCGAATGATAAAACCATTGAGATGTTTTTTGAGGAGAAATGGTTGATAACTTCATTAAAGCTTTATAAAAACTTTATCTAATATCCGGTATATTTTTTTTGATTGTATTTAAATCCAGTATGTTTTTGGAATTGTCTCTAACTTTGTACAGTTCTTTAAAATCAAGAGCGTTTAATGATTAATCATTAAGAGGGTTGGACATCGCGAAAAAAGTACCCTAGGATGGCTGCGCCCAATTCACGCATTCATAATGATGACATTTCCAGCATTGAAATGATACAACAAGAGAGCTTGATTTCTGCCATACTGTACTAGATATTATCCAATTTCCTGAATTTTAATATTCTCACAACTGACACAAAAATAAGAGTGATTACCATGACAGAACTTTTGATAGCACTAGATTCAGAATCCGTAGATTCTACAGACTCAACTATTTTTCCTCTTGCTACATTTGGCATTACTCCAGCTAGTACGGATACTATCACGTTCGATTATACGGGTACTTTTTCAGGAACAATTAACTTTAGCCCAGTAGCCTTGACGTTCGCTGAAGATTACCTAGAAGTAGACTTACCTCCTTCATTAACCTACACGAACCAACCCTTTAGTGGTACTTTTACAGTTCCCAACGATCCTGCTCAATTTACTGATGGCGACATCAATTTAGATTTTCTTGCCCTGAGTAGTGGTTTAGGCTTTAGTCCTGATGATTCGTTTGTGGATATTTTATCGGATTTTGGTATTCCTGTTTCCGATTCAGTGGTTGATATTTTAGATACTTTAGGGATTACCGATGCTAATTCTGCTGTTGGATTCTTAGATGATTTATTCAATTTGGAGTTAGATGGAAGTGGTACTCTCGTAACAGGTGCAGAATCAACAACGTTTGATATTGACTACTTCGATGATACGAATACCATTGTTATTGATGAATTCAACCCTGATGTAGTGGCCGGAAGTTTGGTCGGTTCGTCTACCATTACAACCCAAGTCACATTTAGTGTAGATTTAGTCTTAAGTGAATTTGTGGAAGTCACCAACTCGCTAGGAATTGACTTGCCTTCTAACGTAGATTCGTTCCTTTCTTTAGCTCAATTGTTGGGTATTAATGAATTAGAAATAGCCTCTGGTACTTTTAATTCGCAAATTAATACAATTCCCATATCTGTGGTTAATTAAGGCAATAATTTACTGTTGAGGAAATCAATTTTTAGTCCATTTTAAAAGGGAGCAACTGGCTCATAGTTCTGTTCGCTACGATGAATAGAGTAGAGCTGTAGAAAGGCTTTCCGCCCTGTCAGCATATCTCGGTTGCGGGTTTGTTCGGCTATTTCAGGGAGTGTATGATTGCGAAACTGAGCCAGACGATTGAGGTAGTAGCTATAGTTCTTTAAAGCAGGTGCAGTCTGTAATTCTTCAAATTTAATGGGGTCTAATTCTTGTAATTCTAAACTGAAAAACAATAACTGATTTTGAATTCCAGTTAGGGCAAGTTTGACTCGATTAAAGAATTGTTTGACCTCAGCATCATGAGCATTGCCACAAAAGATTAGGGTGGCGAATGTTTCTAGATGGCTTGATTTTTCAGTCAAATTTTCTAACTGATATAAGCCTCGGTTAACTTCTTCCGGCGTTAACTGACTCACACTACCCCGATAAGTTTGTCTAAATTCTGCGGAGTTTTGTTGAAGTGCCTGTAAATCTTGCTCGAACTTCGGGTCATTAAACCCTTTATAAAGTTCGGATAGATCCCATTCTTTAGGTGTATCGGTTTGAGTTAGAACGGAAAGATGAGCCACGGTATTAACCCTTATAAATAGAGAGAGAGTGTAGAGGAATTTTATTTTTTGAATTCTTTATTTTTAGCGAGATATAATTATCCAAAACCTCTTCTCAAAGAATGATTTGGGTGCTTAGAGTCACTCCCCTACAAGCGCTTCGATATAGTCCCCTAGATATACGGCACCTCTTGAGGGTTTGCCACACCTCAGAAGGTGCAGAACCTTACGGTAAAATCCAGTAACTTTTTTTATGATTTAAAGGTAGTCCGTTTATGGCAGTAATACCGAGTGACGACTTCTGCTGAGTCCCTAACACTGCTCAAAGACCCAGACCGCTTAGAAAAACGCCTCAAGGAGATTCCCCCGGAACCTGGGGTATACTTGATGCGAGATATTAGCGATCGCATCCTCTACATTGGCAAATCCAAGAAATTGCGATCGCGTGTTCGTTCCTATTTCCGAGACTCTCAGCGACTGAGTGACCGTATCGCCATGATGGTGCGGCAAGTTGCCGAGATTGAGTTTATCGTCACCGATACCGAAGCTGAAGCGCTTGCATTAGAAGCGAATCTTGTCAAGCAGCACCAACCTTACTTCAACGTCCTACTCAAAGATGACAAGAAATATCCCTACGTCCTGATTACCTGGTCAGAAGAATATCCGAGGATATTCATTACCCGCAACCGACGCATTGGCAAAGAAAAAGACCGCTACTATGGCCCCTTTGTCGATGCCGGTTTGCTGCGTACAACGCTACGCCTGGCCAAGCGACTCTTTCCCATGCGCCAGCGTCCGCAACCCTTATTTAAAGACCGTCCTTGTTTAAACTACGATTTAGGGCGTTGTCCGGGAGTCTGTCAGCAGCTTGTTTCTCCGGAAGAATACCGCAAAACCATCCAAAAAGTGGCGATGGTATTCCAAGGGCGAACCGAGGAATTAGTTGATTTACTAACGGAGACAATGCATCAGGCGGCCGAGTCCCTCAATTTTGAAGCGGCAGCCCGAATCCGTGACCAAATTGCCGGGATTCGGTCTTTAGGTGCTGAGCAAAAAGTATCCTTACCGGATGATACCGTGTCTCGAGATGCGATCGCACTGGCAACCGATGAGCAACACGCCTGCATCCAACTGTTCCAAATTCGTGCCGGTCGATTGGTAGGGCGATTAGGATTTTTCGCGGATGCTCAATCTGGGACACCTGGAGCGATATTACAACGAGTCTTAGAGGAACATTACCAAAACGCTGATTCTGTAGAAATCCCCACCGAGATTTTAGTCCAGCATGAATTACCCGAAGCCGAGATGTTGGCAGAATATCTCACTGAACGCAAGGGACGCAAGGTAACTCTTGTTGTTCCTCAACGGCAGGCCAAAGCCGAACTGATTGAGATGGTAGAACGCAATGCCCGGTATGAGTTAGAGCGTACACAAAAATTTGCTGACCGCAATACCCAGGCCATGCAAGATTTAGCCGATATTCTCGACTTACCCGACTTGCCACACCGCTTAGAAGGGTATGATATTTCTCACATTCAAGGGTCGAATGCAGTTGCCTCTCAGGTCGTGTTTATTGATGGTCAACCTGCAAAGCAATATTATCGCCATTACAAGATTAAAAACCCAGAAATTAAAATCGGTCATTCCGATGATTTTGCCAGTCTAGCGGAGGTAATTCGTCGCCGTTTTCGGAAGTATATTGAAGACCCAACAATGCAGCGAGTGGGAAGTTCAGATTGGCCAGATTTAGTCATGATTGATGGTGGAAAAGGGCAGTTATCCGCCGTTGTTTCTGTCTTGCAAGAGATGAATTTAATGGAAGATTTGCGGGTAGTAAGTTTAGCTAAGCAGCGCGAAGAAATCTTCCTTCCCGGTGAATCATTCCCCTTGCAAACCGAAGCAGAACAACCGGGAGTGCAGCTATTACGACGGCTACGGGATGAGGCGCATCGATTTGCCGTGACATTCCATCGGCAACAACGCAGTGATAAATTACGCCGTTCTCGGTTAGATGAAATTCCGGGATTAGGTTTTAATCGGCAAAAGCAATTATTAGCCCATTTTCACTCGATTGATTATATCCGTGAAGCCTCACCCAAGCAGTTAGCAGAAGTTTCGGGGATTGGTACACGTTTAGCGCAGGAAATTTATGATTATTTTCATCCTTAATCGGGTAATTTCTAGTAAACTGCGTTGTAACGTACCTACGCTTTAATTGGCGTTTGTCACCATGAAATCTACCATTAATTTTATCTATGAAGCTCACATTGAGAGGCTTTCGTAAAGCTAGTTATTCACTGCTCTGGGTTTTAATTGCTTTTGAAATCCTTCTCACATCAATCTATCTAGCCAGTATCTTTTTCAAAGGAGAGGCTTATCCGGCTTTTGACATGGATGGAGAAATGTCCATTCCCTCCTTATTCCAAGCTCTACAATTATTCTTAGGTGGATTAATATCACTTAATTTTTTTATTTTTGGTAATCACTCCTCACTGCGCCCATCTCGATTATTTTGGTTCATCATCGGTTTACTATTTGTCTACGCAGGTATTGATGAAGTATTCAAAATCCATCATCTGCTATACCTCCCGCAGATTCAAAACTGGATAACCGTATATTTATTGATTGGATTAACAACATTTGTCGCCTGGTACCGAGACTTTATTACCCTCTGGCGTTTCCATCGAAGAAGTACATTTCTGATGGCGCTAGGAATCGGGATTTTTGTGGTTGGAGGTTTCGGGTTAGAGATTGTTAAACAGGAATTATTACAACCTCTACTGGAGCGCATTTTTTCCCCAGATAACTGGATTCCCTTCTTAATCGAAAAATTGAGAGTAGCGGCTGAGGAGTTCTCAGAAATGCTAGGAGGAAGCCTCATTCTCTACGGTATGAGCCTCAGCATCTGGCACAAGAGAGGGCACAATGTTCAGGAGCACTCAGTTCACAGAAGTAATGCCCTACAAGTTTCATTAAAGTTCCTACCCTTGTTTCTAGTTTCATCCATTCTAATTGCGCTCGCGCTGCCAAATTTCGCTGCTGAGGACGATTACCACCAGTGGCTACGCAACCACATTCAAGAGTTAACAGAGGGTAGCATCAATGCTCAGGAAGGAACCTGGGTTTTTGGTAATAATGAAAACTACCTCCGGTGGTCTGATAAAGGCAAGATAATCAAATCAATGGATACTGCTAACGCCAATGATTCATCGTTCAAAACGTGGCAAATTAAAACTAACCCTATAACTCGTTGGGAGTGGGGGCCTAGCTATGAGCGCCGACTCTTACTGCCCAGTAAAGCAGCGATTAAAAAAAATGATGTTGTGTTAGTGGCCTTCTGGGTGAAATCCATGCAGGCAGAGGTAGGAAATGGACTTTTTAAATTCAGTTTTCGTCAAGGCAATAACCCTTGGCTAAAGAAAATTTATGAAACCTATATCATCCCGACTCCAAATTGGCAATTGTGGCTCATCCCTTTTCGAGTCAATCGGGATTTACCAGTGAGTTTTAATGATGACTCAAACGCCGGATATCTAGATTTTTGGGTGGGACAACAGAACCAAACGCTGAAAATTGGGGGTGTGGCGGTTCTCAACTATGGCAATCAAGATAAGAGTTTTCTCAAAAAGCTGCATAAGTTTAAGACGAATTTCGATCTTGCTTACCCCAATATTGGCGAACCGAATGCAACTTGGCGTCGTGAAGCTCAAAAGCGGATAGAACAAATTCGTAAAGCGAATCTAACCGTTATTGTTAAGGATAAAAATGGGAATTTAGTTCCCAATGCTAAAGTTACAGTCGAGATGCAAAAGCATGCTTTTCCCTTCGGAACTGCCGTCAGCCGCAAATACATCATCGGCTATGCCAATCCTAATCAACTCAAAACTGATCAGCAGATTTATAACGACAAGCTGCTAAATTTGGATGGGCAAGGCCATGGGTTTAATATGGCATCACCGGATGGCTTGAAGTGGATGGCGTGGGATAATGATTGGAAAGGATTTAATCGCAACAAAACAGCAGCGCAGATTGATTACTTGCTAGCTAAAGGGATGCAGCTTCGAGGCCATACTCTAGTCTGGCAACGATGGGGTCGAAAGACTCGCGAGATTCCTAAAGTGATTGAGGATAAGTTTAAAGAAATTGAAGCTAAGGATAAAACAGCCGCCAGGAAATACCTGCGTCAAGCGATTCTTGACCATATTGATGACCAAGCTGGCGATAATCGGTTATCCGGTAAAATTGCGGCTTGGGATGTGATTAATGAGCCTTACCATTACAACTATTTTTTCTGGAAGAATCTTAAGAGTGAGGGTAAGGGGGAATTTGATGCGATCGCCAATGTGTATAAAGACTGGCTCGAACGGACAGCCGAGAACGATCCTAATGCCAAACTTTTTATTAACGATAACCGATTTGTCAGTCAGGGCTGTCTGCGTACCGACTTCCACAATTACCACAAACAGGTCATCCAGACACTAAAAGCTGTTAATGCACCGCTTGATGGTTTAGGCTTTCAAGCGCATATTGGCAAAGAGACTCCCTTATGTCCTCCACAACGGTTGTGGCAAACCTTCGATCAATTTGCTGCTGAGGGGATGGAAATTCAAATCACTGAGTTGGATATCAGACTGAAGGATGAGCAGCTAGAGGGTAAATACATGGAGGATTTCCTCGTCGCCTGCTTCAGTCACAAGGCTGTGACTGCATTTCAAATGTGGGGTTTCTGGGATGGGGACCACTGGAAGAAACATGCTCCAATTTTCCGCAAGGATTGGTCGATACGTCCATCGGGGAAGCGGTTTATTGACTTGGTTTTCAAGCAATGGTGGACTGATGTGAGTGGCTTCACCAATTCCCAAGGTCAGTATAGCGTTCCGGGTAAAGCATTTAAGGGTGATTACGCGATCGCAGTCCGTTATGGGGGACAAACCCAGTCTGTAGAGAAAACTCTCATCAATGATGAAACTGTTACCGTGACACTTGATTGACGTATCGATCTTTTGCTGCCATTACCGAAAATGTTGACTCGCTCTTGACGAGCGCATCTATTTCCCCCTTTAACGGGTACAGCTTTTCTCTGTTACTTCCCTTTATCACCAAAGGCCGATATACCGTTAAATAGCATGAATAGGCCACCCAGCAAGATCGCGATCGCCAGTCCACCCGCCACTAAATCCAGTACGTTAGTATTTTCCACTATTATCCTTTTTCTCAAATACTAGTCCAAAAAGCCTCAGCCCATATCGGTCAAATTTATGATGGGCTAGCTGAGTTGAGAAACAGTTAACCTTGCGAGCGGGAAATCCCCCAATGCCTACGGCTTAGGGGGATGCTTCGGCAAGCTCAGCAACAGAGAGCGAGTCAGGATGTGAGTTTTTTTTGATAACTCTTACTAA
>CAZPRJ010000133.1:0-10613 GCA_964588805.1 uncultured Microcoleus sp. | reverse complement strand
CCCAGGCTTTGCACTGCGGGGCTTAACCCTCCGCTAATTCGCCAACAGCTTCTTGGAAATCGCGGCTATAGAGAGAGGGACTTGCTGGACTTGACGGTAGCTACAAGTGATGTATTGTTCATTCCAATTGAGGTCAGACCACTTGAGGTTGCACAGTTCATCCGCAGATAATCCAATATTAAGCAAGAGCCGAATAATGGCTGCATCACGAAGATTACCTCTTAGTTCAACGTCATTGAGTACAGCTTCCACTTCATCATCAGTAAGCCAACCCGAGGAGTGGATTTGTTCTTGAATTGGAGGGAAATTCGGTAGCTTAGGAATTGCATCAATAAGCTGAACTGAAGCTGCCCAATTTAGAAAAGATTTGATAGCAGCAAACTTTTGCACCAAGGTAGAAAGGGAATAGCTTTGCCGTTCTAGATAAAGTTTGTACGTTTCTAAATCGGTTGAATCAATCATCCAGATGGGTTCCTGATTGCCTGTTATTTCCCACCACCGTTGTAAAGCCTGAACATGGCTTTTATACATGGCAACAGTTTGGGTTTTTCTGCCCATTTTTTTTAAATAATCAATCCATTCTTCCATAAAGTTCCAATATAATTCCGCAATAAAAATATAATTATATTGCTAGTTTTGAGATTGTAAAGCTTGTGATTACGTAAAATGTAAAAAAAAGAGTGATAGAAAGCGAGAATTAGCCTAGCGGCAAAGAGGACTGGTAAACTCCAGAAAAATAGGAATTTAGGAGCATATAGCTTTTACAATTCGCAGTCAAAAACGGGTAAATACTTTGCCTCAAGTTGCATTATTAGTGGCGTTTACTGATAAATATTGCTCAGCTCAAGTAACTTTTTCTCATTGAGAGAGAAGGCGGTTTGGGAACGTGATTAACAATTCCTGGAGCTAAAAAGAAAGGGATGTTAATTATCATTCATTCTCTTCGCTATCAAGATTATACTATGCCAGAAATTCAGCTTTCTCTGTCCCAGATTTTAGAATCTGCCAGCCTTCTGGTGGGCAGTAAACTCAACCAACATGGAAACTATGCTCCAAGAATTCATTGGTTCAAGCGAGGCTTTGATGCCATTAGTCAAAATCCGAGTATTTTTAGTGACCCGGAAGTATTTATTCGCTTTGGTGTAACTAAAAGTATGGTTGATTCGATATTTAAATTTGCTCTCTTGTCGCCCGGACTGGCAAAACAAACCAGAGTTTGAGTTCAACGTCGGTTCCGGTTATTTCAAGACGGGTAAAGTGTTGAGGCCGGAACTGATTGGATATGCGGCATTGGATTTTGTGCAAAGGCAGGGAATTTATCCCACCTATCGGCTTTCAGATTTAGCGTATCAGCCGGGGAGTCCAGGTCGAGCTTTCCGATTAGGCGAGTCTGATTTAGGGGAACTATTAGGACAACTCAATCATCCTGAACTCAAGATTGAAGAAAATGCCGAATATAAACTGAGTTTTCGCTACGGTAATGCACCGGGGCGAATCCGAGATGAGTTGTTGCTGTTTATGGCTTTGGATAACTATGACTGATTGCAGGTAGGGTGAAAGGGAGAAAGTATCAGTTTGACTTTTCTCCCTGATTTTTTTCCTGGAGACGCTATTAACTCTATGTTGTAGTAGGTTAATTAACAACCTACACAAAAATGGGTATTCAAGTTGATATCAGAGTTTGTCAAATAGTGGAGCAAGAGCGGGAGATTAATAGCCTAGCGGCATGAGCAGTGATGTATGTTTCTCATGTCATTATGAATCAACTCAACTTAGAAATTCCTCAAACGGACAAAATTGAGGAAAGAACTGCCCAGGCCATGATGCTGCTTTTAGCCCAAGGAATTGACAAAGGTTGGATAGCGGGGAACCTAATGTTTTATCCCACCATGAATCCGGCTCACATTCAATACATGGCATCGCCACTGGTGGTATTTCAATCACCCAATATGTATGCACTACCCAAACCGTATCACACTTTCTCTTACATGAGCCGCCTCGAGCAAATTGTGGAGGAACACAATTTAGGTATATTGGGAGACTTAGCAACAGATGCAGAGATAGCCTCGTATATGTTTGTCTGGGGCATGACTTGTAATCTCAATATTGTATTGGGAAGTATCCTCATCCATGCTGCTACCCGAATGCGGCGCAAGTTCTTTGCAGACACTATTGATATCACTGTAGAGGGTAAAGAGCCTCCCCTTGAGTTTGAAGCGATCGCCCACGATTACAATCAGCTTGCTCGTTGCATCAGAGCCTCAGCCGTGGAAGCGGGTTGCCAAGCGGGTTGGGGGGAGGTTTATCGTCCCAAACCTACAAAGAGCGGCCAACAACCTTCGCCCTATGATGCCGTATTATCACCCAACTCTTCTCGGTCTAAGCCCAAGGGATTTGGAAAACAACTGAGCCTTCTAGATTAGGGGGTATCTTCTCAGGCTAGCGCCATCGGCGATTGGTCTTTCAATTTCTGATGGTGCCGGTATGATGAATGATTACAGCGGTTGGGTTGAGTTAGAATCGCGCCTTGGCAAACGCAAAAAACCTAAAATCAATCCAGATTGCCAATTTGATTTAGGGCATGGTTGGCTAATTCCTTATCTAATGTATCTTGACCTTCTCACCTGGAAGCGTTGGGACTATTGGGCAAAAACCCTAGAAGCCGGAAAGCTGTTGGATGAAGATATCCCACAAATTGAATTTGGAACCGGCAGGGGCAGTGGGTTTGAAGGCGAAAGCGGTGTAACCCGCCGACATCTAGAAGAATGCCTCGACCTGATTCCCAATTATGGCGGTGGAGGCTGGTTGGGTTGGAGTAGTTGGGAATTCTTCAACTATTTTCTGCGTTGGTTGCTCTACGGATTTGGGTTTCCAGGGCAACCCGAACTGCCCAAAGAACCGCCTGGTTGCAAAGGCGCTTCTTCCCGGTTGTATCAATACTTCGAGCTAGGATACCTTATCCTTCATCCTTGGGATTACTGGGGAGCTATCTTAGCAGAGAACCGATATGGGCGAACGCTTGGATTTTACCCCACACCTATGCCCGTCGTTAATTTAATGGCTCGCATTACATTTTCAGAGCAACTCAGCAAAACCCAAAATGTTTATGAGCCGTGCCTTGGAACTGGCAGGATGTTGCTTTATGCATCCAACTATTCTCTGTGTCTGTATGGGCAAGATATCAACGGCACAGTGATTGATGCTGCATTGGTCAACGGCTATTGCTATGCGCCCTGGATGGTTCAACCTATTCCCTTTATAGGAGGGGATATGATTCAAGGTAACACTTTAGCCAATGAGGGCGAAAGTGTCTTGTTTAAAAATGAGGCAATGATTTGGGATAAAACTAGCCTCAAACGGGCTGAATCTCTAGTCGATGAAACGGCTACGAATCAAGACATTCAATCGGCTGTAGATAATCAGCAAGATGAACTAGAACTTGATATCCCCAATCAATGGCGTTATGAACCTATAAAGAAGCTCAAGCGTAAGGGAAAAGCCAGTACCTTCTCTAATTCAGACAACAGTCATGACGAACCAGAAGCGTATCAAGGCTGCTTGTTCTAAATCATACCCATAAAGGCAACTGATGGCATGAGTCATTGGTTGCTGATTGTTCATTTCATCCATAAAGAAAAACTAAAATCACGCAATGAAACCAGCAGTTCTCCACAACGGTATGGGATTTGATACTGCTGCTTGGCTCATTGATTATCTAACCAATCCGAAGCAAAGACAGTTTGATTTGCAAGCTGTAATTATGTCTCAAACAGGTTCTGAATCAGTTTTAGTAAAACAGCAAATGGAATCCTATATTTTTCCATTGCTCAGAAACTATCAAATCAGAACGGTTCAGATAGCCAGAGCCAGCAGTAGCCTGAAAGATGGGTTTGTGGTTCTTGATGATACAACCTCTCCCACACAATGTTTTATTCATCCCACCCCTGATAAACCCTATTGGACATTGGGCGAGGAAATGCTAATTTCTGCTACAATTCCTCAATACAGTAGCAGAAGTCGGCATTGTTCCGAAAAGTTCAAAATCAAAATATTGGAAAAGTGGCATAATCAATATTGTCCAGGATGCCAAAAAATCATTGGTTTTAATGCTGATGAGTATCATCGCATTGTTAAGGCTAAAACCATTCATGCCAATCATCAACAAACCTTTCCACTGTACGATAAAGGTTGGGGAAGAGATTACATAGAAGCCCTAGTTTTTGAGTTTATTGGCAGCAAAAATTTTCATCGTTCTGCCTGTATATTTTGTCCATTTTCTCACATATCAGGAGGGGCTAAAGAGATAAAACAAAGATACCTAATCCAGCCTGATGAGGGAGCAAAAGCCGCATACTTAGAATATGTTGCCCTTTGTTTCAATCCCAAGCAAAGTTTATCAACAACGGGCAAATCAATGATTGAGCGGGGTTTACTTTCACAGGAAGCGATTGATTTACTGGAACTAAAACTGAATGAAGCGATTTGGCGAGTATATGAGGTGAGGCGGATACGAGGAGAGAATATCCCTTATCGTTCCATTAAACCTTTATACTCTGGAACTCGCCAACAAGTTGAGCTGAAGTTACATGAACTAGGAAATCTAGGAGGAGAACTAAAATATTGTGAACATGGAATATTCAGATACCACTTTGAAGTATCAGAAAATCGAGAAAAATATTTGGTAGCAGCGCCTGGTAATCCAATTGCCAAAGAGAGAAGTAACTTTCAACAAATGTGGCACTACAAACAATTGAGACTATTTTGAATCGGTTGAGCCTTCCCAGGATTTTACACCTCAATAGTTCTGTTTGAGCCAGCCAAAAAACTGGGGTGAATAATGCCCCGGTTGTTTTTAATTAGCCTAGCGGCAGATGAGGTGGGAATTAACAGGTAATTTATTCTAAAACCTGCTAAGTTCCCCATCTGAAAGGATATTGATTTGAGGTAAAATAAAAATGAAAATGATTTCCAATCTAGAAGGGATTCATGGCTCTCTGTTCATTGTTCGAGTCATCATTGAGGATAAAGGAATGAGAGCGAGTGGGTTAGCTTCTGCTCAATCTGTGGAGGAAGCAGAAGAACTGGCATTAAAGCGAGCATATACTACACTCGAATCGTTGATTCAAAAAGAACAGAAACAATCCCAGGCAACGTCAGAGCCAGAGCCTAAAGCTAAGAGCAATGGTAAAGGCAACCGCAAAGCGAAAGCCAAACCACAGCCTGAACCTGAACCCGAATCCGAACCAGAACTAGAGTCAGAGTTAGAACTAGAGAATGAGGATGACGATGATTGGCCAGAGCCTGAGTCTGAGCAGCCGCCTTCTCAACCTCTTTCCTTTGAAGAAATCATAGAGCAAACCAACGTGGAGTTGAAACGTTTAAGTTGGGGTTCTAACGAAGGTAAAGAGTACCTGCTTAAAACTTACGGGAAACGTTCTCGTCAACTGCTCACCGATGAAGAACTTGTTGACTTTCTTAGTCAACTCAAGAAAATGCCAACTCCTGTTTAATTCATAGGCTTCATTCAGTTCTTTTATTGCTCTTAATCTATCCATTTCCCCCCACAATATTGGGGGGATTTTTTTGAGTATTCTCCATGAACTGTGCCATAAGCTGTTCGTCATTTAAACCTGATGGTCAATAATTGCGAAATCTTTGTAGTGTGACTATCGTGGTTACTACTTATACTAGCTTCTTGATTAACTTGGTGGTAAAACATGAGCGTTAGTTCGGTTCTTTTTAGGCTAGCGCCATTTTGAGCGGATTTTTAACAATGGCAAAATCATGAATAAAACTCTTTCCCAGCTTGAGATAGAGTATGCGGATTTTATTGAATTAGTGGCTTCTCTTGACCCAAGTGATGAAGAATCACTTGCTGAAGCTGACCGGATTTTTGCAGAAGAAATCGCTCCTGTCTTAGAGCAAAAACTAGATGGTTACATCTATTGGATTAGAAAGCTAGTTCAAAATGCTGAAGCTTGTGAACAGGATGCCAAGCACTACGCTAACCTTGCCCAAACCAAGCGCAGTCAAATTAATTGGCTCAAAAGCCGATTGTTTGATTTTCTAGAACGGAATGAACTCAGCTCAGGGAAACACAAAATTAGGGGAGATAGACATCAAGCATGGCTTCAGAATAATGCAACTCCACCCAGCCCTTGGATTGACCCCGAACTAGAGCTTGAAGACTTAGATGAAGAATACATCATTCCTGCTCATACCCTTGAGATTCCTGCTCAGGTGGATTATACCAAACTAGGACAAGATGCTAGTGAATACGGTTTTGTGCGGTCTAAAACCGGCAAGGTAATTGCCAAGGAGCGAGAGCGAGGAAGGCACGTTCGTATCAGATAACTTGAAGTTTTTTAAAGGTAGCATCGGGTAAATGATGCTACTTTTTTTAGTGAAGTGTAATCGCTTCAGCATCGACCAAAATGACAAGTTACCTTCCAAGAAGACATGGTGTTTTTTAGTAAATAATCATGCCATTTGTCTTATTTGTGTTCACCTTTATCGTTTTCGTTGCAGGGCTTTCCGAGATTCCCCACATTCAGGAAATCCTCAATGTTGTTATTGGAAGTGTCACCTACTATGGGGTGTTGCTTCTCATTATGTTTCATCTCGTTAATCAGCTTGACCTACCACCCAATGAGATGCCTTATCCGCATTATTCAGAAGCATTCCTAGATTTTGTACCTGAATCAGCTAAAGTTCAAGCTAATCCTATTGTAATTGCCAACACTTCCCTCAAACCTGCTCCTACATTCACTGATGTCGCAACAGCAACAGTTGCAGTCAAGCCGAAGGGATTTTTACCACCAACCCCACCCCATCAGCCTAAAAAGCGTAAGTTACCTTAGTCATTTTCTCAGGGACATCACTGCTGCCGATGTCCTTTGAGAGTTGACCAATAATTAATTATTATAAATGACAAGTTTCCGTGTGAAAAATAGCGGTTGATTTCTAGTCATAATCATGGATAAAATTCAAATTATTCGTCGATTGGTACAACGTGGATTAACTTTACCGCAAGCATTAAGCCAATACAGACAATATGAGGATAATAACAAACTTGATTTCCTTATGGAATTGCTTTTCTCAGAAGAAGAGTTATATCTAGAGCGTTGTTTGAAGCAATAAGGGGTGGGACGTGGCTAAGGCCATGTCCTATTTTTTATGAAGTTTACTGCTGCCAGGATTCTCCTCTATCCGGAAAATCTTTTCTTTAGCCTAGCGGCTGCACGAAATGGCGTTTTTGATGAATAAACCCCATGAAAACTTGCAGTTCTTGTAAATATTTCAATCCCCATGAACAATTACATTGTGCAGTTAATCCAGAATGCTTTGATGCTAATCAATGTCTGCATCATGAACCAGCATTTTCTGAAGATATCGTGCAGCAAGCTTTAGTGCTCAGACAAAAGCGCAAGTTTGAAGCCTGGAGGAATCAGGTTCTGCAACAAGCTGAACAATTGGGTGTGGCTATTTTAATCGATGAACCTAACTATTCAACTCTCTGGCAAGTTCCAACTGAAGTGGAGGCAGATTTGAAAGGAGAATTAGTGAAGGCCATCGCCTATTGCCAAAGCAAATACCCAGAACTCACAATAGAGGAGATTGCCATTGCTCTGATTCAATATGCCGAACACAAAATGAAAAACTGGTTGCAATGGACACAAATCAATGAAGATAATTACACCTTTAATCAAATTTTAGACAAAATGAAGATACCCCATAAAGAGGTGTGATTTAATCCCCATTTATCAGGATAAATCCGGACATTGGGGACATTCCAGTTCATACCTCGACGCCCAACGACGCAATCTTGTAAAAGCTCAGTAACCATGTACGCCATTAAACTTGAACTCAAACTAAATAAGACCGAACGCACCTTAATGGCTAAACACGCTGGCTTTTCACGGTTTGTCTACAACTATGGACTAGCCCTGTACAAGCAAGTGATGGACATCAAAGGAGGCGTGACCCAAAAGATTTCAGCTATCCGCAAAGTCTTAACAAACTTGACCAAAAAAAAACCTGAATTTGCCTGGATGAATCAACTCTCCTCTCGCGTTTACCAAAACGCCTTGATTGCCTTAAAAAACGGGTTAACTCGGTTCTTCAAGGGGTTAGGGAAGTTCCCAGTTTTTAAACGTAAAAAAGACAGGGATTCTTTCACCGTTGATTCATCAAACGGGTTGGTTACGGTTAATGCTGGTAGCACAATCAAGATTCCCACCTTGGGGACATTTAGATTGCATGAAACAATCCCATTCACTTGTGCTAGCCAAACCTTTACATTGTCTCGTCAGGCTGATAAATGGTATGTTTCTTATGCTATTCACGCTGACAAACTACCTCCCTTATTCCATGAGGTAGAGAGAGTTGGCATTGATTTAGGAGTGAAGACATTTGCTACCCAGAGCGACGGGACAACTATAGAAGCCCCTGCAAGCATCAAGCCAACGAAAATCAAGTTAGCCAAATTGCAGTGGCACAATCGTAACAAACAACTGGGGAATAAGAGGAAAGGAATCCCCGCATCCAACAACGCCAAGAAGTACTACAAACAAGTTGCTAAACTTCATGCTCGAATATCTAACATTCGACGTGACTTTTTACAGAAGCTAACAACGGATATTAGCCGAAAGTACCACTTGATTCGGATTGAAGACCTGAATATCAGTGGCATGATGGCAAATTCCAAGTTAGCCGATGCGATTAGTAACTTGGGTTTGTACGAGTTTCGACGGCAATTAACTTACAAACAATCCATGTTTGGCACGGTTGTTGAACTAGTAGACCGTTGGTATCCATCATCAAAGACCTGTTCTGAGTGTGGACACATTCAACTGATGAAGTTAAGCGATAGGGTATTCCATTGCCAAGGATGCGGTTCTATTAAGTGTCGTGATTTCAATGCCTCACTGAATTTGGAACACGCACCCCCCAACAAAGTACGGAGGGCTTCTCCGGAACTTAACGCCTGTGGACAAGAAGCAGCCGACTGCCTTGGTTGAAGCAGGAAGTAAACCGTAATGTCCGGACATCTCCGGTGTTATATCAGTTTTATGAAGCAGTGAAGTTGCATTTTCCCTTGATGAGTTTCCCATCGGTTCATACGGTGGGAACTATTTTTTTGGCATTTCTTCCAGCCTAGCGGCGAATGGCTTGGTGTTTTTGAGTTACTTTAAATGGAAAACCTCAAGCTAACCGATGCTCAAGATAGAGCCGTCAATCAAGCTATTGATTGGTATAACCAGCCAAAACATTCTGAGCAAGAGAGGATGATGGCATTAATTGGAGGTGCAGGCGTGGGCAAAACTGTAACAACCAATGCCATTATTCAAGAGCTTAAAAAGCTAAGAGGCAAAGGTTTGCAGATGGGAACCACACATAAAATTGTTGGAGTTCAGCATCTGATGGCCAAGAAGTATGGGATAAGGGGTGTAGACCGAATGACGGTACATCGATTTTTGGGATGTCGCTTAGAAGAAGATGAAGATGTGATTCCTAAAATGGTGATACAAAAGGATAAATGCCTCATGCCAATTTATCAATGGGGAATTGTTGATGAAGCAGGGATGATAAATTCTCGCCTGTTTAATCACAAAACCTCAGAAATGAGGCGATTATTATGTCAAAATTATCATACCCTTTTCGTGGGAGATGATGCTCAATTAAAACCCGTAGGAGAGGGGTTATCGCCTGTTTTCTCGGTTCCATTTCGCATAGAACTCGATGAAGTGATTCGGCAGGCAGAAGATTCTCCCATTATTGATGCCATTCTTTATTGCCGAGAGGTTGTCCTGAATGGAAAGAAAATTGAGCTAGGTCGATTTGAGGAAAATCATTCCCATGACTTTAGCCAACCAGGATTATGGAAACTCCATCATGAAGAATGGATGGAACAGGTGATAGAAATTATGTCATCTTGTGAGTATAAGCAGAACTCTGATACAGCTAAGGTCATCTGTTTTCAGAACAAGGTTGCTCTCCATCTTAATCTGCAAATCAGAGAACGGCTTTATCAAGGAGCAGAAGCTTATCAGGTTGGAGAACCCATGATTGCCGCCTCCACCATCCGCGACCCCTTTGATGAAAATATTATTCTCATTTCCAATAGTGAGGATGTTGTGATTACATACAGCAGACCCACAACTCTAGAGTATGATGATTTTCCCAAGTTTGGGGCATATATTGTCAAAGTTCGTTGTTGCCAAACCGGGGATTATCGACAGCTAACTTGCATTGAACCCTACGAAAAACCAGCCTTTGCTCAGGCATTAAATCAACTCGCTGACCAAGCCCAACGTCTACGAGATGAAGGAAAGTACCATCAATCAAAAGCATTGTGGAGGAAATTTTATCAAATCCGGCGCAAAGTGGCAGAACTGATACCCCCTTATGTAATCACGGTGAGGCGATCGCAGGGAAGTACCTATCCAGTGGTTTTACCTTACATGAATGATTTGTTGCTGGGGTATGATTTTGACGACATCGCCAGACGGGTTTATGTCGCCCTCAGCCGTGCCCAAGAACAGATTTTAATGCGAGTGTAAGCTGCTACGCAGCTTGATTGTATAATACTCAAATAACTAAATAAGCTATTA
>CAZPRJ010000132.1:0-11337 GCA_964588805.1 uncultured Microcoleus sp. | reverse complement strand
TGGGGTGCTGGGGTGCTGGGGTGCTGGGGTGCTGGGGAGAAAAAGACAGACATATTCCTGACTCCTGCCTTCTGACTTCTGACCCCTGACTTCTGACTCCTGACTTCTGACCCCTGACCTCTGACCCCTGACTCCTAATGAACCTTTATCTTGGCCTTGATTTCGGCACCTCTGGCGCACGCGCTATAGTGATTAACGCTGAAGGTGTGATTCAATGTGAGACCCAGTATCCCTTTATCACCGCATCAGTTTCAGAAAATCAGTCTCATCTCTCTCCTACCTGTGTTCAATGGAAAACAGCCTTATTTTCCCTGATTGAACAAATTCCCCAGGACGTGCGAAGCTTAATAAAAGCGATCGCCATTAATGGCACCTCCTCCACCGTCCTCTTGTGCGATGCGACGGGGCAAGCGATTGCTGAACCTCTCATGTACAACGATGGGCGAGGAGTCGCCGTCATGGAGCAGCTAAAAGCCATTGCTCCCCCAAATCATAGCGTAGTTAGTGCCAGCTCTAGCCTAGCTAAACTGCTTTGGTTTGTTCAAAATTTAACCTTCAAAATAGAAAATACTTATTTTTTGCATCAGGCCGATTGGTTAGCATTTTTATTGCACGGTCAACTGGGAATTAGCGACTATCACAATGCTTTGAAATTAGGTTACGACCCCGAACAATTATCCTATCCCTATTGGCTAGAACAATTATCTACCTTACCGATTTTGCCTCGTGTTCTGACACCTGGAACACCCATTGCAGAAGTAACCACAGACATTTCTCATCGTTGGGGATTATCACCAGATTGCATCGTTTGTGCGGGTACAACCGACAGTATTGCAGCTTTTCTCGCCAGTGGGGCTAACTCTCCCGGTGAAGCTGTCACCTCCCTCGGTTCCACATTAGTCTTAAAACTCTTGAGTCGTAGACGGGTTGATGAGCCTCGATATGGAATCTATAGCCATCGTTTGGGTGATTTATGGCTCACGGGAGGGGCTTCTAATACAGGTGGGGCGGTGCTGCGGCACTTTTTTAATGATACCCAATTAGAACACCTGAGTAGCCAAATTAATTCTGCTCAAGCTAGCCCTTTAGACTATTATCCTCTGCTCAAACCAGGGGAACGCTTTCCCATCAACGACCCCCATCTTCCCTCCAAACTCGAACCTCGTCCCACTGATTCAGTCGAATTTCTGCATGGCTTACTTGAGAGTATTGCCCGAATTGAGGCACGAGGCTATGAGTTATTACAACAACTCGGCGCAACTGCACTGACTCAAGTCTATACAGCCGGGGGAGGGGCTAAAAATTTGACTTGGACAATGATTCGAGAGCGTCATCTCCACATCCCCATACAGCCATCTAAGCATACCGATGCAGCTTATGGCACGGCACTCTTGGCAATGCAAGGATACGTTAAGATTGAAAAATTGGGAATGAGTACGTAGCGAAAAGCTGTGCCAGTAACCCGTAATGACCGATATCAAATCCGGTTAAATGACCATAAAACCTGTAAGGGCGGGTTTTGATGCCAAGTTTTCGGTACTGCCCAAAGTTGATTCCTCAACCCGCCCCTACGATAATCTGGTTATTCCAACAGATTTGATATGACGGCTCACCCTTGCCGGATCACATAGCAAGATAGAACGCTTTTTGTTCAATATTCAGTAAACTTTTCATTGATGGCTCGATTATTTAAAAGCCCTCCTTTCCAAGTTTTAATTAATTTTCTCGAAAAAAATTTAATGAAAATATTGTCTCAGTTAAGCCATTTGCTAAAGTGTACCCGCCGCCATCCAGTGTCCGTCAAGCGGAGTTTTTCGGGCTTAAGGCTATGTTAATCACAGATGATTTATTGCTGTATTATAAGCGCTGTAAGCGTCGGGTGTTTTTAGATATTTACGGCGACCCCTCCCAACAAGACCCCGAACAAGATTTTTTGCTTAAACTGCGGCAGGATAGTTCGTTGTATCGGCAAGCTGTTCTGAGTATGGCACCGCATCAATCGCCGAACTACCCCAGACGAGATTGGGAAGCAGGAGCTCAGGCGACGCTGGAATTAATGCAACAAGGGGTCGAGAGAATTTCTCACGGGGTTCTGTTGAGGCAAACGGATGAAGGGGTGACATTGTTGAGTCGTCCGGATTTGTTAATCAAGCAGCCTGGTCAATCTATTTTTGGGGATTGGATATATACTCCAAGCTTGATTAAGTTGGGGAAGCGTCCTAAGCCGGAGTATCAAATTGTTGGGGCATTTGCTGCGTACTTATTGGCTGGTACACAGGGACTATTTCCCCATACCGTTCAGTTAATTTTGCGCCGCCAAGAGTTTTATTCGGTGAGTTTAGATCGATGGTTGCCGATCATGCAGGAGATGCTCGATGAATGTATCGAGATGCTGCAACAGCGAGAGGAACCGGAGGTGTTTATTTCTCGGCAAAAGTGTAGTCTATGTCACTGGCATAGTAGTTGTTATGCGATCGCACAACAAGAACAACACATTTCTCTGTTACCTGGAGTCACACCCAGCCGTTATCGAGACTTGCAAACCGTAGGTGTAACGACAGTAGCATCTTTGGCTGAGTCTACCATTAGCCGACTTGAATCGGTTATCGATACAGACGTTGCGTTCGATTTGGTACAGCAAGCCCAATCCATCGTCCAAAATCGAGCGATTCTCCGTCCCCGAAACGATCAGGACAGTCCACTTTCTCGGTTTTTCTTCTCCTCAGATACCTTACCGACTGCCCCAATTGAGCTGTACTTTGATATTGAGGCAGAACCTGAACTGCAATTGGATTATCTCCTAGGTGTTTTAGTGGTGGACAACCATCATCAAACCGAGACGTTTCATCCTTTTTTCGCCCAAGCACCGAGTGATGAACCCTCTATCTGGCAGCAATTTTTAGCCTTGGTATCGCTTTATCCTGAAGCACCTATTTTTCATTTTTCAGACTATGAAGTTGAAACAACCAAGCGCCTAGCCAAGCTTTATCAAACGCCTCAACACCTTCTTCAACCCCTGCTTTCCCGCTTTTTTGATGTGCATTATCACGTCATGAATACAGCGACGTTACCGGTTGAAAGTTATTCTCTCAAACACTTGGCGCGATGGTTGGGATTTGAGTGGCGTGACTCAGGTGTTACGGGTTCTCAATGCGTTTGTTTGTACAATCAATGGTTAGAGACAGGTGATCGCACTGTATTTGATATCATTCAACGCTATAACGAAGATGACTGTCGTGCGACTTATCACCTTAAAAACTGGCTCGTGAAATTCGTGCAAGATACCCTTGATAATAGTACGAAAGATTATGTAAAGATTTTTGAATGAATAAATGATTTCTACTCTAAAAATTATTTTTATTTATTTCAAATACAAGTAATTTTGCTCAACGAGATAATCTAAGTAGTAATATAGAAAGCTATATAAATATTTTTGAATAAATGATTTCTACTCTAAGAATTATTTTTATTTATTTCAAATACAAGTCATTCTTATAAGTAAATGTTAGTCTAAGATTGGGCTTGGCTTTTTCAGTCAAACCAATTGAATGAAAGCCTGAATTTGGGATTTCTTAAGAAGAGGTAATTGATATGCTTCCTATATTTTTTGTTCTTCTGGTCAGTGCTCTTGCCAGTATTTTAATTTCCATAAAAGTTGCTCACGAAGTTTCCCGGATTCTTGCCATTGGCTTTGCGATTTTTTGTTTGATATTCGGTTTTGCTTTTGCTCCCTGGCCAATTCAGTTATTAATTGTTGCAGTTCTTCTGATTTGGGAACGCAAGCATTCCTTTCGTCAGCTTGGGGAAGTCCCCGTGGTTCTAAACCCCAATAAACGCAGATAGTGTCTTGCTCATACCGCCGCAAGGTATAGAAAGCAAATTTTTTAGCCGACCCACTGAGGTCGGCTTTTGCTTGGAGTACAGAATTTACTCTTGATTTTTGCGGCAGAAGTCCATTGAGCCACTCCCCCGTTTTAAAAACGGGGGATTCAGGCATCAGACAGAGATTGCAGGCACAGCCTGACTAACATCTCCTACGCCTAGAGTTGAACTCCCAACTCTTTTAATAATTAAAGTCAGTGAAGGAGTCGCCTCCTCCACTGCTCTCCAAAACGGAACGTGATAGTTTCCCATCATTCCGCTCCTCAGTAAAACGGCTGTTGTCATCAGTACGTCATTACCAACATATCGTTTTCCCAAACCCAAGAGTTTGGTTCTACGGGTGGCTTAGGTTTAGCACTTTTACAGCTAGATTTGTTACCAAGACTGCCATCAGTGACAGTCTTTGTGTCGTGGCAATGCCGATGGAGTAGTTGCCAATTGTCGTATGATTCCCGTCCACCAATAGATTTAGGGATGATATGGTCAACTTCTATCGAATCTCCTTCTTTGAAGTAGTTATCGCAGTGAGCGCATTTCCCCTTTTGTCGCTTGAGTAACTTTGCCACTCTTGCGGGTATTTCCGGGTGTACACCCATTCTTGAACTCCAATATATCCAGTCCCCGTCATAGGGGGATGCTATCCCTTTTACTTTTACATAGCGTTTTATTTCCGTGGAGCTATGTTGTAGTAGCTTTAGAAGGTTTTTATCTTCTCTGGTTGCGAACACCCAGTTATCGCCATCTACTGTTTTAAAGTATTTAAAGCGTATCCACGTTCTGCCTTTATTTCTATGACGGTGCCGACCCCATTTCAGAAGCTTCCAGACCACTAAGTGCCTTAGCCTTTCAAAGACTTTTTGGCTAACGACTGTGGAGAAGTAGTTACACCAACCTCTAATGATAGGATTGAGTTTCTTTATAAGACCCGCTTGGTTTAACCCACGCGACTTATCTATTACTTCTGCTACTTTTCTGTAGTGCCTTTTCTGACTCTCTTTGCTGGGGGTGATGATAGTTTTAAAACCTAGTATTCCGCCTCTAGTTTTCCCTGATTGATATTTTCCAACTGGAAATTGTTTGACGTTGAAACCAAGAAAATTAAATCCTGGTTCTACATCTTCTAGTTTATTCAGGGTGTGGGCTACTCTTGTTTTACTTGGTTTTAATTCCAGCCCGATGTCCCTTAACCACTTCTCTATCTCTGTCTTACACAGTTTTATGACTTCTAAATCCTCATGAAGGACTACAAAGTCATCTGCGTATCTTATTAGTGAAATCGACTTCTGTTTATCTCTTACACTCATTTGAGTGTTGTCGATTCGCCTCATATTGAATTTTGAGGCTAGACCCATAATCAATTCCTCCATACCATGTAGGGCTATATTTGCTAGAAGAGGGGATATTACCCCTCCTTGCGGTGTGCCTTCGGTAGTGGAGAACAACTCTTTTCCATCCATTACACCAGCTTTTAACCAAGCTCGGATTTGTCTCCGTAGGGCTGGATAGGTATTTAGTTTTGTGAGAAGAGTTTCGTGGTTAATTCGGTCGAAGCATTTAGCAATGTCGGCATCCAGCACATATTTGGCTTTAGCCCTAATTGCGATGAATATTGCTCCTATTGCATCGTGACATGACCGTCCGGGTCTGAAGCCGTATGAGTTAGCTTCAAATCGCGCTTCCCATTCTGGTTCTAATCCCAATTTGGCTAACGCTTGCAAGGCTCGGTCTTCCATTGTTGGTATTCCTAAAGGTCTTTTTTCTTCTGTTCCAGGTTTGGGTATCCAAACCCGACGAGTTGGTTTGACCTTAGAACCCAGTCTGATTTTATTTATCAGGTTAAAACGTTGCTTTGGGGTCAGTGATTTTACACCATCCACACCTGCCGTCTTTTTCCCTTGATTATCCTGAGTTACCCGACGAACCGCTAAAGCTCTTGCTGCCCAAGACTTTATCAACAGTTTTTGGAGTCTGCGTACTAGCTTGACATCACCACGATTAGACGCTTTGTATATCCGCTTTTGCAACTTAAAGGTGATACGTTCCAGCTTTCGCCAGTTAATATTCTTCCATTCATACATCGGTCTTGATGCCGTGTTCATGACTTATTCATTGCTACTTGTAGCTATACCTTCCGTGTTACCGTGAGTCCGTCAGCATATCCTTACCATTACAGTAAGGCGTTAGCTTCTGACTCAATCTCTCCCACCTGTTACCTGGACTTCCAGATGTTGCGTCTTAGCTGACTACTCAGAGTATTCGACCTCTCTGAGAGTAATCAGGTGGGTTACTTCGTTCCTCATAACCTTTGGTCTGTTCTGTTAGGATGTCACCTCTTTACCGAGTTTTTGGGTAACGTAGGTATGTCGAATCAAATTCTCATACCACCCTGTACTTATGCCCTTTTGGGACTGCCAGCGTATATAGCCTTATTCCGCTGGTTCGCCGTAACGATAATTCAAACAGTGACTTGGCTTTCGCTATCCATAAGAACTTGCTCACGGGACACCACCTTTAGGCTGGTGGCTCTTTCCGCTTTTATCCCCGCTTCACCGATTGGTCGGGTAGGAGAGAATACGTCGCCGTATCTCTCCCCCCTAAGAACCGGACTTGACAGTTATCCCATCATCCGGCTCAAGCTTCCTGCCTTGCAGAACGTTTGCCTGTGTGTGCGTGTTTGTGACACGCTTTATGTAGGTGGGCTAAATTATCGATTCTATCTGTGCCACCGTCTTTCACCCTTATTTTGTGATGGGTGTGCAGTTCCTCTCCATTAAACAGGTGTTCGCCGCATAGGGGGCATTTCCAGTCTTGGGCTTGGGCAACTTTGTAGTATTTTGAGCCTTTATCCCAATAGGCTTTGCCATATTTGGTATGACGTTGCTCCCAATAATCGGTTAGTGAGGGGTCATCGGGTGATGCTGTGCCTTTAATTTTGACATGACGTTGAATGGGAGTTTTTGCTAATCGGCAAATGGCTATTGTTTCCTCCTTGCCATGCCTATTTCTTATATTTGTTGCGAAAGTCCACTTGTTTCCATTGATGGTTTTGAAGTATTTCTTTCGCACCCATTCTTTACCCTTACCTTTTTGTTTTCCCACTCGTTTCGAGTGTCTTCTTAGCGACCACTGCCAGAGCGATTTCCAGATTTCGTGGTCAACATAGGAAAATACCCGTTGGCTGACACCATGCCTGTAGTAGTTCCCCCATCCTCTAATAATTGGATTGAGGTGTGCAATTACTGCTTCTTGTGTAATAGTCGGGTGTGCTTTGAGCCATGCCCGAATTTTAGAAAGAAAGTCTTTTACTTTCTCTTTTTGTGGAACTATGAAGCAGCTACTGTTGAACTGGCGGACATTGAACCCCAAAAAGTTGAATCCTTGTTCAATGTGAACTACGTTGGTTTTGTCCTTGTTCAGTTCTAGTCCTCTTTCCGAGAGCCATCTTTCTATGGTGGGGGTTATTGCTTTAATATCTTCCTCACTTCGAGCGGTGATGATGAAGTCGTCGGCGTATCGAATAAATCCGTATTTACCTAGCTTCTTTTTCTTGGTGTATTCCTCACCCGTTGCCTGCTTTGTACATTGATAGGTTTTCACCACTTTGTACTCGGCTAACAGTGTTTCCATCCCATTGAGGGCTATGTTGGCAAGTAGGGGGCTGATTATTCCCCCTTGGGGAGTACCGCTCTCTGTTGCGTGGAAAACTTCAGCTTCTACATATCCTGCTTTTAGCCATTGTTTTATTAGCTCTCTACCAGGGATTTCTCCGATAGCTTTGAGGATGTATTTATGGCTGATATTGTCAAAAGCCCCTTTGATATCGGCATCTAGCACCCATGTGTCCATTCCTTTCTGGAGTCTAATCCAGGATTGTTCCAGAGCATCATGGCAGCTTCTACCAGGGCGAAACCCATAAGAGTTTGCCTCAAATTCGGCTTCCCAAATGGGTTCCAACGCATTCTTGACAACTGCCTGTGCGACTCGGTCTCAGGTTCCTAACGCGCTCTTTGATGGTCTTCCAATCAATGTCTGACCACTCTGTTGGCGGTTCCTTGGCTCCGATTTCATTGCTGAATCTATCTTTCACTTCGGTTCAGTTCCTTCTCTGAGGTTTTATCGTTTGAAACCTAGTGGAAGTCTGCCGTCTTTCGACGTAGGGCAAATCTTGAACCCCTATCTTCTGCATTACACAGAAGCATTTGCTTTCTCCACTTTCCTTTACCCTCTAGATAATTCCGTCTTCCTTACAGTTGACCTACTCAGCTTTTCGACCTTCGTCTGAGAATCTATAGGGCTTACTGTGTTCCGTACATCCGAAACTCGATTGAGTTAGGATTCCATCTCTATCCCGGCAGGAGTTTTAGTTCTCTCGCTATGACTAAACCATACTGTCATAGCCAACCTGCTTACCTTTTTGGTCAGAGTGTGTCAACCTGGTTTCACTCTTCAGCGAATTACGGGACTATCAATAATGGTTCACTTTCGTTAATCCTTCCCAATCTTCCCCTTGCCCTCCTTACAATTCAGGTTTTGTACCTTGGACTTTTGTGCCTTGCATTCCGTTAGGTTCATTGCTTACTTTTGACGTAGGCAGAGTCAATGACTCCTTTACATGGGGACAGGGGGAGAGAATCCCCTGGAGGAGACGGCTCCTCATTCTTAACGTGTTGTACACGTTGGATGTACGACTTTCACATCGCACAGGGCTAGTCTCTACAGTGGGGGATATGCTTTCACTCCTACGTCTGGAGGACAGGACTTGACGCTTTCTAGGGTACTAACGTTCACCTGTAAGATTATGAAGTTGTCATCTACAAGGGATTAAAGTGCGAACTCAATCCTGGTGGATTACCCTGTAGAAGCCAGTCATCCCCCGATTTCTCGGTTTCGACTGAACGAATCGCACTTTACTGCGGCATTGTCATCTCGGTCATTAACTTGATGACAAGATGGACAACGCCAGCGCCTAACAGATAGGTCTAATTTATCTAAAACATGACCACAGCAAGAACAGGTTTTACTAGAAGGATACCAAGGGTCAATATAGATAACCTGTTTCCCTTTCTTCTTGGCTACCCACTCTAGTATTTGCCAAAAGTCCCCTAATGCTAAGTCATTAACTTTTCGACCCCATAAACGCTGCATTCCTTTTAGATTTAATGTTTCAAAGCAAAGGACATCAAACTGGTTGGTTAGCTCATGAGCAAGCTTCCAGAACCCATCACGCCTACGGTTACTAATAACCTCGTGACAACGAACTAAATGTTTTCTTGCTTGCTCACGTTTGTTTGAAATTTTACGCTTTCTGGAGTGTTGTCGAGAGGCTTTAGCTAAAGCATTGAGAGATGACTTAAGAAATTCGGGCGACTCAATTTTAAATCCTTCTGAGCAAGTGAGGAACGTTTTTAACCCGAAATCAAATCCAGCTATTTTACCCGTCTCGAACTTGACTTCAGGGGTTGAAGCTTCGGCTTCGCTCAGCTTAAAATATCCGTCAACGACTACAACCATAAACAACTCACCCAATGGTGTCCGCTTAATGGTTAATGTTTTGACAGTTCCGTGTAAACACCGTGCTTCCTGTGCGGGAAGTGAATTCCCGCACCCAGCACGTTCTATTTCCCTAGAGTTCCAATATTCATAAACGACGTGACCTATCTTTATGCGATTACCTCCCAAGAACTTGTATCCAGCTTGCTTGAGAGTGAATGACCTGTACTTCTTGACTTTTTTGAAACCTGGTGGTCTTACCCCCTTTTTGTTGTGCTTGAAAAATAATTGATAGGCTTTATCAATGCGTTGACAGATATCCTGTACGGCTTGAGAGCCTACTAGCTGCCAGAAAGAGTTGCGTTTACGCAATTTAGCAATGTGTTTTTGAAGTTTTGCACAGTTCAAATGCTTACCCCACATTCGGTAGTACCGACGATGCAAAGCAATACAATGGTTATAGATAACTCCTGCCGCATTAATTGTGCGCTTGAGATACCTATTACGCTTATGACAGTACAATTTAAACTTCAATGTTTTCATAGAGATAATGATACCATACTTGTAGATAGAGAGCAATTATCTACATGAAGACCGAGTATAAACACTATAACCACGCGGTAGGACTGGCTACAGTTCATTTAGTGTGGATACCCTGTAGGCGAAAAAGAGTCTTTGCTAAAAACGATTCTTTGAAACTGAGGTGTATAGAGATATTTCAGTCAGTCGCCAATGATAAAGGATGGGTCATAAAGGCGTTAGAGGTAGCGTCCGACCACATTCATTTACTAGTAGAATACGACCCACATCACTCTATATCCCAAGTAGTGAAAGCTTTTAAGGGAAGATCTTCTCGGTTTTTAAGAGAGGAATTCCCTTCTTTACTAAAACTTCCCAGTCTATGGACAAACTCTTATATGTTTGACACAACCGGGAAGATTAGTACAAGGCGTATTCTTGACTATCTCAATGGCCCTCATCATGGCTGAATAAATTCAGTATTTCGCTTATATCCCCCGGATGAATCATGGGGGCTTTACGCATCACGCCCGTAAAGCTTCTTAGACTAATTCTCAACAAAAGTCGGGTGAATCCCCACCCTTCTCGCCTAGGGAAAAAAATACCTTTACTTCCGAATCTAGGTCAAGAGTGATAGCAGTAGGCAAGGGTCAAATTTTTTTTCATATTTTTCTCATGAATGGGTCACAAAGTATTAAACTTGCGAATCATCATCAAATTTTGTCAAACCGAATGATCTAGCCGAACATCACTAAGGAATTTATACCAGCGCGGGTTTTGCTTTCAACTGTTCTGAGTTCGAGGGGTTGCTTCTGGTTGAGAGCTCATGGGATGAGTCAGTCAATGCACAATGAACTGTCAGCTTTTCTTTGATCCCTAAAGCTTCATCATCCCAAACAAGCTTGATTCTTCCCCAAGCTGGTGCAAATGGCGCGAGAGCTAAGGAACAGGCTTTCCAGTGTCCTCTGACCGGTACACCCAACTGCTGACACATACCTCCACGTCGTCCTTCAGGTTGATAATGCCGACAATACCGACAGGCAGAGGTTGAACAATTGAAGCTCTTCATTGGTTTTTTTTGAAATGAATTTTATGGATTTTTATTCAATTCAATTTTCCTACTTCTCCGTCAGGCAACTAAAGCTAGCAGCCACAAGCAATCTAGGAGCCAGTCTAGGTTATAGCAAACCCTAAAGAAAATGAGAACTTTAGATTTTCTTTAGTATCTTGTTATATATGGAAATATTAATGTGAAGAAAATGGAAGAATGCCAGATTTTTTGAAAGAATAGACGCATTACCCTCCAAAACGAATGGGGATCAAGATGAATTGAAGGGGTGTATATCTTCTAATGATAGTAAGTCAAGCAGCAGATACAGACCGAAACAGTTCTTACGGGCGTGATGCGTAAAGCCCCTCTTTTCAAAGAGGGGATATAAGCGAATT
>CAZPRJ010000131.1:0-11446 GCA_964588805.1 uncultured Microcoleus sp. | reverse complement strand
TGCCCTCTGCCCTCTGCCCTCTGCCTTGTCTGCTCGATAATACAATTTAAATGCCGATTAGCTTACGTCAATTTCCCTATACGCTTGCTGACACTGCTCGAAGACGGTACTAGAGATTTCGCTATGACTAAAACAAAGCTGTTGGTGAGTGTTAAGCAACGTTTGGTAGGGTTGGGGTTGGGGTAGTTGCTGAATAATTTTAAGATATTCGCCATCGGTGCGGCTAGATTGATGAGGCGCAAGTCCCTTATCATGCAAACGTTGCAACATGGCCATATAAAGGCATCGACAAGCCTCACGATAATTACCCTGTTGCTGGAATTTTTGCGATCGCTCCAACCAACGGGTGACGGATAAATCTTGGGTTGGTGTTGGGGTAGTTTGAGGAGTGGACGACTTTAATTGATGAATGAAGGACAAAATATAAGGGCGTAACCCTCGCCAGAGTAACCATCCCACCCAAGTGAGCAGTAATGCTACTATAATCCCAAAAATTACCTTAGCCAGTAAATTGAGTAGGGGTGAATTGAACCAAGAGGGTACTGATAGTTGAGGTAAGTTGGGTCTAAATTGGGAGGTTTGAAATTCCCACCACTCTCCAAACTGTTGCCGTAGCTGAGATAGACGCCAACCGAAACTGGTTTTTTCAAAAGAACTCGCAGGCATTGCTGGCTGGGTTAAATCGTCGAGGGGTTGTATTTTTATTCAGCAATGCCACTTTAACCAGTTGGCGTTAATCTAGCAAGCGTTTTTTAAGACTCGGTTTGAATCTGACGAATTTGGCTGATTTCATCGGGTGTGATGGCACACCATTGGGCAATATTGAGTTCTTGCAAAACCTCTTTCCCCGTCGCATCGCTATTCATCCCCAAGAGGATGTTTTCAATCTCACCCTTGTGCGCGATCGCATTAGGAGAAATAATCAAACTATGGAAGAGTGATTTCTCTTGTGAGACAGCAAAAGCATTAACCATACTCTTAGTTGCCTGCGAGAGTTCATCGTAGGTATCTTTGTAGACAATCCCAAAGGGAGCTTCATGCTTAGACACACTATTGACAACACTCATCCAAGACGGTTTATCCAGCAATGTATTAATCGCAACTCCACGTTTTTTTAGCATATTTAAAGCCACCTTAGTTGGTAGCATACTTTTAACCGTGGCAATTGTGGCATCCTGCAAGGATTCTAGGGCTGGGTTAGCAATGTCGAGATTGGCAATGAAGACAACTTCATCGTATAGGTTTGTCGAACGCATCATCACCGCAAAGTCTTTGTCGAGAAGCTTGAGAGTGTCTGCGGGGTTAGCATATACCAAATCTGCTGTGTCTAAATGTTGATGAAAATCCTCGAAGTCTAGAGAAATTTCTAAGTGAACGCCTAGACTCAAGTGATGGTTGAGATACTGCACAAACCGATACCAGCGTTCAGGTTTTTTGGCCGTATCATGGGGGCAAACCATTAAATTAAGTTTGCTCATACTGGTTTTTCCTTTGATGAAAGTTATCAGTCGAGTTAGTTGATACGAGGTAGCTTATAAGTCGTATGAAGATGTAACTTTTATTTTGTAGTTACTAGCTAAATGTATATAATTCTTCAGCTTGAGGTTCATCGCTTTGCTACGTTTCCTTTATTCATCGTTCTGTTCGCATATCGGGATAGGGGTTGATTGGTTTTACAAAAGCTTTACTATTGAGGCAAATGTATCGACTTAGAAGGTTACTGAAGAAGAATATAGCGGTTCTCACGCTAAGTGGAGTACATTCAACTTCTGCCCTTTGCCCTCTTCCTTCTGCCTTAAAGCAACTACTTTGTACCTCACTAAATAGAGAAACGCTACAATAAACGCCCTAAGTTCCGTTCAATCAGCAAACTCTTCTATTTTCATACTCACTATTCAAGAACTATGAACTTTTCTGATCAGCCGGAATTAGATTTAGTAACCCCTCTAAACCCTAACCTTAGTAAAGTTCCAGGATTGTCCTATTTTCCCGACTATATCAGTAGTAATGATGAGCAGAAATTACTTGAAATCATCAATCAACAACCCTGGTCAACTAAAGAACAAAGAAGAATTCAGGAATATGGATATAAATATGATTATTACAAAGGCTCTTTTGCTTCATCAACCTATTTAGGAACTTTACCGGATTGGTTACAAGGGATAGCTACCCGAATTGCTCAGGATGGCTTAATGGCACAGGTTCCCGATCAAGTGATTGTTAATGAATATCTACCTGGGCAGGGAATTATCAGCCATATTGACTGTATTCCTTGCTTTGGTAACACTATTATTACTTTAAGTTTAGAGTCAGAATGCGTAATGTTATGGACTCACTTGAAAAGTAGAGAAATAGTAAAAATTCGCTTGCAATCTAGAAGCTTGCTCATTTTTCAAGGCGAAGCTAGATATCATTGGGAACACGGAATTCCAATCATGAATTCGGATATAATGCCGAAGCATGATAAAGTGAATTGTAGACGAGTTTCTCTCACCTTTAGAGAAGTCTTATTCCCTTATAAATAATAGTAACATCCTAAAATTTTTACCTTAAACTTAGTTTTATTGAAATAACTTTAGATCGCAAGTTTAGAGCGTAAGTTAAGCGATCGCTCTGACCAATGCACAATAAGGGTTGCTAAAAATCTAAATATCATATTGTCCGCATAAACACCCATAATATGTGTAGGGGGTTCTCTTTAGCGACGGTTTATCTAGATAAAGAAATGTGTCTTTACCTCATTTTATGACACCAGAGTATAGAACATCTAGAATGACCTAGACCAAGATTCAGCATTATTGGCATGAAGGTGGATCGAATTAATGTTGCTGCACAACCTAATCCGTCAATTTTTTAAAAGACCTAAAAGACTCCCCTTGCGTCTTATTTTGATTCTTCCCTTCGTGCTTCAAATCGTTGGCGCAGTGGGATTGACGGGATACCTTTCATTTCGCAATGGACAACGTGCGGTTAATAATCTGACCACTCAGTGGCAAATAGAAGTCAGTGCTCGCATTAGTCAACACCTTCATAGTTATTTAGAAACATCCCATTTAATAGAAAATATTCTCGCTAATGCTGTGCGTCAGGGTCAATTGCAGACTCAGGAACAATCCAGCGAACGCTATCTGGTTTCAATGCTAAAGCTTCTCCCTTCAGTCAATGCGATTAGGTATGGCAACCAGCAAGGAGAATACATTGGGACTCGATATTTAGAAGATGGCAGATTGGTCATTAGTGTGAGCAATCCTAACTCAACTAACAATCTTCGTACATATACCGTAGATCCTCAAGGTAATCGTACTCAATTAGTGGATGAGATGCCTAATTATGACCCTCGGCTACATCCTTGGTATCGAAATGCTCGACAAAACCATAAAACTACTTGGAGTCCCACTCATATCATATTTAGCCACTCTCAGCTTGGACTCACTCTTTCTCAACCTGTTTATGATGACAAGGGTACTATTTTGGGCGTGGTGGGGATAGATATTTTACTCTCAGAGATTGGCAAATTTCTTCAAAGTCTAAACTCCACTAAAACTGGACAGACATTTATTTTAGAACGCTCGGGACTATTGATTGCGAGTTCAACTCAGCAGCCAACATTTACCTTGAACCAGGGTAAAGCGCAACGGTTATTAGCTGCAAATAGCCAAGATCCCTTAATTCAATTAGCCGCCCAACAGTTAACCCAACGCTTTGGCAACCTGAACCAAATTAACAGTCGTCAGCAGTTAACCTTTAAGTTCAATGAAGAACGATACTATCTACAAATTTCTCCATTACAAGAAGGTGAAAATTTAAATTGGTTAATTGGGATAGTGGTTCCAGAAAGCGATTTTATGAACCAAATCAATGCAAGTAATCGCACCACTATTATCTTATGTTTAGGAGCGTTGGTTGTTGCAATCATACTGGGTATTCTTACCTCAAATCTAATTGCTAAACCGCTGATTCGCTTAAGTGCTGCCAGCAGACGGTTAGCACGGCAAGCAGCTTTAGGGAATTTGACAGGTAGAGAATTTAAGCGTTCAGTAAAAGCTGAAGGGGTGGTTGAATTAGAGATTTTAGCAGAGTCGTTTCAACAAATGCTCAATCATTTACAGTCGTCATTTGATACCTTAGATACGATAAATGAGGAGTTGGAGCGACGAGTAGAACAACGAACTGCAGAAATCCGCTTATCGGAAGAAAAGTTTATTTTAGTCTTTCGTTATTCATCAAGTCCTATTATTATTAGTACTCTTGAAGAGGGACGCTTAATCGAGGTCAATGATAGTTTTTTAAATATTACAGGTTATTCCCAAGATGAAGTGATTGGACATACCATCATGGATTTAAATCTTTGGGTAAATCCTGAAAATCGAGAACGGACGATTCAAATTTTGCAAGCTCAGGGGGGAGTACGCGATCAAGAGTTTGATTTCCACATTAAATCAGGTCAAGTAAGAACAGGATTATTTTCGGCCGAAATTATCAATATTGATGGACAACAGTGTTTACTTTCTATTATTAACGATATTACAGAGAACAAGAAAGCTAAAGAAGCTCTTTTTGAAAGTCAACGTGCTCTCTTGACCTTAATGAGCAATCTTCCGGGTATGGCTTACCGGATGTTAAATGACCCGGACTGGACGTGTCAATTTGTCAATGAAGGGTGCTACGAACTCACAGGTTACCCAGTCGAAGATTTGATTGATAATCGCCCGGTTTCCTATCGGCAATTGATTCATCCCAAAGACCAAGCTTTGGTACAGCGTGAGATACTATCGGCTATTATTGAATCTCGTTCTTTCCAAATTATTTATCGGATTATCACAGCCACGGGCGAATTAAAGTGGGTTTGGGAACAAGGCCGAGGAATTTTTTCTCCGGAAGAGGATTTAATCGCGATTGAAGGCTTTATTTCTGATATTACCGCTCGTCAGCAAGCCGAAGAAAAAGTTGAACTATTGTTAGCCATTAGCCAAGCTATTAGTTCTGCTCCCGATTTTCAAACCGCATTGGCAGTGGCGATTCATCAAATGTGCGAAATTACGGGTTGGATTTATGGTGAAATTTGGATTCCCGCAGCGGATGGCACAGCGTTAGAATGCAGTCGGCCATGGTATCGGCAACGCACGGGTATTGATCCAACCTTGGCTTCTGCCTTAGATAAATTTCGAGAATATAGTGAAATTCTTACATTTTTACCTAATGAAGAATTACCTGGACGAGCATGGTATCGAGGTCAATCTGAGTGGATTTCTGACCTTGCTACAGAACCTGATGATGTTTTATTAAGGCTTAAATTAGCCCAAGAATGTGGATTAAAATCGGCTTTTACTGTACCCATAATAGCCTCTGATACGATAGAAATACAAACCGAATTTAAACGAGAGTCAGTTTTAGCCGTACTCATTTTCTTTATGTTAGATGACTATCAACATAATGAATATTTAATTGAATTAGTTTCTGTTGTATCTGCTCAGTTAGGAACAGTCTTGAAACAAAAAAAATCTGAAGCAGAAATCAGGGCGCTATTTACAGCAATGAGAGACATTGTTCTCGTTTTAGATGTCTCCGGACGATGCCTCAAGATAGCTCCTACTAATCCCGTTAGCTTATACAAACTTCCGACAGAACTACTGGGTACAAAACTGCACAATTGGATGCCCTCAGCAAAAGCGAATCATCTGATGAGGAGTATTCGTGAAGTCCTTTTAACTGAGCAAACGGTTAATGTTGAACACAGTTTGCCGATTGGAGAACAGGAAGTTTGGTTAGCTTTAAGTATTTCGCCCCTTTCAGAAGAGTCCGTAATCTGTGTAGCCCGTGATATCACAGAAAGCAAATTATTAGAGGAAAAATTACGAACATCTGAGAAGAAAATGCGGGTGTTTTTTGAGGCAATGACTGATATTATTCTGGTGCTTGATGTCCAAGATAGTATTATAAAAAATATAGAAATTGCGCCAACTAATCCGGCTCGATTGTATGAGTTAGGAATTGACCCGGTTGGGCAGACCATTGAGCAATTTTTTGGCGGAGAAAAAGCTGAGGATTGGTTGAGTAAAATTCAGCAAGCATTAAATAATCAGCGAACGATCAAGTTTGATTACAGTCTAATGATGGGAGAGGATGAAGTTTGGTTTGCTGCGAGTATTTCACCAATCTCAGAACATTCAATTATTTGGGTGGCGCGTGATATTACCGATCGCAAGCAAGCTGAGGAAGCATTACGCTTAGAACAAGATAAGTCAGAGCGTTTGCTACTGAATATATTACCGGAGATTATCGCTCAACGATTGAAACAAGACCAACGGGCGATCGCGGAACATTTTGATGATGTCACGATTCTCTTTGCAGATATTGTTGGGTTTACGCCCCTATCGGCTCGCTTGAAACCGATTGATTTAGTCAATTTACTCAATCACATTTTTTCTCAGTTTGACCAATTAGCTCAACAGTATGGGTTAGAGAAAATTAAAACGATTGGGGATGCTTATATGGTCGTAGGAGGATTGCCTGTATCGAAAGAGAATCACGCAGAAGCGATTGCACAAATGGCTCTGGATATGCAACAAGCAATCCTACAGTTTCAAGCCAAAACCCATGAATCATTCCAAATTCGCATTGGGATTAATACAGGGTCAGTGATAGCAGGAGTAATTGGGATAAATAAATTTATTTATGACCTTTGGGGAGATGCAGTTAACGTAGCATCCCGGATGGAATCCTCTGGAGTTCCAGGGCGGATTCAAGTGACAGCTCAAACCTATGAGCGATTACGGGATCAGTTTGAATTTGAAGAACGAGGAGCAATCGCCGTCAAAGGGAAAGGCAAAATGACGACGTATTGGCTACTGGGAAGGAAGACGAACGAAGTGATGTCTCTGTTAGGTTAATCTGGAACTTCTAGGTTGAGGGTGAGAGTCGGCAATAGTAAGCTGTTACGCATCTAATTTTCTTGTTGAGGGTGCGGGGGTGCGGGGGTGCGGGGGTGCTGGGGTGTGGGGGTGCTGGGGGAGAAAACAAAGACATATTCCTGCCTTCTGCCTTCTTGCATTAGTGGTAGCAAAGCAATATGTCAAGTATGGTCATTCTGGGATAAATGGTTACAATGGATAAAGATGCAGGTTCTACTGGAACGTTGGTGACTGCCAATAGTGTTTTTTGATCTATGCCTAAAGAAAAACGGGAACCATGCACTCTTGCGGCAGTAGACCGGGCAAGTACCCGGAAACTTAAAGCGAGATCTCAAAGGTACCCACCTGGTTATACCAGGTCAGAAGCTGAGGTAAGACGGCGTTTTGGGGAACCTGTCATCTGTTCAAACCCTCCTGTCTCGAAAGACTGGGGGTTTTTTTATGCAGAGGTATATATAATAAATCCAGCTATCTAATAGCCGTAACCCGTGACCTGTTTGCTCAAGTAGCCCGTAATTTGTCTACATATCCATACATTTCTGCTTCTGAATCCGTAGAGCATTACTATAAACTGGTCTAAATTGCCTCAATCGTTGAGATTAAAGCCATTGTTAACTGAGCCGCTTACTACTCCAAAATTTCCCGCTGCTACCTTTAGGTTGGCAAATGGATTAACCGTCATTTATCAACACGTACCAGCAACACCCGTCGTTGTTGTTGATGTCTGGGTAAAAGCAGGTGCCATTGCTGAAACCGATGAATGGTCAGGGATGGCACACTTTTTGGAACACATGATCTTTAAGGGTAGCGAACGATTGGCTCCGGGCGTGTTTGACGCGGCGATTGAAAGACATGGCGGGATGTCTAATGCTGCCACTAGCCATGACTATGCCCACTTTTTTATCATCACAGCAGCTCAGTATATACAAGATACCTTACCTCTGTTAGCAGACTTGTTACTACATCCAGCCATTCCCGAAGACGAATTTGTGCGAGAACGGGATGTGGTTCTAGAAGAAATTCGAGCTTGCTACGATAATCCGGATTGGATTGGCTTTCAGGCATTGAGTGAAAGCGTTTATCAATACCATCCTTATGGACGCCCTGTACTGGGTACAGAGGAACTGTTAATGCAGCGCTCGGCCGAACAGATGCGCTGTTTCCATGCTCATCACTACCAACCCGAAAATATGACGGTGGTGATTGTAGGTGGAGTCGATCAAGAGTCGGCGCTAACATTAGTCAATCAGTCATTTCAGGATTTTCCCATCCCGGTTGAATACCCCTCGCTCGAAGTCCAAGCTGAGCCTCCGATTACAGGTGTTCGTCGTCAAGAACTCTATCTGCCACGAATTGAGCAGGCACGTTTATTAATGGCTTGGGTAGGGCCAGGCGTGGAACAAATGTATGATGCGTATGGCTTAGACTTACTCTCTGTTTTGTTAGCGGATGGCCGTTCCTCTCGATTAGTACGTGAGTTGCGGGAAGAATTGCGGTTAGTTCATAGTATTAGTAGTAATTTTTCCCTGCAACGGGATTCCAGTTTATTTACTATGAGTGCTTGCCTAGATCCCCAGCACTTGGAGCGGGTTGAAGAGCTGATTGGCGAACACCTATTTCAATTGCAAACTACCCCAGTATCCCCAACCGAACTTCACCGTTGTCAACGTTTGTTGTGCAACGATTATACCTTTTCTACTGAAGCTGCAAGTCAGTTAGCCGGACTTTACGGTTATTACAACACGATTGCTAAGGCTGAAGTCGCTGTGGCCTATCCCTTACAAATTCAAAGCTTTAAGCCATTAGACTTGATGCAATTGGCACAGCAGTATCTTTCCCCCTACCATTATGCAGTGACTGTACTTAAACCTCTAAATGAGTAGTGAAAGTGAGCTAGCTCATTAATTAAGAGACAGTAGTCAACAAAAGTGAAAGGTTGTGAGCCTGAGCAAGGCTTGATTTGGAGATTACCCCCCTGAAATAGGAGCCAACGTATTTCCAGATTAAACCCTTTAAGATGAAGGGCAGGACTATCCTTGCGTTCGCGATTTATCAAGCGGACTGAACTTTATACTCAACCGTCTAACTTTCAACCTGAACCCTTGACCAACAGCTAATGACTAATTCTGTAACCGTTTTACCTCAACAACCACAAGTTCATCGTATTGTTTTAGACAATGGAATTGTCGTTCTGGCTATCGAAAATGCAACAGCAGACATCATCGCAACCCGCATCTTTATCCGAGCTGGAAGTCAGTGGGAACCTAGGGAAAAAGCAGGACTCGCACATCTGGTTTCATCGGTAATTACCAAAGGAACACAGCAGTTATCCTCGATAGAAATTGCTGAAAAAATCGAGTCAATGGGAGCCAATCTCAGCGCTGATGCCGCAACAGATTACTTTTTACTCTCCTTAAAAACTGTCTCTGGGGATTGGCCGGAGATGTTACAGTTGGTGGGCGAAATTTTGCGATCGCCGAGTTTTCCCGAGAACGAAGTCGAATTAGAACAATATCTGACCATTCAAGATATTCGCTCTCAAAAAGAACAACCCTTTACAATTGCCTTCGATCAGTTGCGGCGCACAATTTATCAAAATCATCCCTATGCGTTCTCGGTGTTGGGAACAGAAGCAACCGTGGGTGAACTGGGCCGTGAAGACTTAGAGCAATTTCATAAGACTTACTTTCGCCCCGATAATATCGTGATTAGTATCGCGGGACGAGTTACTCCTGAAGAAGCTGTTGCTCAAGTCGAGCGTGTGTTAGGAGATTGGCAGCCTCCTGCAACTAATTTACCTACTCTACAGCTACCGTTAATGACCTCCCAGCCTTGCCAACTGATGACGCCACAAGATACGCAGCAGTCTATTGTCATGTTGGGCTATTTGGCTTCACCCCTAAAACATCCGGACTATACTCCCCTAAAACTGATCAACACATACTTAGGGAATGGCCTGTCTAGCCGCTTGTTTGTTGAATTGAGGGAAAAACGTGGCTTAGCGTATGATGTCTCGGCGTTTTATCCTTCACGGATGTTCGCTTCTGCCTTCGTCGTTTATATGGGCACCGCACCCGATAATACAGAAATTGCGATTGCTGGTCTACGTACCGAGGTAGAACGCCTGTGTTCGACACTCCTGAGTGCCGACGAACTCCAAAGTGCAAAAAATAAGCTTTTGGGTCAATATGCACTCGGTAAACAAACCAACGCCCAATTAGCCCAAATTTATGGTTGGTATGAAACGATCAATTTAGGGCTTGATTTTGATACTCAGTTTCAGGAGGAGGCCAACGCTGTTACCCTAGCAATGGTTCAAGATGTGGCGACACGTTACTTTATTGAGCCATACGTGTCATTAGTCGGCCCGTCTGAGGTACTAGACTCCTTGGCAACATCCAAAGTTTAACAGTCCGGCTAGACCTTTGATGAGTCTGTTCCCCTATACCCCTGTCTCTTTTAATTGCTCAAAAGCTAGGCAACATGACCTGGTAAAATAAATCCACCTTGCGCTGTATAGTCAGCGAATAGCAGTGTGGAGTAAAAAAACTGTCGTCAGAGACAGGGGAGTGGCAACAATGCGTAAGAGTTTAATCCTAAGTTTAGCGAGTGTAAGCTGGCTAGTCTCCTGGAGTATGTTGAGTGAGTTGGTACTCCAGACGGGAAGCTTAGCGGCAAAGGACTTAAATAGTAATGCTTCGGCCAAAAAAATAGTTCAGGCGCTACCTACCACGCCAATCAACCGCCCCATTCTCAGAATTGGTAGCCAGGGTCAAGCTGTGTCTGAACTCCAGGCCACTTTAAAATTGTTAGGATTCTATAACGATGCAGTCGATGGTGTCTATCGTGATAGTACAGCGATCGCTGTTTCTCAGTTCCAACAGTCAGCAGGCTTAACTCCGGATGGCATCGCAGGCCCTGCTACTTGGAATCGACTGTTTCCTGATACCTCCTCATCGGCCAGTCGTTCAGTCACAGCACCCTCAGCTACAAAACCCCCTACTAGAACGCCTTCATCCACTTCCTCACGGAACTCTGCCTCGTCTTTTCCGGTTCCTTCCCTACTTCAATCAACTTCGGCTAATCCTAACGTCACCGTACCCCCTCCAGAACAACCCGTCCAACGCACTTTATCCAATCGCCCAGCTTCCCGTCGGGCTTCAACCCCAGCCAATACCTCCCAAGGAGAGCAACCTACATCCGTGGCGGTGACTTTACCTATTCTCAGGCGGGGTATGCAAGGCCCTGCCGTTGTCCAGTTGCAAGAGCGCCTCAAAACGCTGGGTTTCCTCCAAGGTTCAGTGGATGGATTCTTTGGAGAAGCTACCCAATCGGCAGTCATAGCAGCTCAAGAGAAATTTAACCTCCAGTCAGACGGTATCGTTGGCCCTGCTACCTGGAGAGCACTGCTACGTTAGCTTGTGATGGATTATTTTTTTTATTCGATATCCACAAGCTCCTATTTAGGAAATTTTAAGATTCACCAAAAATGTCGAAAGGAAGCCCCTTCCTAAAGAACAAGTATGCGTCTAGCA
>CAZPRJ010000130.1:0-11866 GCA_964588805.1 uncultured Microcoleus sp. | reverse complement strand
GCGGGGCTTAACCCTCCGCTAATTCGCCAACAGCTTCAGCTTCAATCACGGCTACACAGACAAAGCCTGCCTCTGTATGCTGGCATTGAGTCCGCGCAGGCGGACTTTGTTTGTATAGCCCCAGACTTCTAGTCTGAGGGATAACTAAATTTTTTGTGACCTATTCCACTTTTCTCGTGTTACCTGATTTCACCCAGCCCTCTTGTTCGCCTTCGACTACACGGACTTGTTGCCATTGGCCATCGTTGCTGTCTTTAAGCACGATTACATCCTGATTATAGGCAATGCCACCGATGCGATCGGACTCAAAACTAGGAGAATTACGAAGGCTTAAGCCCTCTTTCCACGTCACACGGGCTTTATAAGCCCCAGGTGGCAATTCTTTCTTGGGTTCTGGGCTAGGAGTTGAAGCCGGTTGATTATTAGGTTTAGGTTTTGAAGCTTGCTGAGGATTGGTTTTTTTGGCTGATGGTTTCTGTTGCTCTTCGGCAAAGATGGGCTTACGGGGAGTTACAGAAAGCTTTGTCCAAAAATAATAGGCAACAGCCGCCCCACTGGAGGTCAACAGGAAAATGCCAATAAAAAAACCGAGGACAAATTTAAAAAAGCCTGACAAACTCATAAGAGCTTTGAGTGATTAATAGTTAATTGTTCATGGATGGGTTATGGAACTCAGAACAAATCCCCAACAACCCAACCCAAGTTACTGAAGCTGACGCTGAATCCGGCTGCTCAAACGGCTATCTCTCGATGCCATCCGGGCTTTGCCCGCCGCCGCCCAATCTTGTAAAAACTTGATTTGCTCTTGTGCGGTACGAGCTAGGGGAATAATTTGGCTAGCCGCTTCTAAGATATCATCCGTGGTGAAATCTCGGTTTTGGCTGAAACCGATGTGCATGGCCTCAATCAAAGTCTGTTCGATCTCTGCCCCAGAAAAGTCCGGTGTTTCGTAGGCCAGCCGCTCTAAATCGTAACTTTTGAGGTTGTGCGGTCGTAGTCTAGATAAATGTAACTCAAAAATTGCCTGCCGTTCATCCTGAGTGGGCAAACCCACAAAGAAAATTTCATCAAATCGGCCTTTGCGGAGCATTTCTGGGGGTAAAGCCTGAATGTTGTTAGCCGTCGCCACCACAAACACCGGCGATTTTTTTTCAGCTAACCAGTTGATGAAAGTGCCAAAGACACGCCCTGTCGTACCCGCATCTCCTTTGGAGTCGATTCCGGAAAAGGCTTTGTCAATTTCATCAATCCACAAAATGCAGGGGGCGAGGGCTTCAGCTAACTGCACCATTTGTCGAGTGCGAGATTCCGATTCCCCCACTAAGCCCCCAAATAGACGCCCGACATCCAATCGCAACAGGGGAAGGTGCCAGTGATGAGCAATGGCTTTGGCAGTTAATGATTTTCCAGTACCCTGGATTCCCACTAAGAGTAGGCCGCGAGGATGGGGTAAACCGTATTGCCGGGCTCTTTCGGTAAATGCTCCTCCCCGCCGCAGCAGCCAGTCTTTTAAGTTATCCAACCCACCGATATCTGATATTTTTTCAGTGGTGGGATAAAACTCTAAAATTTGGGTTTGGCGAATCGATTGGCGTTTTTCTTCGAGAATCAGTTCCACATCATCGGCCTGAATTTCGCCATGAGAGGCGATCGCCCGTGCTAATACCCGACGAATCCGCTCCAGGGAAAGACCTTGAGCCGATTGCACCAGATCGTCTAACACTTTACCACCCGAGGATTGCCCCATCGCTGTTAGCAAGCGTTGAATTTCTGCTCGGATTTCTGAGGCATCGGGTAGAGGAAATTCTACGATGGTTAGCACTTCTGCTAAATCAGTAGGTACTGCAACCTGTGGCGACAAGATAACAATATTTTTAGGATGTGATTTAAGTCGGCGCGACAGATTTCTAAGTTTCCGAGAAACCGAAATATCCTCTAAAAAACGGTGGAAATCTCTTAGTATAAAGATTGCGGCGGCGTTTTGGGCTACTTTTTCCACGAATTCCAGGGCTTGTAAGGGATTTCGGCGTCCGAAACCTACATCATTGGGATTTCCCTGGTAGCCATCTACAAAATCCCAGATATAGATGGCGCGATCGCCTAAATGTTTGGCAGCTTGTGCGATCGCTGCTTCTACCCTCTCCTCTTCAGCCGTGGGAATATAAATCAAAGGGTAGCGGGCACGTAGAAGTAGCTCAAACTCATCATTAAAACTCATTTCTTTCGCTGCGCCCCCATGCAAAATTCACGCCTTCATAAATAAACAGATTGCATAATCTATTCTCCCCTGTTCCCCGGCCAAACTCATAGCGCCAGCTAAATGCACCACAACTTATCCAGGGAGTTGTTTTTTGAACGCTTCCAAAGCCGCCCAACGCCGATCTTGTGGCAAGGCACTACTGTCAGCATTCAAGGAGATGCCTGGACATTCCTGGTCGCAGAGTTTACGGGGAGGGATTTCTAGACACAATTGTTCGTATAGCCAGGTATCAGGATGAAAATACCCTTGGGGTGATAGGGATTCTACCAATTCCTCCAAGGGTGTTTCCCGTTCCAAAGGCCCATCGTCTGGTTGCTCGGCTGACTCGTCTAACCACACCAATTCGGATGTATCCACTTTGAGGCGGTGATTGTACTGACGCAAGCAGCGATCGCAGGTCAAGGTAATAATAGTTTCTGCCTTGCCCGAAACCTCCAGATAATTTCCGCGATGGGTCACTTGCAGGCAACCCCGAACTGGAGTTAATGATTCCAACTCGGCAATGCATTCATCTACCGGAATGACCTCTGTCTGCTCTGGTAGCTTAAGCAGCCAAGGAATATGAATGGCTTCCATGATGCTATCCTTCCTCTAATCAACCCCGCCTAGCTGGGAATTAGAGTCATTAACATTTACGATTTCAACTAGACTCGATTCCTAAGAGTCCTTCATCAGCGTAGGCGTACAACCAAACGCCGATCCGGTTCTTGTCCCCGACTTTGAGTTTCCAGGTCTTCGCATTCCTTTAAAAAGGTATGAACTTGACGCCGTTCCGCAGAGGACAAGGATTTCATTTCAAACTCTTGTCCTGTTTCACGGACTGTTTGAGCAGCATGAGCGGCCAGTGCCCGGAGTTCCTCTTGACGCTGAAGACGATAACCGTCTAATTCAATCGTATAAGCCGCTTGCTCATTTTCATCCTGCCCCAGATTCAAAACTGCATTCGCCAGATATTGAATCGAGTCCAGGGTAATTCCTTCCGAACCAATCAAGGTGGAAATTTGTTGGGGTGTCAGTTGCGTGTGATCAATGGTCAACCAGTAGCTGGGTTTATCTTCACTGGGCACATCTGTGGTTGTGGCGCTTACCTGATTAGGTAATTTCGATAAGCGCAGGAGTTCTTCTAGCCACTGTTGACCTCGCTGCATTAGCGGATTGTTCATAACTCTAACTCGAAGCCTTTTTCTTAGAACGCCGTTCAAAAGGCAATGATTCTCGCTTATCTTTATCTTTGTCTCCAGTTTTTGTTTCTTTTTCTTCCTGGGCTTCTACCATTTTTTGGACATTTTCGGGTAATGGCTCTCGCATCAGTATGAAGGTCTGAACCGTCTGAAAAATATTGGCAATCACCATGTACATCAGTACACCGGCTGGCAAGGGGAAGAATAGGAACATTCCCGAAAAGAGAACGGGAGTAATCTTATTCACCGTTGCTTGCTGCTGGGAGGATGCATCTCCAGACGCTTGTTTGTTCTGACCGGATAGAAGCTGGTTGATATACAAACTGATACCAAAAACCAGAATCATACCCACCACATCCCAGTGGATGGCTCCGTCGTCATCGAAAGCTCCTACACGACCTAAGGCATCGATAAATAGAAATCCTTTATTAGCGGCTATGCCAGGGAGAGTTCCCTGTAGGGTCACTTCTCCAGGTTCTACTGCTTCAATGGTGCCATCTTCCCGAATATTGACCCGTTCTGCCCCTTTCGTGGCTTGCCATTTCGGCATAATTTCGGTATCTGGATAATCGGATAAGACTTTTTGGAGTGGTTTGCCTTCTGCGGTTTGAAACTCTACTTGGGTCTTTTCGCCAACCACCAAACGGTTGCCTCCGGGCAGGAGTGCCGAAACGGGGGTGTGAATTCCATCGGTGACGTAGATGTTTTGGGGTTTTGTGGTAAAAGCTTGGGGCTGAATCATCTCCATTTGCTCTTTCGGAAAGATTTGGAGATTGACGGTGTAGTTGACATTAGCAAACGGTGAACCCCGCAACGTTGCAAATAGAGCAAACAGGACGGGCATTTGCAACAAAACCGGTAGACACCCAGCTAGAGGATTACCAAACTCTTTAAAGAGCTTGCTCATCTCCTCTTGTTGTTTAGTCGGGTCGTCTTTGTAGAGTTTCTGGATTTCTTCTTGCCGCTTTTTCATTAGCGGTTGGGTGATTCGCATGCGCCTCATATTGCGAATAGAGCCCGCATTCAAGGGAAAGAGGGCAAAGCGAATGACCAGGGTCAGCGCCACGATGGCGAGCCCGTAGCTTGGCACAATCCCGTAGAAGAAATCCAGGATTGGCAGCATGACGTTGTTGGAAAGAAAGCCGACACCAAAATCCATTCGTAAAAAGTCTACCTAGGCGCTGTAAAGTTTTCTGAATCTAATCTATCTAATAATCGTCCAATTGCGAGACGGTTATCCGAAACGGATTTAAACGCCCCAAGTTTACTAGGTGAGCAGTAGAAGGTTGGGGTGGCAATGAATTGATTTTTTTGTGTTGGGTTCACAGCAATCAGGCATCGGACGATGTTCCTAATTCTTCGCTTTATGCCTTCACCGCATCAATCGGTTTGCCAGTTTTTTGAGCGGCTTTTTGAGCAATGTAATCATAGATTTCGCGGAACCGAGGCAATGCTCGCAGTTCTAGGCGGCTGCCATCTCTGAGAGTTACTACGATGTCTCCCCAAGCGCCAATCCCTCGAGGAATTTTCACAACTTTGATCACTTCTGAATAGATAATGTCTGTGCGATCGCGTCCTTGCCAACCGCCTGTGACCGAAATCCGACGATCCGTAATCCGATAGCGCAACCATAAAGCTCGAACAATTGCCCCCACTGTTAAGGGCAAGCAAATGATCGTAAACCCTAACAAAATATTTATGATTAAATCGCCACGGTGGGGAGGGCCTTCGTAGAAAACTTCTTCTTTAATACCCATTTAATACCTCTGCTTCTGCCAACAACTGTTTTAATTCTCTCAAAAATTGTGCATATTCGCACTCTTGAGCGCCCGGTTTGACGACCCATACGAGTTGCCATCCCGACTGGATATGAGGCAACAACTGACGCAAAGCGGCTCGAATCTGTCGCTTAATTCGATTACGAACCACCGCTTTTTTGCTAACTTTTTGGCTGACAGAGATACCAATGCGAGTGGAAGGATGGTCTGTTTTTGACATCGCTGACGCTCCGGACATAGACGCATTTCCGGTGCGGGTTGGCGGTGGCATCGCCCGCAACGTTAGGTATCGTCCAGAGCGGCGAATTCCTTTTTGATAGACTGCCTGAAAATCTCGCCAATGTTTAAGTCGATGAGCTTGAGGCAATGCCACGATTGCAGTTCCTCCTTTGAGGGGCAACCTCAAATCGAGAGGTCAAAACTTCAACCAACACTAAACGGCGAGACGACGACGGCCTTTGCTACGACGCGCTCTAATGACATTTCGGCCACTTTGAGTCCGCATCCGTGCGCGAAAACCGGACGTTCTTTTCTGTTTACGGTTAGTACCGTGGAGAGTACGCTGAGTCATAATCTGCTACTTCAAAAACATCAATAGGTTACTGCCTAAAACAGTCGCAATCTACTAGAGTAACATTTCATAGGTAGAGAGTGCCTAATTAACCGCTCGTCTAGTGATGACTCTCCACCCTGATCATTTACAAGGTTCTAGCCTCCGATACTTAAAATCCAAGTCCCAACATAACGGGGGAGAGGTACATCTCCGGCAGAAAGCACCTGAGCATTGAAATAGTACATCCCACCAAAAGGCGGATTTTTCACGTTGGAAAATACAATTTCAATGCTGTTCCCAGCCGGAATTTGCTCTTCTAAATCGATTTGGATTACATGATTGTCTTTATCCCATTTCACTTCGGAAATTGGATAAGATTTGCCTCTAGCTCGGACTTCAACTCTGCGAGTGTCAAACTTGCCGTCGTAATAATCGGGGTAGGAAATCGCAATTTGATTGACCCCTAATTCCAATTTCTTACCAGGGATTTTCAAGCGATATCGATCCCAGGCGTTACGCTGTCCGCCAAAGTCTAGGTAATAGTTCAGTTGGTTTTCACGGGCTACACCACTCCATAGGGTAAATCCAGAGTTGCTTTGTGCCCAACTTTTGACTGAAAACCCTGTTACTAGGCAGCCGCTTACCGCTAAGACTGAAATCAGACGTCGCATTGATATTTTTCTAGAGAACATAGACTCACTCCTCTTCCTCTGGGGAATTGGCTTTCGTTATTAAACCTTACTAGTTTTGGCTCTATCATGATGAGCTACTGGAAATTATTACAGCTCCTGAGGCGAATAGCCCATAGAAAGTCTTCTGAGAATTGGGTAGAGCCATTGCTGTGGACGTTTATGTATTTAGGTATACGACCGAGGCAGGGAAACACGGTAGGATTATTAAAAAATTATTAACTTAAGGTAGGCAAGCGTGTCAATACCTCAAAATTACTACGGCTTGCAGGTTGCTGCTGTACCCATTTGCGATCGCTGGAAGTGGCAGATTTTCCTCCCCTTTGGTGGGTCGCTCACTTCTAATGAAGATTATCCCACACCAGAAAAGGCAATTGTTGGGGGTCAGAGGTGGATTGATCGAGAAAGCGCTTTTAATGCGATTAACGGCTGTCTTTCAGAATTATGCGGTCGTCAAATTCTCACCCAGCAGGAATATCGTAACTTAATAGAATCCTTCATTAAATTGATTCGGAAATAAAATTTCAGGAGTTGATAGCTCTTTCCTTATCCACTTACCGAACTCATCGAATTTCTGCATCAAAATAGATAGAATTGCCTTAATTTCAAGTCTTTTCAGCTTGTAGTTGCTCGATTTGAGTTTGCCAATCCTGCCAGGAATCGGGCAATTGTTGGAGTTCGACTGCATCAAATAGGAAGCCTCGGTAACGTTTTAAGGCGATCGCATGAGCTTCAGGATAATCCGCACAGCAATCAGAAACAACCCGTACCAAAAACCCCAACTGAGAAGCGGATGCTGTAGTCAACAACACGCATACCGAAGTCACCAGTCCGGCCGTCAACAAAAATCGCTTATCCTTAGAGTGCAAGTAATCGAGTAACTGAGGATGAAGGAAGCCATCCTGTGTTTGCTTTTCCATCACCCTTTCTCCAGGTTGCTCTTGAGCTACACTTAACACTTGAGCGCCCTTGGTTCCCCGCACACAAGGCGCACGTCCTCGCAGGCGATATCGAGGTAGCCAATCTGAGCCATCTGGATTAAAGATTTCCCGTAAATGAATCACCTCGATACCTTCTTGGCGACAAAAGTGAAGAAGGCGAGAAATGTTGTGTGGGAAAGCTGGAAACGCTTGCTCTAATTCCTCCGTCCAAAAATCTTCTTGAACATCAATTAATAGAAGAGTAAATTGCTGCCAGTTCCGAGTTTTCATTATTTTATGAAAAGTAGATTGGCTCCCCTCGCCCTCTGGGAGAGGGGTTGGGGGTGAGGGTATACAACTTTTGTCAGTCAATCAGATAAAGCGCTCATTTCTGGCTCTATATTACATTTTCTTCTTACTTTCTTCGTCATCAAACGTCTCAACAATTGGCTTATCATTAATCTCTATATCTACCTCTTCTTTAGAAAGTTCATCACTTTTTTCTAGAGTATTAGTCGTTTCAGAAGAATCAGAAACAACTATTAATTCGGCTGGTGCTTCATGGGGAGAGTTCCATTGATCGAGAATATCTTTAATGACGGCTTCCTTTAACCAAACCTGTCCTACAACTGTCAGGGGTAAAGCCAAAAGTAATCCTAAAAATCCGAAGAATGTTGCAAAAAACACTTGAGCCATTAAGGTAATCGCTGGAAGGAGTGACACCTGTTGAGCCATAACATAAGGAGTCAGTAAATTAGATTCAAGCTGCTGAATTCCGATATAGAGAATTAATACAGCCACAGACTTCCAGGGAGCTTCAAGAAGAGCGATCGCCATCGGCGGTATTACACTTAAAGTTGGGCCAATATTAGGAATAAATGTTAAGAGTCCAGCTAAAGTTGCCTGAGCTAATGGCAATCTGATTCTTAAAAACAACAAACCCACGAAACTCAACAAAGCAATCACAAACATATTGAAAAGAATGCCAACCATCCACCCCCTCAAAGAGATTGCACATTCATTCAAAATAAAGTCCACTCGACGGCGATAAAAGGAAGGGAAAAGGCGAATAAAACTTCTCCGATAAGCGTCTGGATTGGCTAATAGCATTAGGGTCAAAACAATGACTAGTAATACTTTAACCAAGACACCCAAAGAGCTGGAGAAAATAGACAAACCCCCACCTAAGAGGCGATTGACTACAGGTTGTAACTGTTGAGTCAATTGCTCAATACTGGGAAAATACTCCATTAATTGTGGAGAGATTCGAGCTTGTACCGACTCGAACCAAATACTGAATCGGCGTATTCCTCTAGGGACTAACTGACTGAGCTCTTGAAACTGATCGGTAAAGGGCGGTACGATGAGCCAGAAAAATCCCACTAAAACACCCAGCATCAAAAAAACGGACAGAAGCACAGCAAAACCCCGCTTCATCCCTGAGCGCGAGAAGCGTTCCACCAAAACATTTAAGGCATTGGCAAGCACAACGGCAGCAAATATCAGCAGCAGCACTTCCCGGATTTGCCACAAAATGTAGAGGGAAAGGATAAAGGCAAAAAAGCCAATCCATTTACCCAAATTCACACTAAAACCTCCGAACTGTGTTTGGAATCACAGGGCTGTAATTCCCATCTGATTCAGATAGATTAACTGATCTGGTCTCAATAAGGGAGAGAAATTCTTTGGGAGTTAGGCAGTTAGGAAGTTGGATGCTTTTGCTTAGTTTAAGTGGCAAATGTAAGCTGACGTGCCGTACCATCATCCTCAAATCGCTGTTCTCCTATACCCACTAATTCCACAACAACTTCACGCCTTGCAGGTGTAAAGTCGCCCTGCCGTTCCCCAATTTCAATAATCGTTTCTCCCCCTTCGCTATGCACCCGGTAAGTGGTCGTACAAAAGACACCTGTTTTATATTCAAATGTGCGACCATCATCTTCATACAGCGTAAATTCACCTTCACCCTGCCAAACCCGAAGCGTCAACTGCTCTAAGGGACGTTCATCGACATATTGCATGACAGGTGCCATAGGAATAATAGAACCCGCACGGACATATAACGGCATCCGCTCCAGGGGTGAATCTGCCAGGATATGAGTTGAACCAACAAACGCTTCGCCACTCCACCAGTCATACCAACGACCTTCAGGTAAATACACCGCACGGCATTCCACACCCGGACGACAAACGGGTGCGGCTAACAGTGAAGAACCGAGCATTACTTGGTCAGTGAGGGCGTAGGTTTTGGGGTCGTTGGGGAAATCATAAAGTAAAGGCCGTACAATCGGTGTACCTGTATTGGAGGCTTCCCAGAACAGGGTGTAAAGATAAGGCAACAGTCGGTAACGCAGTTCGATGTATTCCCGGCAAATCTGCTCAACCTTTTCACCAAATACCCAAGGTTCGTGCCGTTCCGTACCGAGTGCCGAGTGGGCTCGCATCATGGGGTAAAGCACTCCCACTTGCATCCAACGGGCAAACATTTCTCCCGTCGCATTGCCTGCAAACCCGCCAATGTCAGCACCGGTAAAAGCAACACCCGATAACCCCAAATTACAAAGCATCGGGAGTGACATTTCCAGATGTTCCCACAAAGATTGATTATCTCCTGTCCACACGGCTGACCAGCGTTGAATGCCAGCATAACCGGAACGGGTCAATACAAACGAGCGCTCATTGGGGCGTAATTGTTCGAGTCCTTGATTGCAAGCGCGTACCATCATTAACCCGTACAGGTTGTGAGTTTCGGCATGGTTGGTTCTTTCCTCAGCAGGGCCTTGGGGGGTATCTGGGGGAAACGAAATCTTGTTACCAGGGTCGCCAAATGGACGGTCATCCAGTGCGGGTTCGTTCATATCGTTCCAAATCCCTGCAATACCGATACTGGTTAAGCTTTTGTGTAAGCTTCCCCACCACTCCCGAACTTCAGGGCGCAAAAAATCAGGAAAAACGGCTTTATCTGGCCAAACATAGCCGTGAAATAGCTGGCCGTCGGTTTTGCGAACAAAGTAGTCCTTTTCTAACCCTTCATCAAAGACTTGATAATCGGCTTCTGGCTCATACTTAACGCCTGGGTCAATAATCGTCACCGTCTTGAAGCCATCCTGCATCAGACCTTTGACTAATCCTTCGGGGTCGGAGAAACGCTTGGGACTCCAACTAAAGACTCGGTAGCCGCTCATATAGTCGATATCGAGATAAATCACATCGCAGGGAATGCGACGCTTGCGAAATTCCCCAGCGAGTTCGCGTACCACGTCCTGAGATTCATAACTCCAACGGCACTGTTGATAACCCAGTGACCATTGGGGGGGTAAGGGCATTCGACCGGTTAGTTGAGTGTAGGTTTTGAGGATTTGGGCAGGTTCAGGCCCATAAATAATGTAGTAATCCAACTCGCTGCCTTGGGTTTCCATCCGCCAGACACCGGGTTGCTCGGCACCGATATCAAACTGACTCCAAAACGTGGTGTTGAAGAAAAGCCCATAGCCAAGTCCCGGACGCAACGCCATGAAGAAGGGAATGGCTTGGTACATATTATCGGTGAGTACGCCGTAATCAAGCGCATCATACGTCCAATTGGTTCTGACTTTAGAGCGCTGGTCAAGCAATCCTGTGCGTTCCCCGAAGCCATAGAAGTGTTCGTCCGCTTCAATTTGTTTCCAACCGGCCACAGAACCTGCACGCCAACCCATTGCGGGCTCGGCATCTTGGGCAAAGGGTTTTCCTGCCAAGTCAAAAAACTGGATACGGCAAGGGTCGCGGTGGACGACGACGCGCAGTTGCTCGGTTTCGATTTCCACCGTATCGGCTTTTTCTTGCACCTGAAATTGCACCTTAGACCATTGTTCATCCGCCAACGCCACTGCCCAAGACCGATGGGGTAGAAAGTCCCCAGTTGGTGTCATGCGGACTCGCATTAAGTTCGGTGCTAACACGCTAATCGTGAGACAGGATTCGCCACACTGCAAGCGGATATGGCGCTCCTCCTGCTTTACAGTTTGTAATGTTCCGAGGGTTGACCAAGATGGTGCGGTGGTATGCAGTTTTCCGAAGTATTGCGGCATAGACCCTGAGTGATAGTTTGTGTGCAGAGGTGTATGGGAGCGGGGGAGCGGGGGAGCGGGGGAGCTAGGGAGCGGGGGAGCAGGGGAGCGGGGGAGCTAGGGAGCGGAGGAGCGGAGGAGCGGGGGAGCAGGGGAGCGGAGGAGCGGAGGAGAAATGTTCAGTGTTATTGAATACGTTTTACTAGAGTTTCTTATAGCTTCTAATATTTCTTCTCTACTGACCGTGGCTTCCCTCAATTGAGATTCACATAACCGACTGCTCAAAAGCGTATACCGCTAGGTACAGATAGCGCGACAGGGCTTTTCAAAATTATTGACTTCAAAATTGGTAAAGTGGGCTGATCTATTTATAAGCCCAGCTTATGACACTGATGAGAATCGCTGAAGGGAAATGGGTTGATTTTGTAAAGGAATG
>CAZPRJ010000129.1:0-11905 GCA_964588805.1 uncultured Microcoleus sp. | reverse complement strand
ATTACTTCGCCGCTTTAAGCGCCGTCCCCACTTGTGGCGCAAGACGGTACTCACCTTCGGTTCGATAATCCGTCTCGCTACTAATGAGGCTTTCTTGGCAGACTCTAGTAAAGCATGGTTTAACCCGAAGGTTCTGAGGCTTCTATCACAAATTCCAATGTTTGACCCTGGTTACTACCGAACTTTATCTGGATACCGGATTGCAATGGCACTTCCTGATGGTGGATTTTTTGCCAACCCCGGAGGCGATTACGACTAGGCAGAACTCGCCCTAATCCTCCGTTAGTGGCATCGGATGCTAAAATCCATGTGCCGTAGCGAGAGAAATCGCGTAAAAAGTAAGTGGAGTGAGATTCTCTGCCATTAGAATCATCACGACAAATAATTTCTGCATGTTGCTGGCTCACCCAGGCTTCTTGAATGACTAAATCATTTTCTTGGCGACGTCCGACTCGCATCAGTCCACCGCGAATTTTCCAGACTTGAGTGGTAGTGCCAAGAGAGCGCAAATAGGCCGTTGGAGCGGGGTTTCCTACCCAACTGGGCGTCATACTCGGCAGTTCAGTAATTCCTTCTTCAATCGGTTTAATTAACTCACCCTCGAACTGGGGGTGCATATAAAGTACCGGTAGTGTCCAAGCCGGTTGATTAAATTTATAAATGGTTAAGAGTTGTTGCCTTGCCAAGGCCACTGCTTGGTCAATCGGCATCCGAGTCGCCAGTGCTTGAGCCAGGACTTGAATAAAGGTTAAAGCTTCTTGGTCGGCAATCGAGTCTCGCATACCCAAAACTGCCGGAACGCCGTGATGGATAAGTACCTCGGCTAGGCTACTACGAGGAATGGTTTGAGTGCCGATTTGATCAGGTTGAGCGCCCCAACAAGCATTGAAGACGGCCAACGTCACTTGAGTCCGAACCAAAACTTGAGCGAGTTCTGTGCCATTAATCACAGCATCGGGGCGTACAAACAGCACTCCTCCATCGGGTGCGGGTTCACCATGTCCTGCATAAAACAGGATGTTGAAGGCACCGGTTTCTAAGGCATCAATCAATTCTGAGGGTGTGGGTTGCAGCAGGGTTTCGACATTACAGGCCACAGGGGCAACAAATTTGTCACTGGAGGGGTTAGGCTGTCCGCAAGTTTTAAGCACATTCGCTAAGGCGGCGGCTTCTTGTTCAAGCTGCAAACCGGTCGCTGAACGGTTAGGGCGTTGGACATCTTGTCCGAGGACTAACAAGATGTTTAAGGCTTGGTTGGAGCGGGTAAAGGGCTTGAGGACATCAACATCACTGGTGGTGCGGCTAAACAGCAATTGTTGAGATAGGGAAATCGCTTGTTTACCTGCCATCGGTTGCATAATTTCCCACGGTAGGGGAATAAAATCGGGGTCACGAATTTCTAGGCGCAAGCGTAGAGGTTTCGTTTGTCCGATCGCAATTCCTTGGCTTTGAGCCAGCGTATTCCGAATTGGCCCATCAAACAGCCACGCCCATAGGTCAATGCCTAAACGCTGCATGAGACGACTGCTGTAGCTTGTAGTTTGACCCCCAAAACTTAGTTCGCTATCGGGGGGCAATGTTCCCACCGACTGATTAGCATGGTGGATCAGGGGAACATGGGGCAAGCCCCGTAGAGAAAACATCTCTTGCCAGGCTAACCATGTTTGAGTGAGAGTTGCACTCCAAGTTGTATGATGCAGAGCGTAACCCCCAGGATAGGGAGCGTTGAGTACCCATATTGCAAAGTTTTCTTCCCCAGCAGACTCAAGATGAGCAATGGCTAAGCTGAGGCAGGGATTTTCATTACCAGACATTAACAGGCCACACGAATAGCGGCTATTGTAAGATCTTTGTCTATCAGTCTACCGAAGTCTTTGAGGTTCTTTCCGGGTTCATAGACTAGAATCTAGCACTTCGGTTTTAGGAGCCTCCCCTGTTTCCTTGCTCCTCAGCCTAAGTTGGTGGCGTTGTTGGTACGGGTGTAGGAGAAGATGGGGGAACGGTAGGAATTGTTTCTGGAGCAGAGCAATTGCCCTGTTGAGCAGGTGTTAAGGTTGTCGGCTCAACTCCAACCAAAGCTTGTGCTTTCAAATTTTGTTCTAAGGTCGCTTGCCGAATCCAACCAAAGGCTTGAGTCTGATTAGGATTGGGCGCGGCTGGAGATTGTCCCGTTGTTGGCGGAGGAATTTGAGCATTCCCCTGACCCAGTTTAGGAGAGCAGACTCTCAACTGTAACCAGATATTTTGCTTGGGATCTCGGTATTCGGCAATTTTTTTTAAGATACTCCCGGCAGGAGCGATAACACTCACCTCAGAGGGGCTTTGGTTCTGTCGCAACAAGGATAAACCGGTTCCCGTGACTTGAAACCACTCGGGTAAATCGGTAGCAGCAGTTCCTGAGATTGAGGCAGATTCTGTGGGAGACGAAGTACGCCCTGCTTGGGTTTCGGAATTTGATGTTGTCTCGCTTTCGGGAACACTGGGTAGATAACTAATCAGCCGGTCAAAACCACCAAACAAAATCGAAGCCGCGACCCCACCTAACCCCAGAAGTACTAAAATTCCGAGTAAAATTCCCCACGGGCGTCGCCTCGAATCCTTAGATGAAAAGGGCTGTGTTTTCATTTGGGAAGCAGCATGATCGGCTAATAGGGTCGGTGCCGCGTCAGTTGCAGGGGTGGCTATAACATCAGGTAATAAGAGTTTTTTGGTTTCCTGGGGTTTGAAGGGAGACACTTTGCAGTGAATGAGAGCTACTGTGGCGTTGTCGTGTCCATTTTGAGTATTGGCAATTTCAATCAACCGCGCTCCTGCGGTTGCCAAATCCACTTGAGTGTTGAGGACGGGGAGAATTTCAGCTTGCCAGTATTGTTCCACTCGGTCATAGTCACTTAGGCCATCGGAACAGAGTAGAAAAACGCAATCTTCATCTAGAACAAACCGCTGTACCGTTGGATGTAAGGTGGCTGAAGCCGCCATGCCTAAAGCTTGAACCAAGGAGCCAGAAGTAGGCTGTTGGATGGCATTGCGGTATAGAGCGTAACCCAGCCGAACTTCTCGAGAGGCTAAATCATCGTCCAGGGTGATTTGGTGACAGTTGTGGCGAGTAATCCAATAGATGCGGCTGTCGCCTACATGGGTAATGTAGATTTCATGGGCGACTGTTCGCGCCATGACTAGCGTGGTGCCCATGCGCTGGCGATCAGAGCGTCGTTCGCTGTCATTTTGCTCAGAGATGATGTCATTCGCCGCACAGGCAGCTTGTTCGAGTTCTAGGGTGAGGGTGGTGGGATTCCAGTTGTCGGGTGTACTGGGCAGTTTTTCGACTTGTTGGCGGAGGGTGTCGATCGCTAGATTGGAGGCCACTTCACCCCCTTCATGTCCGCCAATCCCATCACAAACTATAGCTAAGGCACTTGTGCCATTGGGGGGAGTAATTAACTGTCCACTGGGAGGATAGCAGGCATCTTCATTGTGAGAACGCGAAGGACCAGAATCGGTACGGGTGAAAATTTGATAGGCGCGATTTTGCGATCGCCCACAATGATTTAGTCCACTATCGAGCAAGGCGACAAGCTGTTCGGATGAACGAATCTGTCCATTAGTGAGTTCAGTACACAGTTGCTGCAAAAATTCAGCCAAAATAGGTGATGCCCCAGACAGCCACCCAGACCATAATTGTCCGAGCTGGGGTAATGTAGGGGCAGGGTTTGTATCAAGCTGCAACTCCAACAGCCGGAGAATTGGCCCTTCTACACGCAAAAGTTCGGGAGAGAGCAAACTAGAAGCAACCCCTTCACTACTCAAGGGTTGCCAGAGCATGGCCACTTGCCACAGCCAATTTAACTGACGTATGGCTGGGGCGTCTTTCCAAACGCTGGTGAGTTTGGGTAACAATTGCCCTGCACCCGCATGGGTAGACTGTCTTTTTTGAGAAACCTTGCTGGATACATCTTGATAAAGCGGCGCGTCTTCGAGTAACCAAATTTCCGAGCGATTGCGTCCCTCTGTCAACAGCCGTCCGTACACTTGAGGCAGATGTAACCCGTAAGGAGCTAGCCTCAGATAGGGGGCAATATTCGCCGGAATATCTAATGGGGTTTCCGGAGGCATTCCTGGCTGGGTATCTAAAAGAATTCGGGGATACATCAAGACATAACGACCTGCGATCGTATCTCCCAGTTGGAACGCGTCTATTGCCTGACCGAGCGCCCACAAATAACGTCGGGTGAGGGGTGTACGACATTGCTGGCAGAACTTATTGCTCTGAGGGTTGGGAGCCTGACAGCGAGGGTTAGAGCAGTAAATCGTTGCCGCCGGAGTTTCCATGAATAGTCTTCGCTACGTTCAGCCGATTAGGATTTGGCTACAATTGGCACTCCTAAATGCAGGAATTTAAAATCCGCGTTCTGAAGTGTTTTGTGCTTGCGTATTGATTACCGATTGTAGCGTCTGACTCAAGCGTGGGTTGATACGCTCGCATATTAATATCTGCCCTGAGCTATAAAATTTTGGGTAAATTCTAATCATTCTAATAATTGTCCCAACTTCCACTGCGCCGAATCAGTTCCGGCCAGATGATTAAAAAATACATCCACCAAACCAAAATCGGGATGGAGACGAGGACTGTTACCCAGACTATTTTGAGCAATACCCAAGTTCCTGCAACGATTACCGTTCCGGTCAGCAAGATTGACCAAGGTTGGCACCACCAGGGTTTATAACTCCAAGGGTTCAAAGGTTTCTGTGTTGACAAGATCAGTTCAACCGTTGTTGTTTAAGAGGCTACCATCGTTGATTCTAACAACTCATGATAGGGCTTGAAGGCGTTGAATTGAGAACTAGGTCTAAGGACTCAATGTTCTGTTCATTGTTCCATCTCTCACTCTATAAGTTTTATAGCTGTTGCCATAAAGCTTAGGACAGATTGAACAGCTACAACGACCACGCACCAGTAAAAACATAAAAGCCTTCGGCCTTGGAGCCTCCCGCCTTTTGCTATATCTCCCCACCACGACTTACCATGTCTCATCGCAATTCTGACACCGATAACGAGCCAAACGTTGATGACCTCAATACGCCTACGGCACTGGAGATTAAACAGCTCATTGCCAAGCTCCAGCAATCCCATGATTTGCAGTACAAATTAATTAACTTGGAAACTTGGGCACTAGCGGAAACAATGGATCGATTTCTGCCCGGTTTTTGGAGTCGATTCTTAAACAATCGTCGGGTCGCACTCAAGCAATTTCTACAGCGAAAGCGACAAGGACACTTGAGGGTGCAAGACTCTGAGTTACCGACCCATCTTAGACAAGATGAGTGAAGGAAGAGCTAATCCAATGGAGATTTATCACGTTCGGGTCATTATTTCTTGTTGTCAATCCTTTGCTAGAGATAATTTATCGGCCATAAAGTTTATTCCTAGGAGGATGGCCAATTACGACTCTCGAAAGAGGCACGGACGAAGTTTTATTTTTAGCATCAAGTTGGAATTATCAAACCCTTCATAAAAAAACTTAGGAGTTTCTTAAGATGAATACACAAGAAAAAAATAATATCAATATTTCTGAAAAGGCGAATGAATCAACCGAATCCGTGACTCAAGATATCGGTCTTTCTCCAGATCAGCCCGAAAGACCTGATGCCAATGAGGCAGTCAACCCAGGAGATAAGGTCGATCCATCTGCACAAACGATTGAAGAAAAAGCCGAGCAGGTAGCCGTTGATGTTCCCGATATTACGGGCGACCATATCAAAGTCCCGACCTATTTCGTGGTGGAAGAACCTGAAGGCGATGAGAAAGCACTACACCACGTTAAGGATGCAGAAGAAATTTCTGACGTGATTCGCCAAGCCCGCACCGATGAACAAGGAAATCGGAACTGGCGCTAACTTGTTCGCCCCTAAGCGGGGGGTGTGACTTGGGGTAATCCCATACTGTAATTGAGTACGCGACTTTCAAGGTTATAGCTAATTTCGCCGCTCTGCAAAAGCTCTCGGATGTAATGTTCTAAGTCAGAGCCAATACGACGCAAGTTGTAGTCTGTTAAGTCAGCTCCGTTGTAGGCTTCTACTAGTTCATCAAACTGACGATACACCTTTTGCAGGGCGTCTTCGTTCCAATTAAATTCATTATCGGGGTCTACATCCAACGTTAAAACATTTTCACTCTCAACCAGCTCATTATTTTCAACTTCAGCAGCGTAGAGCCGAATGTGGCGAGTTGTGGACTTGAGCAGCATGAAAACACTCCCATTGGTTTAATAATACTTAGCCTAATTGTAAACTTGCATGAACTCAAGACCTAGAGACCCAGATTAGCCAGACGGAGGAAATCTAGGAGATCAGCTTCATCAATGCAAGGTCAACCCTACTGAACTGAAAATGACTCATGGGTTGCTGCATAGAGCCAAAAAACGATCTAGCCTGATAGACTTGAGTTTTCTCAAACCTAAGTGTTAACGTCAACCTGAGCTTCAAACATATCTCATCTTCTTCTCCACTCAAAAGAATAAGTTCTACCTAGGGTACAATACGCCGATTGAGGCTGATACTCTAAATAAACGAAGTCAGGCAAAGCAACCCATTCATGGTTCACAGAAAAATGCGCGATCCGATGGATGACATTGCTGCACAAGCTCGCCAGGGGAGTGTGGCAGCTATCATTCAAACACTCAATGAACGGCTAGCAGATGAGGGGGTCAGAACCCGTGCTGTTTTTGCTGACGGAATTCTACAGCTTTTGTGTGAAGCTGCCCTACCCGAACAATTAGACCAATCGGCAATGGTGGCGAAAATCCAGCAGATTCTCGAAGAAATTTCTCCACGCAACATTCGCCGTGTTCATATCAATAGCCGTATCGTACGAGAGCAACAACTATTATGGCTCGAAGAAATTAACCGCGACCCAGACAGTCAGTTGCTTTGGTCTCAAGAGATTGTTCTTAACAAACCGCATCTGTTCAAGCAATTGGCAAACCAACGCCAAAATCAACATAATTTCTCTAGAAAAAATCCTCCTTTACCTTCGGTTTCCTCGCGCTATCTCCGGGAGAAAAAATTTTATACGCGGGGTATTGCCAGCGGTGTCAGTTTGACTTTATTCCTTTTGGGGGTAGGCTGGTTGCTCCATCAATGGTTTACCCTAAAAATCAATCCAGGGGTATCAACCCAATCGTTTAACTCCTCAACCCAATCCACCCTGACCCCGACTCAATCTCCAACTCCAGCTTCATCATCACCCACTCCCGATCCATTTGCACAGGCGGTGCGGATAGCGGAGCAAGCCTCTACTGAGGGGAAAACCGTGAAAACCTCAGCCCAGTGGTTAAGTCTTGCGGCCAAATGGGAGCGGGCTTCCGATTTAATGAAAGCTGTCAAACCCGATGACCATCGCTATAAAACTGCTCAAGACCGAGTAATTTTATACCGTCAAAATAGTGAGGCCGCGCAACAACAGGCTGCTCAAAGTCGTTCTTAATTGCTTCCAAGCAGCACCCTCAAAAAAAGTCAGCTTATGTGGTAAAAATACGTTCGACTTGGGAACACTAGATCTAACAAGTTGTTTGTGGAATCGGTAGTCTGGTCAGATTCGTGCATACTCGAATTTGATGCTCACTGCCAAGAACACTAGAGACTGAGCATAAGAGATTCAGAAAGTCGGAAATTGGAGGCAAAACAGAAGGAAAAATTGTTACTAAGATTTCTAGAAAGGTCTTCGCTAATTTTCATTCCCTATCGCCTGTTCCCTTCGTTTTTTCGGGATTCTTCATCTGCTTCCCTCCTCTATCCCCGTCTGCGTTCTCTGATTTTCTCATGCTTTCTGATGCTTATGCCTAACTCCAACAGCTTCGTTAATATGAATGTGCAATCAGTTTCATGGATACAGAGAACGCATTATTTTCACATAAACTTCAGTGTCACAACCCCAGTGTGGCTCCCTCGGGGACTCACGTCCCCCACTACGCCTCCAGGTTGACAAACCCTATTGAATCAGTTTTCACGCAGGAACATAAGGGCTTACTGATGAACTATACGGCCCAGTCCGCTGACCTCGGGCAAAAAATTACCCAAATCATCCTCACTCACTCCGATCCACAAACTCTGCTTGAAAGAGTTGCCCAGGCTTTAGGTGAATTTTTTCAAGTGGATACCTGCCTAATTGTGGCATTCGCTCAACCTGGCGCTCAACGGAGTGCTCATGCGGTTAAAACCACTCAGATAGCATTTTGGGGCACGGATGAGTCTTCACCAATGGCTCTAACCGATCAGGAACCCCGATGGCTACACCGAATACTCCAAGCCGACTGGGAAAGTCACCCAGTCTTAGCTATTGAGGATATTCAGCTTTTAGAAGAGTCGTGGACGGCCGAGAGTACTTCTCAAGCATTACCCAGAGCACTGCTAGCAATGCCTAGCCAATTTCAGTCTTCTGTCAATGGCATTATTGTCTTAGGGCGATCGCTGCCTCACGCATGGACTCCTCAAGAAAAAGAGTTGCTCAGCCTAGCTGTATCAATGGTTGCTGTAGCACTCGCTCAAGTCCAGTTCACTCACTCAGCTCATCGCCTTAAGCACTTTCAAAGTCTTCTGACTCGGTTAAGTCTAGTCATCGGTGATGCTCTCAATTTGGATGAAATTCTCCAGATGGCGATCGCTTCTACCGCCTCAGCACTTCAAATGGGTCGGGGTTTAATTCTCCTATTGTCCCATACCAACCTCGCGCATACTGAGCAAGCCGACAAAAGTTATGCAAAAACGAAGGTAAAAGTAGCCAGTGAGTGGTTAGCGGATGCAATTTCCTCATCACCGTCCGCCCCAAATGTTCCTGACGGCTTAAATCAATCGTTCTTGCTATCCGAATCGGGCTTGTGTCAAAGAGCTTTTCAACAAGCCCCAGCCCCTATCATCATTTCGGATACACTCAATGCCTCAGCGCTTGATCCAAAAGCAGAACCTCTCTCTATTTTTGAGCAGGATAGGATGCCAGCCTTGCTCATCGTACCCCTCCTCGCTCCGCCAAGCCAAGCACCGAGTTCTCCCAAGATTTTAGGTTTTTTGGTGTTACAACATTATCAACCTCGCTGGTGGGACACCGATGAATTACAGTTTGTGCAAGGAATCAGTGCTCAAGTCAGTGCTGCCATTCTCCACCATCAAACATTGCAGCAAGTACAATCTATGCTTGAAGAGCGAACTGCTCAGTTAGAGCATAGTTTAGACGTTCAAGCGAAGTTGTACGAAACAACCCGACAGAACCTCGTCCAACTTCAGCAATTAAATCAGCTCAAAGATGAATTTATGAGTACGATGAGTCACGAGCTGCGAACCCCTTTAACAACGATGAGTCTGGCGATTCGGATGTTGCGTCAACCCACACTTCCACCCGAACGCCACCAAAAGTATTTAGAAATCCTCAATCAAGAGTGTAATAAAGAAATTGAACTCATCAACGACTTACTCAGTCTCCAGAGATTGGAAGCGGATCGCAATGCCATCCAACCTCAAACAATGGACTTGATGCTCTTAATTGCTAGAGTAGCGGAGTCTTTTGAACAGAAATGGGCAGACAAACCGTTAACCTTAGTGATTGACACTCCTGCCGAATATTTAATGCTCAATACCGATGCTGATAGCCTCAGCCGGATTCTACAGGAGTTATTGACCAATGCGGGCAAGTATTCAGATGCAGACACGACGGTACGTTTACAGGTAACTCAGCAAACCGAAGCGTGGGGGACTCAAGTCATTTTGACTCTAACTAATATAGGAATCGGAATTTTACCTGAAGACATAGACCATATTTTTGATAAATTTCGTCGGGGTCAAGGCGTAACTCAACAAGCCATTCCAGGAACAGGCTTAGGACTGGCTTTAGTCAAGTGTTTGGTACAGCATCTCAATGGGGCGATCGAGGTTTCTAGCGAACCCTTGGACAATTCTCAAAGTTATTTAACCTGCTTTACCTTAACCTTGCCTCAGCTACAACAATAGCCTTAAAGTTTACCCAAGTTTACTCTTCAAAATTGATAAGTTTAAACAAGGAGCCAGTCACTGCTAACACATCCTGATGTACTTATTACCCTAGTGCGATCGCTGTTTTTTCAGTTAACAGATCACTCGTTGGCATACTGGCAGGGTACGGATTGAACACTGCCAACAGTATGCTCACCCCTGCTAAACCGAAGCCGCTTCGCTGGCAACGACCGAGATATTCACCTCTGGCTCGTCAAATTGACATTTTTGCATCAGCCACGAAGTTGATATTCTTTTTGTGGTGGGACAAAACTGTTGCTAACAACTCCCCGCATCATCGCAATCGTCGTGCCCAGTGGCTAGTCGGTACTTTGCTCGATTTAGGCCCAACCTTTGTCAAAATTGGACAAGCTCTATCCACCCGTGCCGATTTGCTGCCTAGAGAGTACATTCAAGCTTTAGGACAACTCCAAGATCGCATTCCCCCCTTTGGCACCCACGAAGCGATCGCCCTGATTGAATCGGAACTCGGTCACTCCATTCACACTTTATTTCGGGATTTTGATTACTATCCCCTGGCTTCTGCTAGTTTAGGGCAAGTCCACAAAGCCCGACTGCACACAGGAGAAGATGTCGTTGTTAAAGTTCAGCGTCCGGGATTAGAACGACTCTTCAATTTAGATTTTGAAGTGTTACATCGGTTAGTACGTTGGCTGAGGCAATGGGTTCCTGCAACGCGAAAGTATGACTTAGAAGCGATTTATCACGAGTTTTTCGACCTTCTTTATCGAGAAATTGATTATGTTCACGAAGGAAAAAATGCTGAGCAGTTTCGGGCAAACTTTAGTGATCATCCTCGCATCCTGGTTCCCAAAATTTATTGGCGATACACCACCCGCAAGGTTCTTACCTTAGAATATCTTCCCGGTATCAAAATTGATGACCGCCAGACGATGGAAGCTTGCGGTATCAATCCTAAAGAAATTATCCAACTTGGTATTTGTTGCTTTCTCAAACAGTTATTACAGGACGGTTTTTTCCAGTCTGACCCCCATCCGGGAAATATGGCAGTCAGTCAAGATGGACACCTCATTTTCTATGATTTTGGAACGATGACTGAGGTGAAGTCTATGGCAAAAGACCAGATGGTTAAAACTTTTTTTGCCATCCTCAGAAAGGATACCGAGGAGGTGGTCAATACCTTAACTTATATGGGTTTAATTGAGCCTGTATCGGATATGACACCGATCAGGCGGCTGGTTTCATTTGCATTAGATAAGTTTCGGGAAAAGCCTGTAGAACTGCAAGCTTTTGACCAAATGCGTAGCGAAATTTATGCCATGTTCGAGCAGCAACCTTTTCGCTTACCCGCGCAGATGACGTTTATTCTTAAGTCCATCACCACCCTTGATGGTATCGCTCGGACTTTAGACCCAGAATATAACCTCTTAGCCGCTAGTAAACCGTTTATTAAAAACCTTACCTTCTCGAAGGAAGGACGGGGCAATCTGGTTGGTGAATTAGCAAAACAAGCTAGGAGCTTTGTTAAGCATAAGTTACAGCAACCCCCCAATACTACTGAAATTTTAATTCGGCGCTTAGAAGAACGAATTGAACAAGGTGAACTCCAAATTCGTGTCCGTACCCTGGAAAGCGATCGCGCCCTGCGACGAATTCATCTGGCGATTAAAAGCCTGATGTATGCTTGTTTGGCAGGCTTTACCTTACTGGCAGGAACAGTGCTTCTGATCGGGTCTTATCTGAACTGGGCGATCGCGGTTTTTGCATTTTCCGGGTTTTGGTTGATTTTTTTGCTACGCTCTTTACTCAAAATCGCTGTCCGAGAAAAATTGGATCAACTTGCTGATAAGGATTGACATACTCCGCTCTTTTCCTAAGGCTCAGGCGGATTCTCAGCGTAGTTGCT
>CAZPRJ010000128.1:0-12785 GCA_964588805.1 uncultured Microcoleus sp. | reverse complement strand
ACCCCTGACCCCTGACCCCTGACCCCTGACCCCTATTAATGATTCGCCTGCGAATTGATATCCGGTAAGTTATGATGTTTAATCTTCAAGAGCCTTGAGCAGACATTATAGGAAAATCGCTTACTGCGGAAGTCGTCAAATGTTTAAGAAAAGTATCGTTACTAAAATTCTCGCTGGATTATTCACCTTTGCCGTGGTTGTTGCTTGTAGCCAGAATAATGGCACTCAACAAAGTGGCAATAATGCAGGCAATTCAGCGATTGGGTCATCCATTCCTATCGGTATTGCCGTTGCTCAAACGAGTAACGTAGCCTTATTGGGTCAAGAACAAGTCACTGGTGCAAAAATTGCTGAGAAGTATTTTAATGACCAAGGTGGCGTTAACGGAACACCCATTCAGTTAATTTTTCAAGACACTGCCGGTGATGAACAAGGGGCAGTGAATGCCTTCACGACCTTAATCAATCAAGATAAAGTGGTGGGAATTGTCGGCCCGACGCTTTCTCAGCAAGCTTTTGCTGCCGACCCCTTTGCTGAACGGGCAAAAGTACCGGTTTTAGCGCCCTCAAATACCGCTCAAGGCATTCCCCAGATTGGAAAGTATATTACTCGCGTATCGGCACCCGTTGCCGTTGTGGCACCTAATGCTGTCCAAGAAGCGCTCAAAATCAATCCAAATATTAAAAAGGTTGCCGTTTTGTACGCTCAAAATGATGCCTTCAGTAAATCAGAAACAGAAACCTTCCAAAAAACGGTCAAAGACCAAAACTTAGAGTTAGTCACCGTTCAAAAATTCCAAACCACGGATACAGATTTTCAAACTCAAGCCACTAATGTTATCAATGTAAAACCGGACTTAGTAATTATTTCTGGTCTAGCTTCCGATGGCGGAAATTTAGTTAAGCAATTGCGTCAGCTAGGATACAACGGTTTGATTATTGGTGGCAACGGTTTAAATACTTCCAATCTCTTTCCCGTCTGCCAAAATCAATGCGATGGGATTTTAATTGCCCAAGCCTATAGCCCTGAAGTGAATAATGAGATTAACAAAGCCTTCCGGGAAGCTTACCAAGCCCAAAATAAGAAAGAACCTCCACAATTTAGCGCTCAAGCGTTTACAGGGGTGCAGATATTTGTAGAGGCATTGAGGGCTTTGGATAATAAAACTAAACTGAACACTTTATCGTTAGATGCCTTACGAACTCAGCTCAATGAGCAAATTTTAGCGGAAACGTATGAAACTCCCTTAGGTCAGATTGCTTTTACACCAGAAGGCGAAATTAAGCAAAATGAGTTTTATGTGGCTCAAATTAAGATGGATCAGGATGGTAAGAATGGTAAGTTTGCATTTTTGAAATAAGCCAATTTTATTAACTATCCTCTTCATGGACGTGGCAGTCACAAGACAAAAAATCTGGATTATTGAAGATACGCTCTCCAAAATACCGCCGATACAAATCGCAACTGAGAGTCACTCGATTTCCTTTGAGGTTAACCAATCCCATTCGCTGCAATTTGAACCCTTTTACTTGCTCTAACTCTATAGGTTCTGTTGTGTTCAACACTTGTATAAAAGCGGCAATAAGCTTGGGATTTTGTTGTAGATTCCACAGATGCCGATGCAAGTGATCGCTATAAATTCCCGTATCTGTAGCGGCGGTTTTGACCAATTCTTCTAAGGTCAGTTCCCGTCGTGCGAGGTAGTATAACGAGAGCCTGATTAGGTAAGGATGTCCGGCAATGAGTTGCATGAGTTGTGCTAGTTCGTCCGGGTTGAATGCTAGTCCATGACGCTGCGCTAAATCCTGTATTTGTTCTGGGTTTAAGGGTTCGAGTTCAATTCCTAACCCCACATTAAAGGGAGATTTATTAATATCTAAAGGAACATAAACTTCTGTTGATTGTACTAAGACTAATCGCAGTCTTTGCCAAACAGAATCAACCTTAGCTCTCTCATGCCAAGACCGTAGCAGAGTTAGAAATTCTTGAGCCACTGAAGTTTTTTCAAACAGGATGCTGACTTCTTCTAAGGCCAAGACAATGGGATGCTCAATAGACTCGAGCAGATATTCTTCAATATAGAGTGTGCAACTCATTTTGCTGCCCAAATCTTCATCCCAATATTCGTCGAGTTTGGCTTCTAGTTTGAGCTGTCGAGTGAGGTTGGCACAAAACCAACGTAATAATTTATTCAAATCATCAAGTACAGTTTCTTCCGCCTGCATAAAGTCTATCAGTGCGGTTCTGTAGTCCCACTCAAGAGCATGAACAAGAATCCGATTCATTAAAGATGTTTTACCCATTTGCTTTGGGCCTTTGATTCGGATTAAAGCTCCTGGTTTGACAAGTTCCTGATAACATCGCGTATCCTGGGGAACTCGCTCCACATAAAAAGCAGAATTTAAAGGCACACTTCCTTCTGGAAATTCGGGTTCAACGGCTACCTCTTGGGGGACATGAGTTGGGTTGTAGGCGTGAGCCACTGCGCCTTCATGCTGACTACTAGGGTAGTCTTCAGATGCCATTTGCCTTTCTATCACCGAGCGAATATTCGTTTTCGTTACTTTTTCCCCAAACCCTTGGGAAAGAAGCTTCCACAAATTAGGCGCAACGGCTTGCTTGATGTAGTTTGCTGAATATCCATACTCTTGGGCTACTTGGTCATAGGTTTTTTTTGTTTCCTGCCAGGATTCCCGCAGAATAATTCTTTGAAGATCATTAAGATGCTCCCCCGTTTTGGTATACACTTGTAGATCGGCAAATACTAATACTGCTTCAATGCCCCTCATCTCTTGTATTCATGCCTTGGTGCTTCTTTATGTAGCTATTATGCCAAGAGATAGGAAAACTGACAGGTTTACTCTTTCAATGCCAGTAAATCTAATTGGTTGAGGAGTCAGGAGATAGCGTTCGTGTACCCTATATCAGAGTTGATTAGGAAAAAAACTTAAGTTGAAATCTTAACTTTAAATCTCAAGTTTCAACTTAAGTTTAATTCTTTAGTTCAGTTGTATCCGAAAAAGCAGTGAAAATAAAAAAACCCTGGTGAGGCACCAGGGTAGCCGGTTCAGTAATCACGGAAACTTAGATTTAAAAACAATGCCCTGATTCAATCAGAATCAACAGTGGCTTTTACTCAACCCCAACCATGTAGAGAGTCAGACATTTTCTGCGGCTTGGGGCTTTGGGAGAAATAAAATATCTTCGTTTCATCTCTATGTAGATAAGGGACTAATTATATTTATAACGATTGATAGCTATACTTTAGGGGACTGTGACGCCTCTAACAAAAAAAAACTAGTGCAGTTTGATAACAGTCAACAACCAGTTTCTCCAAGTAAGAGAGATAAAAATAAAACCCAGGGGGGTAAAACTAGAAAGCTTTCTAGCTAAGTAAGTTGGTGGTTGACTTTTGTCGCACTGCACTAGGTGAATGAAAGGTTTTTCAGGTTGATATCATCATCTTCGATCACCCCCGTTTCTGTAAATCTAGAAAAGTTGATAAAAGTTCATCAGTTTTTGATGAGTCAACCTAAATATTGAAGAAATTCATAGATGGTTGAATTTGTCAATACATAAAAATTGATAACCTGAAAAATGCCAAGCCAGCTAGATCAAGAAAATTCAACTTCTTCTACTTTTTATTTTGCTAACCAAGCACAAAATAGAGATATTGCTGATTAATCCGTGGTTAACTAGCAAGCCCCTAACGTTAATGTTCATTTTTAAAGATTAGCCTGCGAGTGATTGTATCTTTTCGGATTCCTCCGAGACTTGTTTGGCTAGACGAATTGCCCAATTACGTTCTTCAATAAACAGATTCATCACTAAAGCTAGCTTGGGATTATTTTCAATCAATGATTGGGCAGTTTTCCGCGCAATCACGAGAGTTTTTAAGTCCTCAATCACCGTAACCTTTACCAAACTCACCGATTGAGACAAAAGTGCCATTTCTCCAAAAAAGTCACTGGCTGATAACTGCATCACTTCTTGTTCATGACCGTGGCAATCTTCAATCGTGAGCTTGACTTGACCCTCCCAGATGATATGCAAACTCTCATCCGGTTGTCCAATCTCTACAACTTTTTCTCCAATTCCGTAGTAGGCCACTGTAGTCTGATGAGATAAAGATTCAAAGGCAGCCCAGTCTAAGTTAGTTAAATAAGAGAGCGATCGCAAAAATTGGGCTATTTCCTCTGGAGTATCTTGGTTAATGGGGTGGCTATTGACGGGGTAAAGCCTATGGAATGGATAAGGCATCATGAGATGGTTACGTTTAGCAGCATAGTAGATACGCCTCAAAACCACATCTCGACCTTTAGACACTCGAACAGAATTTGGCATCACATAAAAGATGGCATATTCAATCCCATAAACTTTGAATTCATAAGCACAAACTAGAGCGGACTTGACGCCTTCACAGGAGAGAATTGCTGTTTGCAGAATCTCCTTAACTTGGTTAGGAGGGTCGTTATAAGAAAAAGTCAAAAAGAGCGAATGTTCGCTATAGGGGGTCTCTAAAGTAGAATTGATAAACTTATCCTTAGCGATCAAACTGTTGGGAATAATAAAAATGTCGTTTTTTAAATCTCTAATCCGGACAGAACGCCAATTCATTTCAATGACTTGCCCTTTAGTTTCACCAATGATCACCCAATCACCAACCTTCATTGGTTTTTCAATAATCAACAAAAATCCTGAAACCAAATTACTCAGCGTATCATGTAAAGCAAGAGCAATGATGAGTGAACCCACTCCCAAAATTACTGACACCTGAATCAAATTAATATTAATGTCCCACACTGCCACCACTTCATAAATTACAAAGGTGGCTATCACTAAGATTCGAGACAATTGAAACAATAATTTAGGGACACGAATCTGCCATCTATGCCGTTTTTGTTCTGCACTCAGCACCGCATTTACAAAAGACAAGATTGTAATCATCGCTACTAACCCAACTAGGAATTGGATAATGCGCCGTGTGAGTTGAGTATCGCCTAACTCTAAAATCTGTTGCAATAGGAGTAAGGATAGCCCGACTGGGAGCAGATATCGGCGGATTCTAGGCAAAAAATTGACTAAAGGATTTTTTCTATATTCTAGGTATTTAGTCCCTTCTCCTAATCCAATACTCAGAATGGATGAACCAATAATTAAGAGTAATCCCCCAATTAATAGCGATCGCCCGACCGCAATATTCATAGTTTATTTGTTAAACCCATTATTAATGGCCATTGTTAAAGATTACCAAATCAATAAAAATCTGTCATTATAGGAAAGTTAATAAAAATTGAGCAATTGCAGAATTTTTGATTGAGCGTACCTCAAGTAACTTACTAAATACACACAAATCGTATTTTGTCAATAAATAAAAATTCAGGACTTGATGATGAGTTCAGTTTATAGAGAAATCAACAGCCACTGAGTTCTAGGCAGAGGCATTACAATCAACAACATAGCTCTTAACTCCTGACTTCTTTGCCAATGAGCCATTATCAAGTTGGCGGTAGTCTCAAACATGATGACCCTACCTATGTCGAGCGGCAAGCAGACACCCAGCTCTATAAAGCGTTAAAAGCGGGTGAATTTTGTCGAGTCTTCAATTCCCGACAAATGGGCAAATCATCACTGTTAGTGAAAATGAAGCATCGCCTGGAAGCGGAAGGATATCGTTGTGGTGTTTTGGATATGGCGAGTATTGGCTGTGAAAACACCACGCTACTGCAATGGTACAAAGGAGCCATTACGCAATTATGGTTGGCTTTTAAACTCCGAGGAAAGTTTAATTTAAAAGCGTGGTGGAAAGAAACTGAAGACCTCTCATTTGTCCAAAGATTCCACCAATTTATTATCGAAGCTTTATTAGAACAATTTCCTGATGAAAAATTAGTAATTTTCATTGATGAAATTGATAGAACAATTAGCCTAGAATTTCCCATTGATGATTTTTTTGGATTAATTCGCTTTTGCTACAACCAACGAGCACTTCATTCTGAATATGAACGAATTACCTTTGCCTTGTTTGGAGTTGCCACCCCTTCTGCTTTAATTAGAGACAAAATTTTTAATCCATTTGATGTTGGTAAGGCTATAGAACTTCAGGGTTTTAAAGAAGAGGAAGCCAAGCCTCTTCTACCTGCTTTAGAAGAGAAAGTCAATAATCCCAAAGTTTTATTGCAAGAAATATTAGCCTGGACAGGGGGTCAACCCTTTCTCACTCAAAAGCTCTGCCACTTGGTTTATCAAGCTTCTCACCAAGTCGGAGACGGCGTGATAAAAATTCCTCCAGGTAAGGAGCGCATTTGGGTGGAGAGTTTGGTGCGATCGCATATTATCAACCAATGGGAATCTAAAGACGACCCTGAACATTTAAGAACTATTCAAAATCGCATTGAGAGCAATAGCCAACGAGCTGGAAGAATGCTAGGTATTTACGTCCAAATCTTACAAGGTGTTGAAATACCTGCCGATGAGTCACGAGAAAAAATCGAACTCATGCTATCAGGTTTGTTAATCAAACAGCAAGGTTTACTCAAAGTAAAAAATCGAATTTATCAAGAAGTTTTTAACGTTGTTTGGGTTAAGAAGCAACTAGCTGCTCTACGACCTTATGCTCAGGCATTCGATGCATGGATAGCGTCCTCTAAAAATGAGTCTCAACTGTTGAGAGGACAAGCTTTAAAAGAAGCCCTAAAATGGTCTTACGACAAAAGTTTAAGCGACTTAGATTATCAGTTTTTAGCAGCCAGTCAAGAATTAAGCCGACAAGAAACTCAAAATGCTTTAGAAACGATCGAACAAGCTAACCATATCTTGAGCGCTGCCCGACGACAAGTTAAACAAGAAACTCTCCAACATAAATTATGGCGTAGCTGGACATCAGTGATTGCTTTAGGAGTCACTACATTTATCATTTTGTTGCGCCTGACAGGGCTATTGCAGGGAATGGAATGGGACATCTTAGACCTATTTTTTCGTTTGCGCCCTCTAGAACCCCTCGACCCCCGCATTGTCATTGTTACCATTGACGAAACAGATATTACTAAAATTGGGCAGTGGCCTTTACCCGATGCGGTTTTAACTCAAGCCATTCATAATTTAAAAGCTCATAATCCTAGTACCATTGGACTCGATTTGTATCGAGATTTGCCGGTAGAACCAGGTCATCAGGACTGGTTAGATGTGATGAAGTCTACTCCTAACTTAATTGGGGTCAAAAAAATTGTGGGTAATCAAGTTGCTCCCCCACCCACCTTACGCCAGTTGGGACAAATGGGTTTTGTGGATATGGTGTTGGATGCCGATGGCAAAGTCCGCCGAGGTTTAATGTCTGTTCAACTCCAAGATGAAGTGCATCTGAGTTTAGGTGTGACTTTAGCTTTGATGTATCTCAAGACGGAAGGAATCACGCTTAAGCCAATCGGCAATCATGAGTTTCAATTAGGCCAAGCTCGGTTAATACCCTTTGGTAGCCATGATGGTGGCTATGTTCGCGCCAATGCTGGAGGCTATCAAATGCTCCTGAATTTTCGTGGCCCTTTAAAACGTTTTCACACTATTTCGCTGGCCGATGTCTTAGAAAATCGAATTCCTAAAGATTTGATTGCCAATCCCTTGGGTACAGACCGTCTAGGACGGATTGTTTTGATAGGAGCCACGGCCGAAAGCCTCAACGACCTATTTTATACCCCTTATAGTAGCCATTTCTGGAGTACTCCCCAGCGTACACCTGGGGTTGTGGTTCATGCTAATCTTATCAGCCAGCTTGTCAGTGCCGCCTTAGATGGCCGTCCTTTGTTACGAACTTGGCCAGAATCCCAAGAGTGTCTATGGATTTGGATTTGGGCGACAATTGGGTCGGTTTTAAGTTGGCAATTCAAGCAAATTACTCAAATCATTGCGAGTGTCTTACTGGCAGGTTTGGGGTTATTTGGGGTGGCTTATTTGGCATTTTTGCAAGGGTGGTGGCTGCCTATTATCCCCCCCCTATTGGGACTTGTGGGGGCAGCAATCGCTCTTCCGGTTATCATTAACAAACGACTCGCCCAACTCCAACTTCGCCGAATTCTAGAGTTACTCATTCAAGAGTATTCTATCTCTCCAACGGCTGGGCGCATTGCTATTGAGTATCTTAAGCAATCAGAAACTCAAAATAATCAAGTTTTGATTGACCAATGGCTGAGGCATTCATCGGTCAAAACTTCGGGTTTCCAGTAATTGGGTTGACCTCAACACGTCGAATCACTCCCATGACAGAGGGATTATTGGGGTCAATGACGTGGTTACACATTAATCCAAACGACCATGTATACTCTTTGTTCGTCTCCATGGCAGGTGCATCGGTCGGTAATTGGAACTTCATTTCTCCCGATGTATTCGGCAGTGGGATAAGCGCCTGGTAATAATACGTTTCCTCAGCATCTTTTAAACTAAACAGTACGCTTTGGGCAGTCGTTTGAGGTATATACAAAGAGAAGGTGGGTCGCTTTGTATGAGTTTCCATATCAGCCGGAACTAGAACCTGAAAACCCTGTAACCCTTCTCTAATTTCATCTTGTACACAAAAACCTCCATCACGAGAACTTCCTCCTGCTGTGTCATCTGGAGTGTCACCTTTTGGGGGATTAAGAGTTGCATTGGGGCTAGATATTGCTAAGGGTTCGGCTTGTGCTGTCAGGTTTTGAAAAATTCCTAATTCTACCCATAGAGTTAGGAATGAGAGAGTTAAGAGCAAGCAGCCATTAAGTCTACTCATGAGTGGCATCCTTGTGATTAACGTTTAAGAAACACTGCAACGATAAGATTGTGATTCTGAGCTAAGTTGGCTGAAATCGAACTTGAATTTTAAGAGAACACATCAGCTCTTTTGCCTCTACTCTCCCGTGCGATTTTACCGATTTTTAGTGCAAAACACGTTTCTATTCAGATCTACTTTTGAGAGAACAAATCCTCTGAATAAGACACTACAGGTTTGGACAGGTTAATGTAATTAGACCGCGTTAGTGACTCTGATTGAAAGTAGAAGCCAACTTAGAAATTACCCCCTATTGATTGACTCATTTCACACCAAAAACTCTTCAGTGATGTGACCGCTCAAAATACAACTGGGTATTTGGGTATTGTACGCCTCTATCTTTCGGTAGAATTATATGCTATTTGGGTTCTTGGCATATCTTTCTTTATAAAATCTTTATTGAAAATATTCGATTACTCTCCTTGTTCACCATTACCGAACATCTAAAGCCAACTTCCAACTAAAACAAAGGGAGCCCAATAGTAGGGATGCTGATACTGTTTTTGCTGAAGTAGGGATAATTGAGCTTGACGGAGTGCTTCAGCTCGGTTGTATTGAGTTTGGACGAGTGAGCGGTAAAATTCCACCATGGCCTGAGCTGTGGATTGGTCTTTGACTGACCATAGAGTAGCAACAGTACTGCGAACGCCCGATCGCACAGCGAGTCCAGCCAATCCTAAAGCCGCCCGTTTTTCACCCGTGGCTGTTTGACAGGCACTCAAGACGAGCAGCTCAATCGGTTCATCAGGTTTTTTGGTTCTGTTATTGAGTAATTCCGAAAAATCATTGACCCCTAAGCGTCCATCCCAAGTCAGGAGGAAGGTATCTTCTGGATTGGAACTAAACTGACCATGAGTTGCAAGATGAACAATGTTAAAGGAAAGCTCATCAATCTGCGTTTTTAGGGCAGCACGGGTAAATTTATCATTTAACAAAATTCGAGACCGAAGGTTTGTATCAATATATTCAATTTCTTTTTCGACATACGGTAAAGCCGGAAAACCCTCACGAGATTCAGTTAATCCCCCAGTAAGAGTTTCTAATCGGAGTTGTGTGAGCGATCGCGGTTCGAGTAATTGTAGCCCCGGTGTCAAGGCTACACCATAGTTCTCAATCAAATATTGTTGGCCATCATGAAGAGCTGCCATCGGTATATTACGCAATCCCCCATCGAGAACAAACACTAAGGTTTTAATCCGCGATTCCCGCAACGGCGTTTCTATAGGACGAATTAACCAATCATAGATTTGCTGGGAAACTTGCAACCGTAGTTTGTTGGGTAAGACAGGGTTCATCGTCTGCCGCATTTGATCAATCGTCTGCTCCACTTGCGCTTGAGATAAGGTGGTGCTGTAGTGACGCAAGGGTTGTCCAGGCAGAGACAAAATCACAGCCAATCGGTCGGGTAAAATAATCGGGTAGATAACAGCCGCGTTGGTGTCCTCTTTCTCAATGACGGTATCAATTTGCTCGGCTTTGGCGTTTAAACAAGCCATGCGAAAGAAGTTCTCGATCTCAGCCAACTGTAGCGATTCAATCACATTCCGCGCTTGCTTGAGATGGTCTTGAGTGGGAGATTGCAATAGGAGGCCAACCAGGTGGCGGTAGATGGGTTCAATCTCTTCTTGGAAGGAAAAACGGACATCGGGGTTCATGGCCACTAAATCACCCCGTAGCGACTTCAGCGTATTAACCGCTTGTTGATTGGCGGCGATCGCATTTTCCATCTCACCTTGCCGAGTCAACACTCGTGCTAACTGCCATTGCCATTGGTAAGCAATATCGGCGGCATTGATACCTTGAGATAATGCAAGAGCTTGTTGGGTTAAGCGTTGAGCCTCGCTCCATTGCTGGGTTTTTTCGTACAATTGACCCAAGCTTCCCAATGCCAGAGATTCTGCTCTAGCGTCATTGAGAGTTTTGGCTTGTTGAACTGATTGCGCTAAAAGTTGGGCAATATCTTGAATTTGGATATCACCATTTTGAGGACGCCAGTTGAGTCCCCTAGCCCATTGCATGAGACTATCGGCTAAGTTAACTTGAGCATAAATAGCATCTCGGCCCAGAGGCAAATCAGAGAGATTAGCTTGAATTGAGGGTAATAATGCCTGAGCTTCAGTCCATTGTTTCAAATTTATTCGCAACTTAAACTCATTCAGTTGGGCTTTAAGTTGCAATTGGGGCTTCGTGGCAGTAGTAGCGGCCTGTTGATAGTATTCTAATGCTTGGGGTGCCTCTCCCAATCTACGTGCTGTATTACCTAAGCTCAGAAGAGTGGCACTAATATCAAAGGATGAATTGAGCGATCGCGCCACGGACAAACTCTCTTCTAGGATATTTTGAGACTGTTGGAGATTACCGATACCTTGCCAAACTAGTCCCAAGCTATGCAATCCTGTGGCTTTGACTAAGGAGTTGGGTTGAGTTTTGATAGTTTGCTCAACCTGTTCTAACAGGCTTTGTGCTCGCCGAAACATTCCCAAGCTTTGCCATGCCTGAGCCTGATTAATTTGACTTCCCAACACGCCCATGGCATCTTTGGCTTGAGTATATGCTGTTTCTGCCTCTTGCCAAGTCTCAAGAGCGGCTTCTGTTTGTCCCGTTGAGAATTGGAGAGTGCCTCGATTATTTAAGGCTTGAGCACGGATAGCAGCATCCGATTGAGATTGAAGTAAGTTGAGGCTTTGATTAATGGCGGTTTCAGCTTGTTCCCATTCCCCTAAATTTTGATAGGCCAACGATAGATAATTTAAGGTCATCGCTTGTTGGATGCGATCGCCCGCTTGAGCGTAAAGTCGTGCGGCTTGCTGTAATGCGATCGCGGCATTGGCAAAACGTCCAGCATCGTAGCTGCTCCTACCTTGAGCCAGTAGGGTGGGTGCATCTTGTGATGCTAAAGCTTGCGAGTTTTCTTTAATGACTGGCTCAAACTCCAAAAGACGGGGATGAATCGGCCGATACTGGGCAATGGCAGGAACGTTTGTCACCACCAAAAAGGCCATCAACACCCATACCCAGAACGTTAATCGCTTCATAGGAAGAAGTTGCGTTTATACATAGTATTTTCTCTGCCTTCCCTTTTCTCCCCTATCTTCGGATGATTGCTTTCCTACTCTAGTGACTCAGCATCCGGGTCAATACCCATTGCCCTCAAGCGTTCTGCTAATCTTAGCGCTTTTTGCTCAGCTTGCTCAGCTCGCTGCCGCTCTTGCTCAGCTCGTTGCCGCTCTTGCTCAGCGCGTTGCCGTTCTTGTTCAGCCCGTTGCCGCTCTTGCTCAGCCCGCTCCTCACCAATCAGTAAAAGATTGCCTTCACTATCCCACCAACGCAGCCAAATTTGAGTTTGATTTTGATAACTACCTTGCCAGAGTCCTAACTCCACACCCAACGGTGGGATAGGATAATGCCCTCTTTCATTGGGTTCTAATTTTCGATAGGCAAAATCTCTTAAATGATAGACTTCTAACTTGCCTGTTTTGATTTCAAAAATACCATAGTAAGGGATACGGATAATCTTCTCATACACCCAGAATTTACCTGGTTTTTTGCTCTTGCCCTCAGCGTCAACTGACAAAGGAGTTGCATCTCGTTCTTCTTGCCCATCGCCACTGGCAAATTCCAAGGCAATCAAGGGTGCCTGAAATTCTCGCCACAGTACGAATGAACGGCGAATTTGCCCATCGAGCAGGGGTGGCACATTGGGAACATAAAACCAATCAGGGGCTTCTGCTCCTTTTTCTGGGGGGTCAGTTTCCCTCCAATAAATGCCGCAGTCCTGCCCGATTGCATAATCACCATCAGGATGGATCTGCTGCAAAATTGAACCGATGGAATCCGTCAAAATAATACTTTGGGGATGCTCTTGAAAGTTTTTCACAAAACTACCATCCGATTCAGGCAGTTGGGTATGGTCAGGAAATGCGGGCGGAAGACCTAACTCGGTTGCTGTTTCTGACATGGCAAGTACCTGGGTTAAGTGGGGAGCGGG
>CAZPRJ010000127.1:0-13134 GCA_964588805.1 uncultured Microcoleus sp. | reverse complement strand
TATCAAACACTCTTGAGAGAGTATCCAGCACTCTTCGTACAGTGTTCAACACTCTTGGTACAGTGTTCAACACTCTCGGTAGAGAGAACTTACGCGACTAACCACAGTATCCGTTAATATTCCAACGCTCGTAGTCAGCACTTCAGTGCTGAAAGCGATAAATCGCTTACTACGAACCTAATAAGCTGTTGCGCTTACAAATTGCATGGTGAGAGTTGCCCAAAAGCTTGCTATCAGTGGATTTCCTCCTGAGTGAATTTTGAATTTTGAATTTTGAATTGCTTATTAGGCGATCGCATCCTTAGCCGATTCCTTCAATAATTCCTGTAACCGCTCAATCAACGCTAAGGTTTGCCGATACCCCATTACATTACCCTGCTCGTGAAACTGTTGAGAAGCCACCTTAAAATCTGTAAGTGCTGCTTGTTGCAATCCCAATTGATGACGAATTAATCCCCGATTTACATAAGCTTCCGCACGATTAGGGTCAAGTTGTAATGCTAAGGTAAAATCTCGCATAGCGCCCAACAAATCGCCCCGATGATGACAAGCACAAGCTCGATTGTAGAATGCTCGATGATTACTATCATCCAAATGAATCGCTAAAGAAAAATCTGCGATTGCGCCGTCTGTATCATCCACCATCAGACGCGCTAAACCTCGGTCATTATAGACCTCCACCAGTTGCAGATCCAACTCCCCATCCCTTTGATTCACTGCCCGATTATAATCTGCGATCGCGCCTTGATAATCTTTCAATTCAAAACTAACTAATCCCCGATTATAATAACCCCGTAAATCCTTCGGTTGCTGCTCTATCACTCGGTCATATTCAGCCATTGCAGCAGAATAATTCCCTAATCGATAGTATGCCACTCCCCGATTGAGAGATGCTTCTGTATTATTAGGATTAAGCTGCAAAGCACTCAAACAATCTTCAGTCGCTTTGACATAATCTTTTAATTGAATATAAACTAAGCAACGATTACTATAAGCCTCAGCAACATTAGTATTTAATTGAATAGATTGTGTCAAATCCTGGAGAGCTTGCTCATATTGTTGATGTTGAATATCAATGATTCCCGCTTCAAAAAAATTAATGACCTTAGAATTAGTCACTTTAGACGTTTCAGCTTTGGCTGAAGGCAGGAAAGGAAAGAAATTTAAAATAACTGCCAATCCCAAGCTGAAAAAAAAACGATGAAACAAATTCATAAATCCAAGCTTATAACAACTGGCATTAAAAATGGGTAATGATTAATTCAAAATATCAATAATCATTACCCATCATCAAATTGGTGATTAACTCCAACCCTTCTCAGATGTTTCTAAAACATAATTGGCAACATCTTCAATTTGTTGGGGGTTCAAACGCCCTTTAAACGCAGGCATCGCATTTTTACCATTGGTGACTTGATTGATGATGGCATCTAGGGAATCCATGCCATACTTACTCAAAGCTTCCTTCTTTAACGACTTATCTGCCATCACCACATTACGGCCGCCCATGTGACAGGATGCACAGTTACCAGCAAAGATTTTAGCACCATTGACTGTATCAGCCGCCAGGGCAGGACGCGCCAAAATAAAGGTACATAAAGCGATTACAATCCCTACGATTGATAAAAATTTCCTCAATTGAGTTCTCCTCTTCTTTATAATCGGCAGCAAGCTCTAGTCAACATAGGTCTATGAAATGAGCTGAATTTTTTAAATTTTGAAGGGCTTCGTTAAAAAATACAAAAAGCTTTCTTCATAGAGTTTTATCCCTAATTGGAGAGCTTTTTGATTGTTAACACTATTCAGTATTTTTGCCCATTAAAATTTGACCATTTTTAAATTCAAAACTTTCCTTTTTAATTTTTAATGCGAGAATTTTGAATTTCCCCAAGGGGTTGACCTGCCTACCGTGTTCAATTTTGCCGGAGGCTCTGCAAAACCGTCAAAAGACAAGCTGTCAAACTTAAAGAAATATGAAAATAGGGGTCAGGGGTCAGGGGTCAGGAGTTAGGGGTCAGGAGAAAAGTTTTTCATCCTTGTTCTACGAAATCACTCTTAAGAGCAGTGACTAAGCATTGACATCTGTCATAGGTTGAAGGAAGTCCTATGCCAGAGGCTGTATTTGTCATTCCCCTGCACCACTGCTTGATGATCAAAGTCACTCGCTCCGGGCTCCAATCCTATGGAGTTGCGGTTTTAGTTGTCACTACCGCACTTCTTCTGACACTGAGGTTTCAATCCTTCTTGTCTCCTACCGTATTTCTGCTGTTTTATCCGGCGGTCATTGGGAGTACTTTGTATGGGGGACTCAAACCAGGATTACTCAGTTGCATTCTATCTTTACTCGTCTGCCATTATTTTTTAATCGCTCCTGTTCGTTCCTGGATTATCCCCGACTTAGGCACCGGCATACGGTTGGCTGTATTTATGTTTGTCATGGTGGTGAGCAGCGTCATGGCATCGGCACTCGTGACAGCCAGACGACGGACTGAAACAACACTACTAAAACTACAGGCCAGCGAAGAGCGCTATCGAATCTTAGCGGAAAATGTGCCGCAATTTGTATGGATTACACGTCCTGATGGATTTGTTGAATACTTTAATCAGCGCTGGCTCGATTACACGGGACTAAAACAGGAACAGACACTGGGATGGCAGTGGCGGCAAGTGATTCATCCCGATGATTTGCCCCCAACATTGGAGCAATGGACAACCAGTGTAGAAACTGGAAATTTATATGAGATACACTATCGCCTGAAACGGGCAGATGGACAGTATCGCTGGCATATTGGACGAGCTTTGCCACTACGCAACCGCGAAGGGGAAATTATTAGTTGGTTTGGCACTTGTACCGATATTCATAGCCAAAAGCAAGCGGAAGAAGCACTTCAGAAACGAGAACAAGAACGGATTCAACTATTAGAAGAATTAGAAGCCAAGCAAAAATTATTGGAGGCTGTATTGCAGCAAATGCCAGCCGGTTTGATTGTAGCTGAGGCTCCCTCCGGACAAGTGGTGTTGATGAACGAGCAAGTTCAGCAGATTTTGCGCGGTTCTTTGTCATTTGTCCGAGGGATTGAGGATTATTTAAGATATCAAATTTTTTACCCTGACGGGCAACTGTATACCCCCGAAGAAACGCCGATGGCGCGATCGCTTAAAACGGGAGAAGTTATCCGAGAAGAAGAAATTGATGTCATCTGCGGCGATGGTACAAGGGGAACAGTACTCGTCAATTCAACCCCAATTCGCAATGATGCCGGGGATATTGTGGCGGCAGTTGCCACTTTATACGACATCACTGAACGCAAGCAATCCCGAGAACGAATTCAGCTTTATGCCGATATCGTCAAAAATGTTCAAGTTGGTATTGTCGCGTGGCAACTAGAGAATCTCACCGAGCCAAATTCATTCCGATTAATCACCGCTAATTCAGCAGCTCATCATTATACGGATGTAGATTTTGAAGCCTTGATTGGCACTTCAATGGCGGAGAGTTTTCCTAATCTTATGGAATCACCTCTGATTGACGATTACTTAGAAGTGGTGAGAACGGAAAAACCGAAAGACTTGGGAGAAGTCCCTTATGGAGATGAACGAATTATTAAAGGAATTTATGCCCTCAAAGCCTTTCCTTTACCCAACCATAGTTTAGGATTAGCCTTTGAAAATGTTACTAAACGTAAGAAAGTTGAAGAAGCCTTACGCAATGCTCATCAACGGCTGAATTTCCATGTTGAAAATACACCGTTAGCTGTAATTGAACGCGATCGCGAATTTCGGATTAAACGATGGTCTCAAGGTGCACAAAGAATCTTTGGATGGCAAGCCGCAGAAGTTATGGGCAAAGGACTTCACGAGCTTGATTTTGTCTTTGTTGAGGATATAGAAGCCGTTAATCACCTCAGAACTCGTTTAATTGAAGGGGTAGAAACTCATAATTTTTCCCGTAATCGCAGCTATCGCAAAGATGGTTCAGTCGTCTATTGTGAGTGGTATAACTCGGCTTTATTGGATGCATCCGGAAACTTAATTTCAGTTTTATCCCTAGTATTAGATGTCACCGAACGCGAACAAGCGATTGAAGCCCTAAAAGAAAGTGAAAAACGCTTTCGCATTGCCCAAGAATTATCCTTAGATGCCTTTACTATTCTGCGAAGTATACGCGATACAACGGGAAAAATTATTGATTTTGAATGGGAATATGTCAATCCCAAAGCGGCCGAACTTATACAATCTACTCCGGAACAATTACAAGGACAACGGCTGTTACAGATTCTTCCCGGCAATAAAACTAATAGTGAATTATTCGAGCGATATGTAGCCGTAGTCGAAACGGGTATTCCTCATGATATTGAGATTTCTTACCACTCAGAAGGGATTGACGGGTGGTTTCGTAATATGGCAGTGCAATTAAATGATGGGATTGCCATTTCCTTTAGTGATATTACCAAACGCAAGCAAACAGAAGCCGAACGGATTCACTTATTGGCACGAGAGCGAACTGCACGGGAACAAGCGGAAGCCGCTAACCGGATTAAAGATGAATTTCTAGCTGTCCTTTCTCACGAATTGCGATCGCCCCTCAACCCGATATTAGGTTGGACAAAACTTTTACAAAGCCGTAATTTTGATGCCGCCAGCACAGCCCGTGCTTTAGAAATTATCGAGCGCAATGCCAAGTTACAAATTCAATTGATTGAAGATTTACTCGATGTTTCTCGAATTTTACGAGGCAAACTCAGTTTAAATTGCATTCCCGTTGACCTGATTTCTACTCTGGAAGCGGCACTAGAAACCGTGCGCTTAGCCGCATTAGCCAAGTCGATTGAGATTCAAACTATATACGAACCTAACTTAGGGCAAGTTTTGGGAGATTCGGGTCGCTTACAGCAAGTTATCTGGAATTTACTCTCCAATGCCGTTAAGTTTACACCCGAAGGGGGACGGATTGAGGTGCGACTCCAGCGTGTTGAATTCGAGAGTGAGAACACCAAAACCTGTCTAATTGCCAAGCCTGGGCGTCCCTTTGCTCAGTTGACTGTGACGGATACTGGTATCGGGATTAATCCTGATTTTTTACCTTATGTATTTGAATATTTTCGCCAAGAAAATAGCACCACAACTCGAAAATTTGGGGGATTGGGTTTAGGGTTAGCCATCGTACATTATTTAGTTGAACAGCATAGTGGATGTGTCCGTGCAGACAGTAGAGGGGAAGGACAGGGGGCAACATTTACGGTTTTGCTGCCGTTGATCACGAATCCATCACTGCCAAGGCCAAGCCAGCCAATATCCCATCCCTTCCCAGATTTGAGGGGAATTCAAGTTTTAGTGGTTGATGATGAAGAAGATATGCGGGAGTTTCTAGCGTTTGTGTTAGAAGAATCAGGCGCGGATGTGACTGTGGTATCCTCGGCTAATGCGGTGTTAGAAGCCTTGCCTCGATTGCAGCCCAATGTTCTAATCTGTGATATTGGTATGCCGGAAATGGATGGATATATGCTAATTCGCAAAATTAGAGCGATGTCATCCGAATCTAAAAGTCAGATTCCAGCGATCGCACTAACCGCCTATGCCAGTGAAGCTGACCGCGAACAAGCCCTCTCTGCAGGCTTTACCCAGCACGTTGCTAAACCGGTTGAACCCAACGAATTAGTGACGGTTGTTGCCAGTCTGTCTAGAAAATAAGGCAGAAGGAATAAGGATTTTTATTCATTCGTTGCGAGATAAAAGTTCATGGTGTCTGACCCCTGACCCCTGACCCCTAACCCCTAACCCATGACTCCCTTACCCGATCACAGTCCAAAACAACTTTCTTTAGGCCCTTTGGAAACCGAGATTTTAGAGATTGTCTGGAAACTGGGTTCTGTTACGGTTAAGGATGTACACGAGCGGATTTTAGCTGACCCCGATCGCGAGTTGGCTTATGCCTCCGTTACCACTGTACTCCGTCGCCTGACTCAAAAAGGTTGGCTAGTTTGTGAAAAACAACAGCGAGCCTTTTGTTGGAAGCCTTTAGTATCTCGTGAAGAGGCACAGGTACTCAAAGCGCACGACCAACTCAACCGATTTTTAAAAGTCAGCAATCCTGATATTGTGGCAGCCTTTGCTGATAGTTTGGATACGGCCAGCTTAGAGCAAATTCAGGCGATCGCACGGCGGTTGCAAGCAGCACGTCAAGCCAGAGAGGAGCAAGAGTGATGCATCTAATCATGATTTTGACGACCTTAACCCTAGCTTGGTTATTGCGTTGGTATGGGTCTACCCCTCAAGGAAACTGGGCGCAACGTTGGCAACGAACCCTGCTATCTTTTCTCTTACCCCCACTCCTCCTCGTGATGACGGCTTTAGCTGTGCTGTGTATGGGACCCCAAGGACAAATGATCGGGCTACACACCGATTGGTATAGTTACAGCTTAGTTTTAGGATGTGTAGCGTTAGCCCTTTTAGTGGGGTTAAAGTTAGCAATTCAGGGGTATCAATCTCTGCGAAATATTCGTACCACACCTCAGATTGACCTAGAAGGAATATCTGCACGTCTGCTCAATAGCCCTACTTTATTCAGTGCTCAGATTGGTTTTTGGCAACCGGAATTAGTTGTGAGTCGAGGACTTTTAGAAACACTCACACCTGAGCATCTGCAAGCTGTTTTAGTGCATGAGCAAGCGCATCAATATTATCGAGATACCTTTTGGTTTTTCTGGATGGGTTGGCTGCGTCGGATAACCGGATGGTTGCCGAACACAGAAGCCTTATGGCAAGAATTATTAATTTTACGAGAACTCCGGGCAGACCGTTGGGCAGCACAACGGGTCGATAATTTACTCTTAGCCGAATCCCTACTTACAGTCGTCAGTACGCCCATGATGGCATCGGAAAATTTCATGGCGGCCTTTAGTCGTGCTGTTCCTCCTCATCGTTTACAAGAGAGAATCGAGGCACTGCTAGGAGAACCTGAAGTTTCAACCTCTGTCAATTGGTGGGCGTGGAGTTGGGCTTTCGTTCCCTTACTGCCGTTGATTGCTGTACCGTTCCATCGGTGAAGAGGCTAGATTGAAAATAGGGAGTCAGGAGTCAGGGGAGGTTGATTTTCATTTCTTTGTTGTGTAGGCTACCTACAATTTCTCCCTACTTACAATAGAAAAATAGCTTAAAGTTGTTCTATCTCGCGGCTATGCCAATCAGTAGTGAAAGTCTCAAACAAGACCTCGATCAACTCACCAATGAGCAACTTCAGCAAGTCGCTGACTTTATTGCCTTCCTCAAATTTCGGGATAAACGTCGTCGTGTTGTCCTCGATCCTGCTCAGTTAGCTCCCCTGAAAACTGAGTTTGCAGAGGAAGACCGTGTTCTTGCCGAAACAGGAATGAGCGATTATGCAGCGATGCTTACTCAGGAAGATGAGTAATGACCGACCAGCTAAGACGTGGTGAGGTCTGGTTAGCGACTCTTGATCCAACTCAAGGTTCTGAGCAAGCGGGTATTCGTCCTGTCATCATTTTCCAAAATGACATGGTTTCTCAGTTTTCCACGACAACGATTGCAATTCCCCTAACTACGAATCAACGCCGCGCCTCGTTACCGATTTGTATGCTTATTGAGCAAGGAGATGGTGGGTTAGCTCAAGCTTCTGTTGCGCTGTGTTTTCAAATACGAGTGCTGGATAAGACTCGCTTAATTCGGAGGCTAGGACAACTTAGCCCTGTAACAATTGCTCAACTAGAAGAGGTTGTTTTGCTAACGCTAGGATACGAGTTATAGCCGCCGCTACGACTTGCTGGAATAGTTCTCTCTGCTCGCCCAAGTATTCTACCGTTGTGGCATTGACTCGGCATACAGAGAACACAAGCAGGCAGGTGAACAAAATAGTGACTGGACATTGGCAAATTTGAGCGAGGACAGGGAGTGATCGGCACATTTTTCCCCGATGCTTGGGCAAAGCATCTCTTGGGAGAGCGATTTTTTTCGGGGGAGATGGAGCAGACGACACGGTAAGATGGCTCAATGCCTGATTCCTCTTTCCCCGTCATATATCAACTTAAGGTGGTGCTGCTGGGCATTAGCCCGATGATCTGGCGTCGCCTCAAGGTTAGCAGCGATAGCACGATCGAAGATTTACACTACACGCTACAGATAGCGATGGGATGGGAAGACATCCACCTGCATAATTTCATCATTCACGGTAAGCAGTATGGGATTACCCAACCGGGTGGGGTAATCTTTAGCGATCGCGCAAGTGTTGTCAAGCTCTCTAGATTTGAGTTTAGGGAAAAAGAGCGCTTCATTTACGAATACGACTTCAGTATTCATCCGGCAATGGGAGCGTGGCGTTATTGGTGGCGGCATGAAATCCGAGTTGAAGCTATCCTAACTCCACACACCAATCAGATCTACCCAGTTTGTGTTGGTGGCAAGGGTGTCTGTCCACCTGAAGATTGTGGTGGGCCTTGGGGTTTTATGGAGAAAAAGCAAGACTATTCGGTTTGGCATCTTCTAGAACGCTTTAGCTCAATGCTAGAAGATGGAGACTGGGCAGAACATCGAGAAGAATTAAGTGAACTTTGCCCCTGGCTGTTGGTTCATCAAAATCGATTTGATCGCCACGAAGTCAACCGTCGTTTAAAACAATACGCCTTGGGCAATTATGAAAGACCGTTAGAACAGCAGGAGATAGTGTGAAAGTTAGAGTCCAAGTTGTGGTCGAATCCGATCAGGGTGAGTCCCAAGTTGTCAAAGAAATTGCACAAATTGAACGAGAAGTACTACAACCGGAAAATTTAGGACTAAGCCTAGCAGAAGCAAAAACCTTGCTGCAAAATATCCAACACACCTTAGTGGAGCAACAGGTTGGCGAGTACGAAGCACAACATCAGTCATGTCCTTCCTGTGAAAAAAAGCTGTTGCATAAGGACAAGCGCACGATTGTATACCGAACACCATTTGGTAAGTTCACGCTGCAATGCAACCGATTATTTCACTGCGCCTGTCAGGAACAACCAACTCGTAGCTTTAACCCACTAGCCAACTTACTGGCTGAACGCACATCACCGGAATTAATTTACTTGGAATCCAAGTATGCATCCTTAATGTCTTATGGATTTTCCGTCAAACTGTTGCAGGAAGTCTTACCAATAGAAGGAGCAATAAATGCTACAGGAATACGGAATAAATTACACGCCTGCGCTCAACGCCTGGAAGAAGAGTTAGGGGAAGAAAACGGAGCCTACATTGAAGGCTGCCCAATGGATTGGGAGAAATTACCCCGACCTGATTTACCACTCGTAGTGGGCATGGATGGAGGATACGTTCGTTCCTACGACAAGAAATTGAAACAGCCAGGTAACTTTGAAATCATGGCTGGGAAGAGTATAAAAGCTGACGGCACATCCAAACGTTTTAGCTTTGCTTATTGTTACGAGACCAAGCCTCAACGTCGGATATTTGAGGTCTTAAAATCCCAAGGAATGCAGATGAATCAGCAGGTGACGTTCCTGTCGGATGGTGATGAGAAGCTTCGCGAGCTAGTTTTTGGTCTTAACCCTAACACTGAGTATCTACTCGATTGGTTTCACATCACCATGCGGATAACGGTGATGAATCAAGTCGCCAAAGAACTAACCAAAAGAGACTCAGAAACACGTAAATATATATTAAAAGATTTGACGAGTGCCAAGTGGTATTTGTGGCATGGCAATGTGTTTAAGGCATTAGAATTAATTGAAAATTTGCTCGATAACACTTCCATCTTGGCGGAACACGAAAAAAAGCCTTGCCTAGAAGCCAAAAAACTATGCAAGATGCTTGAAGAGTTTCGCACCTACATCTCGAACAATGGAGCTTACATCCCCAATTATGGAGAACGTTGGCGATATGGCGAAGCCATTTCTACTGGGTTTGTGGAATCAACGGTCAACCAAGTTATTAGCAAGCGGTTCGTCAAAAAACAGCAGATGCGTTGGACACCTGTTGGTGCTCATCTTCTGCTCCAGGTGCGAACGCTGGTTCTCAACGGAGAGTTACACGATAAGTTCCAGCAATGGTATCCTGGGATGGCAGATGTTAATCTTTGCCAAAGCCTTTAAACCGAGAGGCATCCAAGCGGGTGTAGACAACCGTGTGGTTGATGTTACGATGTCCGAAGTACGCTTGAATTGCGCGAGTATCAATACCTTTAGAAGCTAATTGATATCCTTTGGCATGACGAAGCATATGTGGGTGAACTGGGAACCCTAAATCGGCTGCCACTCCAGCCTTGGCAATTATGTAGTGAGCTGAACGGCAAGAGAGTGGTCCTTTTCTCTCAGACTCAAACAAATAGGGCGAATCTGGATAATCTCGCTGTAATTTGCGTAAGGCTCTGAGTTCATCTGCCTCTAAATAATGAACAGACGCCTCACCGTGTTTGAGGCGGTTGATATGAATCTTTCCTTCGGAAAAACTTACTTGGTCCCAGCGCAAGGTGACTAACTCTCCCACCCGCAAGGCATGACGATAAGCCATCATGATTAGAACAGCATCGCGGTGGGAGTGACGCCCAAGCTTTTTAGCGGCTTCTATGAGTTGCCTCACCTCTGCTGGTAACAAGTATTCTCTGGAACGCCGCTCTGAATTCTTCAGTTTGCAAGGAGGTGGGCGTTTATTTGGAAGCAACATTGCCGAAAATGGCTGTTCGGCCATTGCCCAAGGTATATCTCAAAGATAGATCTTGTGGAGCCTGTGCTGACGACACTTTGCCGAAAAGGGTCTTTCTCGGCAATGTTTCAACAAGAAGGGAATGAGTATAAATATTTAGGCGAGTTGATTCGCTTTCTGTCTATCTCCCCCGAAAAAAATCGCTCTCTAGTGCGATCGCCAAACCGGCGACCAGTGGAGCGATGAACAGGTCACTCTGTCCCCATCCTACTGGCGGTCACAGCATCTGCCCACTGATTTTTGTTCCTAACGTTCCCATTCACCCGCCACAAATAACCTCTGCATCAAACCGATTATCTTTCGGCAGCCAGTGTGCCTGGGCGTTGTTAGCTTGTGTCTTTCTTGAAGAGAGCACTAGCGGTTTTATAATTGAGAGATGCAAAAGCTTACCTTGACCCGGCCTGACGACTGGCATCTGCATCTACGTGACGGTGCGGCGCTGAAAGCGGTTCTGCCCCATACGGTGCGGCAGTTTGCCCGCGCTATCGTCATGCCGAACTTGAAGCCCCCGGTGCGCTCAGTGGCTGATGCTGCGGCTTATCGCGATCACATCCTCGCAGCGATTCCGGCTGGCAAACAGTTTGAGCCACTGATGACGCTCTACCTCACCGACAACACCAGCCCCGAAGAAATTATCCGGGCTAAAGAATCCCAGTTTGTCAAAGCGGTAAAGTACTACCCAGCCGGTGCAACGACCAATTCAGACTCCGGGGTGACGGACATTCATAAGTGCGATCGCGTCTTTGAAGCGATGCAGCAGGTAGATATGCCTTTACTACTGCACGGGGAAGTGACCGATCAAAGTGTCGATATGTTTGATCGCGAGAAGGTATTTATCGAGCGACATTTAATCCCCCTCAAGCAGCGATTTCCCAACCTGCGCGTGGTGCTTGAGCACGTTACCACCTCAGATGCTGTGCAGTATGTCCTGTCTGCCAACAATATCGCTGCAACGATTACGCCACAACATTTGTTATTTAACCGCAATATCCTATTTCAAGGTGGTATTCGCCCCCATTTTTATTGTCTGCCAATTTTGAAACGTGAGGAGCATCGCTTGGCTCTTCTGCAAGCGGCAACCTCTGGTAATCCTAAGTTTTTTCTTGGCACCGATAGCGCCCCCCATCCTCGCAATGGCAAAGAAAGTTCCTGTGGCTGCGCGGGTTGCTATTCAGCTCTGCACGCGATGGAGTTATACGCAGAAGCTTTTGAGAGCGTTGATGCACTCGATAAACTTGAAGCTTTCGCCAGCTTCTATGGGCCAGATTTTTATCAACTCCCGCGCAATACTGAACAGATTACTTTGAGCAGAACGACCTGGCGCGTTCCCGATGAAGTGCCATTTACTGAATTCGGACTTGTGCCCTTATGGGCAGGTCAGGAGATGACGTGGCAAATGCTTGACGCTAGCATGGCTGAAGCTAATTGATTTGGATGATCGTGTAATAGACACGCTATTCCTTAGTTATTGATAGTCGAAGAATCGGCAAGGACTCTTTACGGCGCAAAAAAGATCGGTTTTGGAGAAGTTAACGGCAAAGCTAACCGGACGGCAACAATCCTTGCAACTTAACAGATAGCTTATGCTCTGTTCCGGTTCAGCGTAGTGTTAGCTGGCGGTTTCTAGTATTGATTTTAAAGTAATTGCGCTGTGCAAGGAAGGTGAACGCCTGCCCCCGTGAAAAACTGCCAGACTTAGAATAGGATAAATTTCTGAGGTTCCCTGTGAAGCTAGAAAACTTACTGTTACCCGTAGGACTCCTGGCGGTAGTTGCGATCGCACTCAAGCCAAAAGTCTCTCAACCGATACCTGAATATCTGGAAATGCTAACGGCGCGATTGCCCCTTCTCGGATAACCTGTTGTGTAGCGTACTGACCATTCTGCGGCTCTCGCAAGACAATCATTCGCCTAGCAGATAAATCCAAGATCCAATACTCTTGAATTTCAGCAGATGCATAGATAGAAGTTTTGAGGTCTAAGTCTTTTTTCAGGCTTGTCTTAGCAACCTCTACAACCCAAAAGATATCATCACGTCCAGGATGGCGATCGTTGTATGCAGACTCTGGCAGTCGCACAATGGCAATATCCGGTTCGGGTTCGGAGTCAGGTACTGGACATTGGCAAATTTGAGCGAGGACAGGGAGTGATCGGCACATTTTTCCCCGATGCTTGGGCAAAGCATCTCTTGGAGCCAAGATGTCTCATCTTGGTTCCTTGAACCTCAGGAAGACTGGCAGACTTTATGAGGCTGAGGCGAAAGCTAGCGTCTAAGCAGCAACCTGAGATGGGTTGTAGATGAAGCGCTCCACAACAGCCTCCACTGTGCCAGAAGCGATCGCTTCCCGACAAGCTGCCAAGAGTACCTCACGAGCATGATGCTGTCGATGGAGTTGAATAACATCTGCCACCGAGTTTAAAGGTTCACCTCGTGAACGAG
>CAZPRJ010000126.1:0-13303 GCA_964588805.1 uncultured Microcoleus sp. | reverse complement strand
CCCCGCACCCCCGCACCCATATTTGAGTACCGGATTAACTCTTCCGGCAATAAAAATAGCTAAATCTACTCATGTATATATACTTAATGAATTGAGGTATATAACTCTTTTGCTGAGGGTCAGTCCTTTTAGGTCAAGCTTATTACCATTGTCACCTCGCTTAGAGGCTAAACTGGCAATCCTTGCACCACCCAATTGGATGAATCCCCCTAGCACTAGGTTTCTCAGGTAGTCCACATTAAACAATCTTCTAAAATGGTGAGTAGATATACCAAGGGCAAAATACCTATGGCTGGTGGCGACTCTTATACTCCCGCGTCCCTAAGCGATCGCGAACTGCAAATCATAGAACTAGTAGCCGCTGGTTTAACCAATCAAGAGATTGCCCAGCAGCTAGAAATCAGCAAGCGCACAGTCGATAATCATATCAGCAACATTCTGACCAAAACATCGACTGACAACCGGGTAGCATTAGTCCGTTGGGCTTTACAATGGGGCAAAGTTTGCCTTAATGACATCAACTGCTGTCCCTTACCCCTGCCCAATTCCGTGTCCAATAATGATGAAGCACTGTCATAGCTGAGGCATCATCTCACATATCGGGTGTTAGCAGTTCGTTCAGTAATCAACAAAATTGGGAGGTTGCGGCAATTTTTTGGGGAGACAAGTTTTTACTTCACCAAAATTTTGACGCGGCCACTCTCAACCTAATTGGCTCCTGAATCTAGTGATGGCACTCAGTATAAGATGGGCATTATTGAGGACTTTGCTAGTCATGGCTCATATTGTTGTGATTGGCGCGGGGCTTGGAGGGTTGCCTACAGCTTACGAATTACGGCATCTCTTACCGCGACAACATCGAATTACACTAATTGGTGATACACCAAAATTTACATTTATTCCTTCACTACCGTGGGTAGCTTTAGACTTAACTTCTTTAGCCAAGATACAGCTTGAGGTTAGTCCTCTAGTGACTCGTCGGGGAATTGAATGGATTATGGGCCGCGTTACCCACATCGATCCCCAACAGCAAGTATTAAAGGTGGGAGAAACTGCGATCGCCTATGATTATGTAGTGATTGCAACTGGCGCAGAATTAGCACTCGATGCGATCCCCGGTTTAGGCCCAACTCACGGTTATACCCAATCTGTATGCAATCCTAGTCATGCCTTGATGGCACGGGAGGCTTGGGTTGAGTTTCTCGATCATCCAGGGCCACTTGTTGTCGGTGCTGTACCGGGAGTCAGTTGTATGGGGCCGGCCTATGAATTTGCACTGTTAGCTGACTGGGTGTTGCGACGGCGGGGATTACGCGAACAGGTGCCGATTACATTGGTGACGCCAGAACCTTATGCAGGGCATTTGGGAATTGGCGGTATGGCTAATTCCGCACAGTTAGTGCGGCAGTTGTTGAGTCAACGCCAGATTGAAGTGATTGAGAATCAGGCGATTACAGAGATTCGTGCCCATGAAATTGTTTTAGCAGAAGGTCACACCCTGCCCTTTACTTACTCGATGCTGTTGTCAGCCTTTCGAGGCCCGAAGTTTTTGCAAAACGTGCCCGACTTGGCAGATAAACAGGGATTTTTACCCGTCTTACCCACTTACCAGCATCCCCTTTTTCCTTCGATTTATGCAGTTGGTGTGGTGGTGCAGATTAAACCGCCTGAAAAAACATCGATTCCCATCGGGGTTCCGAAAACCGGTCAAATGACAGAGGCGATGGGAATGGCCGTGGCGCACAATATTGCCATAGAATTGGGCGCGATTTCAGCTACACCCGTCACCCCCACCCTTGAGGCTTTATGTTTAGCGGATTTTGGTAATACGGGCATTGCCTTTATGGCCAATCCAGTTTTACCTGATTCTATAACGGGAAAGCGACGACGAGCGATCGCGCTTCAAGGCCGTTGGGTGAGTTGGAGTAAAACTGCCTTTGAGCAATTCTTCTTAACTAAAATGCGCTGGGGTCTTGCTGTGCCTTGGTTTGAGCGGCTAGGATTGCGTTTTATGGGTTTATCGTTGGTTGAACCTATTAAATTAGAATGAATTAATAAAAGCCTACTGAAATTCATAATCGACACTCAGAATGTCTTCTAAAATCGGTTTAATTAAGTTCTGCACTACCTCTTGATGGGATGGATGAGGTGTATAAGCTTCTAGGGCGGCGCGATCGCTAAATCGTACCACTAATCCATGATGAAAACCTCTAGCACGAGCTGAGAAGTTTTCACCGCAAGATAAATCAATAATACCGGGAATTTTACCTTTCAGTTCTTTGAGTGCCTTTAAGACTTCAGCAATGGCTGTATCCGGAGTATCTTCCTTCCACTTAAATAAAACAATATGTTCTATCATTTTTTCAGTTAATGCAATGATTAATAGTCAACAGTATTATACCCAAATAAAGGTTAATAATAAAGAAAATTTTTACACAATTCTTACTCTTATGCTGATTAGCCTTTAAGAAATTTTTTGCTAATTTTATCTAGTATTGTATTTGCTTTTAATGTAAATAAACGCATTTTTGTCAAGTCTTTAATCGGGGTAATATAACAACCTTTATTGTCAAAAAAATTATTGATATCTGACAAAATAACTTGTAAACGTTGGGTAATATTTTTAGTTCTATATTCTGCTAAAATTTGGTCATTTAAGCTAAGACATACTGATTTTTCTAAAACTCTAGCGATACGTTTAATATCATAGTCTTGTGAATGACCAGCAATTTTATAACAATTAAATCCGGGGTCTAAATAATCAGAAAGTCCGCCATTAACACTAGAAAAAACTTGACAACCACAAGCAAGAGCTTCCATAGGTTGCAGACCAAATCCTTCACTTACTCCTTGCTGCGCCCAGTAATCAGCCGAGTCATATAAATAAATCTTAGAGCGATTGAAAAGCGTAACTAAATCCTCCACATAAGAATTAACAACTTGGACATGATATTGCTTCTGCAAGGCTGGAATTAATGATTGCATGAGATATTCAGATGATTTCCGTGCCTGGACTAAAATATCAATATCTCGTTCTAGTCCTAAATTTTGAAATTCATCTGAAATTTGATTAGGTAAATAATAAATCAAAGAATTAGGAGATTTTTGTCCCCAGTATCCCATTGTATTTCGGCTCACAGCAATAATTGGAACGTACCCTGAAAGGCTAAATCCATAACCAGCACTGTGAGCGTGGTAAATTACATTATAAGGTTTGAGCTTAGTGATAAGTTTAGGAATATCAAATCCCCAATTCATCACAAAAATAGAATCATCTAAAGTTTGTTCTTTTAGCAAATCATCTAAAAAAAGAGTATTTTTCTCCCGTTGACGGTAGGTTACAACTTCAGCGCTGCAAATTTGTTTAGCTAGATTGATTGTTTTTAATTCCGCCCAAAGACCACCACAGGCAAATTTACCATCTGTTCCAGGCAGTAAGAAGTAAAGTTTTCTCATTATACGATTGTTGGGTAACATCTAATTTGTTCTATATCTTACGTGATTTCTTCCCATTACCTGGGATATTGGGAGACTCTAAATCACAAAAAAACCCGCTCCTAGATAGTTGAGCGGGGATAAAACAGGATACTCGATTACCTACTTATCTGTGGGAATATCAAGGTTTATGCAGACTCGGTACAGAAAAACCGTTACCGTTGTGGACGATTTCCGGGTGTCCGTCCACCTTCATCATTGCTGCCCCCACGAGGACTAGAGTTACCGGGGTCGCAACCTTCTGCACCGTTGCCAATTCCTTGGTTGCAGTTTTGGCGTGCGGGTTGAATGCGAACATCATCCGCTTCTTGGACGACACCCGCTTCTCTGATTTTTGATTTGCCAGCAACATAAGGTGAGGAAATAGCTGCGGCCTCGCCCTTGTTTACCATTGCTTGGTAGAGAAACGCTGCAACCTCTGCCCGAGTGGCAACCTTGTTGGGGCTGCACATATTGCTATTAGGATAATTGACGACCATCCCTCGCTCTGTAGCGGCTGCAATCAGGCTACGTGCACTGGCAGGAATTGCCCCAGCATCGCGGTACACTGACAAAATTTCTTCAACAGAACTGTTAGTGCTTGTGTAATTGAGTCCCCTCGTTAAAGCGGTCAAAATTTGCAGACGAGTGAGACTTTGGTAAGGTCTGAATAAAGAGCCAGACACAGGACTTAAAAAGCCCATTTCATACGCTTCTCGAATGCCATTGTACGCCCAGTAACTGCTCGAGACATCCCGGAAGCTCACGGCATTGCGAACTTTGCTGGTTTTAAAGACTGAGGCCAGCAGTGCCGCAAACTCTGCACGAGTGACCGGTCTATCGGGATAGAAGTTGCCATCTGGAAATCCTGTGAGAATGCCTCGGTTGGCCAGTTCCCCGATAAAGGTTCTTGCCCAGTGGCTTTGGGATACATCTTTAAAACTCACAAGGGCGCTACTGCGAGCCAAGCGAGTTTGTTGTTGCGTATTGCTGTAACCGCCCATTGTCTGGGTATTACCCACAACGGTTTGAGTGCTTTGGCTACTATTTTGACGGTTGCTAGTACCCGTAACCGATTGAGTGGTTTGAGTTGTACGGGTAATGACCTCTCGTCGGCTTGTTGTTTGAGTGAGACTACTGGCTAGAGTCTGGGTCGCTACTTGATCCAATTTGACCATAGAACCGGATACATCCGTGCGATAAACCCAGCGCTCTTTGCCGCTAGCCACAACCACCCGCCAACCGGGAACTTCAGCTTGAGTACACATACTGCCAGGGGTAGGCAATCCCAAACAGCCGTCCGACCAAGTTTCCTTTTCTACCTTAACTAGCTTCAGTTTGGACGAATCAATCCCAGTCTTTTTGGAGACATCTTTAAACACAGCGTCTTTGCAAGTGCAATCCTGTGCTACTTCTTCATCGCCTTTATCGTCGTCGTCTTGGCCTACCTCATCATCACCATCATCGTCTTTATCTCCTTTGTCATCGTCATCTTTAGTCATTTGGCTCACAGAGAGTGGTTGTGTGAGTTGAGTACTATCACCATCAGCTTGATTAGAAGACAGTGCCGACGCAGCGATTACTGGGGAAGTCGTAGAGGTGGCAATGCCAACCGCAAGCTCAGTGAAAGCGATTCCCATCGCCGCCAAAACCATGCCAATTTTGGACGAAAGAAGACTTAATTTCATTAATTACTCATACCAAACGCCAATCAGTAACAATAGACGTTTAATGTATGAATGAAGTTCCCTTCACTGTTTTAATTGATGTCAGAATTAAAATGGCTTTACTAGTGAAGGTCAATGGCAATAATCGACTTTGGAAAAGCCGGAAAACACGGCTTTAGGTAGATGACTTTTTAAGAACAATTCACAAAACTTAGAGGGCATAGTTGTGTTTTTTATTAACATTTTCTACGGCATACCGCAATGAATCATGAACAGAAATTCTTATCTTTAACCTAATTAAATAAAACATTGCATAATGCCTCCTCTCTAACCTGAAAATAGGAGTCAGGAGCCAGGAGTCAGGAGCCAGGAGTTAGGGGAGAAAGATTTTCATTCATGGGGGTGAATGTTTTTCATTGGGACTGCTTTTTGCTGTAAATAGCATAGATATCCCGTTCTCGCCCCGTAGCAAATCGGAACGAATGCCTTAAATTTTTACCGTTTTGGGTCATGAATAAAATCAGAGCTAGGATAGCTAAACTCAAGCTCAGAGAAAAGATACCTCGATAGCTCAACTGTTGGGCAAATGTACCCAGAACCGGCCCAGCGATCGCAATTCCTAAATCAAACCCACCAATACATAGGGCAAACATTCGCCCTCGCTCATTAGCATGAGAGCGGTCAGAAATCAAGGCAATCATAGAAGGAATCAACGTACCCGCACCCGCCCCCTCTAAACAACCTGCCAGTAAAAAGTAAATCGGACTTTGAGCTTGGGACAATAGCAGCATGGAGAGGCCATAAAATACCAAACTGATTGAGATAAATAATCCTCGTCCGTAGCGATCGCTTGCTCGTCCTGTCACTAAACGTACACTAAAACTTGATAAGGCCGCTGCTGTAAAAAACCACCCCGGATTTAGTGCTAGTTCCATATCGCGAATATATAAGGCAACAAACGTAGCTACCGACCCAAAAATTAAGCCCGCTAACAGCATGACCAACGTCGGAATCCGTAGGCGAGGACTACCCAACAGCTTCCAGAATCTCTCAGAATGACCAGCATGAGTGAGAGATGTCTCTGCATTTTCCTCAGCAAATTCTTCTACAGATCGAGATTGGGGTTCAGGTTCGCGTACCCGCAACGCGCAGAGAAAACCTAATAATCCTGCAATGAAAGAAAATACAAATAATGGCACATAACCCGCTTGTTGTTGCAGAAAACCTCCAATGGCAGGGCCAATCGCCACACCAAGAGGATTAGTCAAACTCATGTAACCAATGATTTCACCCCGCTTTTCCACTGGCGACAAATCTACAATCAGAGCACTACTTCCGGTTGTAAAAGCTGCGATGCTAATGCCGTGAAAAGCCCGAATCAGCATCAAAAATGGCACCGATTTGACCCCTAAGTAGCCCAATGGTGCGATCGCCACCACTGCAAGACCAATCAGCACAACCAATTTGCGACTACGAACATCGGATAATTGGCCGAGTTTTTGACGAAACAGCAGCAAACCTACGGCAAAGGCACCCATGACTAAACCGACTTGCTGAGTTGTTCCGCCTAAGTCTTTGACATAAAGCGGTAGAGTCGGTAGCAAACAAGCTAAACTCGACCAAAACAGCAAACCCGTCGCAAATAAAATCAGCAGGTTGTTTTGTTGTTGGGGTTCTAGTGTTCTAAACGTTTTCAAGCACCCATTCACCCGCACATGTCAACTTCAGGGACAACCGAAAAGGGTGACAATTTTTTATTTTCATCCTTTTGATTGCCTCTTTCTATTACACGGGTTTACTCTCCTTGTTTATATTCTGTAACATCCGACTCAACGACTTCCCGAACTCGATAGATAGGCCGACCTTGAGATTCGTGATAAGTTCGCATCAACAATTCTCCCAACAAGCCAAAACAAAATAGCTGAACCCCAGTCAAGACCAAGACTACAGCCAAGATTAATAGGGGACGGTTGCCGATATCTTCACCAAAACCCAGCTTGATAATCGTCAAATAAATCCCGATAATGACTCCTAATGTGGTGGAAATAATCCCCAGCAACCCAAAAACATGCATGGGTCGCGTCAGGAATTTTTTCATAAAATAGATGGTGAAAAGATCTAATATCACCCGAAAAGTACGCCCTAACCCATATTTGCTACTACCATGACGGCGAGGATGGTGGCGCACCGGGAGTTCAGTAATTCTGGCACCTTCAATAAAGGCTAATGCCGGTAAAAATCGGTGCAACTCTCCATAGAGATTCATATCGGCCACCAATTCCGCCCGGTAAGCCTTCAGAGAACAGCCGTAGTCTTGAACGTATACCCCAGTAATTCTACGAATCAACCAATTGGCAATTTTGGAGGGAAGTAAGCGAGTGACGGCTGCATCTTGACGATTTTTGCGCCAACCGGTGACTAAATCATAGCCTTCATCGAGTTTGGCCAGCAGCATGGGAATATCACCAGGGTCATTTTGTAAGTCTCCATCTAAGGTGACAATAGAGTGTCCTCTGGCATGCTTAAAACCGGCTGCCATGGCTGCGGTTTGGCCATAGTTGCGACGTAAAATGACAGCACATAGACGAGGGTGGGCTAGAGCAAGTTCTTTGAGGAGTTCGGTGGAACCGTCTTTAGAACCATCATCTACGCAAATTAGTTCGTAGTTGAGTTGTGCCGGATCTAAGCTATTGGCGATCGCTTCAACCAGATGAGGTAAACTTTCCACCTCATTGTAGATCGGAACCACAATCGATACATCTGGTAGACGCTTGAGGGCAGCATCATTTGAGCCTGGAGTAGTTTGAGAGAGTAATGAAGGATTCATAACTTTAGTTAAAACTCCCGTGTCAAGTGGAGGTGAGTAGCCGTATGATGTTAGCGCTTGAGGCAAAAATAACAGATTGAAAAAAATCAGTCTTTTAAGTCAAAATCTTGGGAAAATTTGTCAGAGATAGAGAAGCTATGCACCGCCTTTCTCGTCGTCATTTCTTCCATTTTGCTGGAGCCACTCTGGTATCCTTGGGAGTAAACTCGTGGGGTATTAAGCGACAGGCAGAACGTTATGGAAAAGTTCTGGCACAAAGTACTCCACGCAAAATTGCTTTACTCGTTGGTATCAACAATTATGCCTCTCAACCCTTGGATGGGTGTTTGACGGATGTAGAGTTGCAGCGCCATCTTTTGACCTCTCGCTTTGGGTTCAATGCCAAAGATATTTACACGCTGACTGATGAAAAAGCAACTCGTCAAGGGATTCTGGAGGCATTTGAAGAGTATCTGATTAAACAAGTCAAGCCTGGGGATGTGGTAGTGTTTCATTACTCTGGGCATGGTTCTCGCGTTTTCGATCCCAATCCCATTGTTGTCCGTTCTAGCCAAGACCAAAGTGGATTAAATGGCACTTTTGTTCCTGTAGATAGTTCGCTACCAGTAGGCTATCCCCAGCAAGGGGGTGTAGTCAAAGACATTATGGGACATACGTTGTTCCTTTTAATGTCGGCTTTAAAGAGTGAAAATGTTACGGCTGTTTTGGATAGTTGTTACTCTGGTGCTGCCACCCGGAAGTTTCGGGTGCGTGCACGAGATGGCGGTAAAAAGATACTGGCTTCTCCTGAGGAAAAATCGTATCAAGAACAGTGGTTGTCACGGCTGAAGCTTTCCCGTGAGGACTTTGTGCAGGGGTATCGCACGGGAGTGGCAAAAGGTATTGTGTTGGCGGCCACTAACCCTCGCCAAACGGCCGCTGATGCCTGGTTCAATGGTTTTTATGCGGGTGCATTTACGTATCTACTGACGCAGTATCTCTGGCAAGAAGCGGGTACAGCCGAAAGTGCGATCGCGCATGTGGTTAAACAAATCCCATCAGAATATAATCAAACGCCCCGTTTTGATGTCCAGGTGGGTAGTGGGTACGAGCAGAAACCATTCTATTTCATACCAGCCTCTAGCCCGACGGCTAATGCAGTGATTACTCAGGTAAACGGCAATCAAGCCACACTCTGGTTAGGGGGAATTGATGTCGGAATGGTAGATGAGGGAACAGTGTTTAGCGCTATTGAAGGTAAGGGGAAGGTGACGCTGCAATCTCGTGAAGGATTAGTGGGTATGGCAACAGTGCAGGAGGCTGTTCAACCTGGGACTTTATTGCGGATAGTGGGGTGACATATTTAATAATGATGATGCAATAAGTGTAAGTTGAGTTGATACTCCAAAGCCTGATGTAAACAAGGGCTAAAGCCCTTACTACAAACCTAAACTAATCCTCTATTGGCATAAAGGATAGAGGAAGTGCCGATAAGTATAATAAGCGGCTGACTTAGGCCGTTTTGCTCAACAATTCAGGCTCAAAGACTCAATACAATTCAGGTGCAGGGGGTATGGTTAAGCCGATGAAAGAAGATGTAATAAGGCATAAATGGCTGTTGATTTTGCGTCAATTAATCTTGCTACCCAGTATTACCTGCAAGAGTTTAGTTTTTGCGATCGCTTTTCTTGTACTAGCAGAGCCTTTAATTGCCTCACCTAATCCCATTTTCCTTCAAAAAGGGGAATCATTTAGCCTCACCCAACAACCTGCAACCCCTGAGCAAGAAGTCACTCGCGCTGCTGCCAAACGGGCTTATCAAGAAGGATTTCAACTTTATCAACAAAAAAATCCTCAATCCCAACAACAAGCCCTACAAAAATGGCAAGAAGCACTACCACTGTATCAAGCTATAGGTGATAAGCAAGGAGAAGCTGTTACCCTCTTGTTTATCGGCAAAGTCTACAATGATTTGGGAGAAAAGCAAAAAGCTTTAGAATTTTACAATCAATCTCTGCCTTTATTTCGTGAGGTAGGCGACAAAATTTGGGAAGGCATTAATCTTAATAATATTGGTTCTGTCTATGCTGCAATTGGAGAACCACAAAAAGCTTTAGAGTACTACAATCAATCGCTACCCTTAAGCCGTGCAGTGGGTGACAAAAAAGGAGAAGCACTCACCCTTAATAATATCGGTGCTGTCTATGATGATTTAGGAGAAAAACAAAAAGCCTTAGAGTACTACAATCAATCCTTATTGTTAAGACGTACTGTCGATGATAAGGCAGGCGAAGCCCTTACCCTTAGTAACATCGGCAAAATTTACTCGGATTTAGGAGAAAAGCCAAAAGCATTAGAGTTTTACAATCAATCCCTATCCTTAAAACGTGCAGTTGGTGATAAAACAGGAGAAGCTTTCACTCTCAACAATATCGGTGCTGTTTATGATGATTTAGGAGAAAAACAAAAAGCCTTAGAATTTTACAATCAATCTCTATCTCTGACTCATGCTGTCGGCAATAAGTATCTAGAAGCACTCACACTCAGCAACATCGGTAAAGTTTACTCCGATTTAGGAGAAAAACAAAAAGCACTAGAGTACTATAATCAATCTCTCCCCTTAAGACGTGCTATCAGCGATAAGGCAGGAGAAGCGATTACCCTAAACAATATCGGTGGTGTCTACTCCGATTTAGGAGAAAAACACAAAGCCTTAGAATACTATAATCAATCCCTCCCTCTCGCTCGTGCTATTGATAACAAAACACAAGAAGCGCTGATTCTCAGCAACATGGGTAAAGTTTACTCCGATTTAGGAGAAAAGCAAAAAGCCCTAGAACTTTATAACCAATCTTTACCCCTAAGACGTGCTGTTGGTGATAAGGCCGGGGAAGCGATTACCCTCATCAATATTGGCAAAGCTTACTCGGATTGGGGAGAAAAACAAAAAGCCTTAGAATTTTACAACCAAGCCCTATCCTTAACTCGTGCTGTCGGTGATAAGGCCAGAGAAGCCATTACTCTCAACAACATTGGTCTAGTTTACGATGACTTGGGAGAAAAACAAAAAGCTTTAGAACTTTATAACCAAACTTTACCCTTGAGACGTACTGTCGGTGATAAGGCAGGGGAAGCGATTACCCTCTTAAATATTGGCAAAATCTACGATGATTTGGGACAAAAGCAACAAGCCTTACAACTTTACAATCAATCCCTACTAATCAGAAGAGCTATCGGTGACAAATCAGGAGAAGGAGTTACCCTCAATAATATTGGCAAAACTTACTCTGATTTGGGCCAACTGCAAAAGGCACTGGAAATTTATAATCAATCCCTATCCTTAAGGCGTGCGGTTGGGGACAAAGATGGAGAAGCTGTTACCCTCAGTAATATCGGTGCTATCTATTGGGTATTGAATCAACCCCAAAAGGCACTAGATTTTTATAACCAATCCTTACCCCTCAGACGTGTACTTGGGGACAAAGACGGAGAAGCAATTACTCTTAATAATATCGGCGCTGTCTATGGAAATTTAGGTCAATCCCAAAAGGCACTAGATTTTTATAACCAATCTCTACCCTTAAGACGTGTAGTTGGGGACAAAGATGGGGAAGCACTTACCCTTTATAATATTGCCTACTTAGAACGCCAACGAGGCAATCTCAATGAAGCATTAACACAGGTAGAGGTAGCGATCAAACTGATTGAAAACCTCCGGACTAAGATTACCAGCCAAGAACTTCGTGCTTCTTACTTTGCCTCGAAGCAAGATTATTACAAGTTTTACATTGATTTATTAATGCAGTTGCATAAACAGCAACCGTCTAAAGGATACGATGCTTTAGCACTGCACACGAATGAACGCGCTAGAGCACGCTCTTTATTAGAAATTCTCACCGAAGCTAATGCAGATATCCGCCAAGGTGTAGACCCCAATTTACTGGAACAAGAGCGTAATTTACAACAGCAACTCAATGCTTTAGAACAAAACCGTGTCAAACTCCTCAGTAGTCAGTATTCCAACCGACAATTAACGAATATCAAACAAGAAATAGATAATTTATTAACCCAATTAGAGTTTATAAAAGCCCAGATTCGAGCCAAAAGCCCCCGTTATGCTGCCTTAAAGTATCCAGAACCTCTAACTCTGCAACAAATTCAACAACAGGTACTGGATGACGATACGTTGTTATTAGAATACTCTTTAGGCCAGGAACGTAGCTATTTATGGGCAGTTACTAAGACAGACATTACTAGTTATGAACTCCCCAAACAGGCAGATATTGAAGCCGTTGCACAGCAATTTTACAGCCAACTCAACTCCCCTCAATTGAGTTCTCCAGAAGTCGGACAAAAATTGAGTCAAATACTTCTAGCACCAGTTGCGTCTCAACTGGGGAGCAAACGCTTACTCATTGTCAGCGATGGTGCATTACAATCAATTCCTTTTGCGGCCTTACCAGTTCCTAACACACAGGGAGAGACACTGCCTGTTATGCTTGTGAATCATGAAATTGTCTCTCTACCATCCGCTTCAACGGTTGCAGTGTTACGCCGTGAACTGAAAGGACGCAAACCGGCACCTAAAACACTCGTTGCGATCGCCGATCCTGTTTTTAGCCCGAATGATTCTCGCTTCAAATCCTCTCCACCTCAACCCAGTAACGTGGCGACTCTTCCCTCTGAGGTGAAACGTTCGGCATCTGCTATGGGTGTAGTTCTCGATCGCCTCCAGTATAGCCGCACCGAAGCCCAAACTATTCTCGCCCTCGTCCCCGAGTCACAACGTTTCTCCGCTTTTGATTTTAATGCCTCGCGCACGACTGCCACTCGTCCAGACCTTTCCCAATATCGCCTGATTCACTTTGCTACCCATGGATTGCTCAATAATATTCATCCCGAATTATCGGGTGTGGTGCTGTCTTTAGTCGATCCAACCGGCAACGATCAAGATGGATTCCTACGTCTCCACGATATCTACAACCTTACCCTTCCCGCCGAACTTGTTGTCCTCAGTGCCTGTGAAACTGGACTAGGTAAACAGGTGCAAGGAGAAGGGTTAATAGGCTTGACAAGAGGCTTTATGTATGCGGGGGCAAAACGAGTAACAGTCAGTTTGTGGAGTGTTAATGACTTAGCCACGGCCGAACTGATGAAGCGATTTTACCAACAGATGTTAGAAAAAGAGCTCAATCCAGTCGCAGCACTAAGAGCTGCACAACTAGAAATGATGAAAACCGAGCAATGGCAAGCCCCCTATTACTGGGCGAGTTTTGTGGTGCAAGGGGAGTGGAAGTAGAAAGCGGGGGAGCGGGGGTGTAGGGGGCAGGGGTGCGGGGGAGCGGGGGAGCGGGGG
>CAZPRJ010000125.1:0-13798 GCA_964588805.1 uncultured Microcoleus sp. | reverse complement strand
GGGGTTTTCTGAATCGGATTAAGCTGGTCACTTATTTCTGCCAGCCTGGTCTAGTGAGTTGCTTCAATTGCCCGAAGCAGACTTTCAGCAGATGGTGCTGTTACTTAATCAATGACCTCAGCTATGGATAAACCTAAAAATTTCCTCGATGTGTATTATTTATACGAAAAGCATATTAAAGCAACATACGATAGCAAAAGAGCCAAAAATATTCTCAATGAAACCCGCTCAGCCATTGTGCGACCTCTGCTGCTAGGCTTGGGCTATCAAGAGATGATTGGTAGTGGCCGGATGTCGAGTGCTGAAACGCTGGCAGCTAAGGAGTTTATGAAAACTCAAGGATTAGAGAAACTCCTAGATGCTCGCATGGCTCAGCGGCAGGGGTTTAAGCTTCTCAATCGCTCGCAAAAAAGTCAAAAGGTTTATGGCTCGCGACTTAATCAGCTATTGACCTGGTGTGAACAGCAACCTTGGTGGTTAGGGAAACAGCTGCACTCTGCCAACATACAAGACCAATGTTGTCCGCGAATTTCAAACACAGAAGTCTTTGAGAAGCAACAACTGAGCAGTCGTAGAGGCAAGCCTTTTCTTTACACACTACAGCCGCGAGAAACAAGTTCTAATCTACAAGCCGAACTGGAACAGTTCTACCAGTTTCTCACCGAACCGGAGTGGCCAGGTCGAGTGACTAACGCAATAACCCATTCCGGTGCTGATAATTACTTAAGTGCAATACGCCTTCTGCTGGGCTGGTTCTATCGATATAAGAGGATACCCTCGGAACAATTGAGCTTAACTCTATTAATTCCAAAGCTCACAAAGCAGGACTTAGCAGAACTTAGTAATAAAAAACAACAAAAGCTTTGGAAAGAAAAGCAGCGAGAGTTTGAAAGCTGGTTTTGTGATTATCTGAAGTTTCTCAGACAAACTGTTGGTTCTCAAAGTCCTAGAACTAAAGTTTCCCGCTTGACTGCCCTTTCAGCTCTGGGAAAATTTCTCTATCACACAGAAGTTGAAGAGATAAGTGACTATGTCGATATTCCTGTTCTGAAAGTGATTGGTAAGTATAGTCGCGAGGCCAGTGAGGAAGTTGGTGAGTGGGAGCGTCAAAAACGGTACGTCACCAATCAGGAAGAGAAATGGCCTAATGCAATTGAGGGAAAAACTGTTCTGACGACAGTCCGTGAGCAAATTTTGGGACCGTTACGTTTGGAATGCCGATTTAAAAATAATCATAGAAAGCCACGAGGCGGTAGCGCGATCGCCATTTCTTTTCAACGGTATCTAGCCTGGAGCTTTTTAGCAGACATGCCAGCTAGGCGTCAGGCGGAGTCTAGAAGTTTAAAGATCTCTTTGTCTTGCCCAATCGAGCGACCCAAAGAAGTTCCTCCAGACGGTCTATATCACCCCTTACCTCCAGATGAAAAACGCGAAAAGCGCTATGACAATAGTGTTAAAGACAACTATCTTTACAAAACTTATATTCACAAGGGCAAGTTTTACAAAAATGGACTTTGGGTTTTAGATATTCAAGATTACAAAACTCTGAAAATACATAGCCCTCAGTCAATTGTGGTTCCTAACCGTCCATTCGCTGATGGTACCTGCCTTTATGATCACATTGAACGCTATTTGTACGGTTGGTGGATACCGGGGGGGCGTAACAAGCAGCAAATCTATGACTGGTGGCAGCCCGAACTTAAGGGCTGTCGCGGACGATGGATAACTCTAGGTCGCGCAGAGTTCAACCCGAACGATGTCTGCTGCCTTCAAAACAAAACCGAGTCGGAATTTTGGTCGTGGGGATATTTGTTCATACAGCCAATTGCTGGAATGCCGCTTAATAAATCAGAATTTTGGGGATTAGTTACATCGGCGGCGCATCGATTAACTGGTAAGTATATCTCACCCCATACGATGCGTTATGTCTGGGCGACCTGGGCTTTCCAGGTGGGTCTGACTGATCAACAAAAAGAATCACTGGCCTATGCGATGGGTCACACGCTCGAAACTCTGAAAAAAATGTATGAGCGATGTACGCCGCAGGAAAAACGAAGACCCATAGAGGAGGCTATTGAGGAACTGTTGTTTGAGACCCTTCAATCCGACAAGCTGCAAACTCCTTCAACTCCTGACCCAGGTACACTGGCTCGTCAGTTACAGAAATTAACACCAGTTGAACGGCAGCGCTTGGTACAGATGCTTTCACGGTAACTGGTGGGTGCAGTTTTATGTTGAGAGATCGAGCAGGCTACTGCTGCCACTTTTGCTATCCGATTGGCCGCCTATTCCACATTTAGTATCGGTTGCTGCGGGAGCTGGGTCGCTCGTTCTGCAACCCCAGCAACTCTCGTAGTTCTTCCTCGGATGTGATCGCACTCCACCCCCCAGCGGACTCGACACGTTGCAACATAGCCTCTATCGCTAGCGATACCAAGACTTCCTTCCGAATCTTACGCCCCATAGAACGGCGGGTTTGTTTCACGGCATCATCCAAGGCATCGTTCAATGGCTCTGGTATCCTCGCCGATAAGGGATAGAGGGGAGTTGCCTTGGTATCTTCTGATTCCTGTTTGGCTTTTCCTAAATCATTATTCCTGATTCCTGATTTCTGATTAATTTTTCCAGATTCATGAATCTTGATTACTGAATCAGTATTCCTGATTACTGAATCTTTGGGAGGAGCTTCGTCGGATGGTTCGGGGGCAACAGACTCTTTTTGGGAGTCGTTGAACAGTTGCAGTGGATTGCGCTGCCCCATGCGATTTTTACTTTCTGCCACGCTTCAACCCCCATTCCTTCATCACTTCACCAGCTAACGCTTTAAATGCACTTGCTCCTTTACTTTTGGGAGCGTACTCAAATATCGATTGCCCGTGTCCAGCACTTTCTGCGATGGCAACGTTTTCCGGAATGCAGATTCGTAGTAGATTGAATCGGTTGTCGCTGACTAGCACTGAGTCCGCTTCCGCTGTCATGTTCAATGTTGGTTTGTGTCGGCTACGCAAAACATCAACGGGTACGTCTGGATTGACATCTTTTAGAGTGTCCAGCACTTGAGCCAACCCCACCAGAACTAGGGGGTCTGCCAGCACCGGCACGAGAACTCTATCCGCTACCACAAGTGCCGCAACTGTAGCAGGGACAAGGGAGGGAGGACAATCCAGCAGCACCAGGTCGCAATCTAGTTGGCTAATAGCTTTGCGTAAAATCTCTGGGGAATCCCATTTCACGTAAGCCGTATCCGCCCCACCGGGAACTAATGGTATAGCTGTATCGGTGCGTACAACCTCTTCCCCTTCCAACCAGAGGTCAAACCCCGGCTGTTGTCCTGGTACTAAACCCAAGGCATAGGTGGCGGAGCCTTGGGCATCCATGTCTACCAGCACTACTTTAACTTTGTGCCGTTGTAATCCTGAACTTAGATTGACACAGGTACAGGTTTTCCCAACGCCCCCTTTCTGGGACGCGATCGCGATTGTAAGCATTTTAGAATTTACCCTTCACAGGTTTAGCATAGCTGACATTCAGGAATCTGAGAATAAAGAATCATGATTTATTATTCTTGAATAATGATTCATTTTTAATGATTACAGAATCATGATTCATGAAAATTGCTCAACTAGCTGATTTACTCACGCCATCGAGGTTGCGCTCTGATAAAATCAATCGCCGAAGTACTTGCTGATGCCTATGGAATAGCACAGAGGCAATAAATCAGCAACAGGAGATGCCGTGCCAGTCAATGCCGACAAACCCCACTTGTGGAAGCCAGATATTGCCCAGTCGGTAGACTTTTACAACCACTGGTTCATGCAGTTTGCTCCCACCGCATACCGCGAGACTCGCCTTGCCACAACTCAACAAGTCGAGTCGGCATTAACCTGGACAGCCAATCTAACCGACATCACACCGGCTCTGCTGCGTCAGCATCCAGAAGTTCTGCCCATACTGCGGATGGCAACAGCACCGCCCATCGCCCGTGACCGTCTCATCGGTCTAGCAGGCGTGTCGCCCAACCTGGTCAAAAACATGGAGGGCAAACAGCAAATCCCACCCCGTACAAACCGTGCCACCGTTGATGCGGAACTTGAGAAAATCGGTCAAATTATCATGCGGCTGACCGACAAAGACATCTTCCCTTGGCTAGAGAATGGTCGAGAACCCACTGAGGCAGAAATTATCAGAGCCGCAACCATTGTTGCCGACCGTCTTTGTGGTGCTGTCTCTGACCCAATTATTCGCAACGCCCAAGAGCAAAGACAGCTTGCCACCATTAGGCAGTGGTAGGAGCAGCGTGGCTACTCCTACATTAGACCCGGAGCCGGGTTAAGCTTTGAGACGATGCAGCCAGGAACTTTCTCGTTTCGGCTCAATATTCCAGTGAGTTTACAGTCCGGCAGCAAACAAATCAATATCCCCATCGATACTGTTATCATGCCGCTTCAGTCGGAAAGGGGTGACTTGCCCTTACTCATTGAAGCTAAATCGGCTGGTGACTATACCAATCCCAATAAGCGACGCAAAGAAGAAGCCATTAAATTCGCTCAACTCAGGAGTAACTATGGCCGTAATGTCCGTTATATTCTGTTCCTTTGCGGTTATTTTGACAGTGGCTACTTGGGTTATGAAGCGGCTGAAGGAATTGACTGGGTTTGGGAACATCGCATTGAAGATTTGGCACAGTTTGGAGTGTAGAGCATGAGCTTGTCAGCAATTGAAAGAACACGGATTTTGCTGCAAAAGCTAACTTATTAATTTGCAATCCGCCGTATATCCGACATCATCATTTGAGTAAGGAAAAGAAGCTGTGGCTGCAACGGACAACGGAGCAGATAGCGGGAATAAAATTTAGTGGTCTAGCCGGAATTTACGGTTATTTTATCTGTATTAGTGATGCCTGGATGGCTTCAGGAGGTCTAGCTGGGTGGCTCATCCCTAGTGGATTTATGGATGTGAATTATGGGCAACAAATTAAAGATTACTTACTCAATAACATCACTTTGCTGCGAGTGCATCGTTTTGACCCAAATGACGTGCAGTTTAAAGATGCCTTAGTATCGTCAGCATTTTTGTGGTTGAAAAAAGCAAAACCATCCGAAAATCATGTTGTTAAGTTTACCTATGGCGGAAGTCTGGCAGCTCCTAATTACAAGGAACTAATACCAGTGGAGGTACTACGCCATACCGCTAAATGGACTCAGTTTGGGCTGGTGTCTAGTAGCAGAAGTTCCGACAGTCAGCTTTTGTTACTGTCAGATACCACGAGCAAAAGTATACCAGTATTAGGAAACAGCAATGCCAAGGTTGAGTCGTTAAAGCTTAAGGACTTATTCACGATAAAGCGGGGGTTGGCTACAGGAGCTAACCACTTCTTTGTACTGACACAAGAGCAAATTTATCAATATCAACTTCCGGTTGAGTTCTTAAAGCCAATTCTGCCTAGTCCGAGATATTTAACTGTTGATGAAATTGAAGCCGATAGCGTTGGTAATCCCTTAAGAGAGCGCCAGTTATTCCTGTTAACGTGCTATTTACCAGAAAATGAAGTGAAAGCCAAGTATCCAAACCTTTGGAACTATCTTCAGCTAGGAGTAGAGACAGGAATTAATCATCGCTACCTGTGCAGACATCGCTCCCCCTGGTACTCGCAGGAGAACCGTCCTCCCTCCCCATTTCTGTGTACCTATATGGGTCGTCAGAACACAAGTAGGGGCAAACCCTTCCGATTTATCCTGAACCACTCAAGAGCAACGGCAACTAATGTTTACTTGATGTTATATCCTAAACCTGCATTAGAGAAGGCACTCTTTCACAAGCCAGAACGGCTCAAACAGGTGTGGCAGGCTCTCAATCAAATTTCGGATGAGATACTAATGGGTGAGGGGAGAGTGTACGGGGGCGGACTGCATAAGCTGGAGCCGAAAGAACTTGGACTAGCGATTGTTCCGAGCGCAGCGCTAGCTGATTTCAGCTACTACTCCATCTAGACCTCCGCAACCGGAGCTTCAGTGAGGATACTGCCACCATAACCCGATAGGGTTTGGTGGTATGGGGAATTGCGGAGGTCTAGATGCCGGACGCAGGTTCCGACATAGGAAGCAGCCCGAAGGGTCAGGATATAAAGGGTTGACCCAAAGGTTGGTTCCCGCTAAGATAACCTTATTTTGGCGGGATGAATCGTGCTTCTGACACTGACTAATCGATTGAAACTGACAAAGGCACAATCGGATATCCTCCGAGCCGCCTGTCATTTGTCGAAAAATTTGTTTAATGTTGGACTGTACACCGTCCGTCAGTACTTCTTTCAAGAGCGCAGGTGCTTGCGTTACGAAGGTTCGTATCATCTGTGTAAGACCAATGAAAATTATCAATTGTTGGCAACGGATATAGGACAGCAAACCTTGAAAGTTGTAGACCGTGCCATGAGCAGTTTCTTTAAGCTCCTGGAGCTGAAAAACACAGGTCAATACAACGCCAATGTTAGACTTCCAGAATATCTTCCCAAAAAGGGTTTTTTTCCCTTGATTATTCCAATTCGTGCTAGAGACTGGGTGAAACTGTCTGATAAAAATTGGGTGTATTCTATCCCAATGGCACGGGCATTTAAGCGGCACATAGGCACCGTTTCGTTCCAAATTCCAGAACGAATCAGGGATAAGCAAGTCAAAGAAATCAGGATTTTACCCAAGTATGGAGCCAAGTTTTTTGATGTTGCATATGTCTACGAACACGAGGATGAGCTTCGTCAAGTAGGTAATAATGCTATGGGGATTGACCTGGGTGTAGGAAACCTTGCTACCTGTGTCACAACTACTGGTAAGTCCTTTGTTATAGACGGCAAACCGCTTAAAGCGCAAAATCAGTGGTACAACAAAAGGAATGCTCTTCTTCAATCGATAAAGGACATCCAAGGAATTGAAAAGCTGACAACGCAACAAGCTAATCTGCTTGATAAGCGAAGTCATCAAATCAAGGATTATCTCAATAAAACTGTTCGGCGAATTGTTGATTTCTGCTTGAGTGAAGGAGTTGGAAAAGTCGTTTTGGGATACAACCCTGGCATCAAACAAGATGTCAATATGGGTACTCGCAACAATCAAAACTTTGTCCAAATCCCCTACCACACATTGCGTTTCAAGCTGCAAAGCCTCTGCGAACGGGTAGGGATTGATTATGTTGAGCAGGAAGAATCTTACACATCCAAAGCTAGTGCGTTGGATGGCGATGATGTTCCGAAGTTTAACGCCGATAATCCGCAAACTTATAAATTCAGTGGCCAACGCATCAAACGAGGATTGTATCGCACTAAAACAGGGCGATTGATTAACTCGGATGCTAATGGAGCGCTGAATATTTTGCGGAAACATCTCAACTTAAGTAAGGCGGATGATTACTTGTTAATCGGACGCTGTAGTGGTTGCGTGGCGCAGCCCTTGAGGTTACATCTTGAGAAGCCCCTTCTATACCCCTAGGGTTAGAAGGGGAGTACGTCACCTACACCTAAATTCTCGAAGGTCGAATGTCTAGACGCGATAATTTACATTTCTCCCTGCGTCGCACCCTCGAAAAGGATGGGTGGACAATTACGGACGATCCTTTAGTCTTAGTGTTAGAGCAGACACTGTTGAAAGCCGACTTAGGAGCCGAAAAGTTTTTCACTGCGGAAAAAGAAGGGCATAAAATCGCCGTTGAAATCAAAGACTTCGATTCGCCCTCAGTCATCAGCGAACTCGAAAAAACGATGGGACAGCTTCAGCTTTACCAATGGGCATTGGAAGAACAAGAACCGGAGCGTCAGTTGTTTTTAGCCGTGAGCCAAGCGATTTACATTAAGCACTTTCAAAAACCGATTTTTCAGTTAGCCGTCCAGCGAAATAAAATCAACTTATTAGTTTACGAACCGAGTCAAGAGGCGATTCTCCAATGGATAACTCACTAAGCTATGCAGACATCCTCAAAAAAACCCTGCAAGAGGCAACGATGGCCCAACCCCGTTTACAGGCAATCCAGCTTTACCCCGTCTGCGATGTTGATTCTGGTCACTTTCTCGTTCTGGCTACAGGCTGGGATAAGCAGCGCTGGATCGACACGATTCTATTTCATGCTCGTTTAGTCGATAATCAAGTCGTGATTGAAGAGGATAATTTCGAGGAAGGTCTAAGCCTTGCGCTGATTGCGGCGGGTATAAAAGCAGAGCATATCGTGACTAGCTCCTCCCCTGACAACAGCGATAGAGAGAGAGTGTATCAGACTGTTTGACACTCCGCCGACTGAAGTACGGCGGATTCTCAGTGAGCGCGAGTGCGCTTACCCCTACAGAGTCACCCCTATAAAGCCAGAGGCGCTTCTCTCCGAGAGCGTTTGACCCATTACTCCAGTCCAGTTATCGGGTAGGGCAAAGATATTACTATCTTCTTCCCCCCTAAGAACCGTGCGTGAAGTTTTCACTTCACACGGCTCAAGCCATCTTCTAGGCTATTATTCCCGTGGATTTGTTGGTGACAGTAGTAATGAACCAATCGTAGGTTGTTGTAGGTGTCCTTTCCACCTTGTTTTTTAGGTACGATGTGGTGTTTGTGCAGTTCTTCCCCGTTGTATAGGGATTCCCCGCAGATTGGGCATTTGTGGTTTTGTATTCTGGCTAGCTTCTTTAGAGACTCGTTGTTTAGGGTGTTAGCCTTTTTCTTGTCTCTATTTTCCCAGTATTGTTTTAGGTCTGGGTTATCTGGGGAAGCTGTGCCTTTTACCATTACGTGCCGTTCGATGTTTATGTCACCGAATTGCACCAGGTAAGCCCCTGTTTTCTTGTCACCAAACACCCATTTGTCTCGGCTGTTCAGATTGAGGCTTCCAAAGTAGCGCTCTTTCCGCCATTTCCAATTTTTCTTTGGGTGCATCCTTTTGATGTATCGGCATTCCCTTAAGAACATCCAATGGTCTAAGGCTCTAAATATCTCTGATGAGACAGCCACTCTGAAGTAATTTGCCCATCCTCTGATTATTGGGTTGAGTCTTCGGATGATTGTGTTTACATCTTGACTCTTGAGTGTAAGCCACTCTTGCCGAAGACGAGCTTTTAGCTTCATTACCGATTCATCGCTTGGTTTTATCAGCAGTTTCCAGTTGGTTTTGGTATTTTCCACTGGGTACTGTCTGACGTTAAATCCCAGGAAGTTGAAACCTTTGCTTAGATGTTTAATACTGGTCTTTTCATCCGAAAGAGTAAGCCCTCTTCTAGCTAACCAGTTGCTAATGATTTCTTTACTTTCTAAAGCATCTTCTTGAGATTCACAGAACAGCACGAAGTCATCGGCATAGCGGACAACCATCCGCTTGCTTGAAGTTTTTACCCGCACAATCTTTCGGAGTGCACAACCCCATAACTGTCGTGCGAATGTAAATTAAGTACCTAAACAGAATTAATTACACTAAGAACTTAACTGAAGCTCAGACTGTATAAGCCTTTGCCGTAGCTTGAGCGTGTAAATAATTTTGTGTAACTACTTACCTGCTGTCGGAATTGGATGGGGTCATAGGGACAGCTTTTGCACGGCGGCGCGTTTTGTCTCCTCTCCCCGTCGATCGTACTTTGCGGTGGTAACTGGCGATGCATGACCAGCGAGTTTTTGCACGGTGGCGATATCCACTCCGGCATCAAGGAGATCCGAACAGAAGGTGCGGCGAAAATCGTGGGGGGAGAAGGACTCTATCCCTGCCATCTGACCCCGACGCTGCACAATTTTGAGTACGGCATCCGGTGTAATCTGCCTCCACTGCAACGTCCCACTGCTGCGGATGGGCAGTAAGAGTGGACCCGATTGACGACTCCTCACGGCAATCCACCGCTCTACAATGGCGATCGCCTCCTGAGGTAAGTAAACTGTCCGGTCTTTTTGACCCTTCCCTTGGCGAACTTGCAAAGCACCCCTATTTGGGTCAAAATCCTCAAGATTCAAGTGACACAGTTCTGCTCGTCGGATTCCGGTTCCCCGCAAGATGGCAATCAGCGCCGCATCCCTCACATCAATGGGTGCATCAGAATTCATGCAAGTTTGCATCAGGGCTGATATTTCACCAGGTTTTAGCGCTCTCCCCTTGAGTTTTCTGGACTCACTGATTCGAGGTAAATCCACAGCTTTTGTGTAATCGTCGGCACCGAGCAAATCTAGACGGTAAGCTTCCTTGAGAACCCGCTTAAGAGCGGACAACATTTTATTGGCTGTTGCGGGCGCGTACCGTTGGATTAAAACTGACCTCACGCTGGAGGTGTGATGATAGCGAAGCTTAGACCAGTCTAGGCTCAAATGGTCGCAAGAGCCGGAGGTCAACAGAGAAGCGATCGCATCCAAGGTCTGTTTCATGGTCGGCCTAGACCCTTGTGCCAAATTGGAGAGGTAGACCGATGCTGGATGACGATTGAGGGGTACGGGTTCCGATAGCTTTAAGTTTTCCGGACTTTTATCCCGGTGGCGAGTAACCAAGGCATTGCAAATATTTAGAAGGGCTGTTCTAAATAGTACTGCTAAACCGGAAACTGTTATAGTTGTGCATCATGTCAGTTTGCACATAAGTTGAAAATCGTTACGCATAACGTGAAAATTTGGCACATAAGATGAAATTTATTTGCACATAAGCTGAAAAGGCTCCCATAACCATTAGTCTTTTGGAATTAACCTCAAATAACGGCAAGAAGTGAAGTGGCATCGGGAGCAGTCAGAGCCAGAAAAATCACGCCTTGCAGGCAACCGCAAGGTTATCGGTAAGTTTCCCAGCTTAAAGATTAACGCGGTCATAGGCGTGGGAGTCGCAGCTAGAACGCGATTACATCTACCTGAAAAGAAATCGACCCAGAAGTCCTCTCAAGCAGGCGAACAGCCCTTTACGATTTCCTATACCGACAAAGGGAAACCCAGAAGGTATACACCTGACTTTGTGGTCACTAGACCTGAAAAAACACAAGTTGTAGAAGTTAAACCGTCTAACCGAGCTCAGACCGAGAAAAATCTCAATCTCTTCCGAAAAATCGCCCCAATTTGCACAGCTAACAACCAGGAGTTCGTTGTTGTCACCGAGCTTCGGATTCGAGTGCAGCCAAGACTCAACAATATCAAGCTGCTCTACAAATATGCCAGAGTACCCCTATCGCTGTCCAACTATCTCGATTGCCTGCAATATTTTCACTCCACCAAACCGATTTGTCTACTGAATGCAGAGCGAGACTTGAAAGAGAGAGGCATTAATCGTTCTTTTCCAGCCTCAAAGCCACAGCGTTAACTCAGTTGCTAGTTCAAGGGGAGCTTGAATTTATTGAATTTGAAGCTACAAGAGGAAAACAAAAACATTCCCAAAAAGGATATATTAGCGCAGATTTTACTCAGCTCCCCTCAGAATTAAGAGAAGAATCCAAAAGAAGATACAGATATATAGAACGGGTTTTCTCCAACAACATCTTGAAGCGAACTGAGTCAAACTTAAAACCCCTTATCGACCAGGTGGCTCTTGAAATCGAAGATAGCCAACCTCCCTCATGGCTGACACTCTGGAGGTGGCTAAAGGATTACGAAGCATCGGGAAGAGATATTCGCTCTTTAGTACCCAAATATGTATCCAAAGGCAATCGTCAACCCCGACTCAACCCAGAAGTCCGGAAAATCATCTCCAAGGCAATTGAACAAGTGTATCTCAAACCCTCTCAAGCCTCCGGCACTGATGTTTATGAACGGGTAATTATCGAGATTAATCAGTCTAATCGCCTCCGGGAAGCTATCGGGCAAGACTCCTTAGAAATCCCCAACATTGCAGCTATCTATCGTGCTATTCGCCAACTAGACCCTTACGTCAAAGCCGTGGGTCGCTATGGCAAAAGAATCGCCAGTCAGATGTATGACCCAGTTCAAAAAGGTCCGCATCCACTCCGCCCATTAGAAAGGGTGGAAATTGACCATACCAAATTACCACTGTTTGTTGTGGATACTCAAACCCGGATGCCGATTGGTACTCCTTGGCTGACCAGCGCCATCGATAAGTATTCAGGAGTAGTACTGGGTTATTACGCCAGTTTTGAGCCACCTTCTTATTTATCGGTGATGCAATGCCTCTTACACGCTATTCGCCCTAAAAATTATCTTCACTCCCAGTTCAAGAGTGTGGAAAATACCTGGGATACCTACGGACTGCCGGAAGTAATTGTCGTTGACAACGGCAAAGAGTTTTACAGCACTCACTTTGAAGATGCCTGTCTTCAGCTCGGAATCGTCATCCAATACTCTCCCCCCAAAATGCCTTGGTACAAGAGTGCTATAGAGCGGTATTTCGGAGCTTTAAATAGTCAGTTGCTTTCGGATGCTCCTGGCAAAACCTTCTCTAACTTCCTGCAACTGTCGGATTACGACCCCAAGAAGAATGCGGTAATTTCATTTGAAGCCCTGCAAGAAATTCTCCATATTTTTATCGTCGATATCCATAACCAGAGTTCCCATCCCGAACTGAAATCTCCTCGCTCTAAAGTTTGGGAATTAGCGATTAATGAATGGACGCCAGCTTTACCTCCGTCCAATCAATATCAGCATCGGGTTACCAACTTATCTCAGTGAGGCCGAACCCGATGCAGATAGATAAAAAGTCGTTACAAGCGATGACCTTTAAAGAGCGGCTCTATATTGTCAATAACATCTACGTCGTCTATCCCCGGTTCAAGGAAATTCTAAGTGCCATTGATGATTGTCGTCATTTTTCAGACTTAAAAGATGAACCGGAATGCTTATTTTTAAAGGGTGCGACGGGAGCCGGGAAAACTACTGATGTTTTGCATAAATAGAGTAAGAGAGCAGTAAGCATCATCGTGAAGAGTAGAAGACTGTTGAGGAGACCTCGACCCTATCCCGATGAAAGTCTGGGGGGTTATATCATCCGACTTACTGAGACCAACTACTACTCGTCTCCTAAGTGGATTTTTCAAATGTCCGGTTTAAGAGCAAGAGGAATATATGGCAATGTCTTCAATCGTGAGAAAGATGATTTATCTAGGCTGAGCAATATTTCTGATGTCGAGGCAGATATTCTTTGGTCGATGGCATTTCCTGCCAATACCTTGATTTACCCTAAAGCTGTGAAGCAAGTTAAGGTTTTTGGCAATATTGTTCCAACTGATGCTTTAAATCGCCAGCAGATTCAACTGTGTCCGATTTGTTTGCTCTCAAAACCTTATTATCGTTTCTTTTGGGAGTTATCAGTTGTTAGTGCCTGTCCTCTTCATCATTGTTTACTGATTGATAGATGTCCCCAGTGTCAAGAGCCGATTCCCTGGTCTAGACCTAAAATAGCTATATGCTCCTGTCAATTTGACTGGCGCTCTTTCCAGCCGCCAGCCGTGGAAAACGAACACATCACCTTATCCAGTCTTATCTATAAGCTGTGTCATCTAGGGGGTTTGCCTTCTGAGAATCACTTAAGAATATCTTCAGATAATCCTGTGACTCAATTAAATTTGGGGAGAAAGAATGAATCTTTTAGTTTCTCTGTTAAGATTTTGTCGCCTTCCGGGAATTAGATACCAAGTGTTTCCACCCAAAGAAGCCAGTTTAGGATTTGACTTGAAATCGGTGAGTGAGTTTGAGCGAGTTTTTGCTGTACTGAAAAATTGGCCGGATAACTTCTGTCAATTAATGGATAGGCACGAGGTTTTTCTTGGATATGGTGCTTCTAACAGATATGTTTATGGTTGGCGGTTCAGAGATGTACTAGACCTGTCCGAAAAGTGGTAAAGCTCTCTGTGTCTGGCTTGGCAGATGTTTTC
>CAZPRJ010000124.1:0-14278 GCA_964588805.1 uncultured Microcoleus sp. | reverse complement strand
GCTGTTTTTAAAGCTGAATCAATTCAGCTATTCGCTTATATCCCCTCTTTGAAAACAGGGGCTTTACGCATCACGCCCGTAAACTAATTAGCATTTAACGATCGCGTAATTCAGCTTCAAGCTTCTCTAAATCTTCCTTCAAAAATACTGTCACCCGACCGTTGAGGGCGTTGTCCTTATCGGTTTTAGTAATCTCTATCCAATAGGCAAAACGGTCTCCTAAACGCAATTCACCCTGCTGCCGTTCGAGTAATGGGCGATTTTGTCGCCGTCCTAAATCAATGATTTGTGGGGTGGGATATTCGTAAACGAGTTTGGCACGATCGAAATCTTCATAAACTGTAGGCCCATAAATCACTCGTAGAGATTCCTTGAGTCGATCCAACGTTACACCATTAATGGCATCATAAAAGGTCATTTGCTCACTACGGATGATACCCCGATTTTTAGGCAGAGTAATTCGGCCGGGAGGCAACACAGAGGCTTGGAAGGTAAATCGTTGGGCGGCGGTGCTGCTTTTAGTCACACGCAACCCATCTCCAATACTTGGGCGCAGAGTTGGGTTGGCATTAATCCAGGCTGCAACCGTTTCCGTACTTTGACCGGGTAGGGCATTAGCCGCCGTACACCAAAGTAACCCGTAAAACGGCAGCAATAAAAGATTTGTCCTAATCATTTTTGCGATGATCTGATTTATTCCAAAGCCTATCAGGAGACTCTTGTTATAGCATGAACCTGATAGGAAAATACCAAGACTAACGCCCTGGTTCAATAGCAACCTTAATCGCCTTACGATTTTTCATATCTGCAAATGCCTGTGCTAAATCTTGAAGCGGTCGGTAATGTGTAATCAGCAGTTCAAAGGGAATCACTCGACTAGCTAATAAGGCCAACGCTTCGCGAACCTGTGCGGGTGTATTGTGGAATACACCTTTGAGGGTGAGAGCATTGTAATGCAGTTGTTCGGTACTGATAGTAATTGTGGTATCCCGAGGACAACCCCCAAATAAATTAATCGTGGCACCCGGACGGCCACAGGCGATCGCCTGTTCCCAAACAGAGGGAATGCCTGTCGCTTCAATCACCACATCTGCGCCCCATCCTGCGGTTAAATCTCGCACTTGTGCAGCTACATCCGACACCTGATGGTAATTAAATGTCCGAGATGCCCCGAATTGTTCCCCAAGTTGCAACCGCCCGTCATTGCCTCCAAACAAGAACACCTCAGACGATAATTGATGTGCCACCACCGCAACAAACATCAAGCCAATCGCCCCATCCCCTAATACAACCACTCGATCCCCAGGACGAATGTTAGAACAAGCTAGCCCATGCAAGACACAAGCTAAAGGTTCTGTCATTGCGGCCAGGGCATCGGGTAAGTCGGGCGGCACCGCTAATAAATTGTGTTCCACAATCGGGGCGGGAATTTTCAAGTACTCGGCAAAGGTGCCATTGTTGAAGAGCAAATTGGGGCAGAGGGAATACTCATGACGGTGGCAAAAATAGCATGTCATACAAGGAGCTGAGTTATTAGCCACAACGCGATCACCAATAGTCCAGTCGCTGACTCCTTCTCCTATGGCCACAATTTTACCCATGGCTTCGTGACCAAACAACGTTGGGGGTTTTAGCATTCTTGCATGGCCGCCACGCCGCCAAACCTTCAGGTCAGTGCCACAGGTGGTTGCTGTGCTGACTTTGATTACAACTTCACCCGCATCGGGTATCGGTGATGCAACCTCTTCTAAACGTAAATCTTCCTGACCATAAAGTAAGGCGGCGAGCATTAGGAAACAATGGTATTGCTGACTTCACCGGTGATTGTAGCAGGTTCGCCGCTTACAAGAAATTTGTCTTTCTACCAGAAGCAATGAAGGCAAAAGCGACAGGCTAGCCCGTCGCTGATGGTTGCTTTTTGCCTTTTTGATTTTGATCGGTTTAACTCGAAAGCTGAGATTTTGGATGCCCGGAGTTGGGATGATACCCTCTTGCGCTCAAAGCGGAAAAATTCTAAAACCTGAGCCTTGTGCCCCGAGGCTAATCAGCCTGAACCTTCAGAGCTAGGGGCAAAGCTTACATCATCCCATCTCACATCTCAAACATCTCCAATGGTTTTCTTCTCTATGACTTTACAGGCTGTAGGGTTCGAGTTCGCGGCTTGACCGCTTCAACATAAGCTGTCAGTTGACCAACACTCAAAGGCACCATTTCTTGGTGACAGGAGGTGCAGTACCAATAGACCCCTTTGCGTCGGGCATGGCGTAGTAGAACGTTACCACAACAAGGACAATTGTTAACCCGCATACGTTTGTTATCTCCTGAATTTTTGAATTTTTAAAAAAATGTCGTCAATTAAATGGTTTGATTTTGCATTTTACAGACTCACCCTTTTCGACAAAGCAACTCCGATTATGGTCAATCACTGGTGAGGACGATTAGATGGGGTTGAATCAACTTTCTAGCCTGCTCATCATTTAAGGGAATCAATCATCTTCCTTAAATTAAATCTTTGCTGGTTTCCTCCTCATCTATCTCTAGATGTAAGTATAACTGGGCGATCCCAATTTTTCTAGATAGCATATCAACCCTTAAATTCCAAGCTGGGATTATACCCTCTGCTCCAGGCTTTACAGCCGATCTTTACGGTTAATTAAGCTTGAGAAGTTAAGGTATCTACTCTAGATGAGCTTGCTTGTAGAAGGTATATTCTTTAACGCTTGAAATGTAGTGGTTTTCAGCTCTTAAACCAATGCGATGGAAGGTTGGGGATCATAGCTCAATGTAAAGAATTGAATCGCTGCTGTATATCACCCACTTTGAGTGCTAATTCTTGTTCCCCCTTACTCTAACGGTGATTTACAATTAATATAGTGACGAAGTATACATACTAGAAGTAAACTCTGGGTGCAGTCTCGGCAAAGGCAAGAGCCTTCTTATTCCTGACCTTTTATAAACTTTTGTAGGTCAGATCGTGTAGTATTAGATATTAAGCATTGTTGCCTTTAACCCTCACTCTTAACTAGGTCAGCGAGATCCAACGGGCTCAGTAAAACGTACAGGTTACAATTGACAGGTAGTCTTTAAAACATAGACGATAAGCTGAAATACCCGTACTGTTCGACCTCTAGACCCTAACTGATAAATTATGACCTGTTTGGGTGACTCACAGCAGCTCCAGAACACCAGTGAAACGGCTTCAAGACTTCTAGGCGATGATAGCCCTGCTGCTTTTTGAGTAATGCCCATGCCCACTGAAATTCTCACCATTTTATGGATAGAAGATAGCCCTAAAGATACCCGTCTCGTGTCAGAAAAGTTACGGGAGGTTGAACCTTTTGGGTTTCAATTGATTCAGGTTTCGGGGCTAGAAGAGGCTCTAGTTATCCTCAAGACAACTTCCTCGATTTCTGTCATAGTGTTAGATTTGTTACTACCGGATATCCGAGGTCTGGATCAGATGACACGGTTATTACTCACTGCACCGGATATCCCGATCATTGTCATCAGTGACGAATACAATCAAGCGATCGCGCTGCGAATGTTGCAACATGGCGCTCGAGACTATCTGGTAAAAAGCGAAACGAGTGACAAGCAACTCGTACGCTCCCTGCATCACGCCAGAGCTAAACGAGACACCTTTACATCTATTGCATTTGCTGCATCCAGTCAACGACATCAGTGGCAAGCTCAGCAGCTCGAACATCAAGCCCAAAAATTCCGAACGCTGTATGAATCAATGAGTACAGCCGTGTTATTGTTGGATGAAAATGGCATTTTTGATAGTAATAGTGCTGCTTTAGAATTATTTGACTGTACGGAAATCGGGCAACTTCAAGCTGTACAGGGAAATTGTAACCCAGCCAAAGAATGGAATAATGCGACAACATTGATTGCGGAACTCTCCCATAAAGCCTCAACTCATCCCCCTATTTCCCATTCCCCAGCGTTCTTTGCTTGTCCCCTTGGCTTTTCCCCTCCCCTACAGCCAAACGGGAAAACGTCTTTCGCTCTAGCTCAAGAGTATATCAACCGTGCGATCACACGAGGCAGATGCCGCTTTGATTGGATGTACAAAAAGTGCAACGGCCAAGTATTTTCTGCCGAGGTAACGCTCACCCGAATTACGTTGGGGCATCGTCAGGTATTGCAAGCTGAGGTTTATGATATTAGCGATCGCAAAGCTACAGAAATGCAATTACTCAAGGCCAAAGAAGCGGCTGAAGTCGGGAGTCGTGCGAAAAGTGAGTTTCTGGCCACAATGAGCCATGAACTCCGAACGCCCCTGAATGCCATCATTGGACTATCCCAGCTCCTGCGGCAAGAAATCTATGGCACACTCAATGACAAGCAAAAAGATTACGTCAGTTGCATTCACAGCAGTGGCGAACATCTACTCGCTCTGATTAACGATATTCTCGATTTGTCGAAGGTAGAAGTGGGTAAAGAGCAACTAACGTTGATGCCCCTAGATGTTCAACAGTTGTGTGAATCTTGTCTGGCCTTAGTGCGCGAACAAGCTAATGCCCAAGGATTAAGGCTGACACTGGATATCGATCCTCAAGTACAGATTGTCATGGCTGACGAACGGCGCTGCAAGCAAATGCTGCTCAACCTGCTCTCGAATGCAGTGAAGTTCACCTTATCCGGGGAAGTGTTATTAAGAGTCAGGAAGCAAGCTAAGAACATTAGCTTTATAGTTAAGGATACGGGTATTGGGATTGCTTCCCATAACCTCCCCCTCTTGTTTCAACCGTTTAGTCAGTTGGATAGTGGCCTCAATCGACAGTTTCCTGGTACAGGATTGGGGTTAGCGCTGACGCGCAGTTTAGCTTGCTTACATGACGGAGAGGTTACAGTAGAGTCTACCCTTGGTAAAGGCAGTGAGTTTACCCTGAATCTGCCGGATAGAGCTATAAAAGAGTTGCTCTTGCCCCTATCATTTTCAGAAACCGAACGATTGGATGAACCCGATTCTCCAACCCCTAAAGCTCGAATTCTACTCGTTGAGACACAAGGGCGTAATGCTCTAGCTTTGAAGGATTATCTTCAGGTGATTGGACATCAAGTTGAGCATTTAACAAATAGTCAAGATGTACTCTCAACGGTACGGAGATTCAAACCCAACTTAGTATTGATGGACGTGCAACTGCACGAAGAATGTATCAGTTTTGAGCTACTCGCCGCACTCCGACGTGAACCTGACATGAAGAACTTAAAGGTGATTATGATGGCCACAATGGCAAGTGTTCCCCACGGGAATAATTTAGCATTGCGCGATCGCTGTCTGGAAGCCGGGGCAGATGATTGCCTTAACAAACCCATTGGAGTGGCTCAACTTGAAGCGCTCTTAATGCGATATCTTTGATTTAGCTGAGCGACTCATAGGCCAAAGCCGGTTTAAAATTGGGTTCGTGTTCCACTTCAAACACATGAGAGTAAAGGTTAGCCAAAATTTGCTTACCTTCTTGCGTTAATTTCAGGTATTCAACCGCATCATAAATATAGGGATAAACCGCATTCCAATAAAATGAAGGGTAGTTGAGTCGTAAATCCTCGGGGTGACTGTATCCTAATTGCTTATTGACTCCTGTTTCTTCAAACTCAAAAAATAGAGCCGGAATTTTTTGTAAGTAACGAGGGTCTGAAAGTTGACCAATTAGATCGGCAGCCCTAACTAAACCGGGATAATGAATTGTATCTTTATGATCGGAGTCTAACGGTACGGGAAAACGGGTGAGTTCGATATTTTGCCGAATAATTTTGGTATCAATGAGTTTGTGTCCACCAAAGCGCTCTTGAACAAACAGTTTGCCTCGGTCAACATGATAGGGGGTCAAACTAGCATCTGTAGAGCCTGTGGGTAGCGTCACCGTTTTATCATCTAGCCCTGTAGCATACACTCTAAACCCTGTTTGGTCTTGACGACAGACGCCCTTGACATATCCAATGTCATGACACACTAGAGAAATGACAAAGTGCAACCAGTCTTCACAAGTTACCCCACCTTCACGAATGTGCTTCCCTCGAAGAATTTCTTGCCCCACTAAGGTCACAAAAATAGTATGCTCGACATTATGATATAAAGCATTACTATTAGCGATATTTTCCAAAGCCATGTTAGCAACCCAAGAAACAATCTCGGAGTAATTCGACATTAGACCCCCATAAGCGGAGTGATATGCAGCCTTTACTTCCGAGACAAATGAATCGATCAAGAGCTTAGTCGGATTAAACATTGATACCCCTTGTGGCGATGGACAGGTCAGGTTTGGTGAAAGCTTAGGAAGCATACTACGTAGAGTCTGGCTACGTGGCGCGAACTTGTATTAGATCTTTACATAGTTTAGGAGTAAACGGCTGGCTTAACCAAAATCAGCACAATAGAGCTAAGCTCTCAGCTTGTTTTCTATCTATAGTTATAAGCAAAGACTTATTTTATTGTCCTCATCCCTAGGGAGAAAAAAAGTTATACTCATTTCCGTCCATTGAAGGGTAGAGAATTTCTAAAGATTTGTTATTGGTAGTTTGTTATTAGTTGTTTGTTGTTTGTAAAAGATACAAATAGTCAATAAACTAGCGCCGAATGGCTATATTTTGTCCCTCTAACCTCCATCAAATAAAAAGTGTAGCATCCTCCACCTCTGCGCTAGGACTTCTCTCGCTCAAGCAGTAGCGTTACAGGGCCATCGTTTTCAATCGAGACTTGCATCATTGCACCAAATTGACCTGTTTCCACCCGTAACCCACTCTGGCGTAACTTCTCGACAAACTGTTCGTATAGCTGTTGTGCTAACTCTGGCGCTGCTGAGTCTGAGAAAGAAGGGCGTCGTCCTTTGCGACAATCACCGTAAAGAGTAAACTGACTGACAACTAGCAGTTCGCCTCCAATTTCCTGAACTGATTTTTCCCATCGGTCACTGCCACTGTCATCGCTAGGAAATAATCGTAAGTCTAAGCACTTTCGCGCCATCCAGTCTAGTTCTGCTTCTGTATCCGTATTGGCAATACCCACCAGCAGATTTAATCCTCTACCAATTTTGCCAACAATAACACCGGATATTTCAACTTGAGACGATTCGACTCGCTGAATGACAACACGCATAGAGGAAAAATAGTAGTGGCGTACATTATAAAATGATTACAATAAAATTTACAATTTTAATTTTGATTTTTTAGAGATTTGTTGTAATTTTATATCCAGAAGAGTAGATTTTGAGCCGAGTAGCTATACAAATCTACCCGCATAACACCAGCACAACTCTACTGATTCGCCCTTACTTCTTAAGCAGGGGTAAGCAATCAATAAATCCCTACACAAAAGCTGTTCTTAAAAGAAGATTAATCTCACCTCATTTTCTCACAAAAGTGAGTCAATCTACCGGACGAAACTTGATTAGCTAAACCAATAAAAGACCTAAACTATTGGATTGAGAGCAATAAGCCCCAAACATCAGCCAGAGGGCAAACAAACTTCACAGGCTACCCCATAGGTACGGTCTATAGCTTGACGTAAAAATTCAAGCATCTGTTTAAGGGTAAGAAGTAATCACTTGCCACCCACATTGCAAACATGAGGATTCGTCCCTTTCAAGACTTACTTTAGTTTGTGAAGAAAGATTAAGCGATCGCTATTCATTACAATACAATACAATTATGAGATAAATATGAAAAATGAAATGATTATAAAATCAAGCTTCCCCATTTCTCAATGACACAACTTTTCTTTCCACGGGGTATCGTCCTTGCCTCTAGCCTAGCACTGGGTCTTTGGCTCACTGGCTGTGGTGGGACAGAGGCAAACTCGCCCTCTGCTACATCAGATGAGACAACTGACGTTGCTGCCGACCGCTCGGCAAACACAGAGGGAAAAAAGAAAGTTCTCACTACTTTCACTGTCTTGGCGGACATAGCCCAAAACGTGGCAGGCGACAAGTTGGTTGTGGAATCCATTACTCGCATCGGCGCAGAAATCCACGGCTACGAACCCACACCTAGCGACATTGCCAAAGCTCAAGATGCTGACTTGATTCTTTACAACGGGATGAATCTAGAACGTTGGTTTGAGCAGTTTTTAGGCAACGTGAAGGATGTCCCCTCGGTACTCCTGACGGAGGGAATCAAGCCGATTTCCATTGCTGAGGGGCCTTACACTGACAAACCCAATCCCCATGCTTGGATGTCGCCCAGAAATGCGCTAGTTTACGTTGAGAATATTCGCAAAGCTTTTGTGGAACTAGACCCAGAGAATGCCGAAACCTACAACGCCAATGCAGCAGCTTACAGCGAAAAGCTAAAAGCGATCGACAAGGAACTACAGACGGATCTAGAGAAAGTCCCGGAAAAGCAGCGCTATTTAGTCAGCTGTGAAGGCGCATTTTCCTACCTAGCCCGCGACTACGGTATGAAAGAAATTTATATGTGGCCGATTAATGCCGAGCAGCAGTTCACGCCTAAGCAGGTGAAATCCGTGATTGAGAAGGTGAAGACTAACGATGTGCCCACCATTTTTTGCGAAAGTACCGTCAGCGACGAGGGACAAAAACAAGTTGCTAAAACGACGGGATCGCGGTTTGGCGGCAACCTCTATGTGGATTCACTTTCTACGGAAGAAGGACCTGTTCCAACCTTTTTGGAGTTGCTGGAATACGATGCCCGCACCATTACCAATGGTCTGCTGGCGGGCAGCAATACTCGGTAGACCTAAATCCTGTTTATGCCTCCAGAACGAGCACGAAATTCAGTTTTGAGTTTTGAATGTTGAGTGATGAGTTATAGCAATACTCCAGGATTTATGAACAGCCGCAGGATTGACATCTCTACCTGCACGATTAAGATGCCCGTCCAGGATTTACGCAAACAACGCCACATATCCCAAGGGCGCACGGGGAAAGCGCCCCTACCAATGGTGGTTCAAAGGTCAATTTGCGTGAGTTCTGCCGTCCTACCTTCATGAATTAAATCGGATTGCTATAACCACCGAACTCAAAACTCAGAACTTAAAATTCAAACTTCGCTTGCACTCTCTAAAAATTATGCAATCTACAACTCAACCCCTCAGTATTACAGTGGATAACCTTAGCGTTACCTATAGCAATGCTCGACTAGCCCTCTATAACGCTAACTGCACCGTAGAACCTGGCACCATTACTGGTTTAGTGGGGCCAAACGGCGGTGGTAAGTCCACGTTGTTCAAAGCCATCATGGGATTCTTAAAGCCCAGCCAAGGACAAATTGGCGTTGGGGGTTTCTCGGTTCAAATGGCTCAAAAACGACAACTAATGGCGTATGTGCCTCAGTCGGACGAGGTGGACTGGAATTTTCCGGTGAGTGTGTTCGATGTGGTAATGATGGGACGCTATGGCTACATGAACCTGCTGCGGATTCCGAGTGCCAAAGACCGTCGGTTGGTGATGGAAAGCCTGGAACGGGTGGGCATGAGTAACTTTCGTCATTGTCAAATTGGTGAACTCTCAGGAGGGCAAAAAAAACGGGCGTTTTTGGCGCGGGCATTGGCTCAAGAAGGTAAGGTGATTTTATTAGATGAGCCTTTTACTGGGGTAGATGTGAAGACTGAGAAGCGGATTATTGATTTGCTGATGCAGTTGCGAGCAGAAGGTCACACGATTTTAGTGTCTACCCACGATTTGGCCTCAATTTCTACATTTTGCGATCGCACTGTCCTCCTCAACCGCACCATCCTCGCCTCTGGAACCACAGAAGAAACCTTTACCGAAGAGAACCTAGCCATGACCTTCGGCGGTTTACCCGCCAATAGTCTACGCCAGATGTTCCGCAAGTCAGAGGTGGATTCATGAGCCATTTAATTGCTGCCATTCCCCTCTGGGACTGGCTGATAGAACCCTTGCAGTATGGGTTTCTCGTTCAAGCTATCTGGGTTAGTGCCTTTGTCGGTCTAGTCTGTGCAGTACTCTCCTGCTACATCACCCTCAAAGGCTGGTCGCTGATGGGGGATGCAGTTTCCCATGCGGTGGTGCCTGGGGTAGTAGTCGCCTATGCAACTGGCATTCCCTTTGCTGTTGGGGCTTTCTTGTTTGGCTTTGGGGCTACGGTAGCCATCGGCTATGTTAAGTCCAAAACCCGTCTCAAGGAAGATGCGGTCATTGGAGTCGTGTTTACTGGCTTTTTTGCCTTTGGCTTGGTGCTAATCACCAAAATTCCCAGCAATATTGACCTGTTCCACATTTTGTTTGGCAATGTGCTGGGTATTTCTCAGCAGGACATTATTCAAACCCTAATTGCAGGTATCATCACCCTAGTAGTAATTCTGCTGCGTCGCAAAGACCTGCTGTTGTTCTGCTTCGACCCTAACCATGCTAAAGCGATCGGACTCAACACTCAGGTGATGTATTACACTTTGCTCTGTGTGCTGGCTCTCACCATTGTGACGGCGCTACAAACCGCAGGCATTATCCTCGTCATCTCTTTGTTGGTAACGCCGGGATCGATCGCCTATTTGTTGACCGATCGCTTTGACCATATGCTGGGGATTGCGGTTGCAAGCAGTGTCTTATCTTGTGTATTGGGAACCTATCTCAGCTATCACTTTGATGTATCCACAGGCGGAGCCATTGTGGTACTTCTGACGCTGTTCTTTGTAGTGACGATGGTATTTGCACCCAAGTACGGCATCTTAGCTCAGAATTCTAAACGTCACTCAAAGCCAGTTTTAGATGAGGCGCAAGAGCAAGATTTAGCAAATGATCGGGCGTAGTGCTTTACAAGAGTTTGATGCGTTCCTCATTCTACGAGCTGCCCATCCTCCAAGACTAAAATCAAATCTGCAACCCGATCGCACAGTTGCCTCCAAAAAGCCCTGCTTGAGCTGCGTGATTAGTTCCTGTACCTGGGCTGCCTATTGCTCTGGAGTCACTGCTCCTTTGTTCGCAGCACCCGACTAGCATTGAGAATCGCCAGCAAAGCCACACCAACATCAGCAAATACGGCTTCCCAGAGAGTGGCTATCCCGATCGCACCCAGGGCAATAAATATCCCCTTTACCGCTAAAGCTAGGATAATGTTTTGCCAGACGATGCGGAGGGTACGGCGAGCAATCGCGATCGCTTGGGCTACCTTCGAGGGAGCATCAGTCATGATTACCACGTCGGCAGTTTCGATCGCCGCATCGGAACCCAGTCCACCCATCGCAATACCTACATCAGCACGGGCAATCACCGGAGCATCGTTGATACCATCACCCACAAACGCCACTTTGTGACGAGCTGAATTCACCGACGCCATGATAGACTCCAGAGCATCCACCTTATCTTCTGGCAGCAGTTGGGCTTGGTAACGGTCTATCCCAAGCTGACGAGCGATAGTATCAGCCACTGCCTCACTGTCACCGGTAAGCATGACAGTTTGAATCTGCTCTCGATGCAACGCTCGAATGGCTTCGGCGGCATCGTCCTTCAGTTCATCAGAAATCAGAATCCGCCCACTATATTCACCATCAATAGCTAGATGTGCCACTGTGCCATCCACTACGCAGACATCATGGGGAATCGCTTCCCGATGCAATAGACGATCGTTCCCCGCTAGCACGATGCGTCCGTCAACGCTGGCGCGAATGCCATGCCCCGAAATTTCTTCATAGTCTCCTACTCTGGAGGTTTCAATCGGCTTTCCATAAGCCCGTTGAATAGACTGGGCAACCGGGTGATTTGACTGAGACTCCACCTGAGCTGCTAATTCTAGCAATTGGTTCTGGCTGAGTCCATTACAGGCAATGACTTCTGTGACTCGGAAGTTCCCTTGAGTAAGCGTGCCGGTTTTATCAAACACAACCGTTTTTACCTGAGTCAACGCATCCAAAAAAGTGGAACCTTTAACCAAAATGCCTCGCTTAGCAGCCCCTCCAATGCCGCCAAAATAGCCCAAGGGAATACTAATGACTAGTCCACAGGGGCAGGAAATGACAAGCAGCACCAGCGCTCGATAAGTCCACGTAGCGGCGGTGGCACCTGGGATGAGAAGCGGTGGCAGCAGGGCAACTGCCAGTGAAAGGAACACCACAACGGGGGTATAGTAACGGGCAAAGCGGGTAATGAACTTTTCCGTGTCAGCTTTTCTGCTTCTCGCGTTTTCCACCAGCTCCAAAATTCTGGCAATCGATGACTCATTGAAGGGTTTCGTCACCCGGATGCTCAGTACCCCAGACTGGTTCACCATGCCTGCCAACACTGACTCTCCTACCGTTACCGTGCGGGGTATCGATTCTCCTGTGAGGGCAGAGGTTTCCACTTGGGAACTTCCCTCGATAATCTCGCCATCGAGAGGAACCTTCTCACCAGGACGCACTAGAATTATTTCACCGATTCCCACAGTTTCTGGCGCAACGGTTCTTACCTCGCCATTAACCTTGAGGTTAGCTGTGTCCGGGCGCACTTCCAGCAGCGATTGAATGGAACGGCGCGATCGCCCTACAGCAAAGCCTTGTACTAGTTCCCCTACCTGGAAGAATAGCATCACGCCAACGGCTTCGGGCAGTTCGTGGATGGCAATGGCTCCCAGTGTCGCGATTGTCATCAGAAAGTTCTCGTCAAAGATGCGCCCCCGCAGGATGTTGCGCCCTGCTGTAGTGAGCACACCCCAACCGCAAAGTAGATAGGCAGGTATCAAGACGGCATATTCAGCTAGGGCAAAGGGTGTATTGTGTAGCGCATCGTGAAAAATCAGTCCGATTAGGAGTAGGGGTGTTGCGATCGCGATCGGTCTTAACTCCTGCCATAGGTTAAACTCGCCAGCACTCTGCTCACAGCAGCCATCATGATGCTGAGTTTCACCCCCCGAAGAGACAGTGACTACTTGCTGGGTACTACAGCAGTCCCCATGACTCTGTGAGCCTGCCATTTCATTGCTGTGATTAGGGTCGTGACTACAGCAATCGTCAGGAGAGTGAGTTTTAGCAGCAGCAGGAACAGTGTTTTCTGGTTCTTTGCCGTTGCAGCAGTCTGCATGAGCATGGGGTTCTGCCATAGCAATACCTATCGAGATATGGTTTTCAGGGCAAAGCTGTTTGGACAAATTCTAGGCTATCGTCATCTTAGTTTGAAAATAGGGGTCAGGGGTCAGAAGTCAGGGGAGCAAGATTTTCATCCATACCGACTTCGTGAGGGTGGGGCAATGCAGGCGAGTTTTGTTCAAATTCAAATTGAGTAATCATAAGTAACGTTTAAGCTGTCGCTACAACCGCTTAAACTGTTGTTATGAATGGTAAAGCGATCGCTACAACTGTTCAAGCTGTCGCTACTTCCGCTTAAGCTGTTGCTACAACTGTTCAAGCTGTTGCTACAACTGTTCAAGCTGTTGCTACTTCCGCTCAAGCCTTTCTAGAGACATCCGTAGAATTGCTTAAACAAGGGATGACAACAGTAGAAAATTTTGTGGATTTTACTGAACCGGAATACCTTTAAGTTAATGCACACTAGGGCTATAACGTTCAATCAAGAGTGCATTTATGCCCAGACAAAAACGTACCTGCCGCATTCTCGAAAAAGCTGAAATTAGAGCTGCCGGACTGAAAGCGATCGCACCAACTCTAGATTTTGGTGGAACTCGTAACGTTAACAATATGACACAACTGATGGAGCAATTACGCAATAAGATTGATGCCTATAATACGGCTCTATCTGTAATCGACTCTTATCAAACGGAGATTGAAGAATTAGAAAAAACCTTGGGCAATCTTTGTGAAGAGATGCTGATTGGGGTAGCGTTTCAGTACGGGAAAGATAGCCGTGAATATCAGATGGCTGGGGGAGTTCGTAAAAGCGATCGCATCCGCAGAAATAAAGCTAGTCGCTCAAAAACTGGAGCAGAGGAACTCTCAAAGGAAAACGCTCAAACGGTGTAACCTAATTCACCAAAAGTCGGCGGGAAGCCCATTCTTTCGCTTAGATGGGAGGGATAGCCCTCCGGGAAGGCGCGATCTGGAGCCGGAAGTAATTCCGGCGTCCAGCGTCCTTCCGTCCGCCGACGAGAGTTATTTGTTATTAGTTATTGGTTGTTTGTTTTTATTGTTACGTTACCAAAAAATACAGTTGCGTAGCATGCGCGTAGCGCACACAACAAACAACAAACAACACAGAAAGCGTTGCGGCACGTTAGCAAAGCGAGCCGAAGGCTAGTGCAATCCCCCGCCTAAAGGTCGGGGGATGAGTTAACAATTTTTTTAATGTAGGGGCGGGTTTAGCGATTAATTTGCCGGGAAAACCGATAACCTTGATTCAAAACCCGCCCTCAACCCAGAACAAAT
>CAZPRJ010000123.1:0-14959 GCA_964588805.1 uncultured Microcoleus sp. | reverse complement strand
CCCGCTCCGAAAGAGCTCCCCCGCACCCTAGCTCCCCGCACCCCCAATCTGAACATCTTGCACCCGCACGGGTACGCAAGCATGAGTCATTTGAGCAATTTGCATCGGTTCACCTTTCCCGCAAAGATTAGTCCCGCACTGTTGCCACTCTGAAGCTGGCCCGATCGCATCTACGCTATTCCAAAAATCAGTCGTCATGGCGTGGTAAGTCACGTCCTTTAACATTCCCACTACTTTACCCTTCTCTACTTTCCAGAAGGCATCACCCCCAAACTGGAAGTTACGCCGTTGTTGGTCAATGGAGAAGCTACCAATTCCGTCGATTAAAATCCCATCTTCTGTATCGGCAATCATTTCTTCGAGAGTGGCGGTATGGCTACCCCCATCCGGCCCTGGTTCTAGTCCCAGATTGGGAATGCGTACCATGGGCACACTCGACCAACTATCGGCAAAAGCACAACCGTTACTCTCTGTCCGTCCGAGGCGATAGGCGGTTTCGCGATCGGTGAGATAATCGACTAAAATCCCATTCTTGACAATGTACCAACTTTGTGCAGGTACTCCTTCGTCATCGAAACCCATTGTACTACGTCCGGCGGGTTGGGTACGATCGGCACGGAAATTCACCCAAGGTGCAGCATATTGCAGTTTGCCAAGTTTTTCTGTAGTGGCGAAACTAGTTCCGGCAAAATTCGATTCGTAGCCATAAACCCGATCCAGTTCGGTGGGATGTCCGACAGATTCGTGAATCGTGAGCCACAGATGGGTGGGTTTGAGGATAAGGGTGGAGCGAATGCCGGATGGACTTTTAGGCGCATGCACTTTTTCAATCGCTTGTTCGGCCACACGCTCAACCTGACTCAGGAGGTCAGTTGAGTTAATATGCTCGTAACCTTTATTGAGAGGTGGGCGTTCGTAGTTGCGTTCTTGAGCGTCACCATTGGCGATCGCCGTACAGCCAAATCCTGGATAGCTGCGGTAAATCGTTTGTTCAATCAGAGAACCTTCTGTAGAAGCAAAGGTTTTGTCTTCGCGGGTGAAGCGTAGGAAGGAGTAAGCTTTTTTAATCCCGCGATCGCCATAATTTAATAACTGCTCATTGAGCTGCAATAGTAACTCGGCTTTCTCGGTAATGGGAACAGTGAAGGGGTCAATTTCAATGGGTGTAATGTAAGTATCACGGTAAGCGGCGACGGGGGCTAACTGTACCCTTGTCTGTTGGGAAAGGCGACTACCTTTGGCAATTTCTACAGCAAGTGCAACAATGCGCTCAACTTCTGTTGGGGTTTTGTGAGGACTAGCGGCAAATCCCCAGGCACCATCCAAGAGAACCCGTACACCAAAACCGGAACTAACGTTATCCGAAAGTTGGCTGAGGGAGCGATCGCGAGCGTATAGTTTTTGAGTGCGGTAAGTACACAATCGGATTTCTCCATACTCGCACCCAGCACGGGTAATCAGATTAATCGCCAAGGTGGCTAGGTCAGTAGTCGTAATGGGTGCGGGAGCTTGTACCATAGGAAGTTTCTTACCAATTTAACTAGGTATTGTAGCGAGGTTTTTCTTCTACCGATTACTACACCATCTTCGTAGGGGCATGGTATGCGATGCCCTACCTGTAGCAGCTCACACTTAGAATTTGTAGGGTGTGGAGAAGACTTGAATCCCCAATAAGTCTTCATGCCTATCTAACATGGAAGAATAAAGCCGAAATTGTTTGAGAATTGGAAACGCCAATGCAGAAGGTTAACCGCTCAAAAACCTTCAAAAAACTGGAAGCCAAGCTACGCAACCTAGTGGGAAAAGCTATCAGTGATTACAACATGATTGCAGAGGGCGATCGCGTCATGGTGTGTCTTTCCGGTGGCAAGGATTCCCACACCCTATTAGATCTACTACTCACTCTCCAGCGCAAAGCGCTAATTCAGTTTGATATTTTGGCGGTTAACCTCGACCAAAAACAGCCCAATTTTCCAGCGCACATTCTACCCGAATACTTAGCATCCATCGGTGTACCGTATCGCATTGTAGAAGAAGATACTTACAGCATTGTTAAGCGTGTTATCCCAGAGGGGAAAACAATGTGTAGTTTATGTTCGCGCTTGCGTCGTGGCATTCTTTATCGGGTTGCATCCGAAGAAGGTGTGACTAAAATTGCCCTCGGTCATCATCGAGATGATATTGTAGAAACCTTATTTCTCAATCTCTTTTACGCAGGGCAACTCAAGGCCATGCCACCCAAATTATTGAGTGATGATGGAGAGCATATCGTAATTCGACCCCTAGCCTATTGCTCAGAGGATGAAATTCAGCGTTATGCCGACTTGAGAGAGTTCCCCATCATTCCCTGTAAACTCTGTGGTTCTCAAGAAAACTTGCAACGAGCACAAATCAAGAAACTATTGCAGGCATGGGAGCTAGAATATCCAGGACGAACTGAAACTTTATTCCGCAGTCTTCAGAATGTTTCCCCATCCCATCTAGCCGATACTCGGTGGTTCGATTTCGTTCATTTGGGCGTTCAACGAAGGCCAGAGTGATGTATAATCTCTTTTTACCCTGATTAATGCGTCTTCTTGAAACTAATATTAAGTTTTGTAAAACACCTCGATTTTTTACTGTGATCGTGCAAGGCTGTGCTAGCCTGGACAGTGAGAATGAATTCGGTTGCAGTGTTTGTTTCTAGTATTCATGGGCTTTTCCCTTTTGGTATGGACACGCTTCTCTCCGAAATCTCTATCTCTACATCCCTCTGATTTTGGAGAAAATTTATGTCTATCTATGTAGGCAACCTTTCCTACGATGTTACCGAAGAAGACCTTAATGCTGTCTTTGCGGAATATGGTTCTGTAAAACGCGTTCAGCTACCTACAGACCGTGAAACAGGCCGCTTTCGTGGCTTTGCGTTCGTGGAAATGGGTACAGAAGCTGAAGAAGCAGCAGCTATCGAGGCTCTTGATGGTGCTGAATGGATGGGTCGTGACATGAAAGTAAATAAAGCCAAACCTCGGGAAAACAGAGGTGGTGGTGGTGGCGGAAATCGGAGAAACAACAATTACTCCCGCCGCTACTAAGCATCTAGCTTAATTTAACGAATCCAAAGAGGCTCAAGCATTATCGCTTGAGCCTTTTTTATAGTGGTCAAGGGTCAGGAGTCATACCAAATCCGGTCAGAAAACTCCTTTATTCCTTGACAGGCAGGGAGGCCGGGGAGCCGGGGAGCTAGGGAGAAAAAAAACAAACACCAATTCCTAATACCAATTGGTCTTGAGCTTGGCACATATTCTCTCTTGCTCCCCCCAAAACATCGGGGGGTTGGGGGGGTAAAATATGTCATTCTTATACCCAATTGGTATAACTCCTGACCCCTAACTCCTGACCCTATGTCCACAACCATTGCCCTGATTGCCCACGATCGCAAAAAAGACGATATCGTTACCTTTGCGCGTACCCATGCGCCAATCTTGACTCGCTACAAACTCATTGCCACCGGAACCACCGGACAGCGTATTCAAGAAGGAACAGGACTACCCGTTGAGCGTATGCTCTCAGGCCCAATGGGAGGAGATGCTCAAATTGCGGCTCAAGTTGCCACAGGTGATGTCATTGCCGTCATTTTTTTGATCGACCCCCTCTATGCTCAATCCCATGAGCCGGATATTCAAGCCTTACTGCGAATCTGTGTCGTACATAATATTCCCATTGCCACGAACCTCGCTACAGCCGAGGCGATTGTGGCGATGTTGTTCCAGGCTCAAATCGCCTACCTCATCTTTAACCCCGTTTCCGGCCAAGGGAATGCTCAACAAGATTTAGCGCTGATTCAGAAGCTTTTAGCTCCTCTAATTCGAGTCAATGTCCACTTAACTACACCCGAGATTAGCGCAGAGCAACTAACTCAAGAAGCGATCGCCCAAGGTGCAGAACTGATCATTGCCTCTGGGGGTGATGGTACTGTCTCCGCCGTAGCCGGAGCAGTAATTGGTACGGGAATTCCTTTAGGTGTGATTCCTCGAGGCACAGCGAATGCTTTTTCGGTTGCCTTAGGAATTCCAACAAATATTCGTGGAGCTTGTGAAACCATTTTAGCGGGGACAACCCGTGTTGTAGATGCAGCCCGTTGCAACGGATACCCGATGATTTTACTAACCGGGATTGGCTTTGAAGCAGAAATGGTGGAACGTGCCAATCGAGAAGCAAAAAGCCGCTTTGGAGCTTTGGCTTATATCTGGGCAGGGATTCAGCAACTCAATGAACAGGAGCTGTTTGCAACTGAGATTGAAATTGAAGGGGTTGTCAATGAGTTCCAAGCTGGTGCAGTCACAATTGCCAATGCAGCGCCTCCTACCTCAGTGCTGGCACAGGGATTCGGGCAAGTGGTAGCTCATGATGGACTGTTGGATGTCACTATCACAACCTCCAATACTAAGCTGCAATCGGTCAATGCAATGCTCAATCTTTTTGGTTCCGCATTAGTCAAGGTTGCGCCCAATCGACCGGATATTGTTCATCTACGAACTAAACAGCTTAAAGTTACAACAGACCCCCCTCAAAAAATTGTAGTGGATGGCGAAATTATTGGGACGACTCCTGTTGAAATTGAATGTATTGCCAATGGATTAACGGTGTTTGCCGCACCCGTGATTGAAGAAACGAATTCAGAGACAATAGATACAGAAATGTAGATTACCAAATTAGGCATTGATGAAGCCCCCAGGTAGCAAAACTAAAGCTCAAGTTTGGGTGGTGGAGAAGGGTCGGGTGCGATCGCGCAATGATCGCCTAGCAACGGAGGAACCCTTAGAAATTCGTCTAGTTTCCCCCCAGAAGACGGTTGCTGTCACGATGCGAACACCGGGGGCGGATTTTGAACTGGCGGCGGGTTTCCTCTACAGTGAGGGCGTAGTCCAGTCTCGGCAGGATATCCAGCGTATCAGTTATTGTGTAGACGCTAATGCCGATGGTGAGCAACGTTACAACATTGTGAATGTGGAGTTGAGAGAGGGGCTGAGTCCAGATTTGCAACCCCTAGAACGTCATTTTTTTACTAGCAGTGCTTGTGGAGTCTGTGGAAAAACGAGTCTGGAATCATTACGTTTTCGGGAATATCCTGCGATTGCTAAAGGGTTAGAAGTGCCTGTAGAGGTGATTTACAGCCTACCCGAGAAATTGCAAGCTGCACAGCAAATTTTTGCCACAACAGGGGGATTACATGCGGCGGCGTTATTTGATACTCAGGGACAGTTATTGGCAGTGCGGGAAGATGTGGGGCGTCACAATGCCTTAGATAAGTTGGTGGGTTGGGCAGTCTTGGGGGATGAGTTGCCGTTGAATCGGCATATTGTGATGGTGAGCGGGCGTTCTAGTTTTGAGATTTTGCAGAAGTGTTTGGCGGCGGGAGTGCCGATTGTTTGTGCCGTTTCAGCGCCGAGTAGTTTGGCGGTAGAGTTGGCCCGGGAGTTTGGGATAACGTTGGTGGGATTTTTGCGGGGGGAACGGTTTAATCTGTATGCAGGGAAGGAGCGGTTGAGGATTGCCGCCGACTTGGGTTGAGTATCTAGCGATGGCTTTATTTGGGATGTTTAACCGCCTGATAGGTTTTGAATCCCCCTGTCAGGTTGTGGGCATTAAATCCATTTAAGCGGAGGGCGCGAGTGGCATAGTAAGCACGTTGACCGACTTGGCAATAAACCCAGATATCTTGATCGGATGGCAGTTCATTTAAGCGATCGCGCAATTGGGAAAGAGGAACATTCACCGCTCCTTCCACATGACCTGCTTCAAATTCTCCCACTTCCCGGACATCTAAGACCAGTGGCTTGACTTCCTCCGTCATCGCTAATTGCTCCCAGTAAACCACAGGAGCATCCCCACGCAATACATTAGCCGCAATCATTCCTGCAAAGTTTACAGGGTCTTTTGCTGCACCAAATTGAGGAGCGTAGCACAACTCTGCTTCTTCCAAATCAAACACGGTAGAATGCTTTTGCAGGGCAATTGCGATCGCATCAATTCGTTTTTCCGTGCCTTCTTCTCCGACAGCTTGTGCCCCTAGAATCCGTCCATCTTGAGGCGAAAACAACAATTTGATATCAATTGGCTTGGCACCGGGAAAATAACCCACATGATGGCCTGGATGCAAATAAACTTTGCCATACTCCATCCCCACCCGTCGCAACGTCTTCTCGCTTGCCCCCGTACTCGCCACCGTTAAACCGAAAATACTGCAAACGGATGTCCCTTGAACCCCGCGAAACTGGGACTCTCGACCAAAAATAACATCCGCCGCCACTCTCCCTTGTCGGTTTGCTGGCCCAGCAAGAGGAATTAACGTCGCCTCACCCGTTACAAAATCTTGCACTTCTACCGCGTCACCCACAGCCCAAATGCACTCATCACTGGTTTGCATCTGTTCATTGACGCGAATCCCCCCTCGTTCCCCTATCTCTAAACCCGCTTCCTTAGCCAGCTTAGTTTCTGGACGTACCCCAATGGCAAGAATCACTAAATCAGCCGTATATTTCTCGCCCGATTGAGTCGATACGATGAGAGTACCCTCATCGGTTTGCTCGAAATTCGTTACCCCATCCCCCAGACGCAGTTGCACACCTTGTGTCTTTAATCGCTCATGAACAGGCGCAACCATTTCTGGGTCTAGGGGCGGCATCACTTGTGGCAACATTTCCAGGATAGTGACACGAATACCCCGATGGACGAGATTCTCGGTCATCTCCAAGCCAATAAAGCCACCCCCAACTACCACAGCTTGTTTGACGTTATGCTCAACAATCCACTCACGAATCCGCCGACTATCAGGAATCGTTCGGAGGGCAAAGATACCCGGTAGGTCGATTCCCGGCAAAGGAGGACGCACGGGACTCGCTCCAGGAGCAAGGACTAAAGCATCGTATCGTTCCCGATAGATTGTACCCGCCTTCAGGTCTTTAATACTAATCTCTTGAGCTGAGGGATTAATGTCTAACACTTCGTTTTCCAAGCGTACTTCAATATTGAAGCGCTGCTTAAAAAGTTCCGTGTTGGCAACCAGGAGTTTTTTCTCCTCGGCAATCACATCACCGACATAGTAGGGTAAGCCGCAATTAGCAAATGAAACAAAAGACCCGCGATCGAAGATAATAATTTCTGCATCTTCAGATAAGCGACGGGCACGGGCTGCACAAGAAGCACCTCCCGCCACACCCCCAATAATGAGTAATCGTGTCTTTGTCATGGTAGACCCCTTGAGCCGAAGCTCAAAACAAAGAAAAGAAAATTGCTCTCTCTTAATCCCTGACTCGGAGACTCCTGACTCCCTATTTTCAAACGGTTCGTAGTTGATGCGTTACCTGTTAAAGGTGTGACAGTTTCCTTACCACTCACAAACGGTTTTTAGTTGTCGTAAATTCGAGCTTCCAGTGCTTCTGGATACTCTTCGCAGTACTCCTCAAAGGCTGATTTGTCAACCTTTTTCGCTCGTTGATGGGAAGCTTCGGCTTGCATTTCTTCAACGGCATCCCAAGCGGCGGCACATTCACGAGAGGTTGGGCCTTTTTCGGCGCATACAGCCCGAGCATTCTCAATGGCTTGTTGGATTGTTTCGGCAAAAAGAACTTCTTTGGGTTGTTCTACAAAGTCACCTTTAGCCAGAATATCGGTGATGGAGATAATGCCGAGCAGTGTGTCTTTAATCACGGGAGCTCGACGGATGCCACAATTAGCAAACAATCGCGCCACGTATTCCACCCCAAGGTCAGGATTGACTACAATGCAGGGCTTGGTCATAATTTCGTAGACCCGTACTTTTTTGGGGTCTGTCCCAAAAGCGGCCACTTTGTATACAATGTCGGTTTCGGTGACGATGCCGTAGGCGTCCTGATCGTAACGGCGCTCTACAATCAAGGCACGTAAGCCCTTCTCTTTCATCAGATTGACCGCTTGAGCCACCGTTGCCGAACCGCGAATGGTGACTACATCCTTGGTCATGATGTCCACTGCTTTCATCATGGTTTATGTCCTAGAATCCCTTACTCGTCGTTGGTGATTGATTAAAGTCACAAGACAAAAGTATTAATATTTTTGCTTTTACCTTGTACAACTCCAAAAACCCCTCGGAACTTTGTACTCAGTACTCAGCGTTGTCCAAGAGACTGAGGAATATCACCTAGGAAATTATACCTAGGAATGAACCCCTCAGTCACCTAAGTTACACTGAATCCGTCACAATTAGGGAATCTCGTAAATTACTTTCACTATCGCTTCTTCCGGGTCAGGTTCCAGTCGGAAGCCGAGTTTCTTGCAAACGTGCTGCATAGCTCGATTTTCAGACAAAATTTCCGCCGTAATATAATGTAATCCTTCGTCCTTACCGACTTCAATCAGGCGGCGCAGTAACTCCGTACCTAGACCTTTACATTGGAAGCGATCGCTAATCAACATCGAAAATTCTGCTTCATCCCGCCCGTGTAATTTACTCAAGCGAGCCACCGCGACCATCTGACGTTCGCCCGTTTCCGGGTTTTTGTCGATGGCAATCAGTGCCATTTCGCGATCGTAATCGATAAAGCACAACCGGGAAAGGCGGTCATGAGCCACCCGTGTTTGTAACTTCATCATGTGAAAGTAACGGAAATAAATACTTTCCTCGGATAAACTCCCATGAAACTTAACAGCTAGCGGTTCGTCCTCTGGCCCAATGGGACGGATTTTAAGTTCGATACCGTCTTTAGTTGTCCAATTAGATACATACTGAATCGGATAAGGGCGAATCGCACTCTGAGGCAAATTCTCTTCCTGAACATCCAAATCATGCAGTACCACACGGGCATCAAGGGCAATCAACCCGTCTGGAGAAGCAAGCAATGGATTAATATCAATCTCCTTAATCCAACGTTGTTCAACAACAAGCTGACTAAAGCGGACTAATAGCTGTTCTAAGGCCGTTAGGTCTACAGGCGATCGCCCCCGAACTCCTTGAAGGGCAGTGTAGATTTTAGTTTGTTGCATCATCCGCCGTGCCAGAGTGGTATTAAGCGGTGGTAATCCTAAAGCACGGTCTTTAAACACTTCCACCAACTGCCCGCCGGTGCCAAACAGGAGGACTGGCCCAAATTGGGGGTCGGGGCTGCTACCAAGGATGAGTTCGTAGCCCTCCAACTTCAACATGGGTTGGACGGTAACGCCCAAGAAATGCTCGGCACCAACTTTTGCAAGTACCGATGACTCGATCGCCTGATAGGCATTGGCTACCGCCGCAGCATCGGCTAAATTCAGTTTCACGCCTCCGACATCGGTTTTATGGGTAATGGTTTCGGAGTACAGTTTTAAGACCACCGGATATCCCATATTCTCGGCTAGCTGTACTGCTTCCGCCTGAGATTTGGCTATATGGGTGGCTACCGTTGGAATCTTGTAAGCTTCCAGCAATTGCTTGGATTCAAACTCCGTCAACAGGGTGCGGCCTGAAGTCCGTGCCGATTGAATAATATTTTTGGCTTTTGTGCGATTGGGGGCATCTTCATCCGCTTCTGTCGGTAGAAACGGCGTTTCGTATATGCCTTTGAGGTTGTACGCATAGCGCCACATGTAATTAAACACACGGGCGGCAGTATCCGGGAATGGTAGGGTGAAAATTTTGGCTTGGTTGAGCATCGACTCCCCGGTTGCTACTTCAGCCCCCCCCATCCAACTGGCGAGGATAGGCTTAGTTGGCATAGAGTCAGACTGCAACATCTCCACAAACTGCTTCGCCGTTTGGGTGGGATCGGTCATGGCTTGCGGGGTGAGGATTGCCAAGAGTCCATCACTGTTGGGGTCTTTGAGAGCAATCTCGCAAGCTTTAGCATATCGATTCGGGTCAGCATCCCCCAAAACATCAACCGGGTTGCCGTGACTCCAATGGGTGGGCAGGATTGAATTTAACTGCTCTTGGGTTTCTGGCGATAGGGTGGCTAATTCGCCCCCGTCGGAGATGAGTGCATCCGTTGCCAAAACTCCAGGGCCACCGGCATTGGTGAGAATGGTTAAGCGCTTGCCTTTAGGAGGGGGAGATTTGGCTAACACCTCTGCCATATTAAACAGGTCGTCAATCATATTGACGCGCAACACCCCACAACGACGGAATGCAGCATCTAATACCTCGTCACTACCCGTGAGTGCCCCTGTATGAGAGGCGGCGGCAGCAGCAGCAGCAGCAGTGCGTCCGGCTTTGATGACGATAATAGGTTTGGTGAAAGCAACTTCTCGGGCGGCGGATAAAAATGACCGCGCATCCCCGATAGATTCCATGTAGATGACAATGCTGTGGGTGGCGGGATCATCACCGAGGTAGTAGATCAGGTCGCCCCAGTTGACATCTAGCATGGAGCCAATGGAGATGAAGGCACTAAAACCGACGTTCTCGCGGACACTCCAATCCAGAATAGACGTACATAGCGCCCCACTCTGGCTGATAAAGGCCACATTACCGGGTCGTGCCATACCATTGGCAAATGTGGCATTTAGACCATTGACTGGAGACATCACGCCTAGGCAATTGGGGCCAATCACTCGCATCTGATTGCGGCGAGCCTGTTCGAGAATTTGTTGTTCGAGTTGAATACCCTGTTCGCCAACTTCCTTGAAACCAGCAGAGATAATGATCGCTCCCTTGATCCCTGCATCTACACATTCGCTAATCACACCCGGTACGGTTGGGGCGGGTGTAACGACAACGGCTAGATCGATGGGTTCAGGCACAGCCGCGATGGTTGGGTAGGCTTTGATACCCAGAACGCTGGAACGTTTGGGATTAACCGGAAATACAGTTCCTCCAAAAGGGTTACTGATTAAGTTCCATAGAAGAGTTCGTCCAACGCTGCCGATTTTTTCCGTTGCACCAATGACGGCAACGGTTTTAGGAGCAAAGATGGCGTCGAGAGGTTGCCGATCATAGCGCAGAACGTCGTGTGCGGGATCGGCGGTTTGGAATAAGGTTTTTGACATCGTTCATTCCTGAACTCGCTTGGTAAGAGCAGTGTCTGTACTTGCCCTAGTGACGGACGATAAAGATTTCCTTGTAGCGCGGCACCATCTCTAATTTACTCGTAGTTTCTTGAGCAATCAGTCAAAATACTTACGGCGTTCGTTGCCAGTGGGGAATTTGAGGAGGGAAATGGGATTTAGTGTTTCTTTATAGTTGTGGGTGGTTTAGAAAGGTCGTTGGTTAGAGTTCACTCGGTGCAACCGCTCAATCCGTCTACCTCCATGCCCATTCTTATCTCCTTCTAGGTTACTCTGGCAAAATGGGGATAGAAGAATCGATGAAGTTAAAATTCACGCCTTCAAAATTCTAATTCCCTAGGATTCGCAATACGGATGGTACGGATACACCTATAAAACTGCATACTGTTCATTTCAGACCGTTGAGACTCTTAAGGATTTTATTAGATCCACCCCAATCCGTGTGATGCTACCCATTTCTAATCCTTAGCCAATGACTAGACAGACTCAATGACCACTATTACTACTCAAAAAATTGCTCAGTTTCGGAGTGAGTTAGCGGGTTATCCCGATGCCATGAAAGCGCTTGATGTGATTGAAGATTGCGAGGGGGATTTGGAAGATGCCGCGATCGCGTTAGCCATTCGCGCCGGACAGCAACCCCAACGAGATAATGCTGAATGGCTAGACGGTTTAGCCAAAAAATGCCGCGCTGTCCTTTGTCAAAAGGAATTTCGCCAAGACTTACTCGATGGCAAGTTTGCACCTATGTTTAGATACCTGGCAGAAACACCTCTACTACCGCCAATTCTGGCAACACCGGTGTTGATGTATGTGGTGAGCAAGGGGGTAAACAACTTCTGCGAACCGCTTGATTCCCAATTCTGAGCGGGACGAACAGAGGAAGCTTGGCAGGAAAGGGGGCGAGAAAGCGGAAAGCTTTTTAACCGTTTTGAACGGGTGAATTATTTCCGCGATGCTGTACTAGTTATCCCCAAATATCAAGCTTCATAATTGCAATTCCACAGATGGCACTGACTTCAGCTTTATGCCTCACTGGCTTTGTTGACTCGGTGTCATTTTTTTGTGGTCAAAATTAATTCACCAATAATTTATAAATTGAAGTTTGCTACATCTGAAATAGGGATAGTTAATTTTAGAATTTAAGGCTTGGAGTTACTGTCTTCTCTGGCTTTACAAATACTTGATAAATTTAATGCTTTAAAAATAAGACTAAACCTTTGCTAAATTCAGCTATTCAGGCATTTACCTATCGGGTTAGGGGTCAATCTCAATATAAAACTTCGGTAAATACTAAGGTTCAAGCTAGACAAAGTATAGGGGGATTATGTCAATATTTACCCAAGAGCTTAGGCAATGAAATTTAAGAGCAGGAAGTCCTAACTCCCAGTCGATAATTTGCCATAGGAAATATTTGTCGTTTTTCTTAACACCCACAAAACGCCCATGTTGGATCTGAAAACTTTGAACCGAAAAAATATGGCAACGTTCTACTATTTTGCTTATGGCTCGTGTATGTGTCCTGTAGATCTAAAGCGATCACTAGGCGAGCACACGCATAACTATGTAGTCGGGCCAGCGACACTTAAAGGTTATCGGCTGGGTTTTTACTGCTACTGTGAAAAGCGTGATTGCGGGGTACTGGATGTTGTTGAAGACCCCAATAGCTCGGTAGAAGGCGTACTCTACCAGCTCCCTTGGCGACAGAGCATTAAGTTAGACCAACGGGAATGCGTTCACGAGGGTCGATATAAGCATGAAATGATTGAGGTCGAAAGCCAAGGTTTACTTTTTAAGAATGTTCGCACTTATGTAGTAATTGATAAAACTGCACAAGAATATGCTCCCAGCGATTGGTACTTCAACGTCGTACTACGAGGAGCTGTAACCTCTGGACTTCCGGAGCAATATTGCTGGAATTTATTCAATCACATGCATCAGCTACAACTGCAACATCAACAGAAGCGCTACTGGCAACCGCAACGATTGCAAGCTGCTTAAATAATTGTTCGTGCCGCAGGAGCAGGTAGTGGCGATTGGGTGTATCCGCCACTTTGCATAATTCCTCAGATCTCGCTCAAGCTTTTTCAATTACGTTCACGCAACGCTAGCCCCAAATCCCCAAGCCATACTACCAAGGAGTATCTCAATGCAGTTAATCCAGAGACAGAGTACAAAGGCTATCCCCTCTTTAAACCAGAGTTTTCAATGTCCTGAAGTTGTAGGTGCTGATCACGCCGTACCCCTGCTTGATGGTAGCTGCGTCCCTCAAATTTTCCTGGATAATGGAGCAAGTACCAAACAATTCCGAGTCGTTAGCGATTTTATCCGGGATATTGAGCCTTACTACTCCAATATTCATCGCGGTACTGGCTTTGATTCTAATTTCTGTACGCAACGTTACGAACAAGCACGCGAGATTGTTGGCAACTTTGTGGGGTGGGATCATGAGCGGGATGTAGTGATTCCTGTGCGGAATACTACTGAGGGGATGAACTTATTAGCGAATACGATTTCCTTTGCTCCTGGCGATCGCGTCCTCACTACTATCCTGGAACACCACAGCAACGACCTCCCCTGGCGCAAGCATGCAAAGGTTGAACACCTCCCCATCAATCGCGAAGGGCAAATCGATCTCAAAGAACTTGAGCGGCGCTTAGACCCCTCCAGAGGTCGTGTGCGGGTCGTCAGCATGACGGGCGCTTCTAATATTCTCGGTTCCGTCCTTCCCATTCACGAAATCGCAGCTCTAGCGCATCAGTATGGAGCTTTAATGGTGGTTGATGGTGCTCAGTTAGTACCCCATCGTCGGGTGAACATGAGACCGCATAACGACCCCGGACACATTGACTTTATTGTATTCAGTGGACACAAGATGAATGCTCCGGCGGGAGTGGGAGCTGTTGTCGGACGCCGGGACATCTTCGCCTCATCTGCTCCCTACCAACCCGGTGGCGGGACAGTCGCTTCAGTGAGTGTGAATAGTGTAACTTGGGCGGCTCCCCCCGATCGCAACGAAGCCGGAACCCCCAATATTCTCGGACTGCTGGCACTGGCTCGCACGATTGAAGTCCTGGAGTCGATTGGGATGGAGGCTGTGGCTGAACATGAACGTCAGCTTACCGGTCTATTGTTACGGAAGTTGGGTAGTATTCCTCAAGTTAAAATCTTAGGTTCTAGCAACCCCGATGCTCTGGAAAATCGAGTGGGTGTTGTCACCTTTACGATTGAGGGAGTGCCTCATGGGTTAGCGGCGGCAGTTCTTTCTTATGAGTGGGGGATTGCAGTCCGCAACGGTTGCTTCTGCGCCCAACCTCTGATGAAGCGACTTTTAGGGGTGGAAGAGACTTGTACTTGTCCTTCGGAAGACGAGGTGACAGTGCGGGGCGATCGCCACAATGTTCCCGGTGCTGTCCGAGCTAGTCTCGGTATTCATAACACCGAAGAAGAAATGGAAACTTTAGTCGAAGCCATCTCCTCTATTGCTCAAAAGCAGTGGCAAGGGGACTATGAGCAGGATGCAACAACAGGTGAGTATTTACCTCGTGGCTTCCGCTTCGACTTCTCCCGCCTGCCAAGTTTCTCCACAGAATCAACTATGTACTGCCACACCTCAGCTCCTGTTCATGAGCGTCACCTCAAGCTCGTTGAAGGTTAACCCATAGTTCTGTAACTTGGGTTTGTTTGATGATATGGCAGTAATGCTCCTTGGGTAAGGTGCATCCCTAATTAGGTCATGCAAGTGAGGGATTTAAACTTGACCTTTTAGGGATGCTTTTCTTATGTTTGTGATTTGATGGCAGGACTTATACATTGATGAAAATTCTCCTTATTGTCTGCGATCGCATTTTCAATGAGGCTATGCCGTTGTGATACAAAAGCGGATTTATTTAGACTGGAAGCGATCGGGAGCATGTCAGGTTTGCACGGACAGCCCCTCAGCCCCGCACTGCGTGCCGCT
>CAZPRJ010000122.1:0-15141 GCA_964588805.1 uncultured Microcoleus sp. | reverse complement strand
TTCTTATTTCCCCGATGGCTAACCTGGTTTTTTAATTACTCCTTGGATTCGGAGAGTGACAGAAGAGGGTTATACCAAATTCATAAAGTAGCACTACATATCGCCCCCCAACCCCTTTATTAAAAGGGAGCCAGAAAAGTATCTGTAGGAAGTATTTAGGAAACTGGTATTAGACGATCCTGAATGTGAAGTTTAATAGACTACAATCAGGTCGAGTGCGATCGCTGTGTAAGCCGACCCACATACAGTCATTAGGTTTCTCCGAAAATAAAACAATCATGAAACACCTAGAGGGCAAAATCACATTAGTCACAGGTGCAACACGGGGACTTGGCAAAGGAATTGCGATTGGACTCGGTGAAGCGGGTGCAACGGTATACGTCACCGGTCGCACACTAGAGAGTTCTAACTCCGAAAATGGCGTATCAGGAAGCCTCCAAGATACCCAACTAGCCGTTGAACAAGCGGGTGGTGTATGCATTCTGGTCCAAGTTGATCACAGTGACGATGAGCAAGTGCGTTTACTGTTTGATCGCATCCAAGACGAACAAGGACAACTCGACTTATTGGTAAATAATGCATACTCCGGAGTACAAGCATTAAGAGACAATTATGGCAAGCCTTTCTGGGAGTGCGAACCCAGTTTTTGGGACGCTAGCAATAATGTAGGTCTTCGCAGTCATTATGTGGCCAGTGTTTTTGCGGCTAGGATGATGAGTGAACATCGGCAAGGACTGATTTGTACGCTCTCGTCTTGGGGTGGTCTATCCTATATTTTTGGTGTTCCTTATACTGTCGGTAAGTCAGCTTGCGATCGCTTAGCCGCAGATATGGCAGTTGAACTCAAGCCTCATAATATCGCTTCACTCTCAATCTGGCCCGGTATTGTGGGAACTGAGCATATTTCCCAAATGGTGGCAGAAATGGATGAAGCTGATAGTGCTAACCAACAAACTTCAGCCATAAAAGAAGGTTACAACTGGGAAACTCCCTTGCTCACAGGACGAGTGATTGCAGCACTAGCAGCAGACCCAACAGTAATGCGCCGAACCGGTCGGGTGCAAATTGTGGCTGAACTGGCTCAACACTATGGACTGGTAGACCAAGAAGGCAATCGGCCTGCATCACTCCGTTCTTTGCGTTTCCTACTTCCCTTCGCCTTACCCGCACTTAGAAACTACTCATGGCTTGTACCCAATATTAAGGTGCCGTGGTCACTGCTACTCTTGCAGGCACTCAGTTCACCTAAAATTTGATTCAAGTCATTTTGAATTTTGAATTTATGACCCAGCTACATGAAGCAGTGGTGCTGATTACGGGTGCAGCCGGTGGCTTTGGACAGGAACTCACCCGACAGTTATTAATGGCGGGTAGTCGATTAATTCTAACCGATTTGGATAAAGCCAATCTACACCAACGAGTTAAGATGATTCAGCAAGAAGTCGCAACGGGTGAAGTACTCGCTTGCCTAGCTGCCGACCTTTCTTCCCGTGAGGGAAGTGAATCGCTTTATCATCAGGTAAAAGCACTCGGTATTCCCGTTGATGTTTTGATTAATAATGCTGGAATCGCGGTAATTGGTCGGACGGATGAAGTTCCAGCCGAAAAGTGGGAACGGCTGATGCAGGTGAATTTAATGGCACCAATGCGGTTAAGCGCACTATTTGCGGCGGATATGATTGAGCGTCAAAAGGGCCATATTGTCAATATTTCCTCAGTAGCAGGCTGGTCGGCAGTGACTGGGTTAACTCATTATGCAGCTAGCAAGTTTGGGTTAAGAGGGTTTAGTGAAGGACTTTTTAATGAAGTGAAAGCTTATAACGTCAAAGTGACAGTCGTTTATCCGTTTTTCAGCCGCACTCCCATTCTGCAATCACAACGATATGGCACACTAGGCGAGGGAAACCAGGATTTACCAGAACACTGGATAACTGATCCAGCGAATGTTATGCGCGAAACGATTCGAGGTATTGTTCAGAATAAACTGCACGTATTTCCCGATGCGATCGCTAAAAATGTCCATGTTCTGAAACGATACTCCCCCTGGTTTTTGGACTGGATCGGCAACAAGTTCACGAGGAGAATAAAAAGTGGTACAGGTAAGTAAGTCCGGCAGAACGATGCAAATCATTGATACCACTGATAAACATTTAATTATTGGGGCAGGTTTTGTAGGATTAGGCATGGCTCAAGCACTTAAGGATGCTGATATTTCCTACGATCAAGTCGATGCCAGTGATGATATTGGTGGCAATTGGTATCACGGTGTCTATGAAACTGCTCATATCATCTCATCCCGCAAGATTACCCAATTTACTCATTTTCCCATGCCGGAAGATTATCCCGACTTCCCCAGCGCTCAAAATATGCGGGATTATCTCAATGCTTTTGCCGAGCATTTTGATTTACGCCAGCATATTGAACTCAATCGTACTGTTAATTATGTGCGACCGATTGAAAATAATTTCTGGGAAGTTACCTTCGCCAATGGGGAACAACGAATTTACAAAGGGATATTAGCCTGCAACGGACATCACTGGTGCAAACGTTTTCCTAAATTCGAGGGAGAATTTAACGGAGAGATTATCCATTCCAAAGATTACAAACGGCCCGATCAACTGCGTGGTAAACGAGTTCTGGTGATTGGTGGCGGAAACTCAGCTTGTGATATCGCCGCAGAAGCGGCGCGGGTAGGTGCTAAATGTGTCTTGAGTATGCGCGAATCGGTATGGTTCATTCCGAAGACATTTCTTGGAGTTCCAGTTGCAGATCTGGGCAAATCAGGGAGGCTACCGATGCCAGAATGGGTTGGTCGGTTGACAGTTTATGGCATTATACGCCTGACATTTGGTAAGCATTCTGACTATGGTTTACCCCAGCCAAATCATCGAATTTTTGATAAACACCCTACTATAAACAGTGAAGTACCTTACTACATCAAACATGGTCGTATCATTCCCAAGCCTGCTGTGCGTCAGCTTAAGGGTGGGAAAGTTGAGTTTGTCGATGGAAGTTTTGAGGAATTTGACTTAATTGTTTGTGCGACTGGCTATTACGTGACTTATCCCTTCCTACCTCAGGAACTTCAGCGTGTCGAGGGAGCAGTGGTTAAATGTTACGGGGGTTCGTTTCTTGACGATTATAAGGGACTTTATTACATTGGCTGGCCGCAAATACGGGGTGGGGTTGGCTCATTCATTGCGGCTTATAGTCCACTGTTCGCCCGTTATCTCAAACTTCAAGATGAAATCAATGTACCGATTGGATTAGTCTTCAAAGCAATGGGGCAACAGTTACCAACTACCCACCTCTGGGACCCGCAGAAGCTTTTTAAGCAATTCAAACTTGCTCACGCTTCCTTTAACAAAATTGCCAAAAAAGCCCATCAAGTTGATGCCCAATATCCCAACTTTTATAATCATCCACTACCTGATTAAACAACGCTTGAATTCAATATTCAAACCACTAAAAGCCGATGCACAATTGGGGGAATTTAAGCCTTTCGATATCCTTGAACTTTTAGCGTATATTCGTGTGCAGATTTTTGTGCTGATACCACTAACACCCAACGAAACGGTAGTGAAGATACATTCTTCGCTTTAGAGGGACTTTTTCTAAGGTGTTTGACTCGGGAGGTGGATTTTCTCTGGGGGCTTTTTTCTGGTTCGCAATAAACTCGATAATTCTTGAGATCGGGACACTCTGAAAGCTTGTTAAATGTTTCCAGTGCAGCAGCGACAAAAGCTTCTTTTATGTCTTCATTCATCATCACAAGTATCCTACTCACTTATTCCTATATTCTTAGCATCTCTGTTTTTGTCCCGAAATTATATAAAGAAGGTTTGATGATTGGCTCAAAATGGATGAAACTTTAGTAAAGCCCAGTAATACTAAATCATGCTCTATTTCCCCTATGCTTGCGGAGGAGCAGGGGAGAATGATTATGTAATAGGACTTACATAGTTTCTGCCCTAATACGCCATCTTCGTAAGGGCAAGGCATACCTTGCCCCTACTTGTAGCGGATTACATTTCCCTTCAATACTTACTACCTATAACAACCTATTCGTTGTTTTAAATAGTTGCGATAAGTAACATTTTCCAAAGATTGGGCAACTTTCAGGGCTTGGCTCTCTTGACCAATTTCAGCGTATTTCAGCGCAATTTCCTCAATAAAACTGCCTCGATCGTTGGTATCATCGACTTCAGTTTTACTAATTATATTACCCTCACCGTCGTAATCCGCCTTGACAACAATGATTTTTGATTCAGGCCCTTCAATCGTTTGAGTCAGTTGTAAGGCTTGAGCTAAAAGGTTTGTTGCGTTGTTGATTTGTTGAGCTTGGATATATTTGTTGGTAATCGCCAGAAGTAGCCTGACTTTTTCTTCAGGAGTATTAAAAATCTCAACAACCTGAAGTGCTTGATTGTATTGTCCAGCTTCCAGATATTGAGTTGTGATTCCCTGCAAGCTACTACTTCTTTCATAGGGTTCCTGTATCGATTGAGCAATCTGAAGGGCAAAGTTGTATTGTTTTGCCCGCATGTACTCTTCTACGATTTGCCGCAACGAATAAGAAACACTAGAAGCATCGTTTTGAGTTTGAGCAAGTTGCAAGGCTTGGGATAAAAGTTCAGAGGCTTTATTCGTCTGTTGAGAAATGGCATACTCTAAAGCAACGGCAGCTAATGCCTCAGCTTTACTACCGGGAGATTCTAAGGAGTTCGCGACTTGAGTTGCTTGAGCATACAGTTCAGTTGCACGAGAGGCTTGCCCAGATTGCAGTAAAATATTGGCGATCGCGGCTAGGGTTCTAGCTTGATAGGTGTATGTTGAACCATAATTTTGGATTGTTTGAGCAATTTCAATCGCCTGATTATAGTCTCCTGCTTTCCCATAACCCAAAGCAATCTGTCGCAATGCCGTATTGCGCTGATCGATATAACCTTGCTCTAGTGCTTGAGTAATTTTTAGTGCTTGCCCGTATTGTCCCGCCTCTACCGCTTGGGTAACAATTTTCAGCAGAATGGCTGTTTTGTTGGTTTCATAACTATCATTTTGGATAAGTTGAGAGGCTTGAAAGGCATCCTCATACCGTCCGGCTTTGAGATAGTTAGTAACAATCTCGTCTAAAACTCTGTCTTTTTGAGTGGTATCCTGAACTTCTTTCGCTGACTCTAACGTTTGGGAGACGAGTTGAGCGGCTTGTGCTTGTTTCCCTGCCTTGGCGTACAATGTTGCCATTTCCGAGAGTGTTCTTGCTTTCATGTAGGCACTATCGAGGCTTTGAGCTACTTCTAGTGCAGCATCCAATTGGCCTGCGGCAGCATAGGTGAGGAGGGTTTCAGCCAAGACATATACTCTTCTATCATTATCAGACGGAAGGGTTTGAGCGCTCTGCACGGCTTCGCGAAAGATATTCGTCCCTTGCTCTGGCTGTCCAGCTTTGGCAAAATTAGCAGCAATAGTGGCTAAGGTTTTGGCTTTTGTGTCTGGGAGTTCCAAAGTTCGCGCAACTTGGAGGGTTGACTCTAACTGCTTTGCCTGAGTGTATTGATTGGCAATTTCTGCGATCGCATTGGCTTTGTAGTAATCTGCATTCAGGATACTTTGCGCGACCTGAAGGGCTTGGTTATATTCTCCAGCTTTGGCATAAGTTACGGCAATGGGAACCAAGACTTGCCCCTTACGCATGGGATCAGGAGTGGCAATGGCCTGGGCAAAGGATAGAGATTGGGTCAGAATTTTCTTTGCTTGTTCATTTTGTCCGACTGCTAGATATGCGCGAGCAATATCCGTCAGAGCAATGGTTTTGAACTCAGCGCCTTGAATAAAGTTGGCAGATTGTACCGCTTGAGGGATGATTTCGAGCGCTTTTTGAGTCTGCCCAATTGTGGCATACTGACGAGCGATCGCCGCTAAGGCATTGGTTTTAGTCGAACTATAACCTTGGCTCCAGTTTTGTACAATCGGTAAAATTTGGGCTAAAACCTGTGCCACGGGTTCTGTTTGCTTTGTCTCAACCGATTGGCTCACAAAATTATCTAATACTGAGGCATCGTTATTCACCGTAATCACGATGTCCTCAACTATTCCTGTTTGAAGTTGGGTATTCTCTAGCGTTGCAAGGGTTCGGAATGTCTGCGTTAGAGCTTTGGCAGCTTCCTGGGGATTTTTAGCATTGATGAAATCTTTTGCCTTTTGGCTATATTCAAAGACAGTGGATTGAGCGGTTTGATCACGCTGCGCTTGGCAATCAACTGGGCGTTCCTCTGTACTGCTTTCATTCTGGGCGAATGCAGCTAAGGGTGTTAGTTGTCCGGTGAAATAGCTCAGTAAAAGTAATGTTCCTAAGCAACGAATGCTCCCCTGGAACAAGGATGTAATCATGCGATCGCTCGTCAGTGAAAAATAGATATTATGCTTTACGCGATCCCAAGACCTTTTTCAGGCAGAAACGTTCCACAACAAGAGTGAGGAAAATAGAAAAAAAACACTCCTATGCACATCTAGCTCCGAGAACTCCTTCTCACAGCTACTAAGCTTATCGTGCTTACAAATTGCAGGGTAACAGTTGCCAACAGACTTGCTCTGAGTGGGTTTCCTCCGCATTGAATGCGAGAATTGCCTAATCTCGGAGCAACTGTTTAACAGTACCAATTAACTCCTGAGGGTGAAATGGCTTAGAAATATAGGCATCAGCGCCTTGCTTCATACCCCAATAGCGATCGACTTCTTCTTTTTTAATCGAACAGATTACCACGGCTAAGTTTTGGGTGTTGGAGTTAGTTTTGAGCTGGCGGCAGAGTTCGTAGCCATTCATCCGAGGCATGATAATGTCAAGAACCACCAAATCCGGAGCAAATAATTGAACGTGTTCTAGGGCTTCCACACCGTCACTGGCCACAATCACATTGAGTCCGTTGGCTTTGAGAAGTTCTGAGATCATCTCTCGCTGGGGCAGACTATCCTCGACTACGAGAACTGTACTCATAGCGACCTTCCTATTTAGCTTTCTTCAAATAATAATGGAGAAAGGATGAGTTAATAATGGGGAAATAATGAGTACTCATTAAAAGTTGCTCCTGACCCTAACCTCCTCGAGGGCGTCCGAGAGTGGTGATATATAGCACAGCCTCATCAGTGGGAATCCCCAAAACCTCATTCACTTGGTCATCAAAAAAGCCACCAATACCACTAACGCCTAAACCGAGGTAAATCGCTGCTAAATTCATCCGTTGGCCTAAGTGACCGGCATCCATGTGCAGGTAGCGGTAAACGCGATCGCCATATTGGTTCACGGCTTTTTTCAAGTCGGCGGTATGAAACACAACGGCTCCCGCATCTCGTCCTAACTCTTGTCCCAAGCACAAGTAGTGCAACTCGCGTCGGAAGTTCTTAAACCGAATTTGCCGTAATTCTTGAGCTTTGGGAGCATAATAGTAACATCCTTCCTCTAAGTTCGCTACTCCTGAAACAGCCACAAAGGTTTCAATCAAGCTCAAATCGAAATAATCGGGCGCACCATCTAATCCTTGGTCAACATAGTGCTGAGGCTGATAGGTAAAATCTAGGATGGCTTCGAGTTCATTCAGCTTGAGATTGGCACCATTGTAGGCACGGGTCGATCGCCGTTTGATGATGGTGTTCTCCAGCGCTTGCATAGGAAATTCCTGTAGATTCCCTTGCTCCCAACGGATGGGTGTGGTTGCGGTTGAGACTTTGGTACAAAAGGGAAAATTATATTTATCTTCCGCTTGTTCGTTTGGCGCTTGAGATTGGAGTTTTTGGGTTTGGGTGTCCCAATTTTGCGGTGGGACAATTTGTGTCGCCTGATGTAAGTAACCTAACAAGTCTCCTTCCGGAATTTCGGGATACTCAAGGTGTGTGGAAGAGGGCAAAATTGTAGGGGTGGGGGATAAGGATTGGCGTTGATGGAGTTGATCGGCCAGGGGAACTACGGCACTAGCTCCTTCAGCATCTGGGTCTAGATAGAGTAAGTTATTAACCTGTTCATCGCAAAAACCCCCAATCAAATGCGGCCGATAATGGGTCAAGGCTGAGGCAAGTTCAATATTGCCTAAAATATGACCCGTATCTAGAAAAATCCGCCGATAGGCTCGGTCTTCGTAGCGCCACGCCGAACGATAGAAAACCGATGTAATCACCAGCGCTAAGTCGGTTGACTCTAATACTGGATGCCCAAAGCAAGCCTCTTGCAGCGCTGGCCAAACTGAACTATCCCAAAAATGGACTAAGGAATGGGTTCGACATTGATAGTTATAAAGTCCTGCTGGTAAGGCGGGTGTACCGCGACTGACTAAGTATATCTCCGCCGGATATAAACCCCCTGCCGAAGGGGCGGCTCGTAAATATAAAGGAGGCCCCATCATCGTTGGTACTCGTGCTGTCAAGCCATAGCTGCAAAATAGGAGCTGCGACAGTCGCCACAAAGTCTGGCCGGGCTCGTCTAAAAAGGACTTGGGGTTTTCTTTGATGAAGGGCTTGAAGTCAATTGAGGCTCCAACTTTATAGTCTTTGTAGGGTATGGGTTGCTTCTCCCAATCGAGAGCCTTACTTCGGGCGGCGATCGTTTCGGGATAATATTTAGTGCGTTCGTGGTAGTGTTGAGCAATTGATAGTCGCAGTTCTGACATAGTAGTTTTGAATACGTTTACCTTTTGCCTTCATCTTGCTATTCCAAAGTCACCCATCAGGTCAAAGTCTTCTCAACCCGAATTGACCTAGAAATGATGATTCTAGACTGATTAGGTGACACATTCCCCCATCAATTGCCTCAAGTCTCTGTTTCTATTTATAGAGTTTCTACTTTTATAAGGTTAATCCAATATTGAGCATCTGTTGATCAGCATCAAGAAGTATTAGAAAAAGTGATAATAAAATTCTCGTTTTGTCAATCTTAGCCGTTAAATAACACATAAAAATTTACAAATATTAAAAAAATATTATAACAAATGTGTCTTGCGCTACAGTAGCTTACTTTAGAAGATGCAGAAACATTAAGCATAAATACTGACCCCAATTGCGACCCTAAGCCTTTCAGGAGCAGAGAGGCATCTAAGTTGAAGCGCCGATGAAGAAAATTCGTGGAGCAGAGTTAATCGCTCAGTATGCCAGTGGGACACGAGACTTTAGTAGCATTGATCTTAGTGAGGCTGACTTGTTTGAAGCCAATCTACCAGGAATTGATTTAAGCGATAGCAACTTACACAAAACTTATTTACCTTATGCTAACTTAAGTCATGCCGACTTGCACAAAGCCCAACTTCAGGCAGCGCAGTTGAGCGATGCACAACTTTATCAAGCTAATTTAGCGGATGCCAACCTTCAGGACGCTAACTTATTTCGAGCAACGTTGCGGCGTGCCAATCTGCGGGGTGCAAATTTATCCTGTGCCAATCTGCAAGGTGCGGACTTGGGGAATGCTGACTTGAGCGATGCCAACTTGAGTCATGCGGATTTAAGTGGTGCAAATTTGAATAAGGCAAACTTGAACAATGCTCGATTGAGTGGTAGTAACTTATTTCGCAGCCAGCATGCAGACCTTTCTAATGCTTGCTTAGATAGTTCAACGATTTATCCCGATGGACACCGACCTAGTTTTCAATCGAGTGAGGAGTAGGTTGGGTGCGGGGGTGCGGGGGTGCGGGGGTGCGAGGGGGCGGGGGTGCAGGGGAAGAAAAAAATAGACATACTCCTGACTCCTGACTCCTGACTCCTGACTTCTGACTCCTGACTCCTGACTCCTGACTCCCTATTTTCTATACAGAATTTTGAATTCAAAAATTGGTCAAGTTTAATTGTTATCTTCTCCTTCAGTAATGGGGTTGGAGTTAGAGGGGTGACGGATAGAGATAGATGGCGATGACTGCTTTTTCAGCCGATGTTGGGTAAACCAAGCTGCTGCTCCTAATATGAGCAAATAGGGACTGTAAGCCACCAGCCAAATGGCTAAACTAAGCAAATCTGATGTAAGTTCGCCTACAGAATGAGTTGCACTATTCCAAGTGTCTTGAACTTGTACTCCTAGAGGTTGTTGTGGGGCGGTACTGGAAACGGCAGATTCTAGGGTTAAGTTGATGGTGGAGTAGGCAACTCGGTTGGTTAAGCTTTTAAGTTGGGCATCAATTTGTTCGATAGATTCCCGGACTTTGCTCAATTCTTGGGCAACTTTGAGGACATCTCCCACTGAGCCAGAACGGTTCATAATCTGAAGTAGGGAGTTTTCGGTTTGTCGTAAGTTTCGCAGTCGTGCCTGGAAGTCTACCAGTTGATTGGTAACATCTTCTGCTGTGAGGGTGCGATTCTGTATAGTTCCGAGTTTGGCTAGGGCATCGAGGGTAGTTTCTAGTCTTGCTTGCGGGACTCGCATTCGCATGGATGCGGTTTGGCGGCCTCCGCTTTCGGGTTTTTCATCTTGTAGACCGAGGACATCTCCTTGTTGTTGTTCGACAATTTGAGAGGTTTGTTGCAGTGTGTCATCAATGGACTGGACAAGTAGGGAAATGTCAGCCGTTTTCACCAGTTGAGGACGAGATTCTGGTACTTGATTTGCCTTTTGTTCAGATGGGTTGGATGTCGCTTCCTGAGGTGCACTTTTAATGCTGGCCATCTCTTCAAGTGGAGCCTTACTTGTCTGGCTACAACTGGCTAAAAGCAGCCCTCCTAGGAAGGTACTCAGGAGCAAGTTGAGTTTGAATGGGGAATGGGTGGAGTGGTTCATCGGATAACCTCGCAATGTGGAGCTAGGTAATAGGGATAGAGGATGGCAAGTTGGTATCGGTAAATTTGTGGGGGGTTGCTGTTCTATTTATCGCTATCTGTTTTGTTACTTATGCAAAAATCCTGATAGTCGCCAGTATGGCTGATTTAATGATTGGATTTTTGAGAGTTGCAGTTTGTGTAACAGTTGTTTGATAGGGATAGCACGAAGATAGCTGAGTTTGGTAAATTTCTGGAAAAGGTGAAGAGTTTGTAATGATGTCTTGATGCCTTGTAGAAGGGCTAAAGCCCTTACTACAAACTAAAAATTAGATTTTTTGAGGCTGATGCTAATTCTATATGTATGTGTATGTTAAGAACGTTTATAAGTTCGGGCTTATGTTGCCTTCTTTTCCTCATCTCTCTTACCTTTAACCTTCCTCCAGCCAGTGCCAATTTACTGAATGATTCGATAACCATGCAATCCCCAGAAATTAATCCAGTTGACCCCAAAATTAAACAACTTGTAGAAAGACAGGCGAAAGCTTGGGAAACTGCTGATAGTAATCAAATCATCGCTGATTTTGCGGAGGATGGATTGTTTGTCGTGCCAGGTTCCCGCTTGAGAGGCAAAGACAAAATCAAAGAATCAGCCGAGAGTTACTTTGCAGAATTTCAAGATACAAAGGTAACAATCAAACGGATTATCGCTAATGGTAATCAGTGTGCGGTTGAATGGACTTGGAGGGAAACGAAGAAAGAAACCGGAGAAACATCTCAAGCTGAAGATGCCATCATTTTTGAACTTGAGAATGGTAAGTTAAAATACTGGCGAGAATATATCGACAAAGAATCTAGTAAGTAATAGATAAAGACAAATTTTACATCTATCTAAAGATAGATGATAAGCAGGCTGTACAAGATTTAAAACCTTTTGTAAAATCTTATTTACTGTGTCTGAGCTATCAGATATAGCTTGAAGTTGTCAATTTTGCAAAATCAAACCCATCTCTTACACTAGCCTGCTAAATATATGGTATCTACGCCTCCTCCCTCTAAAGCTTCATCCGATCAATATGAAATCTCCGAGAAAAAATTTGAACAGCAAGTTGATTCTCTAATCACTGAAACTCCAACCGAAAGCGAAATAGATTTAGAGTTTTTATACACGAGGGATATTGAGTTTCGTCAAGAGACGATTTACTTTATCGTTGTAGACCGATTCAATGATGGCGATCCGGACAATAATCAAGGCCCTAATCCAGAACTGTATGACCCCGAAAGGCAGGAATGGGGTAAATATTGGGGAGGAGATTTACAGGGAATTATTGATAAGCTGGATTATTTAAAAAATTTGGGTGTGACGGCTATTTGGTTGACTCCTTTATTTGAACAAGTTGAAGCTTTATTTGTTGAAAGTGCAGCAATTCACGGCTACTGGACGAAGGATTTTAAGCGCATCAATCCTCGTTTTATCCGTCAGACTGATGACCCTTCGCTGAATAAAACACAAGATACAAGAAATACAATTTTTGATGAATTAATTGAAGAGCTACACAAACGAAATATGAAATTTATTCTAGATATTGTGTGCAATCACAGTAATCCAGATTTTAGCGGCAAGAAGGGTGAATTGTTTGATGATGGGGTAAAAATTGCCGATTTTAATAATGATAAAAATAACTGGTATCACCATTATGGTGAAGTGACAAACTGGGAAGATGACTGGCAGGTACAAAATTGTGAATTATCGGGTTTAGCAACCTTCAATGAAAATAATATTGAGTATCGAAATTATATAAAGTCAGCCATTAAGCAATGGTTAGACCGAGGTGTGGATGCTTTGCGGGTAGATACAGTGAAGCACATGCCGATTTGGTTTTGGCAAGAATTTAATGCCGATATTCTCACCCATCGACCGGATGTTTTTATCTTTGGAGAATGGATTTATAGCCACCCCAGTGATGACCGGTCGGTGGAATTTGTGAATGAATCGGGAATGTCGATTCTAGATTTTGGTTTAGCAACGGCAATTCGACAAGCATTAGGCGCAGGAGATGAAGCGGGATTTCATTTAGTTCAAGATATTTTTGACCAAGACCACTGTTATTATGGTGCAACGGAACTGATTACATTTATTGATAATCATGATATGCACCGATTCCAAACGTTAAACCCTGACCCTGATATTTTACGTTTGGCGATCGCAATTATTATGACCTCTCGCGGTATCCCTTGCATTTACTATGGTACGGAGCAATATCTCCACAATGATACGAATGGAGATATGAATCCTTATGGTAATAATGACCCCTACAACCGTCCGATGATGGAAAGTTGGGATACTGATACTCAAATTTATCGAGATATTCGCTTACTTGCGGGTTTACGGCGTCTGAATCCGGCGGTATCGATGGGGAGTCAGTGGCAAAAATATATTACTCCTGATGTCTATTGTTATGTTCGACGTTACCGGGATTGTATATTATTTGTAGCGATGAATCGTGGGGAAGCGGTGAAGTTGGAAGCGGTAGAAACCGAGTTACCGGATGGGGAGCATACCGAAGTATTATCGCGCCGAAAATTTGAGGTTGTCGATGGAATGCTATACAACCTAGAACTGGAGTCTAAGGAATTAATTGTTATTAGTCACGTTGGGGAGAGAATTAAGGCACAAACTATTGTCCGCGCACAATTGAATGGGGTACAAACTCAACCGGGTGAACGCATTGTTGTGATTGGAGATTGTCCGGAATTAGGGAATTGGGATATCGCTAAGGCTTACGAATTGGAGTACATTAATACGAATACTTGGTTCGCTGAAATTCCCTTTAATGAAAGTGCGGGTAAACCGATTGCTTATAAGTATGTCATGTTGCGGGAAGGTCAGTCTCCATTAAGAGAAAATATCGTTGCTCGTCGTTGGGTGGTTGCGAGTGAAGGGACGGTAAAATGGCGGGATAAATGGGCATCGGGACGAGAGGCTTGAAATTTGGGATTTGGATTATTTTTGTAATGGTTTTTAGAGTTCGATCCCCCTAAATCCCCCTTTTTAAGGGGGATTTAGGGGGATCGGATTGCGTAGCATATTGACGAAAAATTAATATAAAATCACTTCACCCTTTAGTCGCGACTCCCTTGTACATATATCCTCCAACTTTAGGAGTTTTTGGAGCATAAAACTTCTCTAAAGTAACAGTTTGGAAATGATTTTTAACAAGCTGTTCAATATTCCGATTAAAATGACAGCCATCACCGATGACTTTTTGCAAGGGAGTTAGGCGATTTTGCCAGACTTGAATGTTTTCTTCTTCACTGAGTCCGTGTTCAATGAAGAAGAACTTTCCTCCTGGTTTGAGAACGCGGTGAATTTCTTGTAATGCTTGGTCTACATTGGCAATACTGCACAGTGTCCAGGTGCTTACAACGCTGTCAAAGCTATTGTCAGGCATGGGTAGATTTTCGCCATTGAGGACTTTATTATCGACTTGCAGTGAAGAGGCTTGAATGCGTTTTTCTGCCAAGCTATTCATGCCGGGATTGGCATCAATGGTGGTGACTTTTTCAATTTGATTAGGATAATGGGGGAGATTTAATCCTGTACCGAAGCCAATTTCTAGAACGTCTCCGGAGACTTGGGATAAAACTTGTTGGCGGTAGTCAGAAAATTGAGGATTGGACATACTCCAATCTAATAATCTGGGGAGAAGAACTTCTGAATAAAAGCCCATGCTACTCGTTCCTAGTCTTGTAATCGGTCACAATTTATAGATTACAGATTGATGCTGGCGTTCACCTCATGCTATGGAATCACCTAGATGGATGATTCATTGTTCTAAGCGTAGGAAATGCACTCGCCCTGATGCCTCACCTGCGACAATGGTTACTTTATCGGGTGCAACAGCGCAGCAGTATAACGCACCATCCCCACTAAAACTGGCAATGTCCGTCCCACTCTCCAAATCCCAGAGTTTGAGGGTGTTATCAAGTGAACCAGAAACCACCTGTTTGCCGTCGGGGGTGATGGCCACTGCCAGTACCAAGGAGCTATGTCCGGTGAGGGTGAATTGTTCGGCTCCCGATTGCAAATCCCAGACTTTGAGGGTGTTATCCCCTGAACCAGAAACCACCTGTTTGCCGTCGGGGGTGATAGCCACTGCCTGTACCGAGTGGCTATGTCCGGTGAGGGTGAATTGTTCGGCTCCCGATTGCAAATCCCAGATTTTGAGCGTGTTATCCCCTGAACCAGAAACTACCTGTTTGCCGTCGGGGGTGATAGCCACTGCCAGTACCAAGGAGCTATGTCCGGTGAGGGTGAATTGTTCGGCTCCCGATTGCAAATCCCAGACTTTGAGGGTGTTATCCCATGAACCAGAAACTACCTGTTTGCCGTCGGGGGTGATAGCCACTGCCTGTACC
>CAZPRJ010000121.1:0-15330 GCA_964588805.1 uncultured Microcoleus sp. | reverse complement strand
AAATTGTTCGACTGGTAGGGAATCACCGTTCTTCCAGGACGGTGAGGGTGTCAAGCTTTAATCGCTCAGGCGGCTTTAAAGTCTGAAGTAGAGGTGTTGTTAACTCTAAATCCCAGCCACTTTACTCGGTTAGGTACGGAAGTTGCAAATCTGGTTCAGGTGCCGCAGTAAACCTGCGGGTATCAGCTAAGCTGATGTGTATTTAAGTTGCATAATGCCAGTTATCACATCATTAAATGCGATAGAAAGATTAAATATACAAGTTAAATGTTCGACAACTTACCAAGGCGATCAACCCATCCAATTGCCCCAGCTTTCTTCCTTGAAACTGACGGCTGCAAGCGTTTTGACCGCAGGACGGTGAATCAGGCTTATCGATTTAAGGCAGCAGACACAACAGTAAGCCATAAAGTATATAATTCACTCATGGAAGATATTTCACGTTATGGTTTCAGACATCGAAATAAACAACTTCTTTGGACTCACTATATAAGTATGTTCTGGAAAAAATTAACGCTGCAAAATTTTTATACAGTAACCTTATTGTCAACAATGTTAGTTATTGTTGGATGTGGAGATAGTTCTTCTTCTCAAGAAGGCGAACCACTAAATCCTGAAGAGTTGGGCTATTACCAGGAATTCAATACGATTTGGACAGATACTGTAAATAGTACACGCAAGTTGCTTGAAGCATATGCACTATCGGTAAATTCTAAAAAGACAAGTAACATTGAGCGTGAAGAGGAACAAAATAAAATTATAAACAAGGAGTATGCCAAACTAAAGAATATTAGCAAGGAAGAACTGTCTACTCTGAATTCTGTCCTGCCTCCGGCTTCAATGAAAAATTTTCACAGTGAATGGTTAGGGTTTTTGCAAGATATTAGTAATCAACAATCTCCTCAAGATATAACAGACTCTGGCGAAAGTTTTCTGAAAGCGCATTCTATGTTTAAAGGAGAATTTGAAGATAGACCAAAAGAACTTTCAGAAAATGGTGGCTTTGCAATTGAATTCAAGCCTCATGGACTTCCTTTAGCAATTTCAAGGGATATTAAAAGTGGAGAATTTAATTTAGAGATTACGACAGGTGTTATAACTCCAGCAGGAGAATTCACTGTAAAAAAGCCTCCTGAAGATTTACCAAGAAACACAAAGTTAAAAATTATTCACGGAGAGAAAGTTCGTTATGTGGTTCTTGCTCCTGGCTTCAAAGGTGTTTATATTCCACCCAACTGTGGAGCGTGGATGAATGCAGCAGAAAAAGGTTCTGGGATAATCGTTACTGTTTCCGAATGTAACGCTCAATCTCAGGTTGGCTCCAAATCTCAGGTTGAAGATGAACTAGAACTACCGTCACAAAAGGATACAGATTTGAATACGCGGGTTCAAAGTGAACCTACTAATCCATCTCATACATCAGTAAGTAAAAGTAGTCAAGAAGAACAAAATCAAACTGAACAACAAATAACGAAAAATTCTCCCCATTCTTCTGAAAAAACAAGCGTAACTTGGCGTTCTCAAAGTAATTTAACTCGGATTGAAAACTTAGATCAAATTTGTTGGGGAACTAGCCACCTTAGTTCTGTACAAACGATTTTTGGTAAAAATCAACAACCATTGACAGGAAAGATTATATTTCCTTCTCCCAAAGCAGGAGGCTGTATGCCTGGAGATACCTTAAAAGGAGATTTTGAACTGTCTGGAAATACAGATAACTGTGTTGGTACTATAAAAATTACTTGGCAAAATGACAATAATGCTTCCATTGAATGGAATATCAGTAATTTAGGTTCAGCCTGTCCTGTAGGTCAAAACAATTGGAAAATCAATACTTATCCAGTAAAACCTTAGTTTTAAGGCTATCTGCGGTAATCAAAGCCTTCAGGCAAATGGGAATACAGTAGGACGGTGAATCAGGAGATGAAATGAAGTCTCTCGATCGCAAACTATTACGGGATTTGCGCCAGTGGTGGGGGCAGATTTTAGCGATCGCATTGGTGGTAGCCTGCGGTATTGCTAGCTTTGTTTCGATGCAGAGTGCCTACGAATCGCTGCAATTGTCCCAATCTACCTATTACGAGCAATATCGGTTTGCCGAGGTGTTTGCCTCCCTTAAACGCGCACCTGATTCCTTGCGAGAGCAAATTCAAGCGATTCCGGGAGTTGCTCAGGTGCAGACACGAGTGGTAGTGGATGTCACCCTAAATATACCCGGACGCAAAGCACCAGGTACGGGTCGGTTAGTCTCCATTCCAGAACGACAGACTCCGATGCTCAATGATATTTTCATCCGAAAAGGGCGTTACATCGAAGCGGGACGGCCGGATGAAGTTCTTGTTAGTGAAGCCTTTGCCAAAGAAAATCAGTTGCAACTAGGAGATACTCTGGGCGCGGTGATTAATGGACGTTGGCAGAAACTGCGGTTAGTGGGTTTCGCCTTGTCGCCAGAATATGTATATGAAATTCGACCGGGAGATTTCTTTCCCGATAACCAAAATTTTGGCGTGTTTTGGATGGGACGGGAAGCATTAGGCACTGCGTTCAACATGGATGGGGCTTTTAATGATGTGGCGCTATCCCTAACGCCCAGAACCCAGCCCGAGGAGGTGATTTTTCGCTTAGACCAATTGCTCAAACCATTCGGGGGTTGGGGTGCATATCCCCAAAAAGACCAGGTTTCTAATCGCTTCCTATCCGATGATATTGCCCAATTGCAAGCCACTGCCACAATTATGCCGTCTCTGTTTCTGGGGATTGGTGCTTTTTTGTTGCATATCCTGTTGTCGCGTTTAATTAGCACGCAACGAGATCAGATCGCGGTACTTAAGGCATTTGGGTATAGTAATGGGGCGATCGGCTGGCATTTTTTGAAATTTGTCTTACTGATTGTATTAGTAGGGGGCGCGATCGGAACCGGTTTGGGGCTATGGTTAGGAGTTTTGCTCACCGGGGTTTTTACTCAGTTTTATCAATTTCCCGTGCTGCGTTATGCCATGAGTCCGACTCTCATCCTAACTGCCATCACCATCAGTGGGGGCGCTGCTATTTTGGGGGCATTTATGGCGGTATGGAAAGCCGTATCCCTTCCCCCTGCTGAAGCCATGCGTCCGGAACCCCCGCCTCAGTTTCGGGCAACGCTGATGGAACGGTTAGGTTTGCAATCCTGGCTGTCTCCGGTGATGCGGATTATTCTGCGTAATTTGGAGCGTAAACCTGTCCAATCTAGTTTATCAATTCTGGGTATTACTGTTGCCGTTGCGATTTTGTTGGTGGGTCGTTACTCCTTTGATGCGATTAACTATTTAATTCAAGTACAGTTTTATATTGTGCAACGGGATGATGTCACGCTGGTATTTAATGAACCTCGACCCGCCCGTGCCCGCTACGAAGTCGCTCATCTGCCAGGGGTTTTGTATGCTGAACCTTTCCGCAGTGTGGGGGTGAAACTACGGTTTGAACACCGCTCTCGTCAAGTGGCAATTATGGGACTTCAACCGAATGGTGAGTTACGGCGGTTAATCGATCGCCACCTCAATCGCGTAGATTTGCCTCCAGATGGCTTGTTGCTGACGACTAAATTAGCAGAAGTATTAGGGGTGACTCCAGGGGATATTTTAACAGTAGAAGTGTTAGAAGGAGCCCGACCCACTCGTACAATTCCGGTGGTGGGTACTGTGGATGAACTGTTGGGTGTTTCCGCCTACATGGATATTCACGCGCTCAATCGGTTGTGCTCAGAAGGCGGTACAATTTCCGGGGCATTTCTGGCAGTCGATTCCCAGCAACTCGATCCCCTCTACACCCGCCTCAAACAAACGCCGGCGGTTGCCAGTGTAGCGATGAAACAGGCGATGATTAGTCGGTTTGAAAATACAATCGCCCAAAGTCAGTCGGTTTCCACTACGATCCAAATCATCTTCGCGGGTGTAATTGCGTTTGGAGTGATTTACAATACCGCCCGCATTGCCTTCTCTGAACGCAGTCGGGAACTAGCAACACTCCGCATTATTGGCTTTACCCAGGCACAAATTGCCGTCATTCTGTTGGGTGAGCAAGCATTACTCACACTGGTTGCCATTCCCCCTGGTTTACTGCTGGGCTATGGGTTGGCGGCTCTACTTTCTTTGGCTTACAACACAGAATTGTATCGCTTTCCCTTGATTGTTACTCAAGCTAGTTATGTGTTTGCTGTAATTGTGGTGGTTGGTGTTGCTGTGATTTCCGGATTGATTGTGCGTCGCCAACTGGTACATCTTGATCTAATTGCTGTTCTTAAGACTAGAGAGTGAGGCTGTTGTCACTGAGGGCTTGAAAGAAAATTTGACGGCAAAAGAGCAACTAGCGAGATTAGGGGGGCATGATGCAGTTATCGAAAGTGAATGCCACTAAATTAACTAATTCAGATCTGGCACCCATTAAGCCCCCCTAGCCCCCCAATTCTGGGGGGAACAAGATTTCAGTCTCCCAATGTTGGGGATGCGAGAGGGCTTTCAGTCGTTTTACAAAATTACGAAATATTTCGCCAGCGGTATCCTCGCAGGAGAGGGGTTGGGGGTTGAGGTCAATCCTCCAAAAATTACGCCACAACGCGCACAGCAATCTCTTGACAGTGGGGATGCACAATTAATTTTGTTTAGGTACTTATAAAAACAAAGTCCGCCGTCGCGGACTAACGGAAAATCAAGATTGTTATAACCCGCGCAGGCGGGTTTTGGTTGTATAGCTGCGGTTTCAATCGCCCAGCTAACGTTAAATTGACACCAATGGGCATTGCCGTGTCCTTACGAGGTTGTGGGTTATATCCAAGATTCTGGTGGGCAATAGATTAATATTGGCGATCGCACCATACTACACCCACCCTTCACACACGAGCTAATACTCTCAACCTTTGTTAACCGCCCTAGCCTCCCTTGATGAATTCAAAACATCAAAGCAATGGCTAACATTCACGCTATTCCCTTTTGATTCAGAGAATTTTCAATCCTCTTATTCCCCCCTTAATAAGGGGGGCTAGGGGGGTAAACAAAAGCTGAATTAAAAATTACTGAGCATCAATTGCGAGGACTAAGATACCGTCGCTGCAAATTAATCGCATCCGACAAATCATTGAGATGATAAATCACCTCAGCAATCGACTGCTTGAACCGTTCATCCTCTGTTAGAGCCGCAAGTTCAGACAGAAAAATTAGGTCTGCTTGCACACTTTCTGAAATCCGAGTGTAATTCAATCGAACGACTTGATGAATTGACTTCATATTTCAATCCAAATAAACAACAAAAAAATAATAATCAAAACAAATAAATTTGTAAACAGCTATTCAAAAATAACGAAAATTAAGTGAATAAAATCGACACAAATAACAACTCAAAACATATATCAATTAACTTGAATTACATAAATAGAAGTTTAATCACCCATAGAAAAATAAAATCTCCACCTTAATAAAGAGTAGAAAAATAGCCAAACAGTACTCTTGGTTCAGTTTTCCATATTTAACCGAGGTTAGGGAGATGTACATTCTTGTGCGAAGATAACAACGGAACAAGCTCAGCTCTACAACTAAATCTCTAGGAACCCAGCTCATGTCTACAACTCCTAGCCTCATTTCTGAAAATAAATGCTTTGGCGGTACAGTTGGCTTTTATACTCATCAATCTCACACCTGTAACAGTGAAATGAGATTTTCGATCTACTTACCCCCTCAAGCACAATCAGAAAAAGTTCCAGTCCTCTATTTCCTATCGGGTTTAACTTGCACCGAAGAAAACTTCATGACTAAATCTGGAGTGCAGTCCTTTGCCGCCAAACTTGGATTGATGATTGTTGCCCCCGATACCAGTCCTCGAAATACAGGAATTACAGGTGAAAACAAGGATTGGGACTTGGGTACAGGGGCAGGATTTTACGTCGATGCAACCGTTGAACCTTGGGCATCCCATTATCAAATGTATAGTTACGTTGTACAAGAATTACCCACTTTAATTACTGAGCACTTCCCCTCCCAATCGAATAAACAAGGTATCTTTGGTCATTCTATGGGAGGACATGGCGCACTCATCTGTGCTTTAAAAAATCCCCAACAATACAAATCTGTTTCTGCTTTTGCTCCCATTGCCGCACCCATGCGTTGCCCTTGGGGACAAAAAGCATTTAGCCATTATCTAGGTTCTAATGTAGAAAACTGGCGTGCTCACGATGCCAGTGAACTCATTTTAACGGCTGATTACCATCGTCCAATTCTCATCGATCAAGGTACGGCTGACCCTTTTTTAGAGCAGCAGTTGCACCCAGAATTGTTTCAACAAGCTTGTGAAAAAGTAGGCCAATCCCTAACCTTGCGCTTGCAGGGAGGCTATGACCACAGTTATTACTTCATCAGCACCTTTATCGAAGACCACATTCGCTTCCATGCGGCTGCTTTGTGTGTCTAGCCTCGTGGGTGAGTTTAGTCGCCTTTGTTACTTTCTAGGTGATTGACATGGCGTTGAGGATAGACAATAGTTTTTTCTTTTGTAAAAACTGACTCTCCCATCCTCCTAGGTTGCTCAGCCAATCGAGATGAATATTTGAAAACCTTAAAGAATTAGACTGCTAAATAAGGGTATAAATATGACTAGAGTTACAGGTATAACAAAGGCAACCCTTGTTACACTCAATGCATTCCGTGCAATGGCACAAAAGATTAAAAATTAATGAGAAGGTGTCCGGATGAGAACAGAGCCATCTGCCACTCTTCTCGTTCCAACGCGCCATTGTCTAGCTTGTGACTTCCCTCACACGCCATACCTCCCATTATCACGGGATTTGAAAAAACCTCATCACAACGGAATTTAAGATTTTCCTTGATATTAGAAATATCGGGTTCAGTAGTAATCTTTATGCAGCTTCTGAAATTTTTAGCAAGATTTCCTAAAGAGGGTATTGAGCCCTCATCCCCAACGTGCTCTGCCCGAGGTAGCTTGGGATATCTTGCATCAATCAGCCGCTGCCCTTTGCCAATTCCCTTGTGACTCACGTTGATATAACTTCTTATGTTTGATCCAACCCAATTATTAATTGACCACTTCGTTCAGCAAATCCGAGACGGTTATCACCGCACTTATGGAGGCTGGAAATCTGACTATGCTGACATTATCGGCTGGGCAGGTAGCATGGCTTTGGAAAATATCGCCAATAGTGATGCTCTCTACCATAATGTTGAACATACTATCTTAGTCACCTTAGTCGGACAGGAAATCTTGCGAGGCAAGCACATCCGCGAGGGTGGAATTTCCTGTGAAGACTGGATGCACGGCATGATTTCTTTACTTTGCCACGATATTGGCTATGTGAAAGGAGTCTGCCGACAAGACCGACTCACAGAAGGATTATACGCTACCGGTGTTGGGGAGGAAATGGTGGCTTTACCCCCCGGTGCTAGTGATGCGTCTTTGACTCCCTACCATGTAGACCGAGGCAAACGTTTTATAGAAGAGCGTTTTGGTGGCCATATCCTCATTGATGCTGAGGTGATTAAGCGCAATATCGAGCTGACACGTTTCCCAGTTCCCAAGGATGAAGACCATCAAGATAGAATGAACTGTCCGGGTTTGGTTAGAGCGGCTGATTTAATCGGCCAGCTTTCAGACCCGCGTTACCTGAAAAAGATTTGCGCCTTGTTCTACGAATTTGAAGAAACTGGCGTGAACCAAGCATTGGGTTATAAGCATCCGGGAGACTTGCGCCAAAATTATTCCAAGTTTTATTGGAATGGTGTTCATCCCTATATTAAAGATGCGCTGCGCTATTTAGAGCTGACGCTGGAGGGTAAGCAAATTATGGCGAATCTGTACGCGAATGTGTTTGTCGTTGAACATGAGCAACCCTCGATGGTGATGAGTGCGGCTTAGGGATTCGGTTTATCACTGAAAGCTACAGCTAGGGGCATGGTATGTCATGCCCCTACGATTAGGGTGTAAGTAGGTCGAAAATGCATAAGTCCTATAGAGTTAGGAGTCAGGAGAGAGGAATTTTCGTCCTTAATCTGGATGAGCTAACCAAACACACTCAACTGGAGTGCTTGCGCTAGTTGCTGTAACAACCATAAACCGGCTTTTGAGTTTCCGCTCTCATCTAATACTGGACTATAACAAGCGATCGCGCCTTGAGAGGGAACCACTGCCACCATCGCACCACTCACCCCTGACTTGGTAGGGATTCCCACCTCCACAGCCCAACGACTGGAGGCTTGATACAACCCACAGCTCATCATTAAGGCATTGACAGTACAGCGATTTTGAGGAGATAATTGATTATAATTATGCGCCAAAAGCTTACCTAATAAAGCCAAACTACTCACGGTTCCCCCCAAACAGCAGACGTGATTGTAGGTATCTAAAGCCATTTCCACATCATCTAAATACCCAGACTCAGCCAACAGCGTAGCAATGGCCTGGTTACGCTGGTTGGGTACGGAACGCACGGACGATAGCATGGCTTGGTCTAAAACCAGATGGCTATCACTGTGCTGATTGAGCCACTGCCGGAAGTTTTCACAGCGTTCAGCAGCATTGGCACCGGGAAGTAGAGACGCTAGCGCGATCGCACCACTATTCAGCATGGGGTTGCGTGGCCAACCCCCATCCGCTTGTAGCTGGGCGAGGGAATTGAACGGTTGATCAGAAGGCAAGCAACCCACGCGAGAAAATACCGTTTTTGCCCCGAACTGTTCGAGTAAAAACAGCAGTACAAAGGGTTTAACCACACTCATCAGGGGAAACGAGAGGGTGATGTCGCCTGCACTATAACAATGGCCTTCAATCGTCAGTATTTGTAGAGCGAACCAATCGGAATTTGCTTGCGCGAGTAAGGGGATATAGTCAGGGAGTTGACCGGCTTGATTGTGCCGTTGTGCCTCTGCTACCCAGGTATTTAGTTGAGCCTGAGTGAGGGTAGCGAGCCCGGTTGAGAGGGGTGTATCCAATGGGTTCAATGGTTCTCCTATGCAGCCTTAAACGCCATCTGCCAAAAATCCTGTTCTAACTGGGCAACCGTTAAAAATGCCTCTTCGGCTTGATGCCACACGGATTCGGATGAGGATTGTAGAGCTTCATCCGCTTGCTGTTCTAAAACCTCGACATACTGGGTGAAACTGGGATTTCCCCAACGGTGTGCAAACTCCGCATACGGTTTTGGCATCACTCCTGGCAATTGCCAACCTTGATTGTAGGCCAGTTCAATCGCCCAAAACGCTGTAGCCTGAATGGGGTAAGGCTTGGTGGCCAGGCTTTCCATAAAGCGACAATATTCCAGACAGGTGGGTTGTTTCTGTGTATTTAGATTTAGTTGTCGCTCAGTTGCCTTTTCTTGAAACCAATTGAGTTCATCTTTAAGAGCGCTCATCCCTCCCAAGATGACATCAAAATGTTCTGGAGGGGCAACGGCTAGAAGGCGTGCAACCATTCGCGTAAAATCCACAACGAAGAGATAATCTTGCACTAACCAAGTGTTAAATTGTTCAGACTGAATTGTTCCCTGTTTGCACCCATTGAGAAAGGGATGTATAGTGGCGTCGTTCCATGCTCGTGTATGGGTTTGCAGCAGTTGTTTACAAGTCAAAGTCATCACAATTTTCCTTTTACGTTAACCAAGACACCTGCCACCGGTGCCTCTGGGAAAAACTCCCTGATGCAGAGAGTATCATTTCCTCGGTCTATCTGCTATTAAATTACAGTGGTTGCGTAAATAAACGTAGGTTAGGAAAACTCAACAGAGTCAGAATAACTCTCAACGCTAAAGCCAACTCAAGGGGATACGCCTAGCTGACTTTATCTAGAAGTTCTGACATCAGAAGGTTTAATAAACCGACGTTGAAATTGATCAGCCTAACTATATAGCTAAATTATTGATGCAGGAAAAATAACAATGAACCAGTATGACAGTATCTTTAATTCAGAACAGACTCTTGCAGACAGCTTAAGTCCAGAAGAAGGGGTGGCTGCAGTCGCTATTATTACCGCTCTCTCTGATGCTAAGGTATCAGAGATAGATGTAGATTATTTAATCAGCCTGCTGTGGGGTACAGAACTCTTTGATGACTACTCAGACGCAGAAATGTCAGAGATGATTGATGGACTCTTTGACTTAGCGGAACAGGGAAGTTTAGGGGCTCTGTTCAATGCAGCTTATGATTGTTTACCCGATGAACTTCTACTCGATGCTTATGCCGTTGGCGTCATGATGGTTATTGATGAGTCCGGAACTATTGTGGCTGAGCGCAGGATGTATCTCAAAGAACTACAGATTGGGTTGGAACTGGAAGATGATGAAGCCCAACAAATTATAGATGAAGTTGTTACTAGCTTTAGTGAAGATGAAGATTATGACGAAGAAGAATATGAAGAAGAAGAATACGAGGAAGATGAAGATGAAGAAGACTATGACGAAGACTATCAAGAGAATGTAGCAAGTGATAGCATCTATGTCTACGAGTCTCGTGCTGGAAACTTTACTGTGGCAGTTCCCGTTGACCCGGAAAAAGGAGGTAAAATTGATGAGCAAGACGGCATCGTTAAGTTTTCTGACCACTTTGGCCGCTTAGTCAGAATTGATTATTATCCCTTTTCTGAGAAAGAGGTAGAGAAGTTAGAGTCAGTAGGACAGGAAGAATATCTAAGGTCTACTTTAGCCGATGATTATGTAGCGCAGACCATTATCGCTAATGTACAACATTCCAAGGTTGAACATACGGAATATTTAGAGGATGAAGAAGCTTACTTTGTGGTAGTTGATATACCCCAAGGTTCAACGATTGCTAAGCAACAGAATGGTGAACCTTCGATGAGGTTGGATGCTCTTCGTGGTTTAATGTCCTTTATTGTAGATGACTTTTTGTATATCGTAAGCTGCCAACGGACGATTGCTGAAGGTGAAGCTCTAGACCCAATGGAGCAAGAAATCGAGGGGTTAAAAGACCAAATTTTAGACTTTATCGATACCGTGGAATTTACCTAGACTTATTAATATTAATGGTTGGATTTTTTGAAATTTTTTCATGAGTTCATCCATGCCGTTGGGTCTAATTGATAGTAGCGTCTTAACTCATGATAGAGTTCAGGGTGCTTTTGCTGCATTTGTATCGGTTTTTCAAAAAATGCTTCGGTAGCAACAGCAAAAAATTCGGCGGGTTCAGTCGCACCATAGGCATCTATAACGGTTTTTAAACCTTGTTCTAAATCTCGTTGTAATTGCTCGTATTCGGTTCTAAATACCCGTCCCCATCTTAGATAGTCTGCCTTTTTTTTGAGTATGGGGACACCGGAAGCTTTGCCTCCTTCTTGGTCTAATTGATGGGCAAATTCATGGAGAATGATGTTGTGTCCATCCTTCCAATTATGGATATCGCGTTTAATATTTTCCCAGGAGAGGACAAGAATACCAATACGCCAAGACTCACCAGCTTTAATTTGCTTTTGTTCGAGATAATAATCTCCTAATGCAGTAGTCTGATTGGCTATAAATACATCAGGATATACAAGAATCAATCGCAGTTTAGAAAAATAATTTCTATGTTCATTGAGTAAAAGTAGAGCTGCTTGAGCGGCAATAGTTAGCTTAATTTCATCTGTAATTTTTAATCCTCCACATCCTTTAAATGTTTTCTCGGCAAGTAAAACATTGATATGTCCGTGCAGTTGCTTTTGTAATGAGGCGGGAAGGCGTTTGTAGAGGGGGACATTCCGTTCAAGGATGGGTATCCAATCGAGTGGAAATTCTTTGTTTCTCAACCATCCGCGCCGTAGGTTAATGAGGGGGCTAATTCCAAAAATTAAAGCGATAATGATGAACAGAAAAGCTAGGAAAATAATCGTTTTTAACATAAAATGATAATAGTATTTATACAACTATTCTATTAAAAAATACTAGCTATTAGGGCACACGTCGGTGCGCCCCCTACGACTATAATTTATAAGTTATTGAATTAGTATGGCTCAATTAAGTTTCTAATTCTGCCAATTCTAACCATCGTTCTGTTGCCGCATCAATTGCCTGATTTAAGGTTTCCAATTGCTGATAAAGTTCCTGAACTTGATTCACTTTACCGGGAGGGGAATTGTAAAGGGTTTTCTCTACTTCAGCTTTCTCGGCTTCGAGTTGAGGAATCTTGCCTTCTAATTCTTCAAATTCCCGTCGTTCCCAACTAGAAATGGTACGTCGCTTGAGAGATGAGTTTTGAGTTTTAGGTTGTGAGTCTTGAGTTTTAGTTTCGTTTTTGACTACTGACTCCTGACTCTTGACTTCTGACTCTTCTTGTTCAGCTTGTTTGTATTCCAGATAAACGGAGTAATTACCTGGATATTGACGGATATTTCCCCCAGGTTCAAGGGCAAAGATTTTTTCTACGGTGCGATCCAGAAAATAGCGATCGTGAGATACTGCAATTACGCAACCGTTGAACTCTTCGAGATATTCTTCTAATACTGCCAGGGTTTGTACATCTAAATCATTTGTCGGTTCGTCCAGAATCAAGACATTGGGTGCACCCATCAATACTCGTAAGAGAAATAAACGCCGTTTTTCTCCTCCAGATAGTTTATGGATGGGTGCATATTGTTGGTTTCCGGGGAATAGGAAACGCTCTAACATTTGGGAAGCAGTAATCATTGTACCGTCAGCAGTCTTGACGTATTCGGCAATTTCTTTGAGGTAATCAATGACACGCTGATTTTCGTTTGCTGCTCCTAATAAATGCTCAGAATGCTGGTCAAAATAACCGATGTGAATGGTTGAACCAATCTCAACTTCCCCAGAATCAGGTGGTACTCGTTCGGTGATGATATCCATGAGGGTGGATTTTCCAGCACCGTTACCGCCTATAATTCCTACTCGGTCATCGGGACTGAATTCGTAGGTAAAGTTTTTAATTAGGGTACGCCCATTGTAAGCTTTAGAGATATCCTCTAATTCAATGACTTTCTTACCAATCCGACGGCCGGGAGTGGAAATTTCTACCTTTCCTTGAGTTTGTTTAAACTCTTTAGATTGCATCTCGTGGATGCGATCAATGCGAGCTTTTTGCTTTGTACTCCGGGCTTTAGGGCCTCGTTTGAGCCATTCCAATTCCCGACGCAATACACCTCGGTGTTTGCGTTCTTGACTGGTAGCAGACTCTTCGGCTAACGCTTTTTTCTCAAGGTAATAAGAATAGTTTCCAGCGTAGGTGTAAAGGTCGCCTCGGTCAATTTCCAGGATACGATTGGTGACGCGATCGAGAAAATAGCGATCGTGGGTAATTAATAAAAGTGCGCCTCTAAAACCCGCGAGGTAAGTTTGCAACCATTCTACTGAAGCGGCATCGAGATGGTTGGTGGGCTCATCCATTAATAGCACTTCAGGGTCTGATAATAAGGCTGCGGCTAAAGCAATGCGTTTGCGATAACCCCCAGATAAATTCCCAATTTTGGCATCAAAATCGGCAATTCCTAATTGGGTTAAGATGATTTTTGCCTTTGTTTCCAAGTCCCAAGCACTCGTCGCTTCCATGCGTTGTGTCACTTGAGAAAGGCGGCTTAGAAGTTGGTTATCTTCTGGATTTTGAGCGAGTTTGTGGGAGAGTTCCTCATATTCCCGAATTAGGGACATTTGTTCACCGCTATCGGCAAATACTTGTTCTAATACGGTGTGATTTTCATCTAAATCGGGTTGTTGGGGTAAGTAGACAATTCGGACTCCGGGATTGACTAGAATTTGACCGCCATCAATGGGTTCAATGCCAGCAATCATCTTTAAGAGTGTCGATTTGCCGGAACCATTGGTGCCGATTAAGCCGACTTTATCAGTCGCATCTAGACTGAAGTTGGCATCGTTGAGAATTTCTTTGATGCCAAAGTCTTTTTTTACAGATTGCAGCGTGAAGATACTCATTCAGTTTTTATGGTGAACCCTCTATGCTAATTTTAGGTTTTGGATTGGGGATTGGGGATTTTTGCGATCGCGCCATCTTGATATCGTCCAATTGATTCTGTACTACGGGAGGTAGCATACTCTTGGCTGAAACTGGCCTGGATGTCTGACTCCGGGTGCAACATTGGATGAAGCGATCGCATTCCCTTTCAATACAACACCCAAAGTTCACTCAAATTTTGGTGGATGTTCCCCTACCTTCACCCACATCCGACGCACCCGAATCAACTGGGGACGATTCATCTTCAATGCAGCAATTGTTGCTCGACCAATAGGTGTCAATCCTACTAATTCTGTGCCATCCTCACTCCACGTAAAATGCTCCTCCCACACTTGGCGATGAGGATGAAATAAAGGAACCGTCTGCTGGGTAGTGGGGTCTAGTGCTGTTTGCAGAGTAGCTTTGTAGCGATTACAGGTAGGACAGGAAAGGCAGATATTCTCGAATATTGTCTCTCCACCAACCGAGCGGGGGATAATGTGCTCAAACTCAAAAATGGCAACAGTCAGAGCTTCAGCCGTGCGGCAATAGGCGCAGCAATCCCTACAATGGGTACGAATTTGTCGCTGTAACTCAACAGGAATATATGCGCTCACGCCACCGTTGCCAAGGTTTCTAGGCAGTGCAGAGTATATCTGGCTCTGGTTTTGAGGATTGTGAGTTGATCGACTTGTGCTAGGAGACGGTCTAGATTTGCAATTTCGTCGGCACAGAGTTGAGATTCTGCATTCTGAACTAGCAAATCGTTCAATTGATTTTGTGCGGCGGGAGCTAGCTTACTATCGGCTAAGGCTTGCAGTTCATCTCGGCTTAAGCCAATTAAGCACTCCTCATCTAGAGCTAATGGGTTCGCTAGTCGATTGTAGGCTTCCAAATCTAACAAGACGCCAACTCGCTCCCCCTGCTCGTTGGTAATGTAACGCACTTGCTCAGACATGGGTTTTCTCTCTGTCGGTCTTTGGATTTATCGTAGCTTATGGGAGTGAGAGCGATCGCTTCTCATGCCGCTTCAACTTTGGGAAAGTGGACTTTGAGGAGGACGGTGCGATCGCGAAGTGTGCCCTGATACGTTAGTGTAATAGCTTAGTTTGCTAGAGGATTGTATGAAGCTCGAACCGACCTATACTTCTGTTGGCAGTCTTTTTGCCTATAAACCCATGTTTTTCATTCCTAAGTATCAACGGGCTTATGCTTGGAACATTGAATTTAATCAGGAAGTTCAGAGGGTTATTACGCCTGTAGAGGTTTTGAGACTTTCAAAAGCAGATCATCCTTTTTATAAAGACTTAATTAGAGACATGAATCCCTCACCTTCACGGGATTCCCATAAGACCTGTCCGAAAAGTGGTAAAGCTCTCTGTGTCTGGCTTGGCAGATGTTTTCC
>CAZPRJ010000120.1:0-15716 GCA_964588805.1 uncultured Microcoleus sp. | reverse complement strand
TAAAAAAGTTCATAGCCATAGTTGTTCAGGCCACTTAGACTCTTCAATTCGTGACTGTAACAGGCGTCAAGAGAAAACCTTTGGTTTGACCGTTAAATTTCCCAATGCCAACAATTTGTCCATTGTTGTTGATACCAGTGGCGGATCTTAATTGCCAACCTGAGTTGGGCTGCAATAAGTTATTGAGGTTGAATATCTGACCATTGCGCCACATGAAGGCACTTCCAGAGCTAGTGCTTATGCTTGAGGAGCCTCCTACTACTGTCCCAGCCTCATTAATATCAGATGCGCTAGTACACGTATTGCCCAAATTGCCTAAGTCGGTCATGACACCGTTTTGCCACAAAAAGGCAGAGCAATAAAAGTTCCCATCGTGATACCCTTCGTCTAACTCACCGACTGCTAGCCCCTGATTGTTAATCGAATAGATGATAATACCGAAGGGTATATTACCTAAGTTGCTCATTACACCATTTTGCCATCTGAACATACTTAGAGTTGAATTAGAAACAGAACCATTGAACTTGAATGAATCACCAAAAACTTGTCCCAAGTCGTTGATGGTGTAAGCGCGACTGGAATCAAAAGTATTGAGAACTTCTACTAGGTCAGTAATGCCACCGTTCTGCCATAAGACTGCATGCTGCGAACTGGGAGTAGTCTGATATGACAAACCTACCACTTGTCCGTTATTGTTAATCCCTATCGCCATACTCGATTTATCGCTACCATAGGTTCCTAAGTCGGTCATGACACCGCTTTGCCACAAAAAGGCGCGCCTAAATCCATCACTATTGAGTAAATAACCTACTACCTGCCCTACATTGTTGATGCCAAGAGCCCAAGTAGAATCGCTTCCTAGCGTTCCTAAGTCAGTCATCGTCCCGTTTTGCCACAAGAATGAATGCGTTGACTCACGGGGTCGAAAACGATCGCTATAACCTCGAACAATTACTTGCCCTAAGTCATTAATCCGCCAAGGACTAAATCTATAGGAATAACCAGCAGGAGGATTAATTTCAGTGACAGCATAGTAGAACGTTGTAGCAGCAGTGGTGGCAGTAAACCAAGAAATAGTTACGGCTAGAACTACCGCACCGACTAAACCTATTAATCCGAGGAAGAAATTCCTCAATAAGCGGTTGTTCATGATATTTGCACCTGCGAGTAGCCTTCGATCAAGCTATCGGAACTAACGGCTTAACTTATGCAGGTTGTTAAAAAAGTTCACTTTTGAGGGGCGGGTAGTAAGGCGCGACTAACACTCCCTAAGATAGAAACAGAATCAAAAAATAAATTGGTCATGGTACAATCTGACCCACTTCTACGCTTGCCCACCAGCGAAGAACTACCCTGTTCTGACGAGACTCCGGTGGATAACGAAATTCAAAATCTGATTCCTAACCTGTTGCTCACCGTCTTATCGTTTGTCTGGAACAATCGCCAAGACTGGTTTTTAGGCGTGGATATGGGAGTTTATTACCTTTACCAACAAGTGCGCCAACCCGTCATCGTACCCGATGGTTTCCTCAGTATCGGGGTTTCTCGATATAAAGGTGAACGCGGACGATTAAGTTACGTCTTGTGGGAAGAAAACAACATCCCTCCGATATGGGTATTAGAAATTGTCTCCCAAACTCCTGGTGGCGAATATCACGAAAAAATGACGAGATATGCTCAATTAGGGGTGTTGTACTACACCATTTACAATCCTGAATACTGGCGACGTGACAAACACAACCCGTTTGAAAACTATCGTTTAGTTGAGGGAGAGTATATCCAACAAACCGGAGAACCCTTTTGGATGCCAGAAGTGGGTTTAAGTATTGGACGAGAGAATGGCACTTACGAACGGTGGACACGGGAGTGGTTGTACTGGTATGACGAGAATGGAACACGGTTATCAAGCCCAGAAGAGATAGTCCAACAAGAGCGACAACGTGCCGAGCAAGAACGACAACGTGCCGAGCAAGAGCGACAACGCGCTGAACAAGCCGAACTCCAACTTGAGCAACAGCGACAACAAATTCAGCAAAACCAAAAGGAAGCGATCGCACGCTTGTTATCATTAGGACTCGATGTAGAACAAATCGCCGCCGCCTTAAACTTATCGGTGCAGATTGTACAGCAGGCGATCGATGATTGATATCTAGGACTTATGCAAGAACGCGGCAGATAGCAAGGGCGCACGTCGGTGCGCCCCTACAAATGGTGGTTTAAAGGTCTATTTGCGTAACTCTTGATACTCTTGAATTCCCCTACTCTTCTATGATTTCCCTCTCTCCCAGCCTGCAAACCCGACTCTCAACCCCTTTAAAAATTGGTTCGTTGGAAGTCAAAAGCCGTGTTTTACAGTCCCCTCTCTCAGGTGTCACCGATTTAGTATTCCGTCGTTTGGTGCGGCGTTATGCCCCAGAATCAATGATGTACACCGAGATGGTGAATGCATCAGGACTGCGCCATATTAAAGGATTCTCTACAATTATGGAGGTAGACCCCAACGAACGACCGATCAGCATTCAATTATTCGACTGTCGCCCCGATTTCTTAGCTGAAGCCGCACAAATGGCTGTGGAAGAAGGAGCGGATACGATTGATATCAATATGGGTTGTCCTGTAAACAAAATCACCAAAAACGGTGGTGGTTCTTCCCTATTACGGCAACCGGAAGTGGCAGAGGCTATTGTAAAAGCGGTGGTTCAAGCTGTCGATGTCCCCGTTACTGTAAAAACTCGGATTGGCTGGACGGATGAAGAAATTAATATCTTAGATTTTGCCAAGCGGATGCAGGATGCTGGGGCGCAGATGATTACAGTACATGCTCGCACTCGTGCTCAAGGTTATAACGGCAATGCCAAGTGGGACTGGATTGGGCGTGTTAAGGAGGTTCTTTCTATCCCCGTGATTGCCAATGGGGATATTTTCTCGGTTGAAGCGGCAATAAAATGCTTGGAACAAACAGGCGCAGATGGGGTGATGTGTTCACGGGGAACTTTAGGCTATCCCTTTTTAGTCGGAGAAATTGATTACTTCCTCAAAACCGGACAACTGCTCACACCCCCAACGCCAATAGAACGCCTCGAATGTGCGAGAGAACATCTACAAGCGCTGTGGGAATATAAGGGCGATCGCGGAATTCGTCAATCTAGAAAGCACATGACTTGGTACACTAAAGGTTTCTCGGGTGCGGCTGAGTTACGAGCGCAATTGGCTGTGATTGAAACGGTCGAGCAGGGTGTGGAATTGATTGAGAACACCATCGCTCAACTCAAGTCCCATAACCCACCGGAACCGATACTTGATGCCTCAGTTGCGATCGCATAATTTCCCTGGCTCCCAGCTCCCTAGCACCTCCGTCCCCCAGCCCCCCAGATCCCCTGAGCAGTAGGCAACTTGAGTCCTGTGTGATAATATGGAACAAGCGGTAAAACGCATTCAGATTCCCATTGACCGTGAAGCTTGCTGCTCTCACGGGTTTGTTAATGTGGAGATGAAGAGGAAAAGCTGAAGAAGCATCAGCTTTTTTGAGGTCTTGATGGTGTAAAGTGGATGGGTCGTCGCCTTAGAGTCAACCAAGCGAAGCCTCGCGATCGAAGACGAAGTGTAAGCTACTCTCACAACTACCCAGCTTTGGCTCCAGACATCAATCTTAGCAGCGATAGTTGCTTTCGATTTATTCGATTTACCAGGTTGTGTGAGGTGATAAGTTTGCGGTAAGTAAGTCTTCAAAAGTGCGGTTTTTAGCTCTAAGCAACTAGGACATAAGGCTCCAAAACCCTTGTTTCCCTGTGCTACCACCAAGTCTCTTAGAAATCAATTCGGTGAGAGCCATTATTTATTTCAGTAAATGTAGTTGATCACGTTCAGGAGGATATAGCATGACCCAAGTGGTTGTTGGTGAAAATGAAGGAATTGAGTCAGCATTACGGCGTTTTAAGCGCCAAGTCTCGAAGGCCGGAATTTTTGCGGATATGAAGCGGTTGCGCCACTTTGAAACTCCGATTGAAAAGAAAAAGCGCAAAGCCGTCGCTAGAAGGCGTAAGCGTCGGATGAACTAAGGAATAGAGCTTTAGCAGATTCGCGCTAATACGACACATTGAACCTGTAAAGGCATTGTTCCTTTACAGGTTTGTTTAATAGCAAAAGGCAGAAGGCAGAAGGCAGTCTCAATGAAAAAAATTCACCGCCATAAATGAAAATCTTTCTCCCCTGACTCCTGACTCCTGACCCCTATTTTCTTACAAAGTCTAATTTACAACAGTCCTACAAAATGCAAGGGGCCTTGACCGCTAATCAACTCTAATACAAGAGCCAAGAAACCAATCATCGCTAGGCGACCATTCCAAACTTCTGCAGCAGTCGTCATCCCCCACTCCCAACGTTCTTGGGGATACATTTTGACTGTTTTGTTGGGGCGGATGACTTCAGAAAAGTGACGACTGGGAGCCTCAAGAGCATCAGCAACCAACTTACTCAAAGAATCCACAAAAACAGGATGGGTATTGAGTGCCGGTACACGCTGAAAATTATCAATCCCTGATTCTTCTGCGAGTTCTCGATATTCAATATCAATCTCTTGCAACGTCTCAATGTGTTCGGAGACAAAACTAATCGGTACGACCAACAAATCATTAACGCCTTGACTACCCAGCTCTTGAAGAGCATCCTCTGTATAGGGCTTGAGCCATTCTACTGGGCCGACTCGACTTTGGTAAGCCAAAGTATGGGGGTTAGGGCGGTTGAGGGTTTGCATAATCAGGGCTGTGCAATCCTCTATTTCTTGCTGGTAAGGGTCGCCCGCCTCGGTGACATAACTTACAGGTACACCGTGGGCACTAAAAAAGATGTGAACAGAGTCTGGATTGGGAAATTGGTCAAGTTCCTGTGCAATTAACTGAGCCATGGCCTGTAAATAGCCAGGTTGTTGATACCAAGAGGGAATAACTGTGTAGTTGATGGGGTGGAGAGCGGGGTCTTCTTGCCAGATTTGCTCGAGAAGACGGAAGCTAGAACCACTAGTACTAATAGAAAATTGGGGATATAGGGGTAGAATAACTAGCTCGGTGATACTATCGCGCTTAATCCGAGCGATCGCTTCTTCTGTAAAAGGATGCCAGTATCGCATCCCAATATAAACTTCAGCATCATGCCCCTGCTGTTGTAACCTTTCTTTCAGCGCTTGAGCCTGTGCTTCTGTAATGTGTCTTAATGGCGAACCCCCACCAATTTGACGATAGTTTTCTTGCGATTTTTTCGCACGCATGGTCGAAATGAACCACGCTAGGGGACTTTGCAGCCAAGAAAAGGGTAAGCGAATAATTTCCGGGTCAGAAAATAAGTTGTATAGAAAGGGACGTACATCCCTTAACTCATCTGGTCCTCCCAAATTTAGCAGTAAAACCCCAACACGACCCATAGTAGTTACCGTTTTCCAAAACTTTCATATTTGTTACTGATTTTAACAATATATCCTTTTAACGGTTTAGATTCGCAGTAATAAATACACATCTTTACCAGGAAGTGAGTAATGGCAACGATTTTAAGGACTTGGAGCTATAAATATCAGTGGCTATACGATGGAATTGCTCAACTCGCCGCCCTTAGTGTAGGGGGAGAAGCAAAATTTCACCAGCTACCGTTGCAAGAGTTAACTATCCCTTCAGACTACGCCGTTTTAGAGCTTTGTTGTGGTACTGGTCAAGTCACCTACTATTTAGTGCAATACTCCCAGAATGTCAGATGAAACATCGTTTATATGCAGGGGGCAGTTTGCAGGTGATTCAGGTGATTCAAGCCAGAAAATAAGGGATTTCAACGGCAAAGCTTATCTCCTAGTCGATTGGCTGGTTTGGAATTCTATCGTCGTTGTTTCTTGAGTTGGGCAACTTGTGCCTCTAGGGATTGTACTCGTTCCTTGAGTTCGATGGCCAAAGTTGCCAATCGGTCAAACATGGGATCGGATGATAGTGTTTGACGGCGGGTTCGGGAAGAGGTTGGGTTGGGTGCAGGTTTTGGCGGAGTTGGGCGTCCACTTAGTTGATTAAGTTGAGATTGAATTTGATACATTTGGGCTCGCAGTTGTGCATTTTCGGTTTCGAGCCGATTGACTCGCGATTCCAGGAAGGCAGGTGACTGAGCTAGAGTTAAACGCGGTACAAAGACAACTGCTAAAACACAGATGAGGCTGATAAGCACAATTCGTTTAATCATGATTTGATGAACTTAGCTTCAAGCTGAGTAACAATCGCCCAACGTCAATTTACTCTTTCACTATGTCGTTAATTTTGCCAGCCAAGCATCTGCCGTTTTAGGGGATTGTAAGTGTACGACTTGAAGATGGCTGTACTCGGGTTGAGTAATGAGCGTGGAATAAGTATTTCGGTTTTTGCGATATGTCTGAAGTGCCCATAAAAGGATGGAATCACGACTGAATGTTGTTTGCCATGTTTCCCGGTTTCCATTCCACAGTTCTTCCTGCAACACAACGCGCCGCCATGTTCGCTGTAATAGTCTGCTCATAATAATTGGAAGAGGGTAATCTAGCCACACAACTGTATCTGCACGATGCCATACAATGTCGCGGACTATGCTGTAATTGCCATCAACAACCCATTGATTACCCGTTAAGGCTTGTGTGATACGTTCGCGCAATCTGCCGGTTAAAGCTGGAGTCCAATTTGGTTCCCAATAAAGTGCGTCTAGTTCTACGTGCACAATAATAAGACGTTGGGAAATTTGTCGGGCTAATGTCGTTTTCCCTGAACCCGTTGTACCAACCACAGCAATTCTCTGACCACAAGTAGAAGAAAGCATCAGCTTGGTGGAAAATTAATGTAGATGATATCAATTGTCAGAGAAAGAGTACATTTGCGATCGCATTTATTTTATTTAGTCAGGTCTTTATCTCTGCGTCCACAACCTGGAAGGGGACTCTCTCCACTTTTAGGGCAATCAACCTCGTCATTGGCCAGTTGAGCTAATGAAGGGGGTTGAGCCTCGTATGAGCTGACCTTTTGAGATTGTGACCCAAACTGGAGAGCATTTGCTGCTATGCCAGTAACCAACAGACTTGTTAATAAGAATGAGCTGTAAGTTGTTTGCATTTTGGGATGTCCTTACCAGAGTGTCTTCTCCCTGATTCAGACCTCCAAAGACGGCATCAGTTAAAAATGTAGTGGTAGAAACAATTTTTTAAGTGTCTACTGTCTACTTCTTTAACGATTATGGATTTGTTGGGTTTGAGCCGATATTAACCTTGCCACTTAAAAAAGTGGTCTAAATTAAGCTGACAATTGCTAACTTTTGTGATTAATCAGAAACAACAAAAATAAATTTTTATTTTAATTCTTAGGGTAGGTGCCGTTATTAACATTTTAAGGTCATCGTTACAAAAATGTAGGAGGAACTCAGAGTGATTCGGCCACAACTAGCATGAAGACATTAGGAAGAATCTTCAGGTTCCCTCTTTGAGAAGCGAACTCATCATTTTTTTAGGAAAACTAAACAATTGATAAAAGATGACTCATGCCAAATTCATTAAAAAAGGACTCTTGGGTTCATCCCACAAGACCCACAAAATTAGTGTGAGGTAAGCATCCTGCCTCACCCAGGCCAGCCAACTAAAAACACTTTGGCAAAAGGTCTATTACCGTGGAAGAAGATGATTTCCCACAGGTGAGCGATGAACGATCAGAACAAAAAACCGCTCAAAGCCGATGAAGAAACCGAAAAGCATCCTCTCTTTCCTAGTGGAGAGTGGGAAGGTTTCTATACCTATGCTTTTGGTTCCGATGCCCACCGTAACATGATGTCGTTTGCCCTAACGTTTAAAAACAAAACCGTCACTGGCAGTGGCGTTGACAATATCAGTGGCTTTAGCTGGCGTGGGCATTATGATACAGAACAACTACGCTGTGGGATGCACAAGCGCTATCCAACTCATAGTGTTTTCTACGATGGTTATGTTGATAAAAATGGTATTTGGGGTACATGGGAAATACCCCCCTACAGTAAGGGCGGTTTCCATATTTGGCCGAAAGGACTTTCAGAAAATCTGACTGTGCAGGATGAAACCACAGTGCCACAAACCGTAAAACGTCCAGAAGTGCTGAATTTGTAACCTACTTTATAGCAGAAGGCAGAAGGCTCCAGGGTAGAAGGTTTATGGCGACAGCTATATTACCCCTAAGCGGGGTTATGAGTCCTTCATTAGTTTTGAATAAAGAACTCTTCTCAGCTCAAAATTCTTGAATGACCGATGAGCTTAAAGTTGAACTTGTGCCAAATAGCTGCGAGGATTGTAACTGCGGTTGGCGCGAATTTTTTCGTAGTATTCGCGTTCTACCGCAGAGATATCCTTCGGTATGACAATATTAATCCGTACCAGTTGGTCAGTGCGATCGCCTTTAGGACGACTCCAGCCTTTGCCCCGTAGTCTCAGAGATTGACCCGAACGAATCCCGGCAGGTACATTGACTTTCACTTTGCCATCAGGAGTCGGCACCTCAATGGTAGTCCCTAACACCGCTTCATCCGGTGTCACGGGCACTTCACAAACCAAATTATCTCCGTCGAACTGGAAGAACGAATGAGATTTGAGTTCCACATTCAAGTACAAATCTCCTCGTTGTTGATTGTAGGGATTGGCCTGTCCTTTGCCCCGAACCCGAATCCGGCTACCCGGTTTTGCACCCGGAGGAATCCGAACATCGATGATTTCACTGCCTAGGTTGAGTCGTTTTTGGACACCCTGAAATGCCTCAGACCAACTTAGAGTAATCGTTGCTTCTCGGTCTGCACTGGCCGTAGCCGTGTTAGGGTCAAAGCCGGAATAGTCGCCAAAACCCCCAAAGCCCCCAAAGTCATTAAAGCCCGTAGAACCCGTGCCTGTATTCGTCCGGTAGGTATAAGTCCGGCGATTGCCACTACTACCGGTTGCTCCTGTACTGAAGCGACCGAGCAACTCATTGATAAACTCGTCAAAGCTGCCATACTGACTAAAATCAAAGCCACCGACATCAACACCGACACCACCTCCACCGGGCCATCCTTGTCCGGCTTGTTTCCAATATTGACCAAATTGATCGTATTTCTGGCGTTTTTCGGAGTCTGATAGCACTTCGTAGGCTTCACTGACTTCTTTAAAGCGAGCTTCTGCTTGTTTATCACCGGGGTTCATGTCCGGGTGGTATTTCCGGGCAAGCCGCCGAAAGGATTTTTTGATTTCGTCTGCACTTGCAGTTTTATTAACTCCGAGAATGGCGTAATAGTCTTTGAAGTCGGTTGCAGCCATGAAGAGTTTCTCCTTTATTCTTAATATTTAGTTTAGATAGTTAGATAATTGTCAACTTTGTTTATTCTTTGTTGGCTTTAAAGCTAGGGTAACAAAGTCGTCAAGTTGGTAGAGTTCGGTTCTTTCTCACTCATGCGATCGCAATTTCCACACCTTGCCGATGAATAACGAATCAGGTAATCAAAACCCTCTGCCTGCGCCGGTGGCGCATCCACCAACGAAGCATTCATCCGCAAAATTACGTCTTCAGGAACTGTGCGATCGCGCCTTTGATTTTGTTCTAGACATACAGCTACAGGGGTATCAAGCCACAAACCCACCAAAAAATTAAAGCCCGTCTCCCGCGCTAAGGCGATCGCTTCTCGACGGTAACGGCGAATGGCATTGGTTGCATCATAAATCACCACGGGTGAACATTGAGCGGCCTGCTGAAATTCCCATCTTACCTGACGCCACACTCGCAACCACTCACCTTGAACCGCCTCAGAACCAAATAACTGAGCGCGGATTGCATCAGTGGATACAAGATAGCTTCCAGGATAAGCCGCTACGAGTTGACTCGCTAAAGTGGATTTGCCGCTACCTGGAAGCCCAATTAAGAGAATAAGTTTGGTCATTGGTAATTGTTGATTGCTCATGATTGGATGCGGGTGATTTACCCCTAACAAACAATAAATAACAAACAACCAACAACTTATGACTAAATTACCATTCCATCAGGAATCACGGCATTTTTAAGTACCACCACAATGCCATTGCGAATAATAAAGCCTTGTTTTTCGCGATCGGCTTCCTCAATCCTATCCTTATTGATGATTTGAACATCACAGCCAATCCGAGCATTTTTGTCGATGATTGCCCGACGCACCGTTGAATTGGCACCAATTCCCATGGCAATTCTGCGAGTTTCGCACTCCGATTGCCGTTCCGCGAAGGGTTCGTAAAAGTCAGCCCCCATAATCAGGGTATCTTCAACAATAGAACCCGCTTCCACACGGGAACGAATCCCTAATACAGAATGATTAATCCGGCATTGTTTGAGGATACATCCTTCTCCAATCATGGATTCTGTGACATGGCAATCTAACAGTTTAGAGGGAGGCAAGTAACGGGCACGGGTGTAAATGGGAGCCTTCTCATCATAAAAGCTAAAGGGTGGACGGGGTTGCTGAGTTAGTGCCAAGTTGGCTTCATAGAATGACTCAATTGTTCCGATATCTTCCCAGTAATCCTTAAACAGATAGGCTTGGAGATTATACTCATTGGCTGAGGCGGGAATAATTTCTTTTCCAAAGTCAGTTTGCTCGTGAGAGCGATTCAACAAGTCAATTAAAACATTGCGCTTAAAAACATAAATCCCCATTGAAGCAATGTAGGGCATTTGCTTCGCTCGTTCGGGTTCTAAACCGAGGGTGGTTGTATCCACCTGCATGGCTTTGAGCGCATCTCCTTTAGGTTTTTCACTAAAATCAACGATACGTCCCGAATCATCGATTTTCATCAAACCAAAATCTGAGGCTCGTTTCTCATCAATAGGAATCACTGATAGGGTAATATCAGCGCCGGTTTCGCGGTGACGGTCGATAAACAAGCGGTAATCCATCCGGTAAAGATGATCGCCGGATAAAATTAAATATTCATCCACCTCCCACTCTTGAAACAGCCAAAGGTATTGACGCACCGCATCTGCGGTTCCTTGGAACCAACTGGGATTTTCGGCGGTTTGTTGGGCAGCTAGTACCTCAACAAACCCGTCTGTGAAGCCCGAAAAGTCATAAGTTCGGGTGAGGTGGCGATTCAGAGAGGCCGAATTAAATTGAGTCAGGACATAAATTTTGATGATGTCGGAGTTAATACAGTTACTAACGGGAATATCAATCAAGCGATACTTTCCGGCTAGTGGTACGGCAGGTTTAGCCCTTAGTTTGGTAAGGGGATAAAGGCGTGTTCCTGCACCACCTCCGAGAATAATACCTAAGACTCTTTTCACAAAAAACACCTCTCGACTGCAAGTAAATGGCTCAGTTTAGTATTTAATGGGGAGATAAAAATGGCAAGGGGGAAAGCTTGATTAGGAGCTAGAGCTAAAATCCAAACTCTTCACCGATTCTTTTGCCATTTCCATTAAGATTTTTTGGGCAGACTGTTCCTGGGTTCCTTCCTCTGGATGCCGTTGGAGGTAGCTGCCATTAGGTTGGAGTTCCCAAGCCTGACGGTTATCGGCTAACATGATCGCTAAAATTTCTTGGAGGTCTTTGACCAACGTTGGGTCTTCGACCGGTACAATTGCCTCAATTCGTCGATCTAAATTCCGGGGCATCCAGTCTCCACTACCGATATACACCTCCTCTTGACCTTGATTGTGGAAGTAATAAATTCGTGAATGTTCTAAAAAGCGACCAATCACGCTAATGACACGGATATTTTCACTGACACCGGGAACACCCGGACGCAAGCAGCAAATTCCTCGAACGACTAAATCAATTTGAACGCCTGCTTGGGACGCCTCATACAGTAAGGCAATAATTTTTGGATCGACCAACGAATTCATTTTGGCAACAATGCGGCCGATACCTCCTTGGCGGCAGTGTTCGGCTTCACGGACAATTAGCGCTTGGAAGCGATCGCGCAAATTCACCGGTGCCACCAATAATTTACGATAGGAGCGTTGCCGGGAGTAACCGGTTAGATAATTAAATAAATCCGTTAAATCTGCGCCCAATTCATCACGACAGCTCAATAGCCCCAAATCCGTATAAAGCCTAGCGGTTTTAGGATTATAGTTGCCGGTGCCGATATGGACATAACGGCGAATGCGGTTTTCCTCACGACGCACCACTAATACCACTTTAGTATGGGTTTTCAACCCAACTAAGCCGTAGACGACATGAACTCCAGCTCGTTCAAGTTTGCGAGCCCATTGAATGTTATTCTCTTCATCAAAACGGGCTTTGAGTTCCACGAGTACCGCGACTTGCTTACCGTTTTCGGCCGCCGAAATTAAAGCATTGACAATCGGTGAGTCTCCCGATGTTCGGTAGAGTGTCATTTTAATCGCTAAAACTCCCGGATCGGATGCGGCTTGGGTGATAAAGCGTAATACGGTGGAGGAAAACGAATGATAAGGATGATGCACTAGTAAATCTGTGCGCCGAATCACGCAAAATAGATCATTTTCCTCCTCTTCACACGAGAATGAGCGCAGCCAAGACGGGGCTACGGTTTTCCAATGTGAGTCCTTGAGTTCGGGGAGGGGCAACTCCATAAAACTCATCAAATCTCCCAAACACAGGAGTCCTTCAACTTCGTAGACATCCATATCCTCAAGCCTTAGTTCCCGCATCAGCATCTCTCGTACTGTTTCGGGCATGGTGAGTTGGATTTCCATCCGCACGGCTGAACCGGCAAAGCGTCGTTTGCGTAACTCTTGCTCAATGGCCAAAAGCAAGTCATCGGCTTCATCTTCTTCGACGGCTAAATCGGCATTCCGGGTAATCCGAAAGGGATGATAATCCAGGATATTCATGCCTGGAAACAACGATTCTAGGTTATGGGCAATCACCTGCTCTAGGGGAACCCCCGTCCACAGTGAGGGATATTCCTTGGAACGATGGCGTAAAGAGTCAGGAAATTTCACAAACCGAGGCAAGACTTTTGGCACTTTCACCCGCGCAAATAATTCTTCTCCCGTGTCTGGGTCTTTGACCACGACGGCTAGGTTCAGGCTGAGGTTGGAAATATGGGGAAACGGATGGCTAGGGTCAACGGCTAAGGGGGTTAGAACCGGAAAAATTTGCTCATCAAAGTACTTTTGTAGATACGTTCGCTGCTCCTGGCTCAAATCCATATAGTTGAGGATATGGATGCCCACCTTGGCAAGTTCAGGCCGCAAGGCTTGCTCGAAATGTTGATGCTGTTCGCTAACGAGGGGGCGCAGATGTTTGCCAATGTCCTCTAACTGGTCGCTGGGTGTGCGGCCATCGGGAGTTAACTTACTCACATTGGCTTTTACCTGTTGCTTTAAACCCGCGACGCGAACCATAAAAAATTCGTCTAAGTTGGAGCTAAAAATGCTCATGAACTTGAGCCGTTCTAGCAGTGGCGTACGAGGATCGGTCGCTTCATGTAATACCCGATTGTTAAACTCTAGCCAACTCAGTTCCCGATTAAAGTAATACTGAGGGTCACTCAGATTAATTTTTTTTACATCTGCTTTAGATGATTTAGTCGATTTGGCCATAATTGTAGGTTGGCAATGTACCGTCCCGGATTTAATTTAACTGTGGATTTAATGGTGAACAGGTAGCCCTTTGTTTTGACAAAGGGGTTATGGTAGCAACGGTCTGCTAATCTTAACCACTAATCCACGGGATGTAATACAAGGTTGAGACTTTATCCTACCCTGAACAAAGCCTCCTAAACCCATCTGTACCTAGGAAATTTAGGCGGTTCTCATAGCCGCATGATACAGGTCTCTCCGCTAAAAATGTGTCACCCCATTGGCACGATAGCAGGATAAGGCAAAGAAATCGTTAAGAAGTGGTGTTAGGCACTGCGATATTGAATTCAAAAGACTTCATCTTCAATCCCACGCCACCATTCTCCTAGTTTCATTAAATCTTCGTGAATATCAGCCAGGCGATTGGCGTAAACATCGGGTGATAAAGTCTCTCTTTGTTCTTGGAGTTTTTTTAGACGCAAGAGTACCAGCATCCAGGGTTTAGAAATACTATTGGTGGTTTCGATGTATTGAGCTAATTGCTTACTATCCATAGGAATAAAATTGTGTTAAATTGATGAGTTTAATCTAAATAGGAAGACAGCCACGCCCTTAGCCGTGACTGCCTTTTTGTCTTTAAAACAGAGAAACAATAGCTAGTTTGAGTTTAGTTTCTCAGTGCCATGATCGCGTTTTCAACCCTTCATGTTCTCGTTCACAAAGTCCCAATTAATCAGGTTGTTGATAAACGTATCAATGAAGGCAGGACGCTTATTTTGGTAATCCAAATAGTAAGCGTGTTCCCAGACATCAAGCGTCAGCAAAGGTGTATGTCCTAAAGCAATCGGGTTGACAGCATTGGGAGAGTTGATAATCTTCAATGTGCCATTATCGAGGACAAGCCAAGCCCAGCCACTACCAAACTGAGTGGCAGCCGCATTTGAGAACTGTTCTTTGAACTTCTCATAACCACCCAAGTCGGAGTTGATTTTATCGGCAACCGCACCCGTCGGAGCTCCACCGCCACCGGGTTTCATGCCATTCCAGAAAAAGGTATGGTTCCAAGCTTGTGCGCCATTGTTGAATAATCCAGTCTTGGATGAGTCATTGTAAGTCGCCTTAATGACTTCTTCAATGGATTTGTCATCCATGCCAGCGCTTTTCACCATATCATTATATTTGGTGACATAAGCGGCGTGGTGCTTGTCGTGGTGAAACTCTAGGGTTTCCTTAGAGATATGCGGAGCTAACGCATCGTAAGCATAAGGTAAGGGCGGAAGTTCGTATCCCATTGTGTTCAATCCTCTCAAAACTGCCTTCTAGCTTAGAATGAATTGAGAAGCTTTATTCATTACAAACTTCTCCCATAATCAGCTCAAAATTCTTAAAGCTGAGTCAATAAATTTTAACAATACTAGACTAGCTCAAAGTATCACCTGAATTCAAGGTTAATTTTTGTCTGTCTAAAGATAGAGGAAAAATTTACCAATGTTATGGTAGTCATAATATTGCCAACGTTTGAGAAAATTTTAATCTCGCTTTCTCGAATATTACTAACTTGCTCAACGTTGGGTTAAGACTTGTTTAACATAACTGATAGCTAATTCTGGATTCGTGGCTAAAAAAATATTATCTGATGACAGGGTTTTAAAAAAGAGTTGGCTTTCTAAATGCTGAGTTAATAATACAATCGGTTTATTGGCTTTTAAAGCCAATGCGACTTCAGACGCTGTGCCTGCTCCCATGCCACAGGCAATCACCACATCACTCGATAGAACATTAATATTGTTGCGGGCGCTACCCATACCAGTCATGATGGCAATATCTACGGCGTCAGATATATCGCGATCGCTAGCATGGGGCAATACACCCACCACCAAACCCTGTTCTGCTTTTGCTCCTTGGCTAGCAGCGTTCATCACACCCGTATTTCTACCACCAGTTAGCAATACCCAGCCTTCTCGAGCGATCGCTTGTCCTAGTTGATAGGCATTTTTTTGATCGAGTTCAGAAGCTTCGGCTCCTGGCCCCATGACTCCAATTATAATTTTTCTCATCTTAGCCATTCTTTGGTAAGGCGCTGATCGGAAAGCTTCAACAATCGTTCTTTGTAGCGATCACTTAACAGAAAGATTTTTGAATCAACACATTTTTGACACTCCTGGCTATAAATAGACGAGGATTCTTGGTTCAACCAGTCGGCTT
>CAZPRJ010000119.1:7490-15798 GCA_964588805.1 uncultured Microcoleus sp. | reverse complement strand
TTAATATAGCGACTGGGTGAGGGGCTTGACCCTCCACTAATTCGCCAACAGCTTCATTCCATTCGCCGTGACTCTTTATCCGATGGGTTTTGGGGTAAAAGCTTCGTGGGTTCGGCATCGTGGAGTCCTGGGACGACAAGCCAGAACCACATTCGGCACTTGAATAAGCGCAGGGGTAGCAGTTCTTGGGGGAATTTTTGCTTGTCGTGACCTTGCCAGTGTCCGAGGTTAGTAAGGTTTTGTTTGGCGCAGGGTGGGCAGAGGTCGCCGGGTTGCCCTTTGTCGATGCTGTAGCTTGGGTCGTCGGGATTGAGGGGCAACGGTTCTGGAATGCAACCTGCTTGGGAATAGGGACAGGGTTTGCCGTTGAGTTCGGCGGGTAGGATGCCGGAGCAAATTAGGGTGTCGGGGTAGATGTTGCCGTCTGGGGAAAGGAAGAGGGCTTTGGGTTCGCCTCGGTGAGGGTTCATGGTTGACTATTGCCAGAGCTGGATGGTACTCTGACAATTATTATTAACTACTTAATAAAATGTCAATAGGATTTCAAAAGTCTTCTGAACCGCTACCTCCCTCTCCATACTTGAATCCAACCTGCTCTGCAACTAGAGTCAAATATTTCGATGTGGCTAAAGTTGGCTCATAAACACTGTTTTCCCACTGGCTAACTGTTGTCTGACGCACACCGAGTCTTTTTGCGAACTCTGCTTGTGTTAAACCCATGTAGCGCCGCAGTGCTTTAATTAGTTTGCTATTCCACAGCACTGTGTCTCCCACAGATTGAACTTGAAGGTTAGTAATAGGTTTGCGAAATGTCACTCGTTGCCCATCCAGATCGACATTCTCAACGCGATACCCTGCTTTCATCCAAGCTGAGGCTTGCAGTGCGCCTTTGCTGCGATTGCTCCACCATGCCCGTTTACTCCGTGCTGAGTCGGGCAGAGCATCATTCATTAGCGCCTCGATTTCTGCAAAAGTTAGGGTTACTTCGTCTTGATTACTATTACGCAGAAATTCAAGGAGTGGCTGGTACTTGCTGCCCTCCTTCATGCCCCATCTTCCTCGCCCAAAATCATCCGCTCTACACGCGCTTTTGCTTGAATGAGCAAGTTTTCAGCTTCGGCACAAAGACGCTTGGCTTCAATAAATCGCTCATCTGCTTGTTTAACTATCTCATCCTGAATTTCAATTGCTGGTAGAGGAACTTTCAGTGCCTTAATTCCTTCTATAGTAATGTTCATCTGAATAGAACCCGTTTTTTGCTGTTCAACTTGGCTGTTACCAAGTGGTGAATTCAGGAAATAGGCAACAAAAAATGGATTTGCATAGTCATCACGAAGACGAAACTTAATTTGAAAAGAACCAAACGCAAAACCATCAACTTCAGGTGGTACAACTGCAACTATGCCTACAGAACCGCTACGAGACATTAGCAGATCACCTGTCTTAACAAATGCTCTACCAAGCGTATCTCGCTTACTTTCTTCAAAATAGACAATATCAGTAGTATCAATATAATTTGGCTTCAGGTTTCCAACACGTATGAATGGAATACCTTCAACAGCATAATCATTCTTCACTGAAGCCCCGTAATGTATTTGTGTAATTAGATCACCAAGAGTGCTGACATTATAACCACTTTTCTTCAAGAGACTTAAAGCATAATTTGCTTTTGGGGATTGATATTGAACATCAAACCTTGCCCCAATCAATTTAATTATTGGTACAGTAAACTGCTTTATATCCTCGATTAGTGACCAATTAATTCCAAGTTTTTGTAAAACAAGTTTATTTATACTTGCTTCGATATTTGCGGCTTTATCCAAATTATATTGTCGTTCGGCATAGGCATCCTGCATAATCTGGACGATGTGTCCTTGAATAGAGAGAGGTGGTAGGGGAACTAACATTTCTCGTAAACGAGGATAGTTTACGATTGGCACAACACTTTTTGAAGCCGTTCTTTGCGTCTGGATTTTTCCAAAACTGCTGTTAAGAAATAGAGAAAGGTAAAAAGAATTAACTTCAGAATTAGGAGTTATCTTTACAAGATTCTGATTAATGTTTGCCTCTTTAATAGAATCATCAACAACAGCCGCTACTCCTAGCGTTACACCAATAGTGACCAAGAGAACATCACCAGGCTTTAGATTAGAGCGCTTAAGCTTTGCATGAACTTCAGGAGCTATATATCTAACATCATCAAGTCTTATTTCATTTTCAAATACGTTAGTTGTGCGAATTAAAGGAATCCCCTCAGGTAAGTGGACAAGATAGCCATGTTGACCATCTGTTAAAGCTAAAATTATTTCTCCTAATGCTCTAACACTCCAGCCTGATTTTTTAATTTTATCGATTATCTTTATATACTCTGGGTCGAAATACTCAAAATCCCATCTATTGGTTTGCCAAATACTGCGGCTGCTAACTAGAGTCGATTCCATTAATCAACTTCTCCAAACATTACGAAAAGCTCTAACAAATGCAGAATACAAATCTTGTAAATCTTTTTGATTTCTTTCAGTCAAAAATCGATTGTGAGCTATTTTTCTCCTCAGTCTATTAAGGAAGCTAAGCTTTTGAATATACCTTTTAGTTCTAAATACATCTTCAAAAGCATCTTGCCAGTTATCTGAATTAGAGACAATCTTTTCTAAGGTGGACAAATCTGTATAGAATATGTCAAAAAGAATATCATCAGGATAATGTGTAACATCTGACGCATTCTCTTCTGTTTTCTTATATTTGGCGTATGTCCCACCAGATAACGGTTTAATCCGCTTATTCCACCACTTTTCATCTTCAATTCCCATTAATTTACTGATAACAACTTTACGCAATTGATTTTCAAGTACATGAAGAGAAATGTAGGAAAACCATGAGCGTGTTGCTCCGTCAGTATCCCAAACAAGTATTATCTCTTGGAATTGACTAGATAAATCGGCTTCAATAACCACATCTCTTAATGTCTGTAATTCTAAGAAATCATCTCCTTCAATAGTAATAAGCAAAACATCAGACTTTGGTGGAGCGGTAGTAGCATAAGGCAAAGTGGATATCCGGATTAAATAGGTATCTTCTCTCACTCGATATTCATTCAAATCAGGATCGTGTTCTAAATCAAATCCTGATATTTTTAATTTATCGAAGAACTCAAAAACTGAATTTTCTGTGCTTTTCCCTGCTGCAACTGAAGCTAAAAATTCTAAGCGAGGCTGTAGTGTCATAGCTACTGCCTCGTCATTTAACATCTTGTCTACCAGTTCAAAAAATCCGGGTGTTTGCAGGATTTTCTGACTAAGAGCGTAAACTTTTTCTTCGTCAGCCATTTACCACCCCAATCTCTGAGCGAAGTCTTCAATTATCTCTTTTACTTGAGGCGGTTCGTGAGACTCATCTTCAGAGACAGACATTCGACCAGCCGCGTCATAGCCTATATTGTCAATTCGAGCCATGTAAACTTCATAATCCTCATCAGCTTCGATAACCTCCTGTCCAAGTTCTAACTGACCATCTGCTGGCAAGGCTCTCTCTCGCTTTTCAAAAACAACTATGCTAGTTTTCACGCCTGCACCGTAAGGCGAAAAAGTAGCTTGTGGTAAACTAATCACTGCCTTCAACCTTGCCCAGCGCAAAATCCAGTCCCGAACACCCTGCATTGAACTATTCGCCAAAACCCCATCAGGCAATACGATCGCTAACTTACCCCCCGGTGCCAGAAACTCAAGGCAACGATTAACAAAAGCTATCTCCTGCGACACACTTTTGACAACCTTGCCATTTTTCTTTGTCACCCCATCCCGCGCCGCAAAATCCTTCAAAACATTAGCATTTGTCACCTTAGACCCAAAAGGAGGGTTAGTCAGAATCATCGTCAGCCCCCCAGGATAAAACCCCGGACGTGCTGGAAGTCCTTCTGTAATCCCTCCAGTAATGCTACTCAACCGCTCTAGCGAGTCCATTACCTTCAAATCCGCATACTGTGCGCCATTCATCAACGTATTAACTCGCGCTACGTGCATCACATTGCGGGAGTATTCAGCACCAAATAGGTGATTATCCCGAAACCTGATAAACTCCTCAGTCGGTTCTTCAGAATTAATCCCCTCACCGCTACCCCCATTATTGGCAACAGCTTTCTCATACTCCCGTTTACGCACATAATCCAAAACGTGAGTCAGCATCCGAGCCGAACCACAAGCTGGATCGCCCACATAATCATCTACAGTTGGTTGCAGTATGCCCACCATTAAATTGATGACTGGTGTAGGCGTGAAATACTGTCCCAAATCATCTCGAAACGTCTTACTCAAAAAATCCTCAAACACCCCACCCTTCACATCTGCTGTAGACTTTCGCAGACTCCAAGGTTGCAAACGCCTAACAATTTCAACCGTCGTATGAGGCTTAAATTGCAGTACATCCGCCTCATTAAACGCCAACCGTGCCGAAAGGTCATCACCAAACTTTTTCGCTAACGTCTCACGTTCCCACTGCTTCGCCTTCTCAAACGTATCTCGCACCTGAACTAATAGACGTTCCGGGTCAGTTTCAGGACTCACACTAAACACATAGGCTCGTGCTTCCCCCGTTTGCTTTGCTAAATCAACCGTTGCCTGCTCGTCGTACCACTTAGCAAACAAGAACTTAACCATTGCATCAACCGCTTCCTGCGGCTGCAAACCCTCATTATCCCGTAAGATTGAATGACATCCAGAGCGTGTATCTCCCAGAACCTCACGGAACTTATCACGGCTTAACGGTATTAATCCTGTTTGAAACCCCTCCGGTTCACTAGAATTGAGGATTACCTTATAAGGGCTGTGCTTTGCCGCCTCACGAGAGCTTTCATACTTCGGCAAATCGCCAATTTCTTCCAGCTTTCTCGGATAATCGAGGTCACGTCGATAGATAACCGAATGCTTACCACTGGTTAAAATCGCATAACGAGCAGACGGCGAAGCACTCATGTAAGCATTGAGCCGATTGAGATGCTCAACCCAGCCTTCCGGTTCAGTCCCGCCAACCTTCTTGCTGGGTTCCATCGCCTCCACCATAATGAAAGCAACATCTAGGTTCCCCACAGCATCAGCATAGCGGTCATCATAAACCACAACATCCGCCCGTCCTTGATACCGTCGCCCCCCTTGATACGTCCCTTCTGCAAAATCTGCGTACAGTTCCAGTTCCATCGCCTCTAGTGGGACACCATACTTCTCAACCAAAAGGTCAATAGCCCACAGCGTTACAGGGTCTTCAGCCGGACGTACATAGGAACCATCAGCTTTAAACAGCTTCTGTAGGTTCTTGCGATACTCCTCCGGTACGTCAGCCGGATTCTGGTAAGGATTGGTGAAATTGCTGAAAGGCATGAAGCTACTGTTGAGAGGGACAGATGGCAGGGTGACAAAACTCGCCTATTCTAGAATAGAATGCCCTAAAAATCCCAGAGTGCGATCGCTCGCTCGAAAACGACATGAATCTGTTAACAACGACAAATAAAGTGTTATTCGACAATCCAGGACAACAACACCCTACCAGATATTAAAATGCGGATGAAAGGACTTGAACCTTCACACCTTGCGGTACTAGAACCTAAATCTAGCGCGTCTGCCAATTCCGCCACATCCGCTTGAGTTGCATTCCCTATCATAGCAAAAAGATGACTAATAGTGAGGGAATTGCAGATGGGTAATAGGTAAAAATCAGTCCGATTACCCACTAACCCTTACCCCACAGACAATTGTTGCTGATGCATCGGTAGCGCCACTGTTAACGTTGTGCCGATACCATCTTGGCTATCTACTGCAATCTCGCCTCCTTGTAATTCCACACACTGTCTAGCAATTAATAGTCCCAAACTGTTAACGGCAATAGCACTCAGAGGACTTTCGGGGCGAAATCTCTCAAACAAGATTTCCTTATCTTCTGGAGAAATACCAGAACCCGAGTCTTGAATACGAAAAACAGCCTGCTCCTCTTGACAAGCTAGCTCCAGCTTCACCTCACTTCCCTCTGGAGAGGCTTTGATTGCATTTAGGAGTAAATTTGTCAAGAGATACCGTAGAAGTTTTTGATCCATACAAACATCAGCCCCTTGGCATTCACCACTAAAAGTAATCTGATGTTGGAAACCGACCCCTTGCCGGATATCGTCGGTTAACTCGCGGCAGAATTCAGTTAAATCGAGTAACGCTGGATGCAACCGCAACTCTTTAGCTTCTACCTTCTTAATCAACAGCAGATTATTTAATAGCTGATTAATGCGTTTGACATTGACTTGAATCAGTTGCAGATAATCAACCAGTTTTTCTCCTGAACCCGGTTGTACATTACTTTCGATTAACTTAGTACAGGCAAAAATATTGTTGAGGGGGTGGCGCAGTTCTCGCACTACCACAGAAACAAAGTAAGAAAAATGTGATTTAAGAACGCTAAATTCTTCTTCTTTAGCCAACGCTTCACTCACCGCTACCGCCGCCAGCTTTTGGTCGGTAATATCTCGAATGGTGACAACAACCGCCTCCGGGTCGCTATTGATATCCCCAATCGGCATGATTGTATACTCATAATCCCTAAAGCCATCTGCTGTCGCGAAACTCGCCTCATCCGTAACCGGTTGTCCGGTGGCGAATACCGTTGCCCGTTGAGCATCTAAGCGTTGCATCACTTCTGCGGGCAGCTCTAGCTGCTGCCAGGTTTGGCTGATAAAATCGCCTTGGGCTAATCCTAGAGTTTGTGCGGCGGCTCGATTGGCATAGATGTATTTGCCACTGCGATCGTAGACTAAGAAAAGCTCCGGAGTACTCGAGAGAATATCATTTAAGATTTTCCCCATCTGTTCGAGCAACGGTGCTAGTTGGGGGTTAGCCGTCTCCAAGAGTTGATGGCTGGTATTGTTATTGTTATTGTTCTGCTCTTGGAGACTAGCTTCTAATTTTTTAATCGCTTGCTGTTGCTTAATATCTAGTTGCTTTTGAATGGCTTGCTGTTGAGCCGCTTTGAGTTGATGGAGGTGTGTAATATCTTCCAGGGTACAAATGGCAAAAGGGGGTTCATCTTTAGCGCCTTGTACCAGAGAAACCGTAATCTGTCCCCACTCTAGAGATTGCTCGGATAACTGGAAGCGCTTTTCGAGTTGGTAAGAGCAGCGATGTCCTGCCATCAGTTGATGAAACAGTGCTGTTTCCATCCCTGACTTATCTAAGTTTAAAAGCTTGGGCAACTCAGTATGCAAGTCTTCGGCAGAGTAACCCAGCATTTCCTGTAGAGCGTGGTTACTTTCGATTAACTGACCTTGGTTATCTAAAAGAGCAATACCCACTGCTGCTCGTTCAAACATAGCGCGAAATAGGCGATCGCGCTGCTTTTGCATGGAGGCTGAATTTTGGGTAGGTGTTAAGTCTTGCATTTGCCAGCGCAAGCTTACCACTTCACCTTGGGAATCCTGAATCGGCGTTACCGTAAACGAGGCGATAAACGAGTCACCCCGCCAACGCTGAAGCTGAACTTGCCAATTATTAATCGCTTCACCGGCTTGAAAAAGGCGTAATTGAGAGTAGAAATCACGACGTTCTTCTGGGTCAACAAAAACCACCAAAGGCTTACCCAGTAAGCGCTCTACAGAAACATTGAGCCATTGCACCGCCGTTTGGTTGACTTCTAAGATTGACGCTTCTTTGTCCGTCACCAGATAGCCATCTGGAGCAAAATCAAACAGTTCCTGATAATGCTGGCGTTCTTGCTCAACCGCCTGACAATTGGCGGCTAAATCTTCATTGTGTTGCCGGAGTTCCTCCGCCGCGACTTGTAACTCTTGTAGAGAAATTGACAGTTCCTCCAAACTCCGCGTCAGGTGTTCTTGCTGCTGTTCTGGAAATTCATCAGTTTCTTGCCACAGCTTTCCTGATGGCTTTGGCAGTTCGTCCACCCGTCGCCACAGTGCTTCTAATCGCTGGAGGGACAGCGCCAGTTGTTGGTCGAAAAGTTCTTGAGTCATATCTATCTGCGCTTTATCCTTGTAACCTGACGGTGAAGTTCTGCGGACAGGCTAGTTGTGCGTTGCTTTAGGCTTGTCCTTAATGGAATCATTACCAGCAGAGGGTTTGAGTCAAGCTTGTATGATAGCAAATACAAAATTGCTCCTCGGGGAATTTTCCGAAGAGTATGCGATCGCCTATACATTGACACAGAAAAATCGTTACGGGACGGTAGCTTCCACCCCTCACCCCGTAAAGAGAAGTGTAGGGGTGCGGGGGTGCGGGGGTGCAGGGGTGCAGGGGTGCGGGGGTGCAGGGGTGCAGGGGGGCAG
>CAZPRJ010000119.1:0-7475 GCA_964588805.1 uncultured Microcoleus sp. | reverse complement strand
AAAAAGACAAAATTTCTGACTCCTAACTCCTGACTCCTAACTCCTGACTCCTGACTCCTGACTCCTGACCCTATTTCGATTTTATCCTTGCAGGAGAGACTCACCCCCATCAATCCATAACTCTGTCCCAGTAATGTGACTAGAAGCCTCTGAAGCTAGGAATAATACAAGCTGAGCTACCTGTTTTGATGTACCTGGTTTACCGTCCGTTAAGGGGATTCTACCTTCTGGATACTCAACAGGTTCTTGAGCTTCCTGTAAATCCTGTCTCTCAGTATTTTCGTCAATACTAGTTTCAATCGCCCCAGGACAAATAACATTAACCCGAATTCGGTGTTTAGCCAGTTCTAGCGCTACCATTTTGGCAAAAGCAACTTGTGCGGCTTTAGTGCAAGAATAGGCAGTTGCTCCGGTATTACTAAAGATACGTGTCCCGTTAACAGAGGAAGTAATAATCACAGAACCTCCCTGTTTTTTCAGATAAGGAACGGCGTATTTAACAGTAAAAAACGTACCCGTCAGATTAATATTAATGGTTTTGTTCCATTCTTCTGGGTCTAATTCCTCTATCGGTGCCCAAACTCCATTAATCCCAGCATTGGCAAATACAATATCGAGACGCCCCCATTGATTGACAATCTTTTGAATACCTTCCTGCATCTGATTAGCTTGGGAGATATCAGCCTCTACAGGCATAGCCTCCCCGCCGTTATTGTGTATTTTATTAACCGTTTGCTCGAGTTCCTCTTCAGTGCGTCCTAAAACAGCAATTTTTGCCCCTTCTCTTGCCAATAGCAGAGCTGCTGCCTTGCCAATTCCTGAACCCGCGCCGGTAATTAATGCGACTTTTTCTGCTAATGACATCAGTTCTTCTCCCTTAACCATCATTTTCTAACTTGATGGTTCGTTAAGGAAGAGAAATTATCATCTCTCTTGTGAGATAAGTTTTGTTCGTTTAAATATCCTCCTCTTTATTCCTTCTACTGCGGACTTCGCCTCCTTGAGTAATTTCCCACGCTCCCCCCGCATTATGGGTTAAGTCGCAGTCTTCTACTATGGCTGTGCCTTTGTTATAAACTGAAATTGCTCGAGTTCCGTTTTGATTGATGCGACAGCGGCGAATGATGAGTTTTGTTCCTTGCCCAACGCCAATTCCCGAACTTCCGTTATTAACAATGGTGCAATCTTCTATCGTCCCACTTGCATTATTAGATGCCCAAATTCCATTCCATTTTCCTTCATAAATATGGCAGCGTCGGAGAATTGGATTGGCGGTAGCACCACTAATGGCCACGACACTATAGTTGGAATTGGCAGTAATATTGCTAGCTTCAATGATGAGCTGCCCTTGGGGAATATCGATCGCATAATGTCTCCCCATTTGCCGGAAGGTTAAGCCGTGGACTAAAGCAGAATCCGTTTGCATCCGTAGGCAATTCGAGTCTTCACTTTCAATAATGATTTGGTCTACATTGCCATCACCAATGAGCTCTAAAGGCTTGTCAAGGACTAGACTTTCTTTATAGACTCCAGGACAGATAAAAATGCGATCGCCTCCTTTAGCATGGCGGATAGCTTCGCGAATCGTGGAATAATCCCCTTGATTGTGTTGAGAAACAATCCAACCTCCATCTTTAGCAACTTTTTTATCAGATTGAGGATTTTGATTTGGGGGTGTTGTTGGTGAATGTTGAGGCTGAGACTCTGGTTCATGGGCGCTACTTTCTAACTGACTTTGTAATTCTCCCAATTGAGTTTGCAGTTGGGTACGTTCTTGCTGGAGGCTGAGAAATTGATTTTGTAATTGATTCAGTTCCGATTGTAAGGGTTTACGTTCTTGCTCAACGTGGTTAATTTGTTCTTGTAAGTGCGTTAATTGCTCACGTAGTTGCTTCCCTTCCTGATTGCCACTTTCCCATTGATTTTGTGATTCTTTAAGCTGAAAATTGAGATAGTCCCGTTCTTGTTGAGTTCCCTCAATTTGACGTTGCAATCCTCCTAACTGGGAATAGAGCTGAGTACGTTCCTGTTCAATACTGAGAAATTGGTTTTGCAATTGACTCAGTTCGGATTGTAGAGGTGTGCGTTCTTGCTCGACTTGGTTAATTTGATGACTTAATTCTTCAATTTGTCGGCGTATTTGCTCACTTTCATCTGTATGAGATTGAGATTGGTTTTGCAGTTCTTTTAGCTGGAAGTTAAGATAATCTCGCTCTTGATGAACTCTGAGGAATTGATTTTGTAATTGACCTAGTTCAGATTGTATGGGGGTACGTTCCTGTTCAACGTGGTTGATTTGATGGCGTATTTCTTCGATTTGTACCCGCAGTTGCTCACTTTCATTGGTATTAGTTTGAGTTTGGTTTTGTAGTTCTTTTAGTTGAAATTTGAGATAATCTTGCTCTGGGGAAACTCCTGTAATTTGATGTTGTAACTCTCCGATTTGGGCATGGAATTGGGTACGTTCTTCTTCAACAATTATCAATTGATTTTGTAATTGAAATAGTTCGGATTGTAGAGGTGTACGTTGTTGTTCAAATTGGTTGATTTGATGGCGTATTTCTTCAATTTGCAGACGCAAATGCTCACTTTCAGTGGTATTGGTTTGAGATTGGTTTTGTAATTCCTTGATTTGACCATTAAGAGCATCGCGTTCTTGGTTGGAATGTTGAACTTGATGCCGCATTTCCTCAAATTGAGAATAAGCCTGGGTACGTTCTTGTTGAACAGTTGCTAATTGGTTTTGTAACTGCGCTAGTTCGGCTTGTAAGGGTGTACGTTCCTGCTCAATACTATCCATACGATGGCGGAATTCCTCAATTTGCGATCGCAATTGTTCACTCTGGTGGGTGCTACTTTCTGATTGATGCTGTAATTCCTGAAGTTGAGCATTAAGGGAATCTCGCTCTTCGTAGAAGCTGCTATATTGATGTTGCATCTGCTCCAATTGAGCATGGAGTTGAGTGCGTTCTTGATGAAGCGTTTCTAATTGGCTTTGCAGTTGTGCTACTTGCTCGTGCAGTTGTGAATAGCCTTGATGAGCAGTTTCTAACTCAGATTGTAGTGCCGTGGAGTCAAATGCTGGTGAGGGGGGTTCCTGTTGTAACTGGCGCAATTGTCGTTCTAATTCATCAAATCGGGTTTGGAACTGAAATAATTTATCTTGGATGCGTTCTTGGTGGATGCGGTTGCGTCGGTTGGTTCGAGTGATTAAGGCCAAGGCGATGCCACCCAGGATGATGCCTATCCAGGCGATGAGCACAAGCAAATTGTCCATTGACTAAATTGGTGATAAGTATAATGGCTGGCTTGTAGTTCACGATTAGGAGAACTCAAGCAAGGCTATGGGTCTAAAAAAATCATAAGACTGGTTGTGTCTCTTGTGTTACTAAAATAGGATTACTTTTTTTACAGGTTTTCTTAATAAAAACTAATATTTAGGATTAATGTTTGAGCTTATTATTAGATTTGGCAACTTACTGGGGCAAAAAACAATCTGTTTAGATGGATTGTAATTTTATAGAAAATGTCGTTTCACCAGCAAAATATTAAAGCATTTACAGAGGTCATACAAACTCAGCGATCGCTATTTTCCGAACGAGACTGGGCAACGTTAGATAAAATTGCAGCTTCTATGCCTGAGCATGAAGAGACAATCTCAGAAATTATTGCCACTTGGTATGAAAAACGACCTAAAATTCTGGATGCTCAGTTGGATGTCCTCAATACGCTACTGAATGAGGAATTGCATGCTAGGCGGTCAATTGCCTGGGAGATTGCTAAAACTGAAGCTGAAGTGGATAGAGATTATCGACAAGAATTGATAGATGCTATTCAGCATAGGGGAAAAGTTCGTTAGCATCCTTAATTTGTTTTTTTAACGCAGAGGGACGCGGAGTTTTACGCAGAGGGGTGCAGAGGTTTTGGAGGTAAGTTTGAGTTAATTTTTACCACAGCAGGAATGATGTTAAGTGTCTCAGCTTAGAACATTCACTGCATTATCCATTTTCCCCTGCTCCCCACACAAAAGGGCTATCCTTCGACTTTTACGCCTTTCCAAAAAGCAATGTAGCCTTCAATATTTTTAGCGGCGTCTTTGGCGGTTGGATAATACCAAGCTGCATCCTTATTTTCTTTTCCATCCACTTCGACGGTGTAGTAGCTGGCAACGCCTTTCCAAGGGCAGGAGGTATGGGTACTGCTTTCCTTAAAATATTGCTTGTTGATGGCGTCAGGAGGGAAGTACTGGTTGCCTTCCACGACTTCGCACTTGTCACTCTCTGCAAGAACTGCACCATTCCAGATTGCTTTTGGCATTGTTACTTATCTTCATAAACTTTCTCATTACTATTATGACCTGAGTTCAATGCTGGGGTGGAAATTCGGTAGCAAATACTGTGATGTCTGTTCAAACAGCTAGACTTGTGTAGGGTGGGTTAGGTGGTAGCCGTAACCCACCAAAGTCTCGAAACTCCTGCGTTACGCTACGCTAACACACCCTACAATTGGGGTTGTTGATAATGGTGCAAGATGTGAATTTCAACCGCTAGCGGAGGTTCAGGTTGTTCGCTAACAAGTACCCTGATGCTGTTGACAAAAAGTCAGAAGTAGTGTATGAAAAATTTATGTTGTATTGCTCTCTAGTAATATTCATAAGTACAGGTGGAATTGTAAAAAATACCTGGCTCCTTTGTTTAAAGTTTTCAATGAGTGAACGTCGTTCGAGAGATTTTAATGCATTGATTAATCTTGAATCAGAGCCTAAGTCAATATCATTTCGCAATTGTTCTCGCGAAACAGGTGTCAGGTTTCTCGCTAGATAACGAATAATCTCCATTTCTGAGTTATCTAAGCGATGTAACTGCTCAATTAATTTGGCTTGCAAAGGCTCGGTAACAATTACACTATTCCAATCTAAAAAATCTGATACACTTCCATTAAAAAAATCTTTTATCGTGGCAACAATTGTATTTAAGGCTAAGGGATTACCTCGATAGAGTTTAATAAGTTCTTGCCATTCTTTCTCGTTTCCAGATAAATTATTGGCTTGCAGTATTTTCTGAGCTTTCTCCGGGAGTAAACCTGCTAGTTTTAAAGAGTCAACGTAGGAAGTTTCTTGTTCAAGTAACTCCATTTGTAGGGGTTTTTCCCGGCTATTAAGTACCAAACAGCTTTGATGTCGTTCTCGTGCTATCTGTGTCAGTAGCTCACTATAATCCTCGTATCCTTCTCGATATTTTCCGGCGTGAGTATAAGGTCGCATCAGCATCTGAACATCATCGAAGACTATCAGGCATCGATGCTGGCGCAAACATTCTATAAAATGAGAAATTAAAACATTAGAGTCTTCTGGTAAGTTACATTGCTGTTGATTTGACAGAAATTGAATAAGCTGGACAAGTAGCTGCTCAAGGGGTGGAGAATCACGTAGCGATCGCCAGATAATATACTCAAACTCACCTTGTATTTCTTGCGCTAGCTTTACCGCCAGAGAGGTTTTACCAATCCCGCTTCTACCTAAAATGCTTACCAGTCGATACTCCTGTTTTCCAATCCATTGCTTGAGGGTATCTAGTTCCCTAGTGCGTCCATAGAAAACAGAAAGTTCCGGTGAATCACCCCAATCATGACGTTGTTTTGGAGATTTGTATCCTGCTGCTTCTAGCCAATTAGGGATGTCTCTCCAGTTTTTGAGTATGTTAGTTTCCTTACCCGTGAGTATTTCAGTGTACCGATATAATCCCTTCGTCAGTTCAACATAGAGAGTTCCAGGTGTCCAATGGAGAGCAGCAGCTATTTCTTTTGGAGAGTAATTGCATAACAATCCTCGTAAAATTGCTTTTTCCACAGGTGTTAGTTGAGTTGTTCTGCCTCTGCTTGTTGATTTTTGCTGGGCTAGATCTAAATACAGTCGTTCTAAATCCCATAATTGATCGGCTGTGATAAACAGTTCATTTTCAGGTCGTTTGTGTTTCAGTTTCATGAATCAAAAATCCTGATGACTGGTCTAGAATCTGTCTGCTTTTTTGTCTGAGCAACAGAAGCAACAACTGAGTTATCAGGTCTAGGAGAGAAAATTACGCAATCTTTTACAAACGTTAATAATTGAGCGTTTCCCTAATACAACAACCTAATCAACTGCTCATGATTGTTAGGTGTTTTCCTGGTGACACGACAGCTAATCTTGTGTCACCAGACGAGTTCACCTATCCAAAGGCTAATTATGGCAACCATTAACGGTACTAATTTCAACGATAATCTGAATGGCATCGTTGATCTCTCTATCATCTTTCCTAATATCATCATCGATCGTCCTGATACCATCAATGGACTGAATGGTAATGACGTTCTCAACGCTCTGAACACCAACGATACGCTTAATGGTGGTAATGGCAACGACACACTGAGAGGGAATGGAGGGAATGACCTCCTGGATGGTGGTGCGGGGAATGACTCCTTAGATGGTGGTAGTGGCAATGATACCCTCCGAGGTCAAGGGGGTAGAGATACCCTAATTGGCGGCAGTGGTAATGATTCCCTAGATTCTGATACTCTAGGAGCCGTTGATAACATTGGCGATCTCCTCGATGGCGGGGCTGGGAATGATACCCTGCAAGGAGAAGCTGGTAACGACACCTTGCTCGGCGGTACGGGAAATGATCGCCTGACGGGTGATGATTCGTCTCTCAATTTTGGCAATGATACACTCAACGGTGGTTCCGGAGTTGATACAGTTAATGGTGGTGCTGGCAACGATACAGTCATCGATGACGATGCGGTGAACTTCGACAACCATAACGGTGGTGCAGGCATCGACACCATCGATTATTCCAATGTCACATTTGTTAATGGCGCAGTCACCATCAACCTGGCGACGGGTACAACATCAGTCTCCGGCGGTAATACCGAGACAATCTCCAACTTCGAGAATGTTGAAGGCAGCCAAGGTGGTGAGACAATCATCGGAACAAGCGGTGCCAACAGCCTCAATGGTAATGGTGGCAATGACACCATCGATGGTGGTGCGGGTAATGACACCCTTGATGGTGGTGCAGGCAACGACTCCTTAGATGGCGGTACGGGTAATGACCGGCTACTGGGTCAAGGGGGTGCAGATACCTTAATTGGCGGTAGTGGTGATGATTTCCTAGATTCTGATACTTTGGGACCCGTTGATAATCTTGGTGATCTGCTCGATGGCGGTGTTGGGAATGATACCCTGCAAGGAGAAGCTGGGAATGACACTTTACTTGGTGGTACGGGAAATGATCGCCTAACCGGTGATGATTCGTCCTTGAATTTTGGCAATGATAGCCTCTCCGGTGGTGATGGCGATGACACCCTTGATGGCGGTGCAGGTAATGACACTCTCGATGGTGGTGCAGGTAACGACTCCTTAGATGGCGGTACGGGTAATGATCGGCTACTGGGTCAAGGGGGTGCAGATACCTTAATTGGCGGTAGTGGTGATGATT
>CAZPRJ010000118.1:0-16735 GCA_964588805.1 uncultured Microcoleus sp. | reverse complement strand
GTTGTCTAAGCTTTCAAACTCTTGATTTGTCTAGGTTCGGGCGCTTTGTGCCTTGTGGCGTTTCTCAAGCGCATTTACCAATGTACGCCATCCAATTTAAACTGTCAACTCTTTTTTTAAAAAAAATTTGGGAGGAATACGCAAGAGACTCATTATGTAATCAACCCCCTCAGGAGAGAGACTCACTGAACCCATCAGCTTCCTATAGCCGTCAGCGATAGGAAGAGCTGAACGAACTCAACGATGAGCTGGTAAGAAAGATACTACTGCATCTCGCCTCGTGATCGCGTTATTCATGCTTGCCATCACCTCTGTTACCGGAATAGCACCCAAATCTTTTGACTGTCCCCCTGCTCCACGTATACGAATACTCAGGCTGTTGGATTCTACTTCTTTCTCTCCCACCACTGCCATGACGGGAATTTTTTCTTTTTCAGCGTTGCGAATTTGCTTAGGCAAGCGATCGCCACTGGTATCCACTTCTGCACGAATGCCTAGAGAACGCATCTTCTCAACTACATCCTTCGCATAGGGCAAGTACATATCGCTGACTTGGACAATTCGCACTTGCACAGGAGCTAACCAGAAGGGGAAATCACCCGCATACTCTTCAATTAAGATACCAATGAGCCGTTCGAGTGAACCAAAGGGAGCACGGTGAATCATCACTGGACGTTTGCGAGAGCCATCTTCGGCAACATACTCTAACTCAAACCGCTCTGGTAGGTTGTAATCCACCTGTACAGTACCTAATTGCCATTCTCGATCTAGAGCATCTTGAAAGATAAAGTCCAACTTAGGCCCATAAAAAGCCGCCTCCCCAATTCCTTCAAAGTGTTCCATCCCCAGTTTTTCTACCGCACGACGAATGGCAGCTTCTGACTGATTCCATGCTTCGTCTGAACCGATGTATTTATCGTCTGATGGATCGCGGAAACTTAATCGCGCTTTGAAGTTTTTCAATTGCAGACTATGGAACACTGACAAAATTAAATCCACCACGTTGAGAAACTCATCATCGAGTTGCTCTGGTGTGACGAATAAGTGAGAATCATCCACCGTAAAACCACGGACTCGTGTTAAGCCTCCTAATTCTCCAGACTGCTCATAGCGGTATACTGTGCCAAATTCTGCAAAGCGTATTGGCAAATCTCGGTAGGAGCGTAATTCATTTTTATAAATTTGGATGTGGAAAGGGCAATTCATGGGTTTAAGTACAAAACCCTGTTCGGCGATGGCTGCTTCCTCATCCTCTGCCATCATGGGAAACATATCTTCCTTATATTTCTGCCAATGACCCGAGGTTTTAAACAAATCCACGCGCCCAATATGAGGCGTTACAACGGGCAAGTAGCTGCGTTTTAATTGTTCTTGCTTCAGGAAGTCTTCTAGAGTGCTTCGTAATACTGTTCCTTTTGGCGTCCACAGGGGCAGCCCCGGCCCGACTATATCAGAAAAGATGAATAGTCGCAGTTCTTTGCCTAGTTTGCGATGGTCACGCTTGAGGGCTTCTTGTTTACGACGCTTGTATTCAACTAACTGCTCAGGGGTTTCCCAAGCTGTACCATAAATTCGTTGGAGTTGAGCTTTGGTGGCATCACCTCGCCAGTAAGCACCCGCAAGGCTTTCTAAGGCAATGGCTTTGGGATTTAGGTCACTGGTGTTATCGACATGAGGGCCAGCACATAAATCCCACCATTCATCTCCAAGATGATAAATCGTAATCGGGTCTTCTAGTCCTTCCAAGATTTCTAACTTGTAAGGCTCATTAATTTCTTTAATCCGACGCTCTGCCTCTTCTCGGCTTAATTCTTCGCGAGTGACTGATAACTTCCGCTTAATAATCTTATCCATCTCTTTTTTGATGGATTTCAAGTCTTGCTCAGTAAACGGTTCTGGGTTGTCGAAATCGTAATAAAAACCATTCTCAATCCAGGGTCCGATTGTCACCTGTGCCTTCGGAAAGAGCTTCTGCACTGCCATTGCCATGACGTGGGAAGTGGTATGACGAATCTTTTTTAACGTTTCAGATTCATGGGTACGAGGCAGATGAATTTTTGGGGGCTGCTCTGGAGCTTCTGACATGGACATCGGTGACTGTTATGCTGAGTGATTTTTCTTCGGTACAAAGTGAACGTGTTTGTCTGCCTCTATGATACAAAGGATGCTTCTGGATGGCGCTCGGTCGGTATGTTAAGGAAAACGCTGAGATTGTAAAGATATGTAAATAACGTTAAGATAAGTATTCAAATCAATCATTTTTGATCAATGCATCAGTCTCAGCCATCCGAACAAGAATTGCTGAAGTCGGTATTGCAGCCGCTATTAGAAGATTTTCAATATTGGTTTTCGCGATCGCGTACTTTATTAGAAACGGAAGACATTACCTTCCTAACCCAGGAGCAACAAGCTAACCTGCTGACACGAGTTAAGGACGCTCAACAGGCAGTCAGTACAGCACAGATGCTCTTTGAAGTGACTCATGGTCAAGTCGGGATTGATACAGCTACCCTTGTTCCTTGGCATCACTTATTGAATGAGTGTTGGCAAGTGGGGATGCGGTGGCGCTCAATTGTACCGACACCTCCCAAGCATGACTTAGCAGAGGATAGCGAACCTTGAGTCTGGAGATTGAACCAAGATCTAGCGACCTTTGATAAGCTGAATGAACTACTGATAAAAAACTTCTTCTTAATCCTCGGTCTAGGTCAGAAATTTACAAGAAAACTAGAAAACTATTGGGTCTGGAGGACAATGCTATGTTACATCTGCTTTATCTTATAGCGTTTACAGTCATAGCGTTTTTGGCGATCGGAAACTTACTTCGCAGCCTTTTAACGGTCAGCATGGATTCCCAACGTCGTTATTCCCCTGACGGCAAGCCATCTGTACCTTGGAATACATCACCACTAGGAACTGCCCGCTCTCGATACAACGGTGTACCGCACCCAGAACTATTGGATGATACTGGCAATCCCATTAACGAACCACTGCTAGTCATGCGCTCAATGTCAGTTGATGATGCTCGTGCTCAATTAGATGCTTTGTACAATTCCTCTCCAGAAAACCGCACAGAAAAAAAGGAAGAAAGTTAGGTGATTTGGAAAAAGATATTAGTAGCGTTTTAATTTTAAAAAAAGAAAAAAGGCAATGAGAACATTCCCAATCCGACCCTATTAAGGGATTGGGAAAAGCTTTTGAAATTATTGTTAGATGCTAGCGTTAGCGTCATAGATTGTCTTCTGCTCCATTTTAGTACACTAACGCTTGCGACCGTAACGGTTGCGAATTTCGTGACGCATTCTCCAGCGTAAGTTATTGAAATTATCCCATAATGCTTTAAGCATAAATAGGGCAAAGGTTATAGCCGCAACGCCCATTCCTACAAGATTTGTAGTATGCTCTGGAGCACCAGCCAGTCTAAATATGAGATATATAGCCCCTCCAGTTAGGGCAGCAAAGATTGCTCCTTTGAATGCTTCAATGAGTAGAGCAACGAGGGCTAGTAATACCGATTGGCTTCCTGAAAAAATAACACCTAACGCATTGACTAATTCATCCCCATAATTCCACAGAAGCCAACCGACAACAGCAATAGCTGTACAAATCAAAATGACATTAATAACCCACATGGCGCTTCTCCATTGCAACTATTTTTGATTAGCAGTGGCTAACTCAGTTTTTGGGGCAGAGTAATACTTGAGTACAGTATTACTTTGATTTGCTATGACCGTCCAATCTATTCCTGCAATAAAGTGTTTTTTCTACTTATAGACATAGAGAGAAAGAGCAACCCGTTAAGTGGGGTAAAATGTTCGCTTTAATACATCAAAGGATACAGTTCAAAAATCTAGCTCTCAGTTGATGTAAAACTGGTTACAAGGCCAATAAGCTCACAGAAGCACCTTATCTACAACGATAAGAATTCCTGTGCAGTTTTGACCAAGGTCTAACGTGTGAATATTTACATTCTCTATCTGCTAGTGATTGGCTTACTCCTGCTAGTCATTACTCTAGGCTCAGGCTGGATTTCTCGCTTGCCCCTGTCGTACGCTCTCATTTACTTAGTTGTTGGTATCTCTCTAGGTCCTTATGGGGTACAGCTAATTCAATTGCGCCCTAACGCCGAATTTCTGGAGCGATTGTCCGAATTTGTCGTTATCGTGTCAGTATTTAGCTGCGGACTCAAAATGAATCGTCCGCTTAAGCTGTGGGCGTGGAAAACTACGGCTAGGCTGATCGGGTTTTTGATGCCAATTTCGATTTTAGCGATCGCTGCAACCTGCCACTGGTTGCTAGGATTTGACTGGGGGGCTGCATTTCTCTTGGGAGCGATTTTGGCACCCACTGACCCGGTTTTGGCTTCGGAAGTGCAGCTTGCAGATATTAAAGATAAAGATGAGCTACGCTTTGGTTTAACCTCAGAAGGGGGCTTAAATGATGCCTTGGCGTTCCCATTTGTCTATTTTGGGATTTATTTACTCAAAGATAGTAACTGGGAAAACTGGTTTAAGCAGTGGGTAGCTATTGATTTATTATGGGCGATCGCATCAGGTATTGTCATGGGAATTGTGGTTGCCAAAACTGTTGTTTGGCTTGATCGCCAAGCCCAACGCATTCGACCCACGGATGATTTGATTGAGGATTTTATCGCTCTTAGCACAATTTTGCTGACCTACTCTTTGACCGAGTTGGTCAATGGTTATGGATTTCTAGCCGTTTTTGTGGCTGGAGTTGTCGTTCAGTCCAATTATTACTGTGACCAAGAAAAACGTCTGGCTCAACTAGAGTTTACCGAGCAAGTTGAAAAACTACTAGAAGTAGGAACTATTTTGATTTTAGGGTCTCTCTTGCTGTTCGAGCCGATCACTAAATACGCTGGTGAAGCCCTATTATTAGCGAGTTTGTTGTTCTTTGTCATTAGACCCGTAGGCGTTTGGCTCTCCATGCTAGGAAGCCATGTTCCAAGACCTATCTTATCTTTGTTCGGTTGGTTTGGAATTCGTGGTGTTGGTTCGATCTATTATTTAACCTATGCAATGGGCAAAGGTTTACAAGGAGAAATAGTAGAGCAAATTAGCTGGATTGTTTACATCACAGTGGTTATTTCTGTAATCTTACACGGAATTAGCGCTACCCCTTTGATGAACTGGTACGAGCGTAATATCAAGCATACTGAACAAGATGTGAGTCCAACCACGTTGGATGAATCTTAATCAGAGGTTCGTAACTCAATCTCCAAGCTAACAATGCAGCATGAGGGCGCTTATTTTCCCCATTGAAAAATAGTTGCTCCCCAAGTGAGTCCTGCACCAAATCCAGAGGCCGCAATAGTATCTCCTGGTTGGATTTTCCCTTGGCGTACAGCTTCATCTAGGGCAATAGGAATCGAGGCGGCTGAAGTGTTGCCATAATTAGCAAGGTTACTCAACACTTTTTCTTGGGGAATATTTAGGCGTTGAGCGACAGCATCAAGTATACGCTGATTGGCTTGGTGCAGCAGCAACCAATCTATTTGCTCAGTACTGAGATTGGCTCTAAATAGCGCCTTCTCAATCACTTCCGGAACTTTTTGCACCGCAAACCGATAGACTTCTTTGCCATTCATAGTGATGGGTTGATAGCTGCCCTGACCCACCGCAATGCTATTGACAATTTCTTTATTTTGTGGTTCGTAGGTTAATTGTAGGCAATGATTCTGAGTGCCGTCACTACGGAGTTCAAATCCTAAGAGGCGATCGCGATCACTCGCTTGCATCACCACAGCACCTGCCCCATCACCAAACAGAATACAAGTCCGTCGATCCGACCAATCAACCCAACGGGAGAGAATATCCGCACCAATTAGCAGAACATTTTTATAAACTCCAGTCCGAATAAACTGGGCTGCCGTTACCATCCCAAAGACAAAACCGGAGCAAGCGGCAGTCAAGTCAAAGGCAACGGCTTGTGTTGCCCCTAGGGAGGCTTGAATCAGGGGTGCCGTACCAAACAGATCATCCGGTGTTGAGGTAGTGAGGATAATTAAATCCAGGTCTGTGGCAGTGATTTCTGCCATTGCCAAAGCCTCTGTCGCCGCTTGGGATGCGATCGCGCTTAGCCTACCGTTAGCATCAGCCAGATGTCTTTGCCGAATTCCCGTCCGAGATGTAATCCATTCATCGGATGTCTCAACAAGCTGGCTAAGTTGATGGTTATCGAGAATTTTTTCTGGCATCGCGCAACCGCTGCCGATGATAGCAATACCTGCTCCTGTTTGATTCAACACGCTTGGCCCTCATTAACTGGGATATGAAGAAAATCAAGGGTAAGCCAGTCACCAGAACAAGTGAGGGCTGATCGAGGTTGAAGTTCCAGGATGGCAGATGGGAGAGTCAGGCTTGCTTGTTGCCTTTGGGGGTTAGAGATGATCCTATTCCCCCAACCTCCTAGATCAGGAGACAGGGCTAATAAACCCAAGCATTGATTGCTCACACCTTACTCCTCACTCGTCTGCCTGCTTGCTGCTGATTGCTGCTCACCTTTGAAGTCCTTGGATTGGATTCGCTCTAGTACGTGGTTATCGATTGCTTCTTTTGCCAATCGAACTGCATTAAAAATGGATGGAGCTTGAGAACTCCCGTGACTAATAATACAAATTCCTGCCACTCCCAAGAGCAGGCCGCCTCCATGTTCAGCATGATCAATACGCTGCTTAATGCGGTTTAGGTTAGGTTTCAACAGTGCCGTACCGAGTTGACCCCGCAATCCGTGAGGAAGTTCCTCTCTTAGAATTTGCAGCACAATCTCGCCTACGGCTTCAGCAAACTTGAGCAAGACGTTCCCCACAAAGCCATCACAGACAATTACATCAAAATGACCCGAGAGAACATCTCTGCCTTCAGCATTACCAATAAAAGTAATTCTAGGATTTTCTTGTAATAACTGGTGGCTACGAACAGCGAGATCATTACCCTTAGAGGATTCCTCACCAATGTTGAGTAATCCGACTTTGGGTTCACTAATGCCCAATACGTACTGACTGTATACCGAACCCATGACGGCAAACTGCTCTAAATACTTGGGGCGACAATCCACGTTAGCCCCAACATCCAGAACGATAACAGGCTTTCCTGACACCATTGTGGGAAATACTGCTCCAATAGCTGGGCGGTCGATGCCTTTGAGACGCCCTAAACGCAGTAAAGCAGAGGCCATCGCTGCACCCGAGTGGCCGGCGGAAACGACACCATCAGCACGCCTCTGTTTAACTAAATCCATTGCCACGTTGATCGAAGCCTTCGGTTTTCGCTTTAAGCTGACTAAAGGCTCTTCATGCATGGCCACGACACCCTCCGCCGGAACGATTTCCATCCCACTGGAATGGGTGTGTTGTTTTAAGGAGGATTCAATCGCTTGAGGCTCACCTACTAGCAGAACGTCTACACCCAACTCTGCTTGTGCTCTAATAGCACCAGCGACAATTTCATCTGGGGCATAGTCCCCTCCCATAGCGTCAATTGCGATCCGTGCGCGAGTCGATGCCATTACTCAATGTGATAGAAACCTTAAAAATTCTACCAGAAGCCCTCCCTGCAACATTAAACCTAATGTAATCTACCTGACACCCCATGAAACCTCGTGAAGAGAACTTTTCAGGATCGTCATCAAGTCCTTACAATGAAGCACCGTAGAAAAGAAAGAGAAATGTTACAACGATTTGGTGCTGGCATACTGGCCTCCGGCATAGCCGCCTTAATCATTAAGATTTTCGATGGCCAACCTTGGACAGTATCTACTGCCCAAGTGATGGGCTGGCAGAATCTACCTATATTTACCCAGCTCGATTTGCCTGATCCGGCTGCTGAGGAAATAATGCACCAATACCTTAAAAGCTTAAGCCAGAAAGGGATACCCAAGAGTCAGCAAGGGATCTGGATTCAATCTGAAATGTCTGTATTAGCCAAGCACCAAGACCGAGTACCCTTACCTGGCGCTTCGTTAACCAAAATTGCTACAACACTGGCGGCTTTGAGTCAATGGGGTGTTTCTCATCAGTTTGAAACGCTGGTGAGTGCGACTGGGCCGATTAAAAAAGGGGTATTGCAGGGAGATTTGGTCATTGACGGAGGGGGCGATCCCTTGTTTGTCTGGGAGGAAGCCATTGCCTTAGGAAATAGCCTGAATCAAATGGGGATTCGCCAGGTAAAGGGGAATTTGATTATCATGGGCAATTTTTCCATGAACTACGAGCAGAATCCAGTGCTGGCAGGACAGATGCTGCGCCAAGGACTCAACTCCAAACTTTGGAACCAAGGTTTTACCTACCGTCATGCCATTATGCCTCAAGGAACGCCCAAACCTGAAGTGGCCTTTACTGGAGGCATCAAGGTGGCCTCATTTGCTATCCCTAAAAAATATTTATTGATTCGGCATCGATCACTACCTTTATCTCACATTCTTAAGGAGATGAATGTCCATAGCAATAACAATATGGCTGAGATGTTGACTGAATCTTTAGGAGGGGCACAAACTCGAAACGAATTAGCTGCTCAAGCCGCTAATATTTCCCTAAAGGAATTACAGCTTGTGAATGGTTCTGGGCTGGGTGTGGAAAATCAAATTTCAGCCCATGCTGCTGCTACTCTGATGATCGCCACTGATCGCTTATTGAAACCTCACAAACTGAGTATTGGAGATGTTTATCCAGTATCTGGATTAGACAAAAATGGAACGATGTATGCTCGCCATATGCCCATCGGTTCTACCATTAAAACTGGAACACTCCGAGATGTCAGTGCACTAGCAGGAGTGTTGCCAACACGCGATCGCGGACTGATTTGGTTTGCGATCATCAACCGAGGAAGTGATGTCTATGGCTTTAGAGTTAAGCAAGATGAGTTTCTGCAAAAACTCTCACAAAAGTGGGGCATTGCAACCCAATTCAATACGAATCTTACTGAAATTCCCAAACAGTTTGGCGACCCTAAGCGTAATGAAAAGATTTCTCTTTCGCTAAAGTGAGAAAGTCTACATCTTTCTTGGTAATGTTGTTAGTTTATCGATGAACCACCCTTCAACGCTCCAAAGGCTTAGTCACTTTGAAATTAAGGAATAATTTTTGTCACAACTCGACTGCCTCCTTCTCCTGTCACAACAATGCTTTGGTCTTGCAGTCTGCCTACGGCTGTTGGGCCTGTAGTATTAAAGGGTGGATTAATTTGCTGATAAATGACATTACCAGATGCCTGAACATTCTGAGTGGGAATATCCCACTTCATCTGATTAGCATAGACTTTCGCTTGATTTTTACTTCCTATCGCTTGAACACCACCCATCAAAGTGGCAACTTTTTGCTCTAGATTAAGTTGACCTTGGTTAGCGGTGAGAATAATATTTTCTTTTTGTTGGACAATTCTCACGGGTTGTTCAGAAACAACGGTTTGAGCTTTGACATTCCAAATGGCTGAATTACTGGACATTAACAACGGTGGATCAACTGATGTTAATTGCACATTCTGCTGGAGTGTAGCAATCTTTGTCTGCAAATCAACTTGAGATTTATCAGCTTCCACTCGATCCGTCACGATCTTATTTTTATACCGTTCGATCCAAATCCGCTTATCTCCACTAACTTTCTGTTGTTTAATCTGCCAAATTAAATTATCTGACTTCATTTGCAAGTCAGGATTTTTTGAGATTGCTGCCACCTGACCTAACAGTTCTACCTGCTGGTTTCGAGTGAAATATCGAGCTTCTTTTGCTGTTGCTTGAAGCTGGGGATGATTGCCTTTTAAATTATTGCGAACAACTAATAGATCGTCTTGTGGATGCCATTCTAAATCATCCCCTTTGAAGACTGCACCATTGCGAATGTCGGTGGCAGTAATTTGTCCTCGAAGCAAGACGAGCTTACCATCTTGCCGGACTTCACCACTATCGGCCGACACTCGTAAAACGATTTTGCCATCCTGGTACAAATCCCCTGATGGCTTTTCAATCTGGGCGATTTTTTTATCTCTACTGTAAGTTGCTTTTTCTGATTTAACTTTCCAGAGAGGACGGCCTTTGGCATCTGCCTGATCCAAAGTGATATTGTTAAAAACAAGGCTTCCTTCAATATCTGTTGCTGCAGTATCTTGCTTAATTTTCTGCTCCGTACGAGTTGAATTTTGACAGGCAGCTAATAAGGTAATCGTGAACAGGCAAAGGGCAAGGTTAAGGAAGTGTTTTAACCTAACAAACATTTGGTTTGATGGCTTGAGTTTTAGGTTTATAAAGATTCATTAATCTCTTGTCATTAGTTTTTTACTAAACTGAATAAATGAGGGATATAAAAACCGCAAAATAATTTTTTTTATTTTTGCGATGAACTAATGACTCAAGATTAATGAATCTAATGATTTATTCTTCTTGTTCATCAAGCATCCCGATACCAGTCAAGGGACGATAGGTATAGTTTTGACGGGGTGTTTTTTGGATGCTTTCTTTGATGTTATCTAAATCGATATAGCGGTCAGCGACATTAATCAGACTATCACTGGTCATCGAACGCAGACTGACCACTTCAACACGTACTCCTCGATAGCTAACCGCATCAACGGCATAAGCAAGATCGCCATCTCCACTCACTAAAACAGCCGTATCATACGAACCTACTAGTGCCATCATATCGACCGCAATTTCTACATCAAGATTTGCTTTTTTAGAACCATCGGGTAGCTGTACTAAATCTTTAGCAATCACTCGATAGCCATTGCGGCGCATCCACAGCAAAAATCCTTGCTGTTTCTCATTTGTCCGATCTACACCCGTGTAAAAAAAGGAGCGTAGTAAGCGGGAACCTGCTGTTAAGCGAACTAACAACTTGGTGTAATCAATTTCAATTCCCAATTGTAAAGCGGCATAAAATAAATTAGAACCGTCAATGAAAATAGCGACGCGTCCACGATTTTCTAAAACTTGCTCTGGAGTAAAAACAGGGTCATTACTAAAATTATTCAACATAGTTGTTATACCTCAATTTGTTATGAAAAAAAACTTGATGCCTCCTTTCCCAACAATCATCATCTTTGTTATCCATTTTCAATCTTACAATCAAAACGACGGAACAAAATTACGCTTGTTCCAGTCGCCAAAAGACTGGTTTCGGATGTTCTAATCGTTGACAGGTTAGTAAGCTCCTCAAAGTTGCCTGAGTGGCATAGGTTACGGTATCTTTAATGAATGTTTTTTCGTTAAAGTCAAATGAATAGCCTTGTTGCTGGGAGATAAGGGTAAAGATTCGGGGAATAATGGATGATATCATCAGGTAGGCCGCTAGTCTAACTGATTCCCATAGGGCGTACAAACCCTGTTGGATGACTAGCAATATTCCTTGCTTATACAGGTTCCAAAACGTTTGCAGGTTAAAGGGCTTGTAGTTGGCTCGAATCAGAACAAAAATCTCCTGACCCGCTCCCCTAAAGACAAGAAACTGATCGAGTCGGGTGACTGGATCACCTAATCCTAAATCTATTAGCTTCAGGACGCGATTGAATAGAATCTCTTCTTCTTTAACCTCTACGACAGGGGAATCGCAATACTTCTGCACTATTTTTAACGTTTGGTTGAGTAAGTTAACCCAATCATTCGCCAAATTAGCATTAATGATATCGATCAAACCGGTTTCATTGTGTTCTCCATCCTTCTCAAATACAATTTCTTTAAGAACGTCATAGCGAATTGCATCTGTACTGTTGCGATTAACTAACATGGCTGGGGCTAGAGTAGTATTAACTCGGCTTGTCCCCATCTTGTGACCGTCCTTGGCAAGGAAGCCATGCCCAAACATTTGATTTGGCACAGGTATACCTGCTGACATTAACATGGCAGGCCAGTCAACAGACTGAAATCGCAGAATGTCTTTACCAATGAGATACAAATTGAGCTGCGACCATTTCTTTAATGCATTCTCTAGTGTGGGTTTGCTATCCGGATCGAGCAAGACACTCACATCGTTAAGTAATCCATCCACCCCAACATAGTTTGTGTAGGTAAGTTCAACAGATATCAAAATACCCCAATCTAGAGTAACTCGCCAAATAGAACCTGTAATCAACAATACAGACCGCTTTTGTCGCCTTCCCCAGCGAACTACCGCGTTGGCGGTGATTAGGATAGGGGTACTGTCAATGTAAGGTAAGTCGCTGACGTAGTGGAGAGGCGTTATCAGAGGAAATGGGAGACTACTTGTAACGATAGGACTCATCTGAGTATTAAAAACGCCCTCGCATAAAGTACTGCTAATTTCCAGTGTATTGCCACGAATGTTGATTGAGTAATGGCTCAACCTAGTCAACTTTACGGAGTAATGAGCCTATAAAAGTATTAATATATACAAGCCTACGAAAAGTTTACTCAAAATCATTTAGAATTTTTTAATATAGATATCAGTAGTGAATCTAAAAACAGTATTAACTTTTAGCCTCAGTTATACCATTTCATCGTTAGCAGTTACCAAATTTACTTCCTGTTAAATGGCTACCTAGAACGTGACGAAACGCACTCTTTTCTACCTTAAGGCATTTGTGAAAACTTAACATAAGCTTTTAATGTAAAGAAATATTACAATTAAATAAGAGTAATGGCTTGAACACATGTCTTCCGATAATCCAGTAAAAATCTCGCAATCGTTGCTGACAGCAACGGGAACGCAGATGTTTGTTTACCACGAGGATCGTATTCCCGGCAGAGACTGTTCTGTAATCGTGGTGAGCAATCATCGTGGCTTTATGGACACTTTATTGTTAATGGCAGCCCTAAAGCATCCTATCCGTATGGCTTGCCATCATTACATGGGGCGTGTACCGATGATGCGCCTTGCCATTGAGCAAATCGGCGGTTTTCCACTCAAAGCACCCGAGCACAGACAGCAGGCTTTTTTTGAGCAAGCTACCCAGCTATTGGAACAACGTCAGTGGGTTGGACTTTTTCCTGAGGGAGCAGGGCCGATGGTGCATTTAACAAAACCTGACGAAATGCGGAGATTTCATCGCGGATTTGTCCACTTAGCGCTGCGAACCCCAATTCGGAATTTGGCCATATTACCCGTGGCGATCGCTTCTTTTGAAGAAACGGTATTAAAGACAACATTACCCTTACCTTTGCTGCGCCTAGTCGATCCCTCAGAACCACTATTTGCCAAACCTGGCTGGCACCCCCTGGTTCTTCACCATCGAGTCGCCGTATTAATCGGAAATCCGTATTGGATTACACCAAAACATCGGGAACGATATCAAGAGAAAGATACCCGAAAAGTTGTATCTGAAATTACTAAAACCTGTCAGGATGAAATTTCAAATTTACTTTATCAGACTCTTTATTAGGCGTATGTTATTCTCAATGGCTGTGGCTTCCATTCAGGTTATCAAAACTTGTATTGGTTAAACCACCATCGTTGAATCGACAGTTAACCATGTTAGAAGTAAAAAGCCGCCCTTGTTTAATCACACCAGGACGCATTAATCCCCATTACCCACTTTTTGTATTTTTACCAGGGATGGATGGAACAGGGCAATTATTACGCTCTCAGACTAAAGGTTTAGAAACAGCCTTTGATGTTCGCGCCCTAGCCATTCCTCCCGATAATTTAAATAATTGGGATGAACTAGCTGCTCTAGTTGTCAATCTGATTGAAGCAGAACTCCAAAAAAAACCGCCTCGTTCAGTTTACTTGTGCGGTGAGTCCTTTGGAGCTTGTTTGGCACTTAAGGTCGCCTTGCAAGCCCCCCATCTGTTTAAACGCATTATCTTAAGTAATCCAGCAACTTCTTTCAACCAACGACCCTTCCTACGTTGGGGTTCACAACTAAATCGCTTTTTGCCCGACTTTATTCATGAATTCACGGCAATTATCCTGCTACCATTCCTATCCAATCTTTCCAGAACAGCCCCTCGTGAACGCCGAGCGCTGCTAGACGCTATGCAATCTGTTCCCGCCAATATTGCTAATTGGCGGCTATCGATGCTAGCCGAGTTTGATGTCGATGAAACACAACTTAGGCACCTGACTCAGCCCATTTTAGTCATAGCCGGTGGATCTGACCAACTATTACCTTCTGCCCAGGAAGCGGCACGTTTAGTAAACTGCCTACCAGAGGCCAAAATGGTACTTTTGCCTCAATCAGGCCATGCCTGTTTGCTGGAAACCGATGTGAGTCTTCTCAATATTATGAAAGAGGAAAATTTCTTAGAAAGCTCTGTGCCTAATCAAGATGCTGACTCCGTTATGATTCCAATTCCTGTAGCAGATTCAGTCAGCTCGTCTTGACTTTAAAAGGAGAAATAGAGCAGTCCTTTAAAATTTCAAATTCAATCAAATTGTTCTAACTGATGGGTAAGAGGTTGTTTATACTCCCTTTAAAGTCACTTGAACATTCAGTAAACAGACCCCAAAACCTCATCGTCAATCTAAATTTTTAATTAACGAAACCGATCAGGATTTAAGCGAGGATTGGGTTGGGATCGGCTTCCCTGCCTGAGCATGATACCAGTCCCTCCGTCAGCAGGGTCTAAGAAAGGCCGTAAATTGATGCCATTATTACGACGAGAAGATTGGGTTGAATTCGGGTCAATACCTAGAGCAGATAAACCTTGATTTAAAACCTGATTCAGTAATTGTGAATTTCCGTCCTGATCCACAAACGTATTAACAGCATTCGTTTGCTCACCTTTATCAGCAATAGTTAAGTTTTGAAAAACACGATTACGTGTGATTTCTGGGTCTTGACCGGGCGGCACTGTGAGTATAATTCGACAGGATGGGTCTTTCTGGGTCGTTACACAGACAATGTTGTAATTATTCTCTACAGTATTTTGCATTTCTAGTAAACCATCAGGTCGGTAAAATTCCAAGCGGCGGCTAATTTCATTACAACGCCGTTCGGGTGTCCAACCCCCGCCCAAAGCACTAGGAATTGCCCAAGGATAAGCTTGAGTGGGTTGGCTTTCGGGATGGTACATCACTGTATATTGACCCTCGAACAGTTGACAGGTAAATCGAGGCGGTTGGGAAGATTTAATCTCGGAATTGGGTCTAGGCTCTGAGGATGTAGTTTCTTTCTCAATATCCTGAGCCAAAATGATATTCTGGGGTAGCTGAGGGTGAGAGGTGGTCGGTGACAGGTTCTTATTTAAGGCGAAAGCACGGTTACTTGCCAGTAAAATCGTTATACTCACACCAATCAAACCCATACTCTGACACAAAAATGGCCTCAAAGTACCCTTTTGAGTATCCTGCTTTGCTATCATTCCTGTCCAGCCTCCAAAATGTATGTTAATTGGCGATGCTAGAGTTCGGATTCAACTAGCTCCTAGACTAGGTTTTGCTCTAGCCAGCGTAGAGTATGAATATCCCAAAAACCAGGAACACAAACAGACTCAGCATCGACAACCGCATCATAACTTCTACAATTCTCTTATGCCTACTGATAGGCTGGAAGGCTGGACATCCCATGATTGGTTGTTCCTGATGTTTCGAGAAACAGTATGAGGAAATACGTTTTTAGCTTATCAACTCACCAGCTCTGATTAGATGAGCTAATGTTCATAAATCTTTATCATCGTACTCAGGTATTTTATACTACCAAAAGACAGTAGAAAGGAGAAAAAATAGCAATGTCAGAGGCTCAGAAGCCAATGACAGTTCCGAAGGAATTCTTGGGGCCTCCCGGTGACTTTAACCCGAACGTATTTATGTTCTTGGCGGCAATTGCATTGGTCGCTTTGTCAACCTGCGGTTATTGGCTCTGGAATTGGCCTGACCCTTGCTGCTTTGGCCTCAACGTCATCGCCTTGCACATGGTGGGAACTGTAATTCATGATGCTTCTCATCATGCGGCTCATCCCAATCGAGTGATGAATGCCATTATGGGACATGGTAGCGCCTTGATGTTAGGCTTTGCCTTCCCAGTCTTCACACGGGTTCATATGCAGCATCATGCTCATGTGAATGACCCCAAAAACGACCCCGATCATTTTGTGTCCACAGGTGGACCCCTATGGCTGATTGCAGCTCGTTTTTTTTACCACGAAATTTATTTCTTCAAGCGGCGATTGTGGCGTAAGTATGAGTTGTTGGAATGGTTTTTGAGCCGTTTGTTTGTTGCTACCATCGTCTACATTGCATGTGAGAATGGCTTTTTAGGCTACATTCTCAATTTTTGGTTTTCACCAGCATTGGTAGTAGGTTTAGCACTAGGCTTATTTTTTGATTATTTACCCCATCGTCCATTTCAAGAGCGCGATCGCTGGAAAAATGCCAGGGTTTACCCGAGTCCTGTCCTAAACTTACTCATTGGAGGGCAGAATTACCATTTAATTCATCATCTGTGGCCATCTATCCCTTGGTACAAATATCAGGGCGCTTATCAAGCCGTCAAACCCCTTTTAGATGAGAAAGGGTGTTATCAGTCTTTAGGGTTATTAGATGGCCACAAAAGTTTTTGGAACTTTATATACGACATCTTTTTAGGAATTCGGTTTCATCACAAATCCCAGGAGAAAGAAGTAAAAGAAGCTCAAATTTAATAGGGAGAAATAGATCAAAAATCAAAATGCCTTGAGCGAGTGGTGGCAGTATGTCTAGCAACTGCCGCCTTCTCGTTTAACCTCGCGAGTGGGAAATCCCCCTGAGTCGTAGACACGCTTGGGATGCTTCGGCAGGCTCAGCAACAGCTATCAGTCTTAGGAACTAGGACTGCTGCCGATGGAGGGG
>CAZPRJ010000117.1:0-18386 GCA_964588805.1 uncultured Microcoleus sp. | reverse complement strand
AACCATGAACCATGAACCATGAACCATGAACCATGAACCATGAACTATGAACCATGAACAGACTTCATCCCATTTTTGTAACTTGATCGGCGCTCTAGTTGGTAAGCTTCGGCCTAAGATATTAAATAATTTAGCCCACGATGAACTGTGGGCTTTTTTTATATTTTTGATGGGAGTGGGGTAAGTTGAGCTGATGTCTTGGAGACTACTAAAAAACCCAGAACAACGACGAGGAGGTTTACTCCTAGGATTTGGTACTTTGTTTTGGAAAGAGTTGCAAGAGTGGCGGCAAAAACCACTGGCGATCGCATTTTTTCTGGCCGTCACCCTCCTGATTGTGATTGGCAACATTGCCTTATCGTTAATTACACTACCCCCTGCTCCAGAAGCAACGGCACTGCGAGTAGCAGCCCTGACGGATGCGGCTACCGTTTATGCCAAGAACGCTGTCTGGATTATGCTGATCAGCATTTTTGTATCAATGGGGTTGATTGTCAACGAGCAGGAGAGCGGAACACTGGCTTGGAATCTGACTAAACCGTTGTCCCGTCCAGCTTTTTTGTTGGCGAAGTGGCTAGCCACCACCCTCATGGTGTGGCTTTTGGGGGTGGCCACCCAATCTGGGGCAATGCTGGCCGTAGAGGCTAGCCAAGGTGCAGCCGAGCCAAATTGGGAGCAAATTGCCTGGGTACATCTCGGTGCATTGGGTGCCATTGGCTTTTGGGTCTTGCTGTGCTTGCTGTTGGGTACTCTATTCAAAGAACAAGCTGCTGTGGGAGCAGGAGCCTTGCTGGTAGGACTTGGCCCCCTGATTCTCAGCAATTTTCCAGGATTTTTGCAATTTTTAGTGCAAATATACCCCACCATGATGCTGGGATGGGCAATATCCACTCCGCCTAACCTTGGCCAACTAATAGGCTATCTGGCTTGGATGGCGGCAATGGCGATCGCAACCTTACTCATTTTTAATCAAAAAGAGATATGATCCTCAATCGGTTTAAGCAGTTCTCACAACAACGTATCCCACCTCCTCAGTATGCTCTCCCTAGTCACGAACACTCTAGAAGCAGACTGCCTGGGGGGGCTGCCATTTCCATACAAAATCTCACTAAATACTACGGCAATATACCAGCTCTGCAAAACTTGACTCTGGAGGTGCCGCCCGGTGCAATTTTTGCATTCTTGGGACTTAATGGCGCAGGCAAAAGCACAACGCTCAAAATTTTGGCGGGACTGACTCCGGCCACGAGTGGCAGTGCCCACCTTAATGATGTATTGGTGACACAGGAAGGGCAACACCGTCGCTATTTAGGTTATTTGGCACAGGAACCCCGCTTTTATGGGTGGATGACGGGACGAGAAGTTCTCAAGTATGTTGCTCGTTTTTATGGAGGGGTGTCCAAACACTGGATTAATGAGTTAATTGAGCGAGTGGGTATTGCAGCGATCGCCAATCGTCCTTGTAGAAACTACTCCAAAGGCATGTTGCAAAGACTGGGAATTGCTCAAGCGCTGGTGGGTAAGCCGGCCGTGGTGATGCTTGATGAACCTGTTTGTACCCTTGACCCCATAGGACGCACCCAAGTCCTGGATTTAATGCAAGAACTCAGAGGTGAAACAACGATTTTGTACTCCACGCCGATGCTCGATGACGTGCGCCGAGTCAGCGACTATGTAGCGATTCTCAACCAAGGTCAACTGGTGAAAACGGCACCCACGCAGGAATTATTAGGAGGTTTTACTAAAGGAAGCTTATGCGTTACCCTTATGGGAGCTGATGAAACCACCGTTGAGGTGTTAAAGCAACTCCCTGGTGTCAGTCATAGTTCACTGATAGAGCATCGAGATAATCTTTGGGTCTACACCGTGCAAACGACCGAGATATTGAGGGTTGCAGTGCAGCATCGTATCACTCGCTTTGCAGCAGAACATGATTTGGCTTTGATTACTAACGAGCCGATGGAGCTAGAGGTAGAAACCGTCTTTCTGCGCCTACTGGGTACACAACCTAATAGCTCTCAATCCATAGAATAAATCATTTGCTTATCTAGTTTTTGCCCGTTAGGCAACCTGACTTATTGCTCTCAATCCCGATGAAACTCAAGGGCGTCTGTTTGTCATCTCCTATTTTTCAGTAGATTTTTATTTTCATTATTACTAATATCAATGATGAGGAATCAGCCAACAATGTGAGTGATTGTGTACAGATTACTCATTGAGCATTGTTGTGTCTTTGCCTTTCTAGAACATCTAATCGTAACGAGATAGGAGATAGTTTATGGCAGTAGAGGCTCTTGCGGACAATAATGCAATTGAGTCCAATCTCAGGCAATTTTTACTCGTACTTTCTGTGTCTTTAAGCGTTGCCACCTTACCCCAAATATTTAGTTGGTTTCGCCAAATTCCTTACACATTACTATTAGTAATTGTAGGACTAGTGTTAGCAATTGCTGATGTGCGGCTTGTTAATTTATCACCTGAACTCATTTTGTCTCTTTTCTTGCCGCCCTTATTATTTGAAGCGGGTTGGAATTTGAAATGGTCGGGTTTGAAAGAAAATTTAGTACCCGTTAGTTTGTTTGCGGTTTTCGGGGTGGTTGTTTCTATCGTAGGTATTGCTTTTGGTATTCATCAATTAGCCGGTGTCCCCTTAGCAACCGCATTATTAGTAGGTGCCATCCTATCAGCAACTGACCCTATTTCTGTGATTGCTCTGTTTAAAGAACTCGGTGCCCCCAAGCGCCTCTCTACATTGATGGAGGGTGAAAGCCTATTGAATGATGGTGTTGCTGTTGTTGCTTTTAGTTTACTAGTAGGAATTCCTTTGGGAATCGAGCAGTTTGATTTTCGAGTGAGTCTGGTTCGGTTTTTTGTTTTTGTTGGCGTAGGTTTGGGAGTAGGAGGATTAATTGGCTTTGGAATTTCCTATCTCACTCAGCGCTTTGATTTGCCTTTAGTAGAACAATCTCTCACCTTAGTTTCTGCCTATGGCACCTATATCATTACTGAACAATTGGGAGGTTCAGGAGTGATTGGTACGGTGATGTGTGCTCTCATTTTAGGCAATTTTGGTTCCCGAATTGGCATGAATCCCAGAACTCGGGTAATTGTCAGTGAATTTTGGGAATTTCTGGCGTTTTTTGTGAATTCAATCGTTTTTTTATTGATTGGCGACCAGGTACGCTTTGCGAGTTTAGGTGAAAATTTTACATCGATTGCAGTGACAATCGCAGCGGTAATTTTAACCCGAGCATTGGCAATTTATGGGTTAGGGACTTTAAGTAACTGGATTAGTAGCTCCGAAATTAATTGGCGAGAAGAAACCGTTTTGTGGTGGGGAGGTTTAAGAGGCTCGGTGTCTATTGCCCTGGCTTTAAGTATACCTACGGCATTAGCTGGGCGAGATGAAGTCATTGCCACTGTATTTGGTGTGGTACTCTTTACCTTGTTGGTGCAGGGTTTAACCACAAAGACATTGCTAGAACGATTAAATCTTTTAGGCAATCAACCCTTACGCCAAGAATATATGGAAGCCATTGCCCGTCGTGCCGCCCTTTATCGCGTTATGGAACGCCTCAATCAGGTGAATAAACGCCCCGAAATTGAACCTGATTTTTATCGCTATCAAGCCGCTTTAGTGGCAGGAGAACTGGATAGTTTACAAAATGAAATTAATCAGTTACAGCAACAGTATCCCCAAATGCGCGAGTATGCAATCGAACAGTTGCAAAATGAACTACTAGCGATTGAAGCTGATACTTACGCAGAATTTGTGAGGGCAGGGCAACTCAATAACGAACTTTCACCGTTTTTAAATGAAGTTCTTCAAAATGGGGAGGATAAAACAAGCTAGGTCAATGTTATATAGTGCGTCTAATTGAGTTGTACAACTCGGGTGAAGCAGAAAAAAACAAGGTCAGTGCTTAAGAGTTACAAGACAATAACTTTTCACAGACATCAAATATTAAGTTAAGTAATGAAGCCAGTTAGTTGTACAAATGATTTAGACGTGCTATGGATGAGTCAGTAGTCATTAGAGTTGTGATAATAAGCTGATGGGATAATTAACTACTTATAACAACAGCTAATAGCTAATGGCTAATCCTTCGGTTTCAACAATTCCGGTGATCTACTATTTCCTCTTATGCTGTACCCAAAAGGCTCTAAAGAAGAATTAAAAAAACTGCATCAATCGTTACATCAAGAGGCTCAACTAAACCTGAATTACTTAGTTTTAATTATTAGTTCTTGTTTAATTGCTACCTTTGGATTAATTAGTAATAGCGCTGCCGTGATTATTGGAGCCATGATTATTGCTCCTTTAATGCTACCTCTGCGTGGATTAGCATTTGCAGCATTATCTGGAAATATAAATGTGCTTCGTAATAGTCTTATTTCTATTGGAGCTGGCACTGGAATAGCTATCTTATTAGCGGGATTTTTTGGACTTTTAATCGGAATTCCAGAATTTGGCTCTGAGGTTCTTTCACGCACTCAACCGAATCTGGTAGATTTAGGAATTGCGTTTACAGCCGGGGGAATAAGTGGTTATGCGAAAGTGCAACCTAAAATTAGTGATGCTTTAGCAGGTACAGCGATCTCAGTGGCGTTAATGCCTCCTATTTGTGTCATGGGTTTATTACTCTCTCAAGGTAATTGGCAACTGAGCTGGGGAGCCTTTTTGCTGTACCTAACCAACCTGTTAGGAATTATCCTTGCTTGCATGATTGTCTTTATTTTGATGGGCTATGTTCACATCAGTCATGCCTTAAGCTGGACTTTAGGATTGACTAGTCTTTTACTTTTACCCTTGGGGGTGAGTTTCTTTCAGCTCGTTAAGCAAGCTCAAATTAAAGCCACTCTTAAAAGTATGTTGATTAACCGAACTATTACCGTAGGGCAACAGGTACAGTTGTTGAGTACGGATGTAGATTGGACAACCAATCCGCCAAAGGTTAGCCTAAATGTTCAGGCCAATAAACCTATTACTCCCAAGCAAGTTCGCTTAGTACAAGAATTCATTTCAAAGGAAATGAAACAACCTTTTAAAATTATTATTAATGCTTCTAAAGTTGACGAAATACAAGCGGATTTCCTCGAAAAAACCAGCCGTAAGCAGGAAAAATAATACTAACAATAATTTTACCTATAAATGATAAAATACATTTTTAAAGTGGGAATAATTAAAATGCATAGTTATAAAAAATCATAGCCATGACTATAAAGCGTTTAAGCCCTCTCCTGTTGCTCTTGGGAATGGGATGTGTTCAATTCGCTATCCCGGCTCCTAGTTTATCTCAAACCGATCTAAATGCTCAACTACGACAAGCTTTATGCTCCCAAAACTGGCAGCAAGCGCTGCAAATTCTCGATCAAATGAAGAGAGAAGCAAGTCCTGAATATGCTGCCCGAATTACGCTTTATCGGGGACGAATAGCAGTTCTCGCTAGAGAAAATGTAAATGCTTTTCAATCAATCGGTGATTGTTCTGCCCCTGCCCCATCAGCACCCGCTAATATCGATATTCCCCCTGTTCCTAGCAATGATATACCGCCTGTACCGGATAATATTGCCCCACCACCGAATAATGATGTTCTTCCAGTACCTGGCAACGTTCCAGGTTTGGGTAATTAAGCAATTCAAAATTCAAAACTAAGCATACAACTCATCAAATATCCCCCTATTTAAGGGGGAATATAAAGCCGATTTTGAGTAAGTCCTGATTACCAGGGGCAACCATCTACTCGTTTTACATTAAATATCCGGCTGATTGAACGTACACCTTCAAAAAATGCGGTGAAGATTGGATTTCCTGTAAGGGGGTCGGTGGTTGCTCCCATCGAAGCAGACGCTGTGGGTGACTGGTTGCCAAATCCTGTCATAAAATCTCGACGAGTCGTGGCGATTGGATTGCCCTTTTCATCGATTTCGTAAGCAGAAATCCGATTGGTATCGTATTCCTGAATTAACAGGCTATTGACAGAAAATCCAGGATTACTGTCTCGAACATAGACAAAACCATCGAGCCCACCTTCAAGCTTCACGCTGGTTGTGGGGGACGCAATATCATACGTCCCTGAACCATCCGGAGTGATAGTCGTATCATAAAATAGATTCTCTGTGTAAGAGGTAATCTTGAGCCGACCGGCACCTGGGAATCCTTCTGGTACAAAGGCCACAGCACCTGAAGACGGGGCAATACCCAAAGAAGTAAGATCAATTTGTTTGTCGGGTTCGCTGCTACCTGGCTTAATTTGTCCCAGGCTATTGTCAGGATACGTCGTGTAGAATAACACATTGCTGTTGGGAGTGGAGGTTAAACCCGCATCCAATCCTCCATCAACGGTTCCCGGCGCTTTGGCTAAAAAAGAAACTTCGCCAAAACCTGTGATGTTGTTGTGACTATCCCGCTTGACTTTGACCGAATAAATGCCTGCATCTGGAGTCGCGGCCAAAGCACCCACTAATAGAGTATTAGGGTCTCCAGGCATAAAGGTCAATCCCCCAAAGGCAGAGGGAATATCAGGTACTGTACCCAAATCGACGATTGAATAATCATTAGAGAAAGTCGGTGCCAAGCTTGGTGTTAGTGTTGAGGCTTTTGCCTGTCCAACTCCTGCCAAGGCAAGGACTACTGTACTAGCAGCAGCCATGGATACCGTTTTCAGAGCAGTTGAAGTAGTCATAAAATTGGTTCCTCAAAATAGTAATTGAGACGGTCAATGAGATGCATGATTTGCATTTATGCCCTCGATAATTCACTTGAGAGCTGACCCTCTTGTATTACTCTGTTCTTGGTATTGCACGCTGCATAATTGTCTTGGCTGATGCACCGATTAGGGTGTTTCTAACCGATGATAAGAGCGGTTTAATAAACGTTTTTTGAAGAATTTCTAACTTTATCTACTTTTCATAGCGAGTCATTTTAGTAAAACTTATAGCTGTAATACAGTATTTCGCTTAATTCGTATTACAGGTGCATTACAGATATAATGATGACTTTTTTGTGCATAGAGACTGTAAAAAATAGCAGTCTATCCCTAGAGAATAAAGTTAATCGACCTAAACTATAAGTTAAAGCTATATTTCATCTATAAAACGGCAGGACTTTTTCTTTATAAATCCTTGATATAGTAATCACTCGGTTCGTAAGTCCGTACTGAGCGTGCGAGAAGCGTTGCAACGCCTTGCTACCCATCAGTAGGCAACTCCTTCAAATGGGAATACACTGCTGTTTATGCGTAAAGTTCTCAAATTCCTGTTTATCCTAATGGCTGTGGTACTCATCGTTAGCCTGAAACCCCAGCCTATTCTTTCCCACCCTTGGCGTCCTGTACGGGGTGGTATTACCTTTGGTATCAGTGGTATGGCGTTACTGTCTCAACATCACGATTCCAATTCATTTCTCATCGTTCATGACAATAAACAAGATAATCAGGGACGTTTAGCAATTATCACAATTCAGGATGAAAAGCCGCCCCAATATTCTCCGGTGAGTTGGCCTAAAAGTACACCTTTACCCATTGATTTAGAATCGATTACGACTATCCCAGGAACATCTGAACCGATATTTATGGCAGCGACTAGTGCGGGAATGATTTATCAATTTCGCTGGGATGCTTCTCATCAAACCATCTCAATTCTCAAAGTATTTGAGTTACCGAATATTCCCCGTAAAAGTAATTTTGAAGGGTTTGCTGTGCAGGAACTTAACAATCAATTACTGGCCGTATGGGCACACCGAGGCCAATATGATGACCCTGCTATCCTTTACTGGGGACGGTTTGACCCGAAAACTAACCGAATTACTCAAGTGAATTCTACTCAATTCCAAGTCCCGTTTCCAATTTCATCAACTCGTCACATTTCTGACTTAAAGGTAGATTCTGCTGGGGTTCTTTTCATTTCCTCAGCAACTGATAATGGAGATGATGGCCCGTTTGAATCAGTGGTTTATATCGCAGGTGCGTTAGGCACTCAGGGACAACGAATTACTTTCACTCCCAATTCTCAACTCGTGCCTCTGTATCATTTCCAATACCACAAAATTGAGGCACTAGAACTCGTACCTGGACAAAATGGTGGTGTAATTGTAGGTTCAGATGATGAGAATATGGGAGGGTCTGTACTGTGGATGGGTAAGGTTTAATCAACGCTGAAAAATGCCCCTCTCCCGACTCCTGAATCCTAACTCCTGACCCCTATCTTCCCAACCGGTTTATTGATTACTCCGGTAGAACCTCGAGTAACATCATAAAACCTCGAACACCTATAACAACGACTAAACTTGCAATCGCAATCAAACTCAGGGGTTGTAAACTGGTTTGGAGTAGATGCAAACCCCGCTCTAATTCACCTTCATAGTGTTCTGCTAAATTGGTTAAGGCCGCATCGAGATTACCTGTTTCTTCACCTCTACAAATCATTTCTATGGCTAAGGGTGGTAATTGGCCTTCAAGACTATGACTCAGGGGTTGCCCAATCCGAACTTTGCGTACCGCACGCCTCAAATTTGCCCGCATTACTGGCTCTATAGTATGTTCTTGCAGCAATTCTAAGGCCGTGAGAATGGGTACACCACAACTTAACGGTAAGCGTAACTGAGCTAAATTCAGCAGGGATTTTGCCTGAATTAATGAACCAATAATGGGTAACTTCATGGCAACTTGCCGCAACATTTTGCTGGAATAGTGAGATAGAAAAAAACTAATTCCCCATAACAGCAAGGCAATGACCAAACTTCTCAACCAAAATTCAGGCTTAATCAGACCCGTAGACCTAGGATTATAAATGGCTGCGATTAAAATTAAGAGGCTCCAAAGGCTGAGAACGAGCAAAAATCGTACTGAACGCTCGATTCTTTGATGCCGTATTTGTGTTTCTATTGTGTGTGCAAGTTGCTGACAGGTTTGGGGGAGTGAACCACTATATTCCGCTAACCGAATTAAGCTAATTATCCAATGATTAAAATAATAAGAGTTAATTGCCAATGCTAAAGCCAGGTCTTGACCTCCTGCCACGGCCATACTAACTTGTTCTAGATAGCGCCCAAAAGCCGAATGATAGTTTTGACGGATAATCATTAAGCTCTGCGATAACGACATTCCTGAGTTGAGTGCAGATGCTAATTGATAAAAGAACTGGGATTTTTCCTGAAGCGTGAATCGGTTGAATAAAGACACTAGAGGATGAATCGATTGTATGTATAAATTCTTAGTGATGACCTCAGCTTAAGCCGCAATACACCTCAATATATAATTTTCTAGTGCTTCCTTGCATTCTTAATTTTAGTTTGTAGTAAGCGATGAGAGCGAATTGAGCGCTTACTACGAACCTATTACAACTAATACGGCAGACTACTAGTTACGATGCCACAAGGTCACACCCCCAGGTTTATCAATTAAACTGATACCATGGGCTTGTAGTTCATCACGGATGCGATCGCTCAAGCTAAAGTCTTTCTGCTTTCGTGCTTCGGTACGTTGCTGCACCTTGGCTTCAATCTCCGCATCACTCAAGCCCGTCACAGATTCGTCCTTATTCTCCGGAGGTTGCACTTCCAAACCCAAAACCTCTGCCAGCATAACCAGGGTATGCCATAAAGCCTCCAACTCATCGGGTGGTGTTTGAGTTTTCCCCTCATGAACTAGGAGATTGCCCTCACGTCCTAAGTCTTTGGCAATTTCAAACAGAACCACTAAACCACTGGCAAAATTAAAGTCATCATCCACCCCCTGGTTAAAGCGTTCCACAAAGGACTGTTTGATTGGGGATGGAGAATTTAAGCTGGGAGCAGTAATGTTCCATCCCAATTGCCTACCATATTGATGACCAAAAAGCAAGCCTTCCTTGAGGGTATTCCAACCATTGGTGGCAGCAGCGATCGCTTCTTCGGTAAAATCTAAAGGCTTACGATATTGGGCTTGCAGTACAAACAAGCGTACCGCCATTGGGTCAGTAGGCTGGTCAAGTAAATCGCGAATGGTGATAAAGTTGCCCAACGACTTGGACATTTTCTCACCCCCCACTTTCACCATACCGGTGTGTAACCAGTAATGCGCCAAGGGTTGACCGGTGGCCGCTTCAGATTGAGCGATTTCATTTTCGTGATGGGGGAAAACTAAATCCGACCCACCCGTATGAATATCAATCGTTTCACCCAATTTTTCCCGAATCATCGCTGAACACTCGATATGCCAACCGGGACGGCCAGCACCCCAAGGCGACTCCCAGGAGGGTTCACCCGGTCTAGCCGCTTTCCAGAGTGCAAAATCAAATGGGTCTTTTTTCTTAGCGTCCTCTTCACTCACATCAACCCGTCCACTGGCACCAGCTTGCAAATCTTCTAACCTGCGTCCCGAAAGCTTGCCATATTCATCAAAATGGCGCACCGCATAGTAAACATCACCCGCCGATGGATATGCAAAGTTTTTCTGCTCTAATTCGCCAATCAGCCGTTTAATGCCGTCGAGGGTATGGGTTGCTCTAGGATAAGCATCTGCTTCTTTAACCGACAGGCGTGCCATATCCTCAAAATAGGCTTGAATGAAGCGCTCAGAAACTGCTTCCATCGAGGTTCCCTCAAGACGAGCTCGGTTGAGGATTTTATCGTCAATATCCGTGAAGTTCTGGACGTAGTTCACGTTATAACCCCGCCATTGCAGATAACGTCTGGCGGTATCCCAAACGATACAGGTTCTGGCATGACCTAAATGGCAGTAGTCGTACACCGTGATGCCGCAGCAATACATCCGCACACGACCGGGTTCCAACGGTTCAAACGGTTCTTTGCGACGAGTCAGAGTGTTGTAAAGGGTTAAGGTCATAACACAGTAAGGAATCGAATCGTAATCAGGATAGATCGGCAATAATGAGGAAATGGGGAAGCCAGGATGTTAGGTCAACATCCTAATATAGATTGTGAATTTTACACATACGCGACCCTCCTTTTATTCTGAACCTTTCACAGCAGCTACGCTATGCAAGACGATAGAAGCATCGCTCTGAGTGAGCCACCCACAACGACTTCCGAACAATCTCCAGTAATGGATACTCCCAAGCACGGTTTGCCGGTGACAATCATTACCGGTTTTCTCGGTAGCGGCAAGACGACTCTTCTCAACCATATTTTGACGAACCAGCAAGGACTGAAGACGGCGGTGCTGGTCAATGAGTTTGGCGAAATCGGCATCGATAACGAGCTGATTGTCACCACAGATGAGGATATGGTGGAGCTGAGTAATGGTTGCATCTGCTGCACGATTAATAACGATTTGGCAGAGGCCGTTTACAAAATTTTAGAACGTGAGGACAAAGTTGATTATTTAGTGGTAGAAACTACGGGTCTGGCCGACCCTCTACCGGTAGCCTTGACTTTTTTAGGAACCGAATTGCGAGACCTGACCCGTCTCGATTCGATTGTTACTGTGGTCGATTGCGAAAATTTTAGTCTCGATTTGTTTAATAGCGAGGCCGCTTACAGCCAAATTGCTTACGGCGATATCATTCTGCTCAATAAAATCGACTTGGTTGACGAAGCGGATGTTGATGCTTTAGAAGTTAGGATTCGCGATATCAAAGCGGGTGCCAGAATTCTTCGCACGACTAAATCTCAGGTGCCAATTCCGTTGCTTCTGAGCGTGGGTTTGTTTGAATCTGATAAGTATTTTAATTCGGAGAAATCCTCTGATCATGATGAGCATGACCATGAGCATGACCATGAGCATGACCATGAACACGAACACCACCATCATGACCATGATTGTGACCATGACCATGACCATGAGCACCATCATCATTCCAGCCATTTAGAAAATGATGGCTTTACGTCGCTTTCTTTTGAGAGTGATAAACCCTTTGCTATCCGCAAGTTCCAGAATTTTCTAGATAATCAACTTTCATCCAATATTTTCCGAGCTAAGGGGATTCTGTGGTTTGATGAGAGTCCCTATCGCCATGTCTTTCATCTCAGTGGTAAGCGGTTTACGATTGAGGATGATGATTGGAATGGCAAGCCTCCAAAGACGCAATTGGTACTTATCGGCCAGGATTTAGACCACGACAAATTGCGATCGCAAATTGAAAAATGCCTCTGTATTCCTTCCACTCATCGCGGTAAGGGATTTGGGAAATAGTTATTCGTCATTAGGCGCGAGTCATTAGTCATTAGTCAGTCACAGCTAATGGCTAATGACTTTGGGTATTAACCCACGCCATTGAGTTAAATTTGAATATAATTCTATTTTTAATATATTTTATAATATTTTATAACAAATTAGAACGGTCTGTCTATAGGGCTGCTAAATCTTCAACCATTCCATCTAAACTTAAGATAAGAACTCTTAAATTTTCTCTGGGGGAAATAAATTTCAGTTAGTTATACTAACTGAAGATGATGGCATTCATCCCTGTGGTAGTTCTCTGACGGGGAATGTCAAACTTAAAAGAGCTTCGTGCTAACAATGGACACATTTAAACTGAGTTTAGGATGCTCATAGAACCCTCCTCGAGCTAAAACGCAGGGATACTTCAGATTTAAGGAACACAGAAGCTTACGTTTTTCTTCTCCATTGGGCTAGTTTTGAGAACTCATCTTATGAAATCCGTTCTTCAGCAAACGCTTAACTGTGCTGCTTATAAAATTCTCTTGATTGAAGATAATCTAGAGGATGCTAAACGCATACAAGAGTTATTGCTAGAAGTTCAGGATGTCAGATATCCTTTAACCCATGTTAATTGTGTAAGTGAAGCGATAAAGATTCTGAATCAAGAAAATTTTGATGTTGTTTTACTAGATTTATCATTTGCTGATAGTCAAAAATTTAATAACTTGATTCGAGTGCAAGAGCAAATTTCTCACTATAACAATTGTACTTGTTCAGCCATTATTATTATTGTCTCACGGGATAATGAAGAACTAGCATTACAGTTAATCAATACTGGCGTTCAAGATTATTTAATCAAAGGACAAATCGGAAAACATATTTTAGTTCGTTCTTTACGATATGCAATCAAACACCAACAAAATCAAGTAAAGTTAAAACAAATTGAAGAGCGATATTGTTCAGTTGTTGATAATTTAAAGGAAATTATTTTTCAAGCCGATATAGATGGTAATTGGATTTTTTTGAATCCTGCCTGGACAGATGTTACCGGATTTACTGTGTCTGAGACAGTAGGAACTCCCTTGATTGATTATGTGTATCCTGATGATCGTTCCTATCATCTAGAACAATTACATCTCCTTATTAAAGGGCAAACAGACTATTGTCGCCATCAAATTCGTTGCCTGACTTACTTAGGAAAAGTCCGTTGGTTAGAGTTTCATGGCCGTTTAACTTTTACCTCTAATGGTACAGTTGCTGGTGTTACGGGTATGCTCAATGATATCACTGAGCAAAAATTAGCACAGGACGCCCTATTTCAAAGTGAAAATCGATGGCGGAGTTATTTTGATAATTCTTTAGTTGGCATTGTGATCAATCGGCTAAATAGAAACTTAATCGAAGCCAATGAAGCATTATGTAAATTACTCGGATATTCAAAAATAGAATTAAGTCAAAAAGATTGGATGGATTGGACTCATCCCGATGATTGGAAGGAAGAATTGGAGAAACTACTTCTTGTGTTTGTTGGCGAAAGTAATGGTTATGTATTAGATAAACGCTTGCTTCGCAAAGATGGAAAAGTTGTCTATACCCGATTTTCGGTACGTTGTATCCGTCGTGAAGACCAAACTATCGACCACTTAATTGCTGGGGTTTTAGACTTAAGCGATCGCTACCACTACGAACAAGAACTTAAAAACTCACAAGAAACCTTACAAACGCGAGAATGCTATTTAAGTATGTTGGTAAACGTGCAGCGTCAGTTGCTAGAGTGTTCCGATATTCGTGAACACTATACCACGATTCTAGAACAATTAGGCGTAACATCTAGTGCGGATCGTGTTTATTTACAAGAGAATGGAAAGCTAGAAAAAGTCCTGATAAAATCAGAAAATTCTCAACCCATTACTTCCCTATCATTCATAACTTTACATTCTCCTAGATCGATTTCCCATTCCCAAGTATGGTGCCATGAAAATATCTCTCCTGTCAGCCAACACTCCAACTCTAAGAACTCTACATCCGAGGTCATTTTACCTCGTTGGACTGAGGTATTAGAGCGAGGGGAAATTATTTCAGGACTTGTAGAGGATTTCCCTGAAGCTGAACGCCAGGTACTAGAATCTCAAGATATTAAATCAATTTTGATTCTGCCCCTCACTATAAAAGGGCAATATTTAGGATTTATTCGTTTTGACGATTGCCACCGTCCACAAGCTTGGAATCCTTCAGAAATTACTCTGTTGCAAATGGCAGCATCGGCTATTTCTCTCAAAATTGAACAGCAAAAAACAGAATCAGCCCTCCGAGAAAACCAACACTTTGTACAAAGGATTACTGAAGCCACTCCCAGTATTTTGTACCTCTATGACTTAATTGAAAAGCGCCACGTTTATAACAATCGGGAAATGGCTGAAGTGTTGGGCTATTCACCTAAAGAAATTCAATCAATGGGTTGTGAGTTTCTAGCTTGTATCACTCATCCCGATGATTTACCTAGAATTCAGGCACACCATAAAAAATTCGATACGGCTCAAGAGGGTGATATTTTTGAAATTGAATATCGTCTGAAAAATATCCATCAAGAATGGCGTTGGTGGATTAGTCGAGATACACTATTCACTCAAACAGCAGAGGGTAAACCTCAACAAATTTTGGGAGCTGCCACCGATATCACTCAGCGCAAACAAGTTGAAGAAGCACTGCGTGTCAGTAAGGAAAAATTCCATTCATTAGTTAGTAATATTCCCGGTGCTGTCTATCGGTGTCAGTGTAATGCTAACTGGACGGTTGAATTTATCAGTGAAGAAATTGAACGAATTAGTGGTTATCCTGTTTCCTATTTTATTAATCCTCAAAATCAGAAGCTTTCTAACATTATTTATTCTGAAGATATCCCTAGAATTGAACGTGAAATTGTAGAAGCTTTAAACGAGAAAAAACCCTTTTCCTTGTCCTATCGCCTGGTTCATGCTGATGGTAGCCTGCGATGGGTTTACGAGCGAGGGCAAGGAATTTTTACTTCAAGCGGACAACTATACTGTCTGGATGGGGTTATTTTTGATATTACTCAACACAAACAAGCTGAAGTAGCCCTGCAAATTAGCCAAGAGCGGTTGCAAATGGCTCTAGACGGTAGTGCTTTGGGGTTATGGGATTGGCAAATTCCTACAGGAGAAACTTATTTTGACCCCCAATGGACTCAAATTTTGGGGTATGAGCAAGAGGAACTTGAGCCTCATTACCACACTTGGAAACAGCTAGTCCATCCAGAGGATTTACCCAGAATTCTAGCGTTGCTCAATGCCTATCTCCAAGGAGATATCCCTCTCTATGAAGCTGAATTTCGGATGCAATCAAAATCAGGTGAGTGGCGCTGGGTTTTGGCACGGGGCAAAGTCTTTGAGTGGAATCAGTTAGGGCAACCTGTACGGATGACAGGGACTTATAAAGATATCACCGATCGCAAAGCGTTAACCCGAGAACTTGCCCTCCGAGAAGCTCGCTTAGATGCTTTTTTTAATTCATCTCCTGTTGGACTAGCCATCGTGGATGATCAGCTACGCTTCATCCAGATTAACGAACCCTTAGCCGAAATTAATGGACAACCCGCACACCATCACATTGGCAAAAGCTTATGTGAAGTTTTACCTCGATTGGGTTCTCGATTGGAGCCTCTCTATCAGCAGGTTCTAGCGACAGGAACACCGATTTTGAATCTAGAAATTAGTGGAGAAACGATTAGTCATCCTGAGAGTTTGCATTATTGGATGACTTCTTTATTTCCGATTCCAGGAGATGAAAATCATCCTTCCGGGGTTGGCGCTGTTGTAGTGGATATTAGCCAGGTTTATGATGAATTGCGCTTACGCCAGCGAGCAGAAGCTGAACTTCAGCGCACTCAACGTTTTTTAAATTCTCTGCTAGAAAATCTGCCGGTTGGTGTGTTTGCTAAAGATGCTCAAAATTTACGCTATGTGTTTTGGAACAAGACTTGTACTCAACTGATTGGCTACTCGGCCGCCGAATGTTTGGGCAAATGTGATGACGAGTTATTGCCCCAAGCACAAGCTGATTTTTATACAGAGCAAGACCAACAGGTGCTTTCTACCCTACAACTTTTGGATAATCCGGCACAATCGATTCACACCCCCCATCGGGGTTCAAGGATGTTTTATGTAAGAAAAGTTCCAATTCTCGATGAAGTTGGAAACCCTCGGTATTTATTGGGTATTGTAGATGACATTACGGAGCGACAGCAGACAGAGGAGCGTTTACGATTATTAGAACGGGCGATCGCCGCTTCGAGTAACGGCATTGTGATTACCGATGTCACCTTACCCGATCATCCCATGATTTACGTTAACCCAGGATTTGAGCGGATAACGGGTTATTCTGCCGAGGATGTCGTAGGCACAAATTGTCGTTTTTTGCAAGGAGAAGACCGAGAACAACCGGCTTTAGCCCAATTGCGAAGGGCGCTGCAAGCTGGGCAGGAATGCCGCGTTACCCTACGGAACTATCGCAAAGATGGCACCCTGTTTTGGAATGAGTTTTCCGTCTCGCCAGTGCAAGATGCTGCCGGAAAATTAACCCATTACATCGGCGTTCAAACGGATATTACAGAACTCAAGCAGGCAGAAGCGGCTCTCAGACAGAAAGTGTTGCGAGAACACCTAGTGGGAGCGATGCAAGATCGGATTCGCCGCACACTCAATCTCGATGAAGTTTTGACGACGGCCGTTGAGGAAGTACGGCAGTTTTTGCAAACGGATCGCACCGTGATTTACCGCTTTCACCCGGATTGGAGTGGGGCGGTGGAAGTAGAATCGGTGGGTGAGGATTGGATGTCTCTGCTGGGATTTGATATTCAAGACGACTGTTTTATTGAAACCTATGCCGCTCAGTATCAACAAGGCCGCATTCGGGCGATCGCGAATATTGACGAGGCAGGTTTAAACCCTTGCTATGTAGAACTCCTCCAGGGATTTGAGGTGAAAGCCAGCTTGGTAGTTCCTCTGTTGCAAGGTGAAACGTTATGGGGGTTGTTGATTGCCCATCACTGTAGCGGCGCGAGAGCATGGGATCTGTTTGAGATTGACTGTCTGCGGCAGCTTTCCGGGCAAGTGGCGATCGCGATTCAACAATCCATGCTTTTTGAACAAGCACAAACCGAAATCGCAGAACGCAAACGAGTTGAGGAAAATTTACGTCGATCAGAAATGCGTGAACGAGAACGAGCCCAGGAACTTTCGCAAGCACTGCACGAGCTTAAAAATACTCAAACTCATCTCGTACAAACTGAAAAAATGGCGAGTTTGGGTCAACTTGTCGCTGGTGTTGCCCATGAAATCAATAATCCTACGAGCTTTATTTATGGCAATATCGCCCCAGCTAGGGGATACACTTCTGACTTACTGCATTTGATTTCTCTGTATCAACAGTACTATCCTACGCCTGTTGCCGAGATTGAAGAAGAAATTCAGGGGATCGACCTGGATTTCATCAAGGAAGACTTCCCCAAATTGCTCGGCTCAATTCATGAAGGAGCCTCACGCATTCAACAAATTGTCCTATCCTTACGGAATTTTTCACGTCTTGATGAAGCCGAGCGCAAGGCTGTTGACCTTCATCAAGGCATCGAAAATACTTTGATGATTTTACATCATCGCTTAAGAGAGCAGCCTCATAGACACGCTATTCAAATCATTAAAGTATTTGGGACTCTCCCCCTAGTGGAGTGCTACCCAGGCGATTTGAATCAGGTATTTATGAATATCTTGAGTAATGCTATCGATGCTCTAGAAGAAGCAATGAAGCAGAATGAGTTCCTAATCCCTCAAATTCAAATTTGTACGGAAGTTGTGAACCTCACAAAATCTCAAAATTCCCCAACTCCAATTTCTGTAACAGATAAAATTTTGATTCGGATTAATGATAATGGATGCGGGATTCCACCCGAGACACAAAAGCGATTATATGACCCGTTTTTTACGACCAAACCTATTGGTAAAGGAACAGGCTTGGGTTTATCGATTTCCCAATCCATTGTGGTCAAAAAACATAAGGGTGAACTCTATTGTTACTCTCAATTAGGTCAAGGAACCGAGTTTGTCATCGAGTTACCGATAGCATGATACTAAGTTGCATTCAAACGTATAAGTAGGTGGGCATTTTAAATTAAATAAAAAACGCCCCCCTTTCGGAGAGCGTTTTTTATATTCAGCTAAATTGTTAAATTAGCCATTGATAACTGGAGCGGTTAGAGCAACTGGAGTC
>CAZPRJ010000116.1:0-18522 GCA_964588805.1 uncultured Microcoleus sp. | reverse complement strand
GCTCCCCAGCTCCCCAGCTCCCCCGCACCCCCGCACCCCCGCACCCCCGCACCCCCGCACCCCCGCACCTCCGCTCACTTACTCCCCAGACAAATACTGATAAAGGGTATCACGTTGCTGATAAGGACGGCCGAGGGAGCTAATGGCCTGTTGTAATGTTTCTACTTCCATGCAGGTGCCGCCTTGAGCGCCTGCCATCGTGGTGATGTGCTCTTCCATTAAGGTGCCGCCAATGTCGTTACAGCCCCATTTCAGGGCTTGTGTGGCTCCATCTAGACCCAGTTTCACCCAACTTGGCTGATGATTGGGAATCCAGTTGCCGAGAAAAATCCGAGCAACGGCAGTGAGCAAGAGGGCATCGTTGAGAATGGGTTGATCGCGTCCAACACGACGGCGTAGGGGTTTGGGGGCTTCTTGACCGACAAAGGGAAGAAGGATAAATTCTGTGATATGGCTGGGGTAGCCTTGAGTGTGAGCGGTTTGTTGGAGCGATCGCAATTTTTCTAAATGCTTTATCTGCTGTTCGGGGGTTTCAATATGTCCTGATAGCATCGTGCTAGTGGTAGGCATTCCCAATTGATGCGCGGTGCTGACAATTTCTAACCAAGTGGCGGTGTTGGTTTTTTCCGGACACAAAATGCGCCGCACACTATCATCTAAAACCTCTGCGGCCGTTCCTGGCATGGAACCCACACCCACCTCTTGCAATGCGGCAATCACTTCGGCGTAACTGATTCCGTCATGATCGGCAATAAATTGCACTTCTTGAGGGGAAAATGCATGCAGATGTAATTGGGGAAATTCGGCTTTAATGGTTCTGACTAATTGCTGGTAGTAGGGCAAAAAAGCACCGTTAATTTTTGCCTCCGGGTTTAGTCCCCCCTGCATACAAATTTCCGTTGCTCCTTGCTGCAAGGCGTCCCGTGCTTTTTCGTGGATTTGCCCCCAATCTAGCCAAAATGCGCCCTCTTCACCTGCATCGCGCCGAAATGCACAAAAACTACAGTGTTGGTTGCAGATATTGGTGAAATTGATATTGCGATTAACCACATAAGTGACAATCTCACCCACTTGTTGCTGACGCAACCGATCCGCCGTTTCCTGAATCGCTGCCACAGCCATCGGTTCGGTTTGTTGGAGGAGTAGGACACCTTCCTCTGGGGATATGTCTTTACCGGCTAGGGCACGATTCAAAATAGTATCAACCATTGTAGTAATCACAGACACCAAGGAAAACCAAGTTACTCCTCTTTAATTGTGGCAAAGAATACTTTTTGTGGAATAAAAAATCTCTCAGCCTACATTTAAGCGTATTTACGTAGGCTATGCCTATTTTTTTTCATGAATTATGCATATTTGCTGAGATTTCATTCACTAATCCATGTCAGAAGATACGCATATTTACTGAGACAGGTTCAGTCACTTGGCTCAGGTTAGTGAAACTACAGGAAGGACATAATGTATGTAGCTTAAACGACTGAAGTATTCAACTTAAAGTATTATGCAGCAACCTATCGCTCTGTACACAACTCCTCAACCTAAGTTCTATGTTGAAGGTTCGGAAAACTTTTACCAGAGATTAAATGATACGTCCAATACTATCATTTCTCTGCAATATAATCCCAAGAATTTTGTCTCTTTCAAAATTTACGACGCTAGCCAAGGAACGATTGTAAATCATGAGAATGGAGAGTATGCTCTAAAATGCCGCGTACATGGTCGCACTTACCTTTTTACTCGTGAACATCTCGATCAACTCAGCAACCGCGAACGCCATGAACTGTTTAACCACTTGGGCGTTAACAGCAATCAGTTTAATTAAGAGTGACGGTCTTTTTTAGACAAAAAAATACTGGTATCAGCAGGCGAGATGGCTCTTCGTTAGGCTAGGTAAAGTAGACCTCTTGCAAAAGTATTTTGCTAATGCGGTTTGTCTTAATGATTGTACATTGTTCCCTATGTTCCCTGCTCCCTGTTAAGAAGTTCTCCACTTCTGCAAGAATTCTAGTGAGTAAAGGTTAGCCTCTAGTTACCCCAACATACAAGAGGTTAAGCATTTTTAGAGATTAGTTATGGGTTGGGTATTGGCTATTAGAAGTTACGAATTAATTGTAACAATCAACTAATAGCTGATTACTCATCTTCAGGCGAATCAGAGAGTTTTGAAGAATGTATTTGTTCAGCATTTTGCAAAGCTTCTCTAGGAGACTTACGGCGGCGTCGATACCAAGTCGCACCTCCAACTAATAATCCTGTTAAGGCCAATGCTGCTACTAATGGCATGACATCACCGGTTCTCATAGCCTGTAAACCGGAACTTCCTAGCATTACAAATGGCAATACGCCTGGAACAGTTCCTAGTAATGTGCCTAGTAGATAGTCTCGAAAACGAATTGAAGTTAAGCCTGCGGCAAAATTGACTAAACCATAGGGAATAATCGGTAGCAACCGGATGGCAAACATATAAAATAAGCCACCTTGGCGCATTTGGGCATCCATTGCCTGCCATCGTCCGGCGAGTCTACGGGCGATTAATTCTCGTCCAATAGTTCGAGTAAAAGCAAACGATACCACTGCTGCAATGATAGCGGCAATACTCGTCCAAAGTGTACCGAGCCAAGGGCCAAAAATTGCGCCGCCGGTGAGATTGAGTGCTGTAGACGGCAAAACTAATATGGTTGCCAGGGTATAGATAATAATGTAAACAATCGGTGCCCAAATCCCGGCGCGATCGAGCCACTCCTGTAGTTGTTGGGGATTAATCCCTCCCAACAAATATACCACTAATCCTGTTACAACAATACAAAATACAGTTAGAAGGAAAATACCGCTTTTGAAGTTCAAGATAATACTCCTCAACCCTTGTAGCCTTCAAAAATGTGGTCTGGTTTCCATGAAAATTCCGGCTTCTAATCTAGACTTAAGCTGATTCAGCCATAGAGAACGTTGACGAGAATATCTAGATAGTCTAGAGAAGAGTATATGGAGTACCACAAATTCATCAATTGCCTCCAGCATAGTATATAGTTGCACGTCTCCTCCGTACTCTCATCAACCCAAAGTCTAAGGTTTAGAATTTTGGTGAATGACCTATTCTATTTTAAACTTTGTCTAACTTCCAGAGAGTGGCTGGATTATTATTAACGGGATTTGGATCTTTGTAGAGAAGTATAGGCTTAAGATTTAAATCTTCTTCAATGCTAGAGCGTAGTTCATCCGATGGACTATAAATAAAGACATCACTGAAACGATGAGAAATATAAAAAAATTGAGGCTGAATCAATAATTTAAATGTCACTTCGGGGTCAAGGTAATAGCTTAATGATAAGACGCTTCCAACCTCATGTTCTTTGCTTAAGTCACTAATAATAAGCGGACTTGGAGATTGGTTGATAATACTAGCTATTGGAGGATTATAGTTATCATTTTTTGCCCATCCATCAGATGAGTACAAATATTTCAAACATATTCTAACTTCTACTAAGAGTAGGCAGACTAGAAGAATTTGCCAGAGTTTACGCTGCCAATGTTTACGATAATGGAATGTACTTTGATGGGTAAATAAATAAGCAACTGCTAACTGAATTCCTAAATAACTTGACAACTGATAACGACCAGGAGCCGAAAGCTCACCACCAAAAATTAGATCCGGTATGATTAGACCAATAGCTGGAATGCTGATTAATAATAATACAAATAACCAAACAGGTCTAGGAGCATTAAAAACTATATACAAAATTGAATAGCCTACGAGGATTGTTACTAAAATTACCGAGAAAAATCTAGATGGACTCGTGAAAATCATAGTGATATGAACTAGCCAGCTAGTCATTAAATCTACAAAAGGCATATCATATCTTAACCAAGCTGTTGTTTCAATTATTTTATTCCTCTGATTAATTATTATCCACAACCACGGTAGGAATGTGACCCAAGCGAATAAAGATGAAAGTAAATAATAAATAAAATTTCGGCTGAATTTATAATTTTCTATACACAATACATAAATCCCATGGGAAATTCCAACCAATCCAGTTAATGGAAAGGTATAAAGCCCCAAACTCAAACTTACCGCATAACTTCCCCAATGAAATAGCGGATTAAATCCTTTTAACGCTCTTAGTAAGATTGCATTGGATAGTAAGGTTGTCACAATCCATAAACTATACTGTCGTGCTTCCTGCGCGTATATAATATGCAGCAAAGAAACGGCGCTAAGAGCAATTACAACCCATCCCACTAGGGATGATTCAAAGAGTTCTAAACAGAGCCAGTATAAACAAGGTATAGCGAACAGGCTAATTAAGGCCGATAAAAGCCTAATTTGTAAGATTGAACTGCCAAATACCTGAGTCCAAAAACGAGCTAATAAATAATATAACGGTGTATGCTGAGAATCTTCTATTGCAAAAGAATGGAGGGTATCAAATACAGTTCTATCTGAATTAGGATGTAAGTATTTTTGAATATCTTTTGAATTTATTTCTTTACCTGTGTAAGTTTGGTCGATTAATTCGGAGAGTGTATATCCAGAAATTCTTAACGAGGTAATTGCTTCATGCGACCAATAAACTTTTGTGTCTAAATTATAGAAGCGAACAAATATGCCAATTGCTAAAATAATGGACAACAAAAACTGCAGCCATCGTGGGAAAATATGATTTTTGGGTATAAGTTCATCAGTCATGAATTTGCTCCGGATAAAAATAAATTAATATAATATCCAGTACAAGTTGCTACCGTTTTAGCAATTTATTTAACCTCTGACAACTTTTATCCTAACTTAAGCAGAAGCTTTAATAAAATTCTAAGTTACTTTTTACAGAGAATATAAACGTTAAGAATTACACAAATCAACCTGTTAATTACTCTTGATATGAGTAGAGTATATGTGGCCTACTGGCCTGGAGTTTCTGTAGGTAAGTTCTGAACTATAGCAACTTTATAATTCCTAGACAAAGTTTATGAATAGCTCCATTCCTTGTCCTTATTTTTAAATTAATAGTAAGCAGGCACTTTTTAGTTAAATTTTATTGGCTCTGTCATAAAAATTGCCCAGTTGGGTCAAGTTACAAAAAACAGTAAAAAAGTCTAGTGCCTTTAGGTATAGATAGAATGAAAACTTTTGACGATGTGGTGGGTAGTTAGAAATACCCAGAACAAATAGAACTAAATTTCTAGGGTTTCATCGTAAAATGAATGGATTTCAATCGAGAAGATAAAATAAATACCGAGATATCCGACTTTCTCGCTCTGTAGTAATTGAAATTGGCTTAATGACTACGAACCGCCCTCTGTTACTGCTTAAGGCTCCATCAGGTCTTCTACAGATACCTGCTTCTACCTTTACCCATGATGAAACAAACGATTCTCTAGAACCACCCATTAGTGCGAAGCGAAGCCATGCTACTCAGTTTAGGAAATTTCGTCCTCTAGGTTTAGGAAATAGCCCAATTCTTTTATCGATGGTGATTCCGACCTACAATGAGAGCCAAAACATTCCGAAAATTATTGGCCTTCTGTCTCAGCTATTAGAGGAGGCCATACCAGGGGAATATGAACTGATTGTTGTGGATGACAATAGCCCGGATCGCACTTGGGAAGCTGCCGCAGAATTAATGCGGGACTATCCCCAACTACAGGTAATGCGACGAACCGAAGAACGAGGATTATCCACCGCCGTCATTCGAGGTTGGCAAGCCGCACGAGGAGAAGTTTTAGGCGTCATTGATGCCGACTTGCAGCATCCACCAGAATTGTTATTAAAACTATGGGGAGAAATTGTGCGGGGAGCGGATTTAGCGGTGGCCAGTCGCCATGTAGACGGCGGAGGCGTGAGCGATTGGAGTCCAATCCGGCGGTTTTTATCTCGGGGAGCTCAAACGCTGGGTCTCATTATTCTGCCAGAAGTGATTGGCCGTGTCTCCGATCCAATGAGTGGTTACTTCATGGTTCGTCGGAGTTGCATCGGAGGCCAAACCCTCAGTCCATTAGGCTATAAAATTTTAATTGAAGTGATCGCTCGCGGTAGAGTCCCCTGGATTGGTGAAGTGGGGTATGTCTTCCAGGAACGCCAAGAGGGTGAAAGTAAGGTGACAGCAAAGCAATATGTCGATTATTTGCGTCACCTTGTGCGCTTGCGTTTTTCCCTTGGCCCGATTGGCCGCTTATTCCGCTTTGGTTTGGTGGGATTGAGTGGAGTGTTTATCGATATGGCAATCCTTTATCTGCTTAGTGACCCTACCACTCTAGGCTGGCCGCTGACGCGTAGTAAAATTGTCGCCTCAGAGTTTGCGATTATTAACAATTTCTTGTGGAATGATTTTTGGACGTTTGGAGATATTGCCAGCCATCAACCTGGGCTACAGAAACGCTTGGAACGCCTAGGAAAGTTCAATATTATTTGCCTGATTGGGTTGGTTCTCAATGTCTTAATACTCAATTTCCTGTTTAATGTATTTGGGATTAATCGATATTTAGCCAACCTCATCGCGATCGCAGGTGTCACTCTTTGGAACTTTTGGCTCAATCTCAAGCTCAGTTGGCGTGTTACCGATGTCCATTAACAGTTTAGGGGTCAGGGGTCAAGGGTCAAGGTTAGGAGAGTGTGATTTGGATTAACAGTGGCAAATCTTGTCTACTGTTCTTCGTTAAGAAATTCTCGACTTTTGCAACAGACAGCCATGAGCTTTCTGCTCACAACCAAGGATGAAAATCCCTGACTCGGAAACTCGGAGACTCCTGACTCCTATGTTCAAGTGATTGAGGTGGTTATTGAAGTTAAAACATTTTGTTTCCAGTCGCGGGTTCCATCCTCTCTTGTTGTTGGTGTGGATAGCTATTGGCACTCTGCTGCGGTTCGCCCATCTCACAGATAAGCCACCCTGGACGGATGAGTTTGCGACTCTAGTCTTTAGCTTGGGAAATAGTTATCAAGGAGTACCGCTAGATCAAACGCTGTCTCTGACTCAACTATTGCAGCCACTCCAGCCTCATTCCTCGGCTACGGTATCCCAAGTCATTCATCACTTGATTACCGAAGACCATCATCCTCCCCTCTATTTTGTCTTAGCACATCTATGGATGCAGCTATTCCCTGCGGATGGGGGCTACGTCTCGCTGTGGGCAGCGCGATCGCTCCCTGCCCTTTTTGGAGTCATATCTATTCCCGCCGTCTACGGACTCGGTTGGCTAGCATTCCGATCACGTTTGGTAGCTCAGTTGGCAGCCGCGATGATGGCCGTTTCTCCCTATAGCGTCTTTCTCACGCAGGAAGCCCGCCATTATGCCCTAGGTATTCTGTGGGTGATTGCTTCCTTAAGTTGTCTTGTGGTTGCGGTGCAGCATCTCCACCGCCGAGTTTCTGTACCCATCCCGATAGTACTCAGTTGGGTAGCCGTTAATGCGTTAGGCATCGCCACTCACTATTTTTTCAGCCTCACTCTGTGTGCTGAAGCACTCGTCCTCCTGGGATTGTGGCTTTTCAATCGCTCCTTTGCTCAAAAACTACTCCCCATTCCCCATTCCCCACTTCCCATTCCCCAGTTTCTATGGTGGCGAATTTATGCCGTTGCAGCCGGTACATTGGTTAGTTGTTTCGTTTGGGTTCCTGTGTGGCAGATGAGCCATGATGCTCAAATGACTCAATGGATTATGAGTGGCGATCGTACGTTTTTAACCTTGATTAGTCCCATCTTTCAGGCATTGGGAACCTGGATTACTATGCTGGCTCTACTTCCTGTAGAGTCATCCTCATTGCCCATTGTCCTTGCCTCTGGAATGGTCATGCTCATATTTTTTATTTGGGCTGTACCAATTCTTTATCAAGGTCTTAAAGTTCAAATGCAGCACAATGAAACTAAGTTAGCAACGCAGATTTTGGGAGGCTTTGTTTTAAGTGCAATCGCAATTTTTTTTGCAATTACTTACATTTTAGGGACAGACATCACACGGGGAGCTCGATATAACTTTGTCTACTTTCCAGCCGTTCCTGTGCTTTTAGGAGCTGCCTTAGCAGTAAGTTGGAACCTTGCCCATACTCAATCTTCACTGAAATCTCACCTCATGGATACAGCAGGAAGTTGGGAAGGGCAGGATGTAAAAAAACAAACCTATCAATCGTCCCGATTCCCCATCTTACCTAAGATTAAGGGGAAATTAGCAGTTGTTATGATTGGATTCATCGGGCTGCTGAGTGGTATCACAGTTGTGAATAATCTAGGGTATCAGAAGTACTACCGCCCTGACCTTTTAGTACCTGTCATCCAAGAAACCTCATCAGTCCCGATACTGATTGCTACTACCCATAATACTTTGGTTCAAACGGGTGAAATGATGGGTCTAGCCTGGGAATTCCAACAGTCTAATCCAGCTTTACAATCACGCTTAAAGCCTTTATTTCTCTTAGCGCATCAACAGCAACCTGAGTGTATTGATGGGGCAACCAATCCCTCTCAAGCCATTAATGGGCAGATGACTTGTCGTGCTTCTAAAGTATTGCAAAATGCGATCGCCAAACTCCCCCGTCCCCTAGATGTCTGGCTAGTTAATTTCAAAGCACCGATCGTACCCGAACCCCCACGCTGTTTTGCTGAAGATATGTCACAATACCGGAATTCTGTCAATGGGTACTCGGCTCGACTGTATCACTGTTTGGCGGAGGATGCTGGAACGGCTGCTAAACTTTAGCTTTTGAGGGACTAGAAAACGCTATATGCGAGAGGGTATTAATTAAGTTAGGGTAGTTGAAGAAACATTAAGATTGTATTTCAATGAGTTTGTTTTATTTGGTGCTTGGACTGCTCCTGTTCCTACTAGCACTAGGTGTTATATTCTACCTAATCACAGCTCGTCGTTATCGCTCCTCTGATTCTGTCGCTAATTCCTATGACCAATGGACCCAAGACGGTATTTTAGAATTTTACTGGGGCGAACACATTCACTTAGGTCATTATGGTTCCCCACCGCAACAGAAGGATTTTTTAACGGCTAAATCTGATTTTGTGCATGAAATGGTGCGCTGGGGTGGCTTAGATCAATTACCCCCTGGCACCACCCTCTTAGATGTTGGTTGTGGAATTGGGGGCAGCAGTCGCATTTTGGCACGAGATTACGGATTTACAGTGACTGGAATTACCATCAGTCCCCAACAAGTCAAACGCGCCCAAGAGTTAGCGCCAGAGGGACTTGATGTGCAGTTTCTGGTGGATGATGCGATGGCACTTTCGTTTCCAGATGCCAGTTTTGATGTCGTGTGGTCGATTGAAGCTGGCCCCCACATGCCAGACAAAGCCGTTTTTGCCAAAGAGTTGATGAGGGTACTCAAGCCAGGTGGTGTGCTAGTTGTGGCGGACTGGAATCAAAGAGATGACCGCCAAAAGCCGCTCAATTTTTGGGAGAAACCTGTTATGCAGCAACTTTTGGATCAATGGTCACATCCTGCATTCTCCAGCATCGAGGGTTTTTCTGAGCTTCTGGAAGCAACGGGATTGGTTGAGGGAGAAGTCGTGACAGCAGATTGGACAGAACCCACACTTCCGTCTTGGCTAGATTCTATCTGGCAGGGAATAGCTCGGCCTCAGGGATGGTTGCAGTTTGGTCTATCGGGTTTGATGAAATCTGTGCGAGAAGTACCGACTCTTCTCTTGATGCGGCTAGCATTTGGTACAGGTCTTTGTCGATTTGGGATGTTCCGAGCTGTACGGGCTAATTCGGTGTCACAATCAATGACAGACAGTTCCAAGCAAACAGCTCAAGTTTGAATTTCAAAAACAAGAAATTTTTTGAATTGATAATGCCTGAATTTGAATTAGGGGTGACACTAAATCTGGTTAAATAGCTATATAACCTGTAAGGGCGGGTTTTGATGCTAATTTTTTGATACTGCCCAAACTTAATTTGTAAACCCGCCCCTACAATAATCTGGTTATTGAAATCGATTTGATATTGACATTAGACCTCAATTTTTTAGAACAAAAGCGGTCTGTAATTTATACAAACCGCCGAATCAACTATCAATTTCCTACCAATTCTTTGAAAATTTAACTGACTGGCGGACAGTTCACATCGATTAAGTAACCTCCCGCCTCAATCACAAAATCATCAAAGTCATTATCTTTGAATTGGCCGGGTAGTCCGTCATCATCCCAGATAATACGGCTGCCGACCATGCCGCCAACATTTCCGCCATCCAAACTGCCACCAAACTGAGCTGCCATTGCAGTATCAGATAACACTGTTCTCAAGCTGCGCCCAGTCGTGGGACTGAAGGATTCTAGGTAAAAAGCATAGCGATTATTCGCCCGAAAGGTAAATTCGTTCATCCGGCTTTGTACTGTTCCGCCCTCAACTGTACCGATAAAATCTGAAGGAACGGGTCTATTGGGCAGAGACTGTCCTGGAATGAATCGGTCGTAGGGTTTTTCTTCAGCAAACAGTTCGGTTCTTTCGTTCGTATCTAGGTTAACAACACCTAAGACAGAGCGATTAGCACCTTGAGATCTGACGAATTCAAATTCGATGGTGGTATCTTCCGGAAATTGGATACCTTGATTATCAAACACATCTTGGGCACGGACAGGAGTAGCAAAAGAACTGAAAAGTCCTGCGGCCATTGCTCCTAATAATAATCCAATTCCAGCAGTACGTTTTTTGTTGCGATCGATTGACTTCCGCATTGAGTGTGACTTCTCCTCACGATAGAATTTCAAGTTAAATTGACCGAGTAGGAAAAGCAGGGGAAGTAGGGGAAAAACGGGAGAAAATCGCTGCCAACTTTACCGTTTCCTAAATATTTCGACTTTAGAAATCGATTCAGTTGAACTCGTAGAAACTCCCCGATCTTCCCAACTTGCTTCCAACCGTTGACAAAACTACCAAGTCGCGAATTCCGATCTTGATATTCTGCTTCTTGCTTCTTCCACAGTCGCTCTCAAGTTATTAGCTTCGGTTCTCAGTTGTTCTAACTGCCGACAAGCCATAGGAACTTCGACAGTTTGATTAGAAGGTTGGCGGGCAAATCGGCGAGTTGAAGGGATGTTTTGCTCGATTTGTGCAAGTGCTGCACTGCAAGCATTGAAAGCCGATTGCCCCTCACGGTTCACCCGTTCAATGTCTTCGATTAACTCTGGATCAAACGTGCCACTACCCTCAAAAATGGGTGCTACGTTGTTCCAAATATTGGTTCCCGTGATGTCAGAAAAGCTGCTAAAGCTCCCTGGCGGTTTAGCTTGAGCAGAAGTAGCAATGAGCCCTCCTGCCAGCATGGATAAACTAATAGCCCAACGGATCGATTTCATGGCGTTCATTTCGCGTACTCCTGTTTAAAACCGAAATGCGGTTCCAGCACCTAGGACAAATCGCGGCCCATCGCCACCACCCACAACGTCACGCACGGCGGGGGTAATGACAAAGGGAATGCTTCGGAAGGGGGCGATGGAAAGACCTAATCCTAAATCTTGCCCCGTCCATTCGGCAATAAAACTTACGGGTCGAGCAACCCGGACAGCCACATTCCCGAAGACGTTGACATTATTATCACCAACTTTTACAGCTCCGTTGGACCGGAACTGTCCATCACCCACACCGGCCGTAACAGCAACACGGCTAAACGGTTTGTTGAGGGAGTCTTGGGTGCGGAACACTTTGGTAATGACTCCATATTTGGATTGTTCAAAGTCGTTGCGACCGATATTTAACAATCCATTGCCGCCGATTGCGATCGAGGCATCTTGCCCCAACCGACGATGCAGCTTGGCATTAAAGCCACCTTGACCAAAGGGGTCATCGTTGGTTTCAAAGGCATAGGATAATTCGACACCCACCGCTTTGGTGGCATCGCCTAAACCAATCCCGATTCCTCCCGTACCGACCGCACCCTCATCATTTTCGGCAGTATCTCGCACTTTGTTTTGATAGGTGCCAGTGAGAAATACAGTGTTGTTATCAGCACCATAGCCTACTGGGATATAGATACTTAAGCCCGGCGAAGAGCCATATTCATCAGAGAGTTCTGGCACTTCAAGCTGAGGAATTGCTTGCGGACGTGGGCAGCGACGAACTGTGCCTTGGGCCAGTTGAGTACCGCCCGAGTTAGCCATTGCTATACAGGTAGCATCGGCATCCTTTTTGGCTTCGGCCACTATCTGTTGAGTATTGGTTGTCGCTGATGTGGGAACATCTGATCGCAGTGCCTCAGCCTTAGACACAACACCCTCTTTCTGCCTCTGGGCTAAAAGGGAAGAATTGGGGCTAGTTTTGAGAGTTGAGGCGTTGACATTCTCCTTAACTGCCACTTGGGTTTTGGCAGCAGACGTATCATCGGCATTTAAGGAAAATTCAGGACCAGAAGGGATCGCCTCTGGCTGTACGATATGGGGGAGCGTTCCCTCTTTATTCAGTTCGGCAGTTACTTGAGGGGTTTCAGAATCGACACCCGAGGCTGCCTTGTTTACTTCAGGAGTTGTAGGTTCCTGAGCAGAATCTCCGGACGTTATACTTTCACTAGCTTGGGCTGTTAGTGCTCCAGCCAAGAGAACAGTAAGAGTACAAAAAGCAACAGTAGGAAAGCGCATAAAATTGTCTCGCTGAACTCACACCACTCCGATTAAGGAAGTAGTTTTTTCAAAATCAATCGTTGGCTTTCGCCCTAGTCACAGATACAGACATATAGGCGTATTTCCGGACTGAATAGTTCCTGATGAGTCAGCTTTATAGAAGAATCATAAATTTATAGATATTTGATCGGTGCAGCGCTTTCTAGCTGGCGATAGTGTTAGTTTAGTGAGTGATATGCTAGCCGGACAACGTCCTAAACTCCTACTTGAAAATAAGGCAGAAGGCTCCAAGGCAGAAGGCTCCAAGGATGTTCATCTCTACAATCTTTTTTACACCTATCTACTTAGCTGTATGACTATTCCTTCGTTTTGCCATCCAACTTGAGTTTTAGTGATTGAGCAAATAGTAATTGGATGATGAAACTATCAATTGAAGCCTTTGAAAGGACTTATGGTGTACCTGGAGAACTTCGCTACGAGTTTTCGGATGCAGATACTCTTATTGGTGTTGCCTCCATTTCTTCTACAGAAGAATATTACTTTCTCCACTTTATTACGGTGATGCCCGATTATCGAGGCAAAGGATATGGTTCACTGATTCTAGAAGCCATTTGCCAAGCCTTTCACGATAAACCCATCCGCCTAGAACTTGATGCCTCTAGCCCCTTAGGGCTCGATAATCTGAGAGCATGGTACAAAAGGCATGGCTTTATTGACTTGGGTGGTGAAGATATGGTGCGAAATCCCAAGTCATATTGATGACCGCAAAAGGTGCCTGATAGGGTGAAGTCCGGCTTAATTAAGCTGTGCTAGCATCCGACCGAACGAATGGCAATCATGACAACGTGACTTGTAGGTTGAGTGAGTTGATCGATGAGCCAGAAACGGGAGGAAAAACGGTGCGTTACTCGACAGTGGGAAAAGATTCAAGGATATCTAACTAGCAGACTATCTCGAGCGAGGTCAAAAACAAAGGCATCTGGCAAAACAACCAGGAGGCATCCTTTTACCTGTGAATATCAAGCATGGTGCAATCAATTCCTCCGTAAGCGTCTGCTGATTGCCTTATGGGTGGGAATAGCCTTTGTTTTAACAATGGTTATCTTTTTCCTAGGGGTGGCACTAGAAAAACTGGCACAGCAAGAACCCTTTAAGGTGTCCTATTTCTTAGGCACTGCGGCTGTAGCCTTGTGCCTACTCATCTGCTTAATACTGCTGAAAACACGATGGGGTCGTCGTTATTCAGGGTGGCTATTCTTGGGTTTCTCCTGGTCACTGATTCTCGTAACTCAGATTTCGGTCGCTCTTGCAGGTTCAACAGCCTTGATGCGATCGCTGTGGATTATTGTCTTTACCCTACAAGCTACCATTATCCCAGTACGCTGGCGGTTGCACGTCACATCACAACTCAGTGCCTACATGGGCTATTTTGCCATTAATGCGGCCTTACATCTACGCATACATAAACCCTTCATCGCGTATGTTGCCGAATTTTTGCCGCTATTTTGGGTTTGTTTTGTTTGTGATTTATCCGTTTATTTGTATGAACGCCTACAACGGACTGAATTTTCTGCTCGAAAGGAATTGGAAATTGCCTATAAAAAAGTAGAGGCCGCAGAGGAAAAGTATCGTAGTATCTTTGAAAATGCCTTAGAAGGAATATTTCAAAGTTCTCCAGATGGAGAGTATCTGACTGCTAATCCAGCCTTAGCAAAAATCTATGGCTTCAACTCACCTGAAGACTTAATAAATTCTCTTACGAATATTCAAACTCAATTGTTTGTTGACCCTAATCGTTACGCACAGTTAGAGCAATTATTACACCAAAATGGTGTAGCATCCGAGTTTGAGGCACAGATTTATCGACAAGATGGTAATCTTATTTGGATTTGCCTGAATGCACGAAAAGTGCAGGATGAACAGGGAAATTTACTGTACTACGAGGGTCTAATTGAAGATATCACCGAACGTAAAAAAGCCGAAGAAACGTTGCGGGTGTTTTTTCATGCTGTTTCCCACGATTTACGGAACCCTGTAACGGGAACACTAATGGTGTTGAAGAATTTGGAACAGCAATCAGGCGATAAAATTCCTTTGCCTCGCCCAATTTTAGAACGAATGATTCAAAGCGGCGATCGCCAACTTCATTTAATTAATACCCTCCTAGAAGCCCAAGTCAATGAAGTGAAAGGAATGGTCATTCATTGCCGTTCCCTGCAACTGTATCCATTGATTCAGGAAGTAGAGGCTGAGTTAGAACCCATGTTGACTAAAAATCAAGCAACACTCATCAACTTAGTTCCCCCTGATTTTCCTAATGTAAATGCTGACCCTACCCAACTCTGGCGAGTCTTTGAAAATTTGATTTCCAATGCCTTGCATCACAATCCACCAGGACTTACGGTGAAGTTATTCGCTGAAATTGAAGGGTCTATGGTGTGTTGTAGCATTCAGGATGATGGAGTGGGAATGCCTCAAGAACAATGTGAAACTTTATTTAATCTTTATAGTCGAGGTGCCTCGATTAAGCGATCGCTTGGCTTTGGTTTAGGGCTCTACATCTGTCGGCAAATTATCACAGCTCATGGGGGAAAAATTGGAGCTTTTAGTAGTCCGGGTGGTGGTGCGCGGTTCTGGTTTACACTGCCTATGAATTAATCGATTTTGTATTTATAGCCATTCTTAAATCGGTGAAGTACAGCCATTTATCTCCTGTCTCCTGACTTCTGACTCCTGACTTCCTTAAGTAAAACCGTTTTCTTCCTCACGAAAGAGGAAATGCCATGACTAAACAGGGATTATGGATCGGGTTGCTTGTAGCCTCAATTCCCGATGTTAGACCTTTGGTACAAAAATGCGATCGTATACTGCCTCGATGTCGAAACCTTCATGGATGCCAATAACGATGGCATCGGTGATTTTGAAGGATTAACTGAGCGACTTGATTACCTCAGTGGTTTGGGAATTACCTGCATTTGGCTGCTACCGTTTTACCCCACCCCTAACCGGGATAATGGGTATGATGTCATGGATTACTACAGTGTCGATCCGCGTTTAGGGACGCTGGGTGATTTTGTGGAATTTACCCGCCAGGCACGCGATCGCGGAATGCGTATCATTGTAGATTTAGTCGTCAATCATACTTCGATCGAACATCCTTGGTTTAAAGCCGCTTGCCAAGACAAAAATTCCAAATACCGAAATTTCTACATCTGGTCAGAAGAAAAGCCCAAAGATGCTGAAGAAGGCATTATTTTTCCCGGTGAACAGGAGAGTACTTGGACGTATAACGAAGAGGCCGGAGCCTACTTCTTTCACCGATTTTACGAGCACCAGGCGGATTTAAACATCGCTAACTCCGAAGTACGCGAAGAAATCTATAAAGTCATGGGATTTTGGCTAGAACTAGGTGTATCCGGATTCCGCATTGATGCCGCACCATTTCTGATTGAACTCAAGGGTATTAAAGACCAAGCTGATGTCTCTGACCCCTATAGTTATCTAGAGGAGATGCGAAATTTCCTCTCCTGGCGACGGGGTGATGCCATTTTCTTAGCCGAGGCCAATGTTCCCATGAAGGACGTGCCGGAGTACTTTGGCGAGGGGGACAGAATGCAAATGCTGTTCAACTTCATGCTCAATCAGCATCTATTTCTGGCCCTCGCTCAAGAAAAAGCTGCACCCCTAATCGATGGAATGAAAATACCGCCGAACATTCCCGATATTTGTCAATGGGCCAACTTCAACCGCAATCACGATGAACTGTCCCTTGATAAACTCTCCGATGCTCAACGCGACGAGATTGCTGCCAAATTTGCACCCGATCGCGAGAAGATGTGGATATACAATCGAGGGGTTCGCCGTCGTCTACCGCCGATGGTGGATGGCGACCAGCGCCGCTTGCGACTCGCCTACAGTCTGATGCTGACCCTACCTGGTACGCCTGTCCTGCGCTACGGTGAGGAAATTGGGATGGGTGATGATTTGTCCCTAGATGAGCGCAATAGTGTTCGCACTCCCATGCAGTGGTCGAACGACATGAATGCAGGTTTCTCCGATGCACCCCCCGAAAAACTTATCCGGCCTGTGATTACCGGAGAAAATTATGGCTACAAAAACATAAACGTCATCGCTCAACGCCGTGACCCCAATTCACTCCTCAACTGGATGGAACGTGCCATCCGGATGCGTAAAGAATGCCCAGAATTTGGTTGGGGTTCGTGGCAAATTATCGATACCGGCAATCCATGCGTGTTTGCCCATCGCTCAACGTGGAAGACAGGTGCTACAATCGCCGTACATAATTTGGGACGTGAGACTTGTACGGTGACGCTAAGTCTCCAAGATGACGAGGAACACTTCGTTGATTTATTGGACGACCAACCGTACAAGCCGATTGAGGGTAGTGTGCAGAATGTGGAAATCGAGGGTTATGGCTACCGTTGGTTTCGTGTTGGCGGTTATCGGTTGTAGATTGCCCCTTTTCTAGACATCGGTAGAGTCTGTTAACGACATGATGGTTTTTCGTCGGGGTACTGTCCTTGTGCGGACCCTTAACCTCTGGCGAGTAATACAAATTTTATAAAATTATGCGACAAATACTCTTCTTTTCCCCCCTTAAAAAGGGGGGTTAGGGGGGTATGAATGTAGCGCTATTTAGTGAATTTGGTAGAGCTGATACCGAGCCGCAAAAAAAGGGAACACTGAGTTGGTAGCGAAATCAATGGAATTAAGTTGGAAATGTTGATACCAGCAATAATTAGAGAAACTGGCGGCGTATACAAGACAGGTTTGGCACAAGGCTTGAAGCTTTTAGAAATTCATATCTGGAAGAGTAATAGCGAAGGGTTGCCCTATAAGATTGGAGAAAGGGTTACGATAACGATTTTAATTAACTCTGTTAGTTACCTGGCTGGCGTTCGTGCTACACAAGACTGTGACTATATTTGGATTTCTCCAGACTTAAAAAGTGCAGAGGAAACAGATATTAAACTTGCCTACATTCTTAAGGCTGAAGGATTTCACAAGAATCAATTTGTTTATCTAGAGGTTATAGGAGATGGAATTATACGTCTTTTGCCATCATCCTATATTATCATTACTCTTGCTCCGGGATGTTTTAACCAGAATTATGTACGCTTCCCTAAAGAATATCTGGGCTTCTTTCCTCCAGATTCAATTGGTGGAAGTAACGAAGAACAAGCCGGAAAGCTATTTTCTATTCATGTAGAAGGATTAGATAAAGAAATACAAACCGATATAGATGGCATCAAAAAACAATTCCGAAAGAGATGCTGGCAAGAATTCTTTGACCACCACAACCTTAACGTAGGAGATGAAGTTGTTATTGAGAAGCTAGCTGATTACGAGTACAAAATTTATCCAAAATCGAAGGATAAACTTGTTAGCAAAGAACAAAATATTGCAGAATACCTCAAAGCTGATGAAGCCGAACTGAGTGAAATTGATGAGGCTCCAAACGAAGCAACCTATTCCCCAACAACCATAGATAATCGGCAGATTGCTATGAAGCAAATCCGCATCCGTCGTGGACAGCATCAATTCAGACAAATATTAGCAAAGCGTTACGGCAAGCAATGCTTGATTACGGGTTGCCATTTATTCGATATTATTGAAGCCGCTCACATTTCACCCTATCGTGGTGACGAAGATAATCACCCAGAAAATGGGTTACTTCTACGGGCTGACTTACACACATTGTTCGACCTTGATCTTCTTGGTATCGAACCCACATCCCTCCAGGTACATTTTCATCCAACTGCGCTTGAGGCTGGATATAGTAAATGGAAGGACAAGAAGCTTTGTTGCTTCACAGCCAAACCCAGTCAGAAGGCTCTCGAATTGAGATGGGAAGGATTTGTCAAGCGTCTTCAAGAGCAATAAAGCGATTTCCAAGAAGCTGTTGGCGAATTAGTGGAGGGTCAAGCCCCTCACCCAGTCGCTATAT
>CAZPRJ010000115.1:0-18856 GCA_964588805.1 uncultured Microcoleus sp. | reverse complement strand
CCCAGCACCCCCGCACCTCCGCACCCCCGCACCCCAGCTCCCATAATCCCCAGTAAGTCAGTCAAGATATCGGTGAATTTTTGGTGAGACTACTTCCCAAATCCTAAAAAACGTGTAACGATATATTATCCAGTAACCCGATGAAAATACCGTAGATTTTATAGAGGAACGTTCATGGATAAGTGGCAGCGTCTGCTCCAGGGCGGGAACCCGTCAATCGTGCAATCTATTAAAAATATTGTTAAAACAACCTCCCGAGTAGAGTGGAGTACAGGGAAATTAAGCAAGAGTGGCTTTAGGTTAAACCCCAGTTCAGCCCAGGGATTTGTCGCCCTGTTTCTCGTTGGGGCTAGCTTAAGTGTATCGCTTGCCGCTTGCGCTCCGGGTGCTAGCAACTCAACGGCTCAAGGGGATGGTAGTAAAAAAGATGTTGAATTAACCCTCGTTTCTTTTGCCGTTACCAAAGCTGCTCATGACGAAATTATTCCGATGTTTGTCAAAAAGTGGAAGGCAGAACATAATCAAGATGTTAAATTCCTGCAAAGTTATGGAGGGTCTGGCTCTCAAACCCGTGCTGTGATTGATGGTTTGGATGCCGACATTGTACATCTAGCCCTTGCTCTGGATACCAAGAAAATCGAGAAAGCAGGGTTGATTGAACCAGGTTGGGAAAAAGAGGCTCCTAACGATAGTATTGTGACCAAATCGATGGCTGCCATTGTGACGCGAGAGGGAAATCCCAAAGGCATCCAAACTTGGACAGATTTAGCTAAACCTGGTGTAGAAGTAATTACTGCTAACCCCAAAACATCGGGAGGTGCGCGCTGGAACTTTTTAGCGCTTTGGGGTGCTGTCACAAAAACAGGTGGAGATGAGGCTAAAGCACAAGAGTTTGTAAAACAAGTTTATAGTAATGTTCCTGTCATGCCTAGAGATGCGCGTGAAGCGACTGATGTATTCTTTAAGCAAGGTCAAGGGGATGCCTTAATCAACTACGAAAATGAGATGATTTTGGCCAAACAAAAAGGTGATAGCCTTCCATTCATCGTGCCGGATGTCAATATTTCTATCGATAATCCCATTACTGTAGTCGATAAAAACGTTGATAAACACGGAACTCGTGAAGTGGCCGAAGCGTTTGTCGAATTTCTTTATACTCCAGAAGCGCAACGAGAATTTGCCAAGGTTGGGTTTCGTCCTGTTGTTCCTACTGTCGAACAAGAAAAAGAAGTGGCAAGTAAATACCCCAAAGTCAAAACTCTCTTTACCGTTCAAGATTTGGGGGGATGGAACAAACTCCAGAAGCAATTCTTTGATGATGGCGCTGCCTTCGACAAAATTCAAGCGGGTAAGTAGAGAGCATTCATCCAATATTTTTAGGGGAATCGGTAAGAAGTCTCTTTCTTTGTAGAACTGAGAGATATCAACTAGTCAGCTAATCACCATCGTTAGAAGACGTTGCATCATTACCTATTCCCTAATTCCCCTGCTTTGTTGTTTGTAAATTGAATGGTTTAATTCTACCAATCATGGCAATATCTACACCATCTCAGCCTGTACCGACTCGGAGAAAAAATAGATTTGGCTTCCCTCAGTTCTCCTGGCCTTGGGGAATTACCCTAGGGTATCTCAGCTTCATGCTGTTTCTACCCGTGGCGGCAATGCTCCTCAAAGCGAGTACTGAAGGGTTTGCTGAATTCTGGAAAATTGCCACGAGTGACGTGGCTCTATCCACTTATGATGTTACTTTCGTTACGGCGTTGCTAGCAGGGTCAATTAACGGTATTTTCGGAACGTTAATTGCTTGGATTTTGGTTCGTTATGACTTTCCCTTCAAAAAGATTATTGATGCTGTAATTGACTTACCTTTTGCTTTACCGACAGCGGTTGCCGGTCTGACGCTAGCAACAGTTTATAGCGATAATGGTTGGATTGGTTCCCTTTTGGCTCCGTTTGGGATTAAGGTATCATTCACCCGTTTGGGTGTGATGTTAGCAATGGTTTTTATTTCCTTACCATTTGTGGTGCGGACGGTACAACCGGTATTAACTGAAATGGAAAATGATATTGAAGAAGCAGCTTGGTGTCTGGGTGCTTCTCAGTGGATAACGTTCTGGCGGGTGATTTTACCGCCTTTAGTTCCTGCCATCTTAACCGGTGTGGCGTTGGGGTTTGCTAGAGCGGTTGGGGAATATGGTTCAACGGTGATTGTGGCGGCAAATATTCCGTTTAAAGATTTGATTGCACCGGTGTTAGTTTTCCAACGATTGGAACAGTATGATTATTCGGGCGCTACGGTAATTGGAACAGTATTGTTAGTCATTTCTTTAGTCATTTTATTAGCAATTAATATTTTACAAGCTTGGGGAAGACGCTATGCATGAGTTAGAGCCATCATTGCACCATCCGACATCATCGGGGAAAGAAGCTCTCCCTAGAAAGCAAAAGAGCTGGGTTCCGACGGTACTGATTGGAATTGCGATCGCTTACCTCACCTTAATCCTTCTGATTCCAGCTCTCAATGTATTTGTGCAAGCTTTTAGTAAGGGGATTGGGCCGTTTTTCGAGCAGATGACGACATCTCACTTTATTCATGCGGCTCAGTTAACCTTATTTTTGGCCTTAATTACTGTACCGATTAATACAGTATTTGGTCTTTGTGCGGCTTGGGCGATCGCTCGCAAAAAGTTTCCTGGACGTGCTCTATTATTGAGTATCATTGATTTGCCTTTTTCCATCTCCCCAGTCGTCGCTGGATTGATGATTGTCTTGCTCTACGGCCGTCAGGGTTGGTTTGGGCCTTTATTAGAGCAGTTTGATATCAAGATTATCTTTGCTTTTCCTGGCATGGTACTAGCAACAGCTTTTATCACACTGCCATTTGTTGCCCGCGAAGTTATTCCTGTTTTAGAAGAGGCTGGTTTTGATCAAGAAGAATCGGCTAGAACATTGGGAGCAAATGAGTGGCAAATTTTCTGGCGTGTTACCTTACCGAATATTCGCTGGGGTTTGCTGTATGGCGTGATTTTGACTAACGCTAGAGCGATGGGTGAGTTTGGTGCGGTTGCTGTGGTATCGGGTAATATTTCGGGTTTGACGCAACCCTTACCCCTGTTTGTAGAAGAGGCATATAAACAGTATGAAACTCAAGCGGCTTACTCGGCGGCGGTACTTCTCACTCTCCTAGCGGCCGTAACACTGATTGCCAAGGAAATTTTGGAGCGTAGAACGGGTAATCGTTCTAACGTTCATTAAACCGGGAGCATGTCACCTTTGTTAGCCCTCACCCTAAATCCCTCTCCCTGAGGGAGAGGGACTTTGAACTCTTGCTCCCCATTAAACCTTGAGAATTTTTAAGTTCGCCTATGGGATTGGCTTAATTACAATTTTTTTGAGTTTCCTTCTGTTCACCTCTCTATCATGAGAGTGGAGTGAGCAGGAGGAAACTTTTCATGTGCGCTTCTCTCAGTCGAGCGTTCCATTTGGGGGAATTTGATGTGCAAATCGGCTTGATCACGCGATAGATTAGAGTAACTGATGTTGGCTGTCAGTTGTTTGCTGTCAGTTTTTCTCCTTCCGGAGTATAGCATCAATTCACCAAGCATCTACTAAAACAGCGTTAGTAGGCTCCCGACTGATTGAGTCAACACTATTCAGATTTAAGTACTGGAGAACTCAATTCTCCAGACTCTCTTGACTGCCTATTGCCTTATCACCCACTCCATACAGTAGGCAGAGTAATGGGTGCATGGCTTTGAAGCGTTAGGGAAAAACCGCAATGATAGCAAATCAGCAACTAAGCTTTGAGCAAGAAACTGAGCGTCTTAAAGCCTTACGCCGCTATGAAATTTTAGATACACCTCCAGATGGTACATTTGACCGCATTACCTCGATTGTTGCCAGACTGTTGAAGGTGCCGATTGCGATTGTGAGCTTAGTGGATCGCGATCGCATTTGGTTTAAGTCCCATCACGGTATAGAAGTGCAGGAGATTGACCGTGCACCGGGATTATGTGCCTCGGCCATTCTCTCTAATGAAATTTATATCATTACGGATGCGAGTCAAGATGTGCGCTCTTTAACCAATCCGTTGGTTGTGGGTGAGTTAGGTTTACGTTTTTATGCGGCTGCCCCATTACGAACCCGCGATGGTTATCATCTAGGAACACTCTGTGCCATTGATCAATCCCCACGTTCTATTTCTGTGGAGGAGGAGTTAATTTTAACCGACTTAGCGGCGGTTGTCATGGATGAGATAGAAATGCGATTAGCTGCTCGCAGTGTCGATCAGTTAAATGCTGAGTTAGCTCAGGCCAAAGAGGCGGCCGAGGTGGCCAATGTAGCCAAGAGTACATTTATTGCTAACATGAGCCATGAATTGCGATCGCCTCTGAATGTGATTCTTGGCTTTACTCAGTTAATGGCAAAAAGCCCGAATTTAGTTGCCGAACATCGAGAAAATATTGACATTATTAACCGGAGTGGTGAACACTTATTAACTTTGATTAATCAAGTCTTAGATTTATCCAAAATCGAGGCCGGACGCACCACTCTCAACGAAAGTAATTTTGACCTTTATAGCTTATTACAAGATTTGGAAGATATGTTCCAAATTAAGGCTAAAGAAAAAGGATTACATTTAGAGTTTGAGTTCAATTCAAATGTGCCGCGATATGTACGAACCGATGAAGTGAAGTTGCGTCAAGTTTTAATTAACTTAATCTCTAATGCAATTAAGTTTACCTCTGAGGGGGGTGTCCATATCACGGTAGAGAGGAGTCAGGAGTCAAGAGAAGGTTTGCATTCTGATATTCGTCTCGTCTTTTCTGTCGCTGACACCGGTTCTGGCATTGCTGAGGATGAACTCGATAGTATATTTGAAGCCTTTGTCCAAACTAAAAATAGTCAAAATGTTTCAGAAGGAACGGGATTAGGCTTATCTATCACTCATAAATTTGTACAGTTAATGGGAGGTAAAGTCACCGTTAGTTCTGAAGTTGGACAAGGGACAGTTTTCACCTTTGATGTAGTAGTGCATAGTGTCGATGCCACTAAAATTGAAGCCAAACCCCAAATATGTAAAATTATTGCTTTAGAGCCTAACCAACCTCGTTATCGAATTTTAATTGTTGATGACCAATGGGCTAATCGGCAACTCTTAATTAAGTTACTTTCTCCTCTAGGTTTTGAAATTAAAGAAGTTAATAATGGTCAAGATGCTATTGAAATTTGGGAGGATTGGGAACCTCATTTAATTTGGATGGATATGCGAATGCCTGTGATGGATGGGTACGAAGCTACCCGCCAGATTAGAGCTAGAGAGCAGAAAAAATGGGAAATTAGGAAAACGGATTCATCCAAGATTCAATGTCCAAACTCTGGAGCTGAAATCATTCAAAGAACAGTTATTATTGCCTTTACCGCTAGTACATTAGAAGAAGAAAAAGCCATCGTTTTATTGTCAGACTGTGATGATTTTGTGCGTAAACCATTCCGCGAATCAGATATTTTTGATGCCATGCATAAACATATCGGAGTGCGATATGTCTGTGATAATTTGGCTGACGAATTGGATGCTGAATTAAAAGAAGACCATATTTTGACACCCTCTGATTTGGCGGCTTTACCTAGCTGTTGGCTTACTCAGTTACACCAAGCGATAGCTGCGGCAGATTCTGACTTAGCTTTTAGTTTGATTCGCCAAATTGAAGAAAATCACGGAGTTATAGCTCAGGCTTTATCGCTGTTAATTTATAATTTTGAGTACCATATTATTGAGGAATTAATTAATGATAATCCTCAGGATTATTTTTCTTGAATTCGATAATAGTTGAAAAAAATTGATGAAAGCAAATATTTTAATCATAGATGATTCTTTACCCAATTTACGGTTACTTGCTAATCTCTTGCAAGCTAGAGGCTATAAAGTTCATGGCATACTGAAGGCTGAAAAAGCAATCTCTACAGCTTGCTTGGCAAAACCAGACCTGATTTTACTGGACATCAAAATGCCTGGATTAGATGGTTATGAAGTGTGCCAACAGTTAAAATTAGATGAACAAACTGCCAACATACCTATTATCTTTATCAGTGCATTGAGTGAAGTCCTAGATAAAGTCAAGGCTTTTGCCGTTGGCGGTTTAGACTACATTACAAAACCCTTTCAAGCTGAAGAAGTTTTAGCTCGAGTTGAGAATCAACTCAAAGTTCAGTTTCTTACTCAGCAATTGATTGAAAAAAATGCACAACTCTCACAGGAAATTGTCAAAAGTCAACAACTACAAGCTGAATTAAGTAATCAAAATAGAATTAAACAATCTATTTTAAATTCTGCTCAAACTGGAATTTGCTTAACGGATGAGAACGGAGTATTTATAGAAGTTAATTATGCCTATTGTCAACTTTATGGATTTAGAGTTGAAGAACTGATTGGTAAAGCTTTTACTGTACATTTTCCCGATGCGACTGAGGAAGAGAAGTTAGTCTTGATTCAGGAATATCAGAATTTTATTCACAATGTTGGAAATTATGATAAAGGAGAATTTTCTGTCCAGCGAAAAGATGGAGTTAAGTTAGTAGTTGATGTTCGGCGCACTCGTTTTCAGCAAGATGACGGGCAGTGTTTTGTTGTAACTACTGTCATGGATATCACCGAAAGGAAACAAATGGAGGAAAAACTCCGTGCTTCTGAAACTAATTTAGCCTCTGCTCAGAGAATTTCTCATCTCGGTAATTGGGAATTTGATGTAGTCACTCAACAGTTTCTAGGGTCAGAAGAACTTTTTAGAATTTTAGGTTTAGAGCCCACACAACCAGAACTTAATTATATTCAATTTTTACGACTCGTTTATCCCGATGATCTTCCATTATTGCAGCGTAGCTTCAAGCAAATGCTAACCAAGGGAAGAGCAGATGAATTAGATTATCGAATCGTGCGTCCAGACGGTAAAATACGACATCTTTTGGGTAAAGGAGAAGTGATTTGTGACGAATTTGGGCAAGTCAAAAAACTGTTTGGCACCGCCATGGATATTACGCAGCGTAAGCGAGTAGAAGAAGCGGTACGACAGGCATCAACACGCGAACGAGAAAAGACAAAACAACTAGAACTAACCCTGGCACAATTAAAACAAACTCAAGCTCAACTTATCCAAACTGAAAAAATGTCGAGTTTGGGACAAATGGTTGCTGGTATTGCTCATGAAATTAATAATCCTGTTAGCTTTATTTATGGAAATCTATCTCCTGCCAATGAATATGCTAATGCTCTAATTCGTTTGATTCATTTATATCAAAATACTTATCCCCAATCTACATCTGAAATCAAGCAATTTATTGAGGAGATTGATTTAGAGTTTATTATCGAAGATTGGTACAAACTCATACAATCAATGCAAGTAGGAGCTGAACGAATTCAGGAAATAGTTCTTTCATTACGGCGCTTTTCTAGGCTAAATGAATCAAATTTAAAATCGGTAGATATTCATGAAGGGATTGATAACACATTAATTATTTTACAGCATCGGCTACGAGGAGTGGGTGAGCGTCCCGAAATTGCAGTGGTAAAAAAATTCAGCCAACTGCCCAGCGTTACCTGTTATGCAAGTCAGTTGAATCAGGTATTTATGAATCTCTTGAGTAATGCTATTGATGCCGTAGAAAATCAATCTGCACCTCGAATCATTACGATTAGTACTTCAGTAGAAAAGGAGACATGGGAACGAGAAATAAATGAGACTGAAGGAATCACCGCACAAGACGATGGCATGAATTTATACTGCTTCTCTTCTTCCAAGTGTTCTCAATCTTTAGTCTCCCCTCCTCAATATGTTATGGTTCGTATTGCTGACAACGGCATGGGCATGAATGAAGCCGTACGGCATCAAATATTTGACCCATTTTTTACAACCAAGCCCGTAGGAAGCGGTACAGGTTTGGGATTAGCTATTTCTTACCAAATTATTGTGGAAAAACACCAGGGTAAACTCTGCTGTATTTCTGCTCCTGGAAAAGGAACAGAAATGATTCTTCAAATTCCAATTAATCCATTGGCTCTTTAGAAACTTAATAAAAGCACTCACAGAAGGTAGTCGATGAAGTGCATTGTAGAGAGAGAATCGATATTTTAAAAACTATTTCCTTAACAAACGCAAGCCATTGAGCGTGACTAAAACTGTAGAACCTTCATGTCCAATGACACCTAAAGGCATCGTAATATTGCCGACAAAATTAGCAATCATCAGTAAGATAATAAAACTGAGGGCAAAAGCAATATTTTGTTTGACAATAGTTTGAGAACGACGCCCTAAATAAATGGCTTGTTCAAGTTTTTCTAAACGATCTGCCATTAAAACAATGTCCGCAGTTTCTAAGGCAACATCGCTCCCGGCTGCACCCATTGCAATACCTACAGATGCTTGAGCTAAGGCGGGAGCATCATTAATACCATCTCCAACCATTGCAACGGTTGAATACTGTTGTTGTAACCGTCGAATGGCACTCACTTTATCTTCGGGGAGAAGTTCAGCAAAAACCTGATTCACACCTAATGCTTGGGCAACACTTCGGGCAGTACGTTCATTGTCACCCGTGAGCATCACAATTTGTTCAATCCCTAACTGTTTGAGTCGTTGCACCATTGGTATTGCACTAGGACGTATAGTATCCGCGATCGCAATAATTCCCAATAGCTCTCCGGCATAATTGACCCAAATAACTGTTTTCCCTTCAGATTCTAATTGTTGAGCTTGAGAGTGGAAAAATGTATCGGTTACAGAAGGCAAGTTTTGTTTTTCCGAAACATTAATATTTAAACCCGTTCCTACATTAACAATTGAGTTGGTAACAAAAATAGCTTTACCAACTAAGACTGGCTCTCCTTTAATTTCTCCGCTAATGCCTTGGCCAACTTCAGCTTTAGCATTGGTTACAGGTAGTAATTCTAGTTGTTGTTGTTGGGCAGATTGCACAATTGCCTCTCCAATCGGATGCTCAGATAAAGATTCCAAACTAGCAGCAATTTGTAAGACTTGAGATTCCGATCGCCCAGTTGCTGGAATAATTTGGACAACTTGCAGCTTCCCCGTTGTCAGTGTACCGGTTTTGTCAAATGCGATCGCCTTAACCCGACCCATCAATTCTAATTGAGCACCAGTCTTAAACAAAATACCTTGCTTAGCTCCATTAGCAATTCCTGATAGTAGCGTTGGCATAATCGAAGCCATCAACGCACAAGGAGAAGCAACAACTAGAAAAATTAAGGCTCGATAAATTGTAGTTTCCCAACTCCAATTCAACAACAGAGGGGGTACAATTGCCAGTACGATTCCAGCCAACACAATCACTTGAGCATAAATCCGTTCAAAGCGTTCAATAAATAATTGCGAAGGCGGTGCTTCAGTTTGGGCTTGTTTAACAAGCTGAATCACTCGCTGAATTAAGCTACTTTCTGGAGGTTGATGAACGTTGAGTTTTAAGGCTCCATTACCATTAATCGTACCCGCAAAAACTTCATCTCCTACTGTTTTTTCTACAGGCAAAGATTCACCTGTAATTGGTGCTTCATTAAGCGTCGTATAACCTTCTAAAATCAATGCATCTGTAGGAATGAATTCTCCTGGTTTAACGATTACTGTGTCCCCTAATTGGAGTTTTGCAATAGGAATAATCTGTTCTGTACCCTGTTGCACCACTCTGGCAGTATCGGGTGTAATTGCCATTAAGCTACGGATATTGCGTTCTGTTCGCTGCATCGCATACCCTTCCAATGCACCACTGACTGCAAAGATAAGAATTAGGGCTGCTCCATCAACAATTAAGTAATATTCTTGACGCCACAATCCCAAAGTCGCAGCCCCCAGTGCGGCGACTATCATTAATAAGTCAACATCTAGTTGTTTTTCTTCAAATAAAGTGTCCAATCCTTCCCGTGTACTTTGATATCCACCCACGACATAAGCCGCAGGTAAAATGAATAAACCTAAGCCAATCCAATTGAGCTGAAGTGCTAACCAACCTAAAATGACGAGAATTCCACACGTTGCAGCCGCTACAGCATCGGGATGTTCTTTGAGAAGTAGATAAAGGCGAGAGTTCAAAGATTGAGGCATGGAGTATGAGTAGATACAGACAACACCCTTTACCCTAAACCTTGACATTAGTGTTAAGGTCAAGCGGTTTTGTCAATTCCACGGCATCAATCGGGTATACCTTTTGATCTCACCCCTGCTCCAACTTGCCAAAACATGTCACCTAAAATAGAGTGAATATCCCTGAAGTGCCAAAACTATGCAAATCACTTTACCACCGGAAGTTGAAGCCCTTGTGCAGCGCCAACTCACAAGTGGCAAATACAATAGCGCGATCGAGGTTATCCTTGCTGGTGTCAAACTTCTTGAACAACAGCAAGACATATACCAAGGACGACTACAAGAACTCCAACAGGACGCACTTGAGGAAGCTTAAGCTGTCACGCATTTAAATTGGGTATCAGTAGCGACCAAGATGGTCGCACTACAAGGATTCTGCAATTCTTGACAATAAGGTTTAAATGACGAACAGCTTACCGACAAGCATCACAAGAAGTTGACCCAATTTGGGATGTGACAATTGCGGATGGATTAACTGATGAAGCGTGGTGATATTTATTATGCTAATCTCAGTCCTGTGGTTGGTTAAGCTACGAATTCAGGGCGAATCAGTGGGAACTTTGAGCGAGGAACTGATGCAAGTGGTTGATGCTGCACTTAAATTACATTTGGGGTTGAGTTGAAAATAAATATGCTAACGCGGACAAACTTAAGCGATCGCTCTTTCCAAAAGCTATCATTGGTGTACTGCACGGTAAAACGATCACTCATTGATACTGAGGGACTGCTTCGCGGAAGGAGAGGCGATCACATTACTTGTACAACTTCAACTCAAAACCAATGTTCTCTAACATCTGCTAAACTAATAATTGTTATAGAGCCATATATCTCGTATGCATTTTCAAGATTTAAGCCTGTAACTCTAAGATAGAACCTATCCCCAGGGCTAGCACTCTCACTAGGAGTCAAAATAAAACGACCTGACACTTTTTTGTCAACTAAAACTTTACCATCTCTCGCTCGAACTAACTCAAACCTAACCTCCCCAGAGGTAACATTAACTGTTACTGTAGGCTTGATGTTAACAGGATATTTAATACGATGTGGTGGTTCATTATCATTAATAGGAACTTTGAAAACGTCGCCCAAGCGAAAGTTCAGTAAGTAGGGTTGTTGGATCTTTTCAATTTTGGCTACTTTAAAGGCAATATCAATATCATTAGTTGGCTGAGGAACTGTAATCTGTTCTAGGGATATGGTTTCTTCTTGAATTGAAAGTGATTCAAATTCATTTTCATTTACTACATCATCTTTTTGTGGTAGCTGTATCGACTCATTGGACAGTACCTCTAAGTAAATATGTAAATTCTGTATATATTGCTTGACTATTGACTGATTGCAACCTCTAACTCGAATGATAAACTGCTGTCCTTCTTCATTTTCAAAGGTAGCAAAACTCTCATACTTAGCGGTTGGTTTAGAAAATTCAAGGGGCTTTAATTGAGACATAGTTTCACCTTTTTCTGACGAATAGCTAGCTTGTATATTCATAATCTTTCCACTGACTTGGCACAGCGTATACCAAATGAATCAACAGCATCAGATACTCCCTGAGCTTGGAGGCGACTTGTAATACGCTTCATTTTATTTCTCCAGCTACCGCCTCGTAGAGTTAGCTGTTTATTAGGATCTAGTGTTTCTAGCTGACCATCCCAAATTTGCTGCTCCGAGTTTGGATATCCATCAAAATAAGATGCCGTCCACTCCCAAACATTTCCAACTAAGTTATAAACTTTTTCGGGTTTGGGGCTAGCACCACTAGGATGGCTATCTATAGATTCAGTGCCTTGTGTTGGATTTCCGGAATCGAGATTTGCTAGCTGTGATGTTGGGTCTTGCTTACCCCAAGGCCATAGTCTACCCTTAGTTCCTCTTGCGGTTCGCTCCCACTCTTGTTCAGTTGGTAAGCGCCTATTTAGCCAACGACAGTATTTTGCTGCTTGAACTGCTGTAACTCCCAAAACTGGATGCTTTGAGTATTGGTCTTCTAAGTAGCGAAGTGGAGCTACCGCAGGCTCAGAGCAAGCCCTAGCCTTTACACATAAGCGATATTGACGATTGGAAACTTCAAACCGTTCAATTTGAAAAGCCGGAAGGTAAATTTGCTGTTCAGGCTTTTCATGCTTTTGAGCATCAGAGGCGTTGGTGCCAATCACAGCCTCACCTGCTGGGATATCTACCATCGGGTTTAGTGAAGCGGCTCTCCAACGAAGTACCTGGGGGTAGGCAAGTACACCTGTAGCACTGATAGCAATTGTGCCAAGCACTACAGCAAGACCTTGTGCCAAATAGCGCCGATTTCGCTCTAAGTCAAGTTCTCGCTGGTGTTGAAGTTCTTTGTGTCGTTTTTTAGTCTCCTGCAATTCCCAGCTTGACTCAATGAAATCTTGCTCCTTTTGGCTCATTTCGTCTAAGCGCCTCTTCCGCCACTCCTGAGCTTCCGCAAGCAGAACACCTCGCAACAATACCCCATCATCCTTACCTGTAGCCTCCCACTGACGAATCAGTACCCTTAATCGCTCCTGCCAAGTGCGAAACGTGCGATCGCTATCCATCCACCCGTGCAGCCTCCCCCATTCCCGGATGAGGACTTCATGCACTACCTCAACTGTCTCCTCCCCAGTCTGCTCGTCCCGTCCCGTCACTACCAAACGCGCATCCGCACCTGCCAGAAACGTCACTAACTCCCAATTCCCTATCTCCGCACGAGTCGCCACGCGTCGGGTATCCTCGGTGCCTTCCCCCGGACGAACTAACTGTAAAAAAATCCGTTGTGCCTGTTTCTGTTCTTGCTCACTCAGCTTCCCATAAACCGCTTCAGCATGATTGCTCAGTGCCTTTGCCACTCCCCCAATCTCTGAGTATGCCTGATGCATCAATAGTCCCCGACTCTGCTTGTCCCAAAGTTGAGTCAGTGCAAACTCCAGCAACGGCAAGTTTCCCGGTTCCTGCTTCACATCATCCAGAATTCGCTGTGTCAGCCCATCCTCCAGTTTTACCCCCATTTTCTCGGCAGGAAGCTCAATGGCTGCCTGCATCTCCTCTGCTTTCATCAGCGAGATATTCTGTGCTGGGTACTTGTTTAACGCTTCTGTGAACCGGGGATAATTCACCACATAACTATAAAAATCCGCCCGTAGCGTCAACACCAGCGTAACTGCGCGAGAAGCTGACTCAACCGCAGCCAGCAACGCATCTACAAACTGCTGTTGCTCTGTATCCGAGCATCCGGTATAAAGTTCCTCAAACTGATCAACCACCAGCAGCAGACGCTTACCAGACTTACCCTTGAGAATTGCCGACACATCGGCTGTAAAACCATAGTGGCGGATAGATTCGGCAAGTTCTTTGGCTTTAATCGTCTTATCGGTTTTGCCAAGTTCGGGTTCTAGCTGATTGATGAGAGCAGCAGCAAGCTCGTAAAATGGCTGTTTATTGGGACGAAAAGACTCAATCAACCAGCTTCCTTCCTCTCGTAACTCGGGAATCAGTCCCGCCAAGACAACCGAAGACTTGCCGCTACCCGAAGAACCAATTACAACAACTAAAGGCTGTTGCTGAACAACCCGAACTAAGCCATTAACAAAGGTTTCCCGCCCAAAGAAAAACTCTGCATCCTTCTCCTGAAATGCCAACAAGCCCCGATACGGGCAATCATCGAAGCTAATTACTTTTTTTCAATTGCTCCCCGAAATAGTCGTCTAATCGGCTGAAAAGCCCTTCTCAGCGAACTTTCCGTGTCTAGTTCCACCTCATAAGAAAGAAGCCCAGGAACAAGAGGCAAAGCTGCCTTCAGCTTGGCTGCCGCAGGTGTCCCCGGTTCGTTCAACTTATCCCGAATTTCTAATAACAACTGCATGAACTCATCGGCATAGTTGGTACTCGGTTGGTTGGCAATTATTTCAACTTCCGGCACAACCTCAACAATTGCATAACTCGCATCCACTTCTGCCACTTCACAAGTTCGTGCCTCTTGCGCCAGCGCTTCCCAATACTGGGATTCAACATGATGCAGTTCTGGTAAAACTTCCTTGCGAATTCTTTGTTTTATCGAGTTCTTTTCAAAGATATCGTTAGCATAAGCAAAACGCTTCTGCGCCTCACCGAGAGTTTCATACAACGAATCCAGGGTTTCCTCTAAGTCAACTAATCTGCGGCTAAGGGGCATTTGAGTCTAACTCCTGTGAAATTAAATGATTGCCTTAATATGTGTTATTGCCCTTAATATCCATTTTGACCGTAGTTCTAGCCGGAAGTTTTCCAATTTGTCAAGGTACAGCAAACTGTTGGAGGTATAGTAGTCGCCAAGGCGACTCTTGACTCTCACCAAATACTGAAACCTTGTCCAGTCAATAGACCTATTGCAAAAGTAAATAAGTGAGCAACAATGAGGGTGTTAGAGTCAAATCTAATCCCTTTTCCCTTTCCCCTTTAAGCTTTACCCAGACTTCTGCAAGAAGTCTAATCTCCTGCCTTCTGCCATAACAAAAACGCGATCGCACACACCCAGCATTACTCTTTGTAACAACAAACTCATCCATCCCCCATCCAGCAATATCCCTCACACCCCCACCCACAGCACTTTAAAGATTAAAAACCCCAACAGCTCGCTCTATCGCCAGAGGAAAACGATATCGTGGATAAAAGCCATTCATAGCTGCCCGCGATACAATGCGCGGTATACGAAGCTATGCCCGTTTCCCAGCTTCCGGCAGGTTTTACTTTCCGGAGAGGGAATAGAATTACCCAAACGCTAGGGCGATTCACCGAAAGCGGCGGGAAGCCCACCTATGCCAAAGGGTGGGAAAGATATCCGCCCACCGCTTGGTTCATGGTTGATTGTTCATTGCCATGAACTATGAACAATGAACTATGAACGTGAAATCCCCCGACTGAAGTCCGGGGGATGAGCTTAAACCAAGACTTGCCTTCCTCCTCACGACTCATGAGCAAATTTCCAGACTTGTCCAGGTACGGTTTCAGGGTTGTTAAAGAATTGGGACACAATCGCACAGGTGGGAGAGTCACCTACCTGGCCGTCCCCCGTACAACAACCCCCTCCCTCAATCAGGCCGAAACGGGACGGCAACCCGTTGTCATCAAACAATTTCAATTTGCCTTAGCCGATACCCAATGGTCAGACTATGACGCGATCGAGCGCGAAATTCAAGTCTTGAAAGGGCTAAACCATCCCGGTATCCCCCGTTATCTAGGGTCATTTCAAACCTCTAAGGGTTTTTGCCTTGTTCAAGAATACAAAAATGCCCCCTCGCTGGCAGTCCCTCGCAGCTTTGACCCCGATGAAATCAAACAAATTGCGGTTTCTTTACTGAATATCCTGATTTATTTACAAAATCGAATTCCTGCCATTAGTCACCGCGATATTAAACCCGAAAATATCCTCGTTGATGACAAAATTAATGTTTACCTAGTCGATTTTGGTTTAGCTCGAATTGGTGATAGTGAAGTAGCGATGAGTAGCGTTGCCAAAGGCACCATTGGGTTTATGGCTCCTGAACAGCTATTTAATCGTCAGTTAAGCGAAGCATCAGACTTATATGGATTGGGTGCAACATTAATTTGTTTACTCACTGGCACCCCATCAACGGAGATTAGCAACTTAATTGATGAAGACTACCGTATCAACTTCAAACATCTAGTTCCCAAGCTCAGTCTACGGTGGATTGAGTGGCTGCAAAAGATGGTGGAACTCAAACCCAAAGACCGTTTTCCCGACGCCCAAACGGCTTTAGAAGCGCTCAAACCCATTTATGTTATCCGGGTTCCTGAAGTTAAACTAAGTCAAACTTGCTTGGAATTTAATGCCAAACGATTAGGAGAAAGACTGACTCAAACGCTGACAATTACTAACTCAGTTCCTGATACTATTTTAGAAAGCCGTTTAGAAGTCGCTCCCCATTTGAGTGACCCTCCTCATACTCCCCATCTTCATGAATGGATTCGGTTTGAACAATCGCACTTTGTCGGGAATCAAGCCTTATGCCAAATCACGGTTGATACGAAACGCTTGATTGCTAATAAAACCTTTGCACGAGAGATATTAATTCACACCAATTCTCAGCCAGAAACTCAGGTTTTAAACGTTAAAGTTAAAACCGCTCCCATGCCCATTGTTGAGAAAAAACTTCCTTATTTATCTCTCAGTTTGTTAGTGTTATTTGCCGCAGCGGCCACTTGGGTAGAAACAACGGCTTGGGAAGGATTAGTCCATCAACATGGCTCAATTGGCATGGGGGTTGCTATCTTAGTTTCGGCTTTAGTGGCAATGTTAGGATTAGCGGCTGCTGTAACGTCTGGCTTGATTACTCAGGTGATAGCGAAGGTAAGAGCGAAGTTAGGTGTACCCTTAAAAGCAATGGATACGGTTGCTGTGACATTTTTTGCGGGCATTGCAGCCATGGCAGTGGCAGGATTTGGAGCTCAATTTCGAGCCATGGATACTGCTAGTACTCTCGGCATTGCCTCCCTTCATGCTGCATTTGCGGCCGTGGATGCGGTTGTATTTATGGCAGCATTTGAAGGTGAAGGAGTTGCCCAAAGTTGCTTGCAGCGAGGATTTAGTAGAACCTTGGCGATCGGAGTTTCTTTATTGTCTGCTGCTTTGGGGATTAGTTTAGGATTGGGTTTTAAGGTAGGATTTGTCAATCAATTAGTTATAACTGGAATTTTAGGCACAACTTTTCCTTTAGCCACCCTGATGCTGTATCCCCCTATCGAACGTGCCAGACGAATCGCTAATTATCGCAAGCTAGAGGGGCATTTAATTAAGCCTTAGCTTTAAGTGATTCAAATATCCCAAAGATTAAAAATTGCTGTATCCTGATTCTAAAGTTGTGTTTGTTTGTTAAAAAGCAAACAATCATCAGGAGCATGGGGAGATGAAGCAAGAAATTTTAAGCGCTGCTATTGTGAGTGCAGCGATCGCGATCGGCTTACTCGTCGGTTTTCAGTTAGGATATATTGCTAGAACGTTTCAAGGTACTCCATCTCCATCGGATGTTGCGTTGCCACAATGATAAACCATGCTTATGGTATTGTATGGACAGTTAGCCATAAGCATAGGTTGGGATACGATTAATCAGTCATATCGTGTTCGTTAGCACCGTTCTATTATCGGTAAAATCGATAAAATTTTTTCATGATTCATAGCTAATTCAATGAACCGTGAATGACAGATAAAAAACGATGCCAACGGATTTACTATCACTAATGACTTATTGCTGTTGATTTTTTAAAAGGGTTTGGCTGAATGAGCGCAATAGCGATCGCTCACAATGTTGGAGGTAGAGTTCATTTTCACGACTTGTTCATTGGATGCTCGACGCTGCAACGATTGAGTGGGGTGCATAACAACCTGTTTGCAAACCAATTGAGAATTGCCTGGAGAACTAAAAGACCAAATATAACTTTCTAGATCACTCGTAGTCGCGTTAGCTGGAGATAACCCCAAGGAAGTTAGCAATATTAACCCCAGACTTACCAAGGCTAAAACCACGCTTTTGGCCATAGATTCCTCTCAATTTAGATAAATTTCCTGGATGCGATCTCTTGCATATAACCAATTCATCCCACTTAGTCCCCATCCCCCGTTGTTCAGGAGGAGGTTAGAAACGCAAGAGACTCACCTCTCCCTCAGTCCTCTCCTCTCCTTTAGTAAGGGGGAGATGGCCTAGATAAAGGAAACGAGGGTTGGGGTTGGGTGTTTTGGATGTTGTAAGAAACCTATTACTATTTTATCTCCTCAATCTTTAACCTTGCGAGCGGGAAATCCCCCTAAGCCTTAGGCATTGGGGGATGCTTCGGCAGGCTCAGCAACAGAGAGCGAGTCAGGATGTGAGTTTTTTTTGATAACTCTTACTAAAAAGAGTATATAGTAGTAAGAGGAGGTAATTTAATGCGACACCAAGCCGTCAAAGTTAGACTTTATCCAACAACTGAACAGCAAGAGATATTGTCTCAACACTTTGGCTGTAGCCGTTGGTGGTGGAATTATGGGCTCAATTTGTGCATTGAAACCTACAAAACAACGGGCAAGAGCTTGAATCAATCGGCATTGAATGCCTTACTTCCAAAACTCAAGAAACAGGAAGAAACACAATGGTTATCTGAATGTTACTCTCAAGTCTTGCAAGCTACTACGCTTAACTTGGTGACTGCTTATAAAAACTTCTTTGAAGGTAGGGCTAGATACCCTCGATTTAAAGCTAAGAAAAACAAGCAGTCTATCCAGTATCCGCAGTCAGTTAAGGTCGTCAATGGTTGTCTCAAATTTCCAGGACGTGTAGGTTTGATTAAAGCCAAAATACACAGGGATATTGAAGGAACCATCAAGACAGTAACAGTTAGTATGACCCCATCAGGAAAATACTACGCTGCTATCTTAACTGAACTAGAAGGTGATTATCCTGCGCCTAGTACTGATGGAAAAGTGGCAGGCGTAGACCTTGGAATCAAAGATTTTGCCATTGTTCATGATGGCATCAAGACTTCTAAATTTGCTAATCCTAGGCATTTATCTAAGCATGAACGCAACTTAAAGCGTAAACAGCAAAAATTAGCCAGGAAAGTATTGGGGTCAAATTCTAGAAACAAAGCTAGAAAACTTGTAGCTAGGGTTCACGAACGAGTTAGTAATGTCCGCCAAGACTACTTACATAAGCTATCCAGAAAGCTTGTTGACGATAACC
>CAZPRJ010000114.1:0-19539 GCA_964588805.1 uncultured Microcoleus sp. | reverse complement strand
AAGAGTGTTTGATACTCTACCGAGAGTGTTGAACACTGTACGAAGAGTGCTGGATACTCTCTCAAGAGTGTTTGATACTCTACCGAGAGTGTTGAACACTGTACGAAGAGTCTTTGATACTCTACAAAGAGCACCAAGCCCTCAGAATAGAATTCTGGGGCTATACAAACCAAGTCCGCCTGCGCGGACTAATGGAAAATCAAGGGTTTTGTCAGCCTTTATTGATAGGGGCGCTTTCCCCGTGCGCCCCTGGTATAAGTGGTATTCTTGCCTAATCAGGACTTACGCGACTGGCATATTATATTGAGTTCGTAGTGAGAACTTTAGTTCTCATTCCAAAGGGAATCGAGCCCTTACTACAAACCAAAAACCAGATTTTTTGTGACACTTGCGTAAGTCCTACTAGTATCCAATCCGTTTGAATCACCAGATTATCGTAAGGGCGGGTTTTGATATTATGGTTTCGGTACTGCCCAAAATTGATTCCTAAACCCGCCCCTACAGGTTTTATGGATAACCGATTTGATATAACTGTGGATGGCTTTATGAAATTGGTATCAGTTGCTCGACTTCAGCCGCTTTTTCAGTTAAGTCCAGTTCGCGGTAGAGTTGCAGACTCTCGGATAAGAATTGGTGGGCGGTTGCTTCGGCGTTGGGTTGGTGGTGTTGGGCGCGTTTGAGGTAGATTTCGCCTAAGAGTTTGCGGGCGGCGGCTTCGAGTTGGCGGCGGTTATAGTCTTGGAAGATTTGCAGGGATTCTTGGGTGAGGGCTTCTGCGCGATCGAGGTTTTCTAGTACGTTGATTTCTAGATAGGCGCGTGCCATGTCGAGTGTTTCATCGGCTCGATCTATGGTTTGTCCGAGTTCGGTGAGGTAGGTTAAGCCTGTGTTGTAATGGGCTTCAAATTGAGCGATTTGTTCGGGTAGGGATGGGGCGTCGGGAGGGAATAGGCGCAGGCGTTCTGAGTAGAGTAAGCCGAGGGTGGTGTAGTCGTAGGCGAGGTTTTTTTTGTAATCGCCTGCGGTATCGAGTTGGATGGCTTGACGGATGTTTTGTTCGGCTTGGGTGAGTAAGTTGGAGGCTTCTGCTGTGTCTGGGGTATTTTTTGCGAGTAGGCGTTGAGTATTAGCAATTTGTCTACAACACCAAGCCACACTTTCATCCTGTCCTAACTGCTGGTACAAATCGCGACATTGCTGGTAGTACTCAATCGCTTTTGTGTAATCCTTTAAATTTCGGTAGCAACTAGCTAGGTTATTCAACCGATTCGCTACATTCTGCTCTCGACCTAGTTGCTCATAAAGTTCAAGGCTTTGTTGGTGGTGTGCGATCGCTTGTTCATATTTACCCCAATCTTGATAAATGTGACCTAGTTGATAGTAGGACAAAGCTACCCATGATTGGTCTTCTAGTTGCTGGCGTACTGCTAAGCCTCGTTGCTGATAGTCTTCTGTTTGCTGGTATTTGCCCCATTCTCGATAGCAATCTGCTAAGTTACACCATTGATTAGCAACATCCTTTTCTTTGCCTAATTGCTCATAGAGTTCACGGCTTTGTTGGTAGTGCGTGATCGCTTGTTCATATTTACCCCAAGATTGATAGATACGACCTAGCTGATAGTAGGCATCTGCTATATTGGTTTGGTCATCTAGCTGCTGACGAATTTCCAAGTCCTTAAGTTCACACTCTTCTGCTTGCTGATATTTGCCCCAGTCACGATAGCAATCAGACAATAAGCGCAACTGGTTAGCTACATTCTCATTTTGACCCAAGTGTTCATAAAGGTCATGGCTTTGTTGAAAATACTCTATCGCCTGCTCATATTTGCCCCATTTCTGATAGCAATAAGCCAACCAAGACCACTGATTCGCTACATTCTTGTCCTTACCCAATTGCTCATAAAGGTCACGGCTTTGTTGGTAGTGTGCGATCGCTTGTTCGTATTTGCCCCACGCTTGATAAATGCGGCCTAGATGGTAGTAGGCTGAGGCGATATTCGATTGATTTTCTAGACTCTGATGCAGTTGTAGGAACTGTTGCCGACACTCTAGCGCTTGCTCATACTTGCCCCAGTCGCGATAACAATCAGATACCCAGCCCCACTGGTTAGCTACATTCTTTTCTTTGCCTAATTGCTCATAGAGGGCAAGGCTTTGTTGGTAATGTGCGATCGCTTCTTCATATTTGCCCCAAGCTTGATAGATACGTCCTAATTGATAGTAAGCCAAGGCTACATCTGATTGATCATCTAGCGTCTGGCGTATTCTCAAGCATTGTTGCTGACATTCTATTGCTTGCTCGTATTTGCCCCAACTTTGATAGCAATTACCTAGCCAGTACCACTGGTTAGCTACATTCTGCTCTCGACCCAATTGCTCATGAAGGTCACGGCTTTGTTGGTAATGTACGATTGATTGTTCGTATTTGCCCCAAGCTTGATTGATTCGACCTAGTTGATAGTAAGTTACAGCTACCAAGGATTGGTCATCTAGTGTCTGGCGTATTGTCAAACACTGTTGCTGACACCCTATTGCTTGCTCATACTTGCCCCAATCACGATAACAATCAGATAGCCAGCCCCACTGGTTAGCTACATTCTTTTCTTTGCCTAATTGCTCATAGATTTCACGGCTTTGTTGGTAGTGAGTGATCGCGTCTTCATATTTGCTCCAAGCTTGATAGAGGCGACCTAGCTGATAGTAAGACAAAGCTACCCTTGATTGGTCTTCTCGTTGTTGGCGTAGTCTCAAGCATTGTTGCTGACACTCTACTGCTTGCTCATATTTGCCCCAGTCCTTGTAGCAATCAGACAACCAGTACCACTGGTTAGCTACATGCTTGTCTCGACCCAATTGCTGGTAGAGTTCAAGGCTTTGTTGATGGTGTGCAATCGCCTCTTCGTACTTGCTCCACTCTTTATAAGTTTTACCAATGTGCCAAAGACAATTTGCTTCCTCTTTAGACTGATGAATCTCTCTAGTGATGGTTAACATATTCTGGAAGCAGTCTAGAGCCTGCTCATGTTTAGCATGTAAGCGGTAACAAATACCTCGATTTCTCCAGAAAAGCAGAAAAGCTGTCGGCTCAATATATCGAGCTAGTTTCTCAAAGCATTCTTGGTAATAATCAGTTGCCCTATCAAATTCTTTTTTTTCCTGGTAACAAGTAGCTAAAGACCAATCTATATAAGCACTTATGCTACTGTCTGAACAGTGGTTTATTTCCTCTAAAATATCAATTGCCTTTCCGTAGTTATCTGTACGGATGTAAGACATTGCTGTGAGGAAGGTTAATGCTCTGTGACTTTTTTCCTCACTGATCTGATTCTGTCGCGTCGTTTCCAGAGCAGGCGTCATTTCTTCACCTAGTCTTACCACTAAATCCTTAATACTGCAAAACAATGTAGGCTCTAGCTGCTTGACAATCTCAGTCACACAATTAACTAATCCAGCCCCAGGTTCACCACAAGCAACATAAAGAATTGCTGTCTGTGCTTTTATTCGCTGTTCTTCAGAAAGCCTTGAGTTATTCACTGCTTGTTGCAGCCGAACTCTAACCTCACCTTTCTGATTAAACAGGTCAATTTGCCGCAACAACCTGAGTAATTGTTTAGTGGCATCATCATCAAAATCAGCATCCAGACTCAAATAGGTCAAAACTAACTTCTCAATCAGCTTCAACCGAATCCGGCTATTCACCTCAACTTGAGTTAAAACCTCACCAGCAAACAGCAACTCTTTAAGCCGCAATTCCAACGAGTTATCTGCTGATTCATCCTGCAAAACTGACCAAATGAGAACCGCATCCGGTGACGAAGCATTCTTAATCCTTATCTCACCACCCTCAATCGCAGGCTCATAACCCTCCAGATTCCTAAACAGTTCCTCCACCAACTTATTCACCTGTCGAGGAGAATGAACTCCGTAATACCCCAACGCCAACAAAATCGGCTCATCCCAACGCGGCTCATGCAAATGCTTGCCGATAAGTTCCAAAATCTCACTCCGCTCATGGTCAGCAATATAACGCGCCGCAAAATACTCCTCAAACGTCAGATGCATAAACCCATAAACCCCAGGTGCACGCTCCACAAATAAACCCGTCGTTTCTCGCACCTTCCGCAAAAACTGCTCCACCGCCTGCCGCACCGACTCCGAATCCGGTTCATCATCATTCAACTCAGCCAATGTTGCTGCCAACCGTTCCTCCGCTTCCGCCTGAGTCACCACCCCCGAAGGCTTCTCCTCATGCATCCAGTAAGCCAACGGTGCCAAAAGTTCCACCACCTCACTTTCTTTAAGCATCACCTGCGGCGCATCCGGCAACTTCTTACCCAACTGCCAATCTTCCGTCAACGTCTTCACCGCCAACGCATAAAGCTCCACCCGCCGATGTGGCAAACGCGAACCATTGCGATGAATCAACGCCAAAATCGTCAACAACAAAGGATTAGCCGTCAGCCGCTTTACCCCCTCATTCGCCTGAATCGCCCCTAAAATCTCCCGTGTCTGCTCATCCCCTACCCGTTGCCATTGCTCCTCACTCGCCTCCGGTTGCTGCGCCTGTTCCACCGCCCGACACCAGCGATGCAGGAACCCCTCCACCTGCTCACTCCCCATATCCTCAATCGTGAACTCAGCAAACCGTTCACTCAGCTTCACATCCCGGTATCCCGCAATCCGCGATGTAACCACAAACTTATTCGCCGCAAACTCCTCCACAAACTGATTAATCCGTTCCACAATCCGCCTGCGGCTTTCTTGAGAGAACACCTCATCCAACCCATCTAGCAGCATCAAGCACTGCCCAAGACGCATCTGCTCACACAGCAATTGAGGAATATCCGAATTACCTCCCCCCTCCAACTCCAACTCCCCCCTTAACAAGGGGGGCTGGGGGGGTAACTCCGGGTGAGTATTCCCCTCTATCTCGCCCCCTAAATCCCCCAATTCTGGGGGACTTTGAATGCCAGTTTCACCCAAATCTAGAGGACTTTGAATGCCAGTTTCCCCCAAATTTGAGGAGTTTTGAACTCCGGTTCCCCCCAGAATTGGGGGGCTAGGGGGGCTAACGTAACCCTGCGAGTGAGGGCTAGAAGAAGCCTTAAAATAAACCTCCCACTGCCGATAAAACTGCCGCAGATACTCCAACAAACTCAAATCCGGTTCCTGAGCCAACCGTTCTGCATAATCCGCAATCCGAAAGAACACCGGCAACAGAGGTTTCCCCAACTCTTCGAGCCCTTCACCCCCCGCAACGCGCTCCATCCCATCCCGCTTCGCCATGCCAAAATGCAGCGCCAGATACCGCAAAAGCGTCGTTTTCCCCGCACCCGGAGCCCCCAAAATCACGCAGTACTGGTTCTCCCGCACCGCCTGCGACAAATCCACCTTTTGCGTCACCGTCTTCGTACTTACCTCCGTTGGCACAAAATCTGGCACCAACGGTTCAACCTCATCCAATAACTCCAACTCATCCAGCGCCGAACTTCCACGCCTCCCCTTCCCAATGTGCCGCGAAGTCATCATCTCCAATTCCCGATGCCCTCGCTCCGAAGTATCCGTCACCTGCTGTCGCCGCACCCCTTGCAACGACACATAAATCTGATCCAAAAAAATATCCACCTGACGCTGCACCTGCATCACGCCACTGATTTTGAGATATGAATTCTCCGCAATCAGCCACTCCAAATAGGGATACAAAAAAGGATTGAACCTCGGACGCGCCTCAAACTGCACCACCTTTCCCCGCCAATCCCAGAAATCCGGTGCACGATGGCGAAACTCATCTAAAAACTCAACCCGATTCAGCCAAAAAATCAGCACCAAATCCCGCTTAAATAGGGAATCCCTCCCCAAATTCAACCGCCTCAGCTCATCCACCCGACGCGGCCTAGGTAATTGCTCAATCCCAAACACCATCACCACCAACCTACTTTCCATAGCCCCCCTCTCCCCCCTTACTAAGGGGGGATTATGGGGGGTTGGGGGTTGGGGAGATCGAACCTCATCATCTAACCCATAGAAAAAGTTATGCAGTGAATCATCACTATAGAAAAAGTTCCGAAACTGAAACTGCTCCTCACTCTCCAATAACCGACTCTTAAGTTCCTCCACCACCGGATGCTGCGGCCCACTCTCCGGTGCAATGGCAAAAATAGTCGTCGTACTATCCGATAATTCCAGAACACTCACCAATTTATCTAACTCCAATTGGTCAGCTTCACTCAAAGAATAGGTGGGTTCGTTAGGAGCCGTTTGCATCGTTCAATAACCAATTTTGTAGGGGCGGGTTTATGGAACTAAACTTGTCATCATACCGAAAAACATTATTCAAAACCCGCCCTCTCCCCGATGAATTGGACGGGTTGTATTTCGATTATGGAGTTGTGGGATAATTAGTTGCTTGCCAACGTTCCAAATCTTCCCTAATAATAGGATTCACATCAAACCAAGAATTGTGTTGTTGGTCGTAGTAACCCAACACAAACTTATTTTGCAAAAGCTCATCACAAATCACAAATTCCCCTTTACTGGGTAAACTGTGAGTTTTCGTTGTTAGACCACCTGTGCGATGAACACTCTCTAATTCAGGGTAATGATAGTCACTTAAATTATATTCTCTGCGGACTTCTTGAACCGCTCCCTGAGCCGCATCCAAATCCACATGAATCAATTTTTTCCTCAAAGCCACTTCACAAGAAGTCCGAGCGAGTCGTACCAAATCCCGCATCACCCCCCCACTTTTTTCACAAATGAGCTCCAGCGCATCAGGATTAAATAGATTTTCATAACTCTCTCCTAATCGTGCTAATCGCTTATTAATGACATGAATAAGAAGCGCTCGGCCTGATTGATGAGGATTGGTCGTTGGCGTGAGATTTTGATTGCAATCAAACACAGGAAGATTGGTCAAATCCAGGCACTTTTGAAAGCTTTCCATCGGCTGACGAAAGCTGGGTGAGTATCTCAGTCCAATGGGAATTGAGTAAATAATATGGCACTCTAACTCAGTCAGAAGTGAACTCGAAAACATTTCCAAAGCTGTCATTTGGTCATGCCGATCCAAACCATCTACAATCACCAATAATTTCTGATTTCTATCTTTTTCAGCCGCTTTTATAATCGCGTTTACTCGGGTAATCGTTTCACTGAGCAGAGGGCGAATATTCAGGGTTTTAGTAACTTCTCTTGTTATCCCACGTTTGAGGATTAAGCCCATTTTGGTTAAAACTTCAGGAAGCTCAAGACTATCAAATTCATTTTTTTTATCCTGATAAATGATAGTTTTCAGGCTATCTTCCAACTCCTTAAGAAGTCTAGCGTCCTTTCTTGACCACCAACCGGGTTGAATCGCTTGGCGACAAATTTCTTGTCCAATCAGTACCACAACCTCAGCATAGCCAATATTGTAGCGATCGAGAGCGGTTTCCGTATCAATCCAAATTACCGTGTAGCTGTTATTGAGTTCTTGTTCGAGTCGCCGCAGTTCAGTTGTTTTTCCACTCCCTCTATGACCCGCTAGTAAAAATTTAGCTGGATCATCTTCCATTTCCAATGCACTAACCAAACTTTCTATCGGACTACCCACTCGTTGAACGTAAAAATCTCTTAAATCTTCAGCTTTACTCAGAGGTTCTTCGGGTTTAAATAGCTGATAAACGGGCTTCCAAAAACGGGTGCTACTCATGGAACGGCGTAGTTAAGGTGATACCTATTGTCGGCCAATCCAGTATAACCGAGGTATTTGACCTATCCAGCCCCATGCAATTGCCTAATATTAGGTTCGTAGTAAGCACTTTAGTGCTAAAAGCGATCAATCGCTTACTACAAACTTTTGAATACAACACAAAGCAATGAAAATCTTTATCCCCTGACTCCTGACTCCTGACTCCTGATTTCTGACTTCTCTTTGTACCTTAAGGTAGTCGCAGGCACCAGAACAATGTGTCAGGATTTTCCCAATAGATTAAGTAAAAAGCGACTTTAAGATGTTGGACTGGATTACAAACATCATGGATTCCTGGGGCTATCTGGGAGTGATGCTGCTTATGTTTTTAGAAAATATTTTTCCTCCCATTCCCTCCGAAGTTGTAATGCCCTTGACCGGTTTCACCGCCAGTCAAGGTAAGCTGAATTTGATTTTGGCGATCGCAGCCGGTACAGCAGGCGCAGTGCTTGGAGCCTTACCTTGGTATTTTGCCGGTCGGTATTTTGGCGAAGAACACTTAGAAGACTGGAGTGAGCGATATGGCAAATGGTTCGCCGTATCCAAAAAAGATATCAGAAAGGCTAAAAAATGGTTTGACAATCATGGCGGAAAAGCGGTGTTGATCGGTCATTTAGTACCGGGAGTTCGCACCCTGATTTCAATTCCTGCAGGTGTTAGCTGTATGGAGTTGGTTCCATTCCTCATCTATACAACACTTGGGGCTGGATTTTGGGCAGGTGTACTGGCATTAGCTGGCTACAAGTTAGGGAAAAACTATCAAATTCTTAAAGACTATATCGGCCCTGCTTCTATCATCGTGATGGCTGCTTTAGTGATTTATGCCCTGATTTGGATGGTGCAACGCAAGAGTCAACACGAGTGATTCATGCAATTAAATTTGAGCGGTTAAATGTACTTTATAGTAAGCGCTCAATTCGCTCAAACACCGTGTTCAGACTAACGGCTGATTCATCGAATCTCAGAACTTGAGACAATCAATTCTATAGAGCCGCCCTAAACGTCACCGGGGCACTTAATAGGATGAGACAGGGAAGGGGTAATGATTAAATCTTGGATGGTCATTGGGGTTGTAACCTTAGTCATAGCATTCGGAGGCAGTTTACTATCCTCCGATGATCGAAAATGGTTTAATCGCCTCACTCGCCCTAGATGGTTAACCTTTGAGCGAGCCATTCCCTTTATCTGGACGGTTATTTTTATTTGTGGGGCTTGGTCGGCCTACATTGTCTGGGAAAATGACCCAGGTAGCCCCAAAACTTGGACGCTGATGGGTCTATATCTCCTCTTAGAACTCGTCACCATTGCCTATACCCCTGTCATGTGCAAACTTCATAGCCTCAAGGTGGGTACGTTTATCGGGGGTACAGGTGCCGTCATTGGTATTATTTTGGCACTCTTAGTCCTACCGATTTCTATTGGGGCATTTTTGCTACTTGTACCCTATATCCTTTGGAGTCCGATTGGCACTTATACCACTTGGGCCATGATTCCTCTCAACCCAGAACAAGCTTAGAAAATTCAGTAATTAGGTACGGAATTGCTCACTAATTCTGCGAATATAGCGGGGAGTCTGTTAAATATTACCTGCTATGTACTTTTTTCGAGGTCGATTACACCGTATCACTGAACAACTTCCCGACTTAATTGAGCAACTTTCAGATGAAAATTTGGAAGAGGTGTGGAAGGTTCTCCAACCCCTGTACTATGACCTATATATGCTCATTGCTATCCAAGAATCAATGCAAGCCATCAGTCCAGGCGATACTCTAACTCGTGAAGAAGCGCTGCGCTTCCTACAACTTCCCTAAAATTACCCGAGGATTAATGTAGATAAAGAGTTATAGTTTGGAGTCAAAAGCCGCCTTGTGAGCATAGAAGTGCGCTATGCCCGCTCTTTTTTACAAGACCTTAAGAATCTAGAGTCAGCCGCTTACCAACAGGTTTGCACTGTTGTTTTCGATGAATTCCCAGGGCTGACCCGGATTTACGACCTGCCAGAGCTACACCCGATTAGTTCCAATGCAATTTTCTACCGATTTACTATAGATAATTACTTAGTCGGCATCGAAGTTACGGGTCAGATTGTGAAATTTTTGCGAGTTCTACCCAAGCCCTACATTTGAGTCCTCTTACACTTGGATAGGTCTAAACAGAAGGAAAGAGAGTGATTTTATGGACGCGGCTACACTCTGGCAACGCTATCAAGACTGGTTATATTACCACAAAGGCTTAGGATTTTATCTCGATGTCAGCCGCATGAGGTTTGATGATGCCTTTGTCGAAGCCATGCGACCCAAATTTGAGCAGGCGTTTAAAGACATGGACGCTTTAGAGAAAGGTGCGATCGCAAATCCCGACGAAAACCGGATGGTTGGTCATTACTGGCTACGAAATCCTGACCTTGCACCAACGCCAGAACTCCAGCAGGAAATTATCAACACCCTAGAACAAATCGAAGCCTTCACGGCAAAAGTCCACACCGGTGCCATCCATCCCCCTGGGGCATCCAAATTCACAGATATCTTATCCATCGGCATCGGAGGTTCCGCCCTAGGCCCAGAGTTTGTGGCCGAAGCCCTTGCCCCCGACTCGCCCCCCCTAGCGATTCACTTTATTGATAATACCGATCCAGACGGGATTGATCGGGTTTTAGCCAAGTTGCAAGACAAACTCTCTAGCACCCTCGTCTTAGTCATCTCCAAGTCTGGGGGAACGCCAGAAACCCGCAACGGCATGATTGAAATCCAAAAAGCTTACGAGTCCCAAAAATTGGACTTTGCCCCCCATGCCGTTGCCATTACCGGTACAGACAGTAAACTCGACCAACGTGCCAAGTCAGAAGGATGGCTAGCCACTTTCCCTATGTACGACTGGGTAGGAGGACGCACCTCGGAAATGTCCGCCGTGGGACTTTTACCTGCTGCCCTCCAAGGCATTAACATTCGCGAAATGCTAGAGGGGGCTAAGGAAATGGACGAAGCCACCCGTATCCCCAAACTGGAAGACAATCCCGCCGCTTTACTCTCCTTATCCTGGTACTTTTCTGGGAATGGCAAAGGCGAGAAAGATATGGTGGTGTTGCCCTACAAAGATAGTTTGCTGCTATTTTCCCGCTACTTGCAGCAATTGGTGATGGAATCTCTGGGTAAAGAAACAGACCTCGATGGCAATATTGTGCATCAGGGGATTGCTGTTTATGGCAACAAAGGCACCACTGACCAACATGCATACGTGCAGCAGCTTCGTGAAGGGGTCAATAATTTCTTTGTGACGTTTATTGAAGTTTTGGAAGATCGGCATAGTCCATCGCCAGAAGTTGAACCTGGAGTTACCTCCGGAGACTATCTCTCTGGCTTATTGCAAGGCACTCGACAAGCCTTGTATGAAAACCATCGGGATTCGATTACGGTGACAATCCCTCAAGTGAATCCTCGCACCGTTGGGGCACTGATTGCCCTATATGACCGTGCCGTGGGTTTCTATGGCTTTTTGGTCAATATCAATGCTTACCATCAGCCTGGAGTTGAAGCCGGTAAAAAAGCGGCGGCGGCTGTTTTGGATTTGCAGAAACGGGTGATACAAGTTTTGCAGGAAGAAGGAACTGCCCTGTCTTTGGCCGATTTAGCCCAAAAAGCAGGAACACCCGATCGCGTGGAATCGATTTATATTCTGCTGCGTCATCTCGCTAGCAACCAACGGGGTGTTGTTTTAGAGGGTAATTGGGCTCAACCCAGTAGCCTGATGGTATCTGCTCGTTGATCGGGTTTTTGATAGGGTGCGTCTCAATGCACCCTATTTAGGGGAAGCTTTATCATAAATTAAACAACAATTGTCTTTTTTTTAACATTTTTTTATTGAATCCCGTCTAGAATTAAAGAAAGATGAAGCTTCAACATTTAGGATGCTAAGTTATGGGCTTAATTAAGGGTGTAGAGATTCGGCGTTTGGAGTCGATCAAAGGGGGAATGGCTCAGTTTTATACACCCCAATCCAGCCACGAAACGATGTTGGTGCAAATTCCGCCTGGAACCCTGGATGACTTATTTGTGCATCGTTTTCAGACCGATCAGTTGTTGGTTGTGCGAGGAAGCTTTGTGCTGGTGGTGCTCCAGAACCGCCGCTATCAGTACATCCCTTTGAGCGAACAGGAACCTATGGTTGTTACCATTCCTCCTGGCGTTCCCCACGGTGCGATTAACTTAAGTGCAGAGTCCTGTGTCCTCGTGAATGCTGTATTACGTCACGGTTGTACTCATGAGCGAGATTATCGACCCATGAAACCACCCTTCCCTTACAATTTAGAAGTGATTCTAGCGACACTCAGAGAACCCAAAAGCCCTGCTATTTCTTCGCACTAGACTCAAGTAGGGCTATAAGCTAATCAGCACTTAAACGGTATAATCCATTCTCCCCCGCACCCTAGCCCCCCCGCCCCCCCGCTCCGAGAGCAGGGGGCTTTATTGGCGCTTCTTGGTAAAGTTGAAGTAAGACTCAAACGTGTAAGATTAAAAATCCCCCTCTCCTCCCTCTTTCTCTTCTGTTTTACTCAGATGGGTAATGAGATTGGGGGAGTCACTGTAAACTGAGTTAGGGCTTGCTCCACACATCAGAATTGTGACAAAAATCGTTCTCAAGTTTCTGTTGTGTAGAGCAAACATGACCTAGCGTAGGATTAGACTCGCTCTTAGATCAGTACCCCATGCCATTGATTATCCTGGTTGCAGACGACAACCTGGGAACCCGCCTATCCGTAAGTGATTATTTGGAGATGTCTGGCTACTCAGTTATTGTGGCTGAAGATGGTCAACAGGCACTCTCGATGATCGAGACTTATCATCCTCACGTCCTTGTTACCGATATCAACATGCCTCGAATGGATGGCTATGAGCTAGTGCGAAAAGTTCGTCAACAACCATCATTTCGCCTGTTGCCAGTTGTCTTTTTGACAGAACGCACGAGTACGGAGGAACGAATTAAGGGTTACCAGTCAGGGTGTGATTTATATCTACCCAAACCCTTTGAAATGGAAGAATTGGGCGCAATCATTCGCAATCTCTTAGAGCGATCGCAAATGATTCAATCAGAGTGGCGATTTTCCTCAGGGGAACGGCCGGGATTTTCTCAGCCTCAACCCGATGCGATCGCCCAGTTAGAACGCGCTCCTAATTCAGAATCCAAGTCTAAACTTGACTCGACCAAAACAGAAACTATCTCGCCCAAACTTAGCCCAATTGAATTGACTGAGCGAGAACAAGAAGTATTAGACTTACTAGCCAAAGGTTTATCCAATGTGGAAATTGGTAAAACGTTGCATCGTAGCCCTCGAACAGTGGAAAAGCACGTCAGTAGCTTGTTAAGAAAAACAGAAACGAGTAATCGAGCCGAATTAGTACGATTTGCCTTAGAAAATCATCTAGTAGACTAATGATCTAAGAGTTAGCAACAAGCAGACTCTAAGTAGGAGGAATTTGTAGAAAGATTAGCGATTTGGGAATAAAGTTAAGTCGTCAATATCCTAAATACAGAAGTCTAAAGCTCTCTTATATCAAATCGGTTTGAACAATTAGATTATCGTAGGGGCGGGTTTTGATATTAAGTTTTCGGTACTGACCAAAGCTGATTTATAAACTCGCCCTTACAAATTTTATGGACTTTTAATCGGATGTGATATTATTCTAAATTTCAATTTTAGATATAGAAAAAGTAGTACAGGATGAGAAAACGCTGTCTCTCCTGACTGCTGATTTTTATTTTGAGATTAGGTCTAATGTACTAGCATTATTATTGTTATTCATTGTAGATTGGTTTGTTATAGCGCTTCTCATGCTTTATTTCTTGACTCCTGACTTCGTAGGTATATTCCATCCAAATGAGAACCGCGATATATTAATTTACCGTAAATAGGCTACACTATCTGAGCAATCCCCCCTGCCTCCTCCCCCTGCCATCGCCAGGGGAGACAATACGCCCCTCCTTATCCCCCTCTGGCTCCGGAGAAGGTAGCTAACGAGGGAGAAGAACCATTAGCTCTATTGCCAGGACTTAGGAAAGCGGATATTATTTTTAGCTTTTACCAACAACAAATTTGAACAAAGGAAAAGAGTAAAGGCTCTTTTTTCTTAATTAAAATCATGACTTTAGTCCGAAAAAAACTCCAATGAGAAGCATCTATATCACCCGATCGGGTGATTAAACGATATCCCATTGGTAAACAATTGGATTAACCTTCACTAAAGCTTTATTAATCAAAAGCTACAGCTCATCCACCTGGGGGAAGGCGACTATTGATCTATGATCGAAGCTATTTTTAGAGGTGATTTATCTCAGGAAGATACCATGAAGCCGAGAATGTTGAGGGTCGCTGCACAATGAATCTCCAAAACCTTATGCCTTTGAGTCAGAGACGCTTTTGGCACTATTTTGTCGTAATTAGTGTAATTGCTATTGCTTACTGCTCTGCTGCTAAATTTGCCGTCTCAACTCTCAGGCTGGGTGTAGAAGCTTCTCCGCTATGGCCGGCGGCAGGGATTGCTTTGGCAGCATTGCTATTAAAAGGACAGCGTACCTGGCCAGGGATTGCACTCGGTGCCTACCTGTGGTGTCAGTCGCAAGTCTCCTGGATAATGGCAATAGCCTTAGCTTTCGGCATCACCTTACAAGCCATAGTTGGAGCAGAAATATTGCAGCAAGGAGGGTTTCATCCCTCCCTCAAACGTCTTCAAGATGTCTTACAGCTTGTAATTTTGGGTGCCTGGGTTTCACCCCTTGTCAATGCCACGATCAGTACAGTCATTGGTTACTTAGGACACACCGTTGAACCTCAGCATTGGGCTGAAAACTGGTGGATGTTGTGGCTCGGTGATGGCATGGGAATCTTAGTCGTTACTCCCCTGATATTAGTCGCTCATGATTGGATTTCGCACTGGAGAGGCAAGGGTTCATTTGTTGTGATGCGGAAACTCTGGGGAAAGCGTTGGCATCTAGGAACCCATAGACGTTTTACCGTGATGTCCCAACCGCCTACTTCTGACAAAACCAATCCAGAAGAGACAATCCCTTTTCATATTGAAGCATTGATTTGTTTGTCCCTGTTGTGTGTAATCAGTGGATTCGTGTTTAGCTCTAAACCAGCCGTTGAGATGGTGCAGTATCCTCTGGAATATTTACCGTTTCCGTTAGTCGTCTGGGCAGCGATGCGGTTCACCCAGCGAGGAGCAACGGCTGCAACCTTGATTGTTTGTACTATTGCGCTGTGGGGGGCGGTGCATGGAGTGGGGCCGTTTGTGGCCAAGGCATCGGTGAAGCAAGCCGTGCTGTTTTTGCAAGGTTTTATGGGGGTTGTCTCGATTACGGCCTTAGTGTTAGCGGCGGCGGAGTCTGAGCGTGCTCGTGCAGTGAATTTACTCAAAGAACGGGAAACTAGCCTGGCCAATGCTCAACGCCTAGCCCAACTCGGGAACTGGGATTTTTACGAGACGTGCAATGGCTCGTCTGTTCCTCAACAGAAATTGCAGTGGTCAGATGAATTGTATCGCTTGTTTGGTTTTATCCCTAAAGCCTTCGAGCCGAATTGGGAAATTTTCTTTCAAGTGGTTCATCCCGATGATCGGGAACAAGTGGGGCAGGCGATTCGCACCGCGTTGAGAGAAAATAAGCCCTATTGTCTCGATTATCGAATTATTAGAACCGATGGTTCGGAACGCATGGTGTACGAGCAATCGGAGATTTATAAAGGGGGTATCCGGGGAACCGTTCAAGACATTACAGAACGCCAGCGTGTTGCCACTCAACTCCGGGTTGCGGCAGAGCGCGATCGCTTATTGGGAGAAATGGCACTACGGATTCGACGCTCTCTCAATCTCGATCAAATTCTCAGTACCACAGTGGCAGAAGTACGGGAATTTCTCAATGCTGATCGCGTTTTTATTGGCCAACTGAATCGGACTGCTCAAGAAATGGGCTGTTGGTCAGTCAGTCGATGGGCAGGTTGGCCAACGGGTTATCCCTTACAGGTTGAATGTTCTAGGAAAAATCTTCGCCCTTCAACCCCCTTACAAGGCTTGGTGATAGCGGAATCTGTAGACCCTTGTTACCCATCCCTGCGTAGCATGATTGTGGAGGATGAGGCCATGTTAGAAGAATGGCGATCGCTATTTAGCCAAGGTCGGGCCATTGTGGTGGAAGATGCCAAAACCGTGGCCTGTTCGGAAAAAATCGCGACCTATCATGCTGACTACCAGGTTGGAGCCATCTTAGGTGTACCGATTTGGGTGGGAGAACAGTTATATGGAGCGTTGGTGGTCAATCAATGCAGCGAACCGCGTGATTGGCAGTCGTGGGAAATTGACTGGTTGACCTCTCTAGCAACACAAGTGGCGATCGCGATTCAGCAAGCCGAACTCTATCAACAGATTACAAACCTGGCGGCTGATTTAGAATCCCAGGTTGAGGAACGCACCCAAGAATTGACGGATAAAATGACCGAACTTCAGGAACTCAACGAACTCAAAGATGTATTCCTGCAAGCCGTTTCCCATGACCTACGGACTTCATTGCTGGGAATGTCAATGGTTTTTAATAATTTGTCTAAATCGACCGAAGCAACCGTTACGCTTTCGCGTCCTCTGCTCGATCGAATGATGATGAGCAATGAACGTCAGCTTAATTTAATCAGTGCTTTATTAGAAGAACATTTCCACGAAACTCGCCCCTTGGAGCTACATTGCCAACTGCTCCAGCTTAATCAATTAATTGAAAATTTGATTGTGGACTGTTCACCGATGCTTGCCCAAAATCAAGCCACCCTGACTCGCCAGCTACCTCAACCCTGTCCAGCGATTCTCGCCGATCCGACGCAGCTACGGCGAGTCCTAGAAAACTTACTGACTAATGCCTTAAAACACAATCCACCCGGACGAAACCTAACCTTGCAAGTGAGTGTTGAAAACCAAAACCTACGCTGTTGTTTGCAAGATGATGGGGTGGGAATGAATCAAGAACAACAAGACAGTCTCTTTAAGCTCTACATTCGAGGACTACATACCCAACATTTAACCGGTATTGGTTTGGGATTATACCAGTGCCGCAGCCTAATTGAAGCTCACGGTGGAGAAATAGGGGTCATCAGTGAACCTAATGTTGGGTCAACTTTCTGGTTTACTTTACCATTGGCAGAGCAGGAGAATCAGGAGTCAGGAGTCAGGAGTTAGGAGTTAGGAGTCAGGGGAGTATGATTGTCAGATTTTCTGGACAATCTCTGCTACCCAAGCCATCTGTTCGGAAGACAATGCAGGCTTCACAGGTGCCGATAGCGAAGCTCTATTTTTCGCCCAAGTCAGTACCCTTTCCCTTGAGATAGCGATCGCACCAAGTTACCATTTCCCATAACACATGCCCCACTGCTTCCTGAGAGTAATAACTGTGTCCCTCTAAGGGCAACATAACTAAACGCACCACTGCACCCAGTCCTTTAAGTGCTTCATACAGTCGTTCCGTTTGCAGGGGATAAGTACCCGGATTACTATCTTTTTCACCATGCACCAACAGGAGTGGCGTATTGATACGATGGGCATGGGTAAACGAAGACATCTGAATATAAGTTTCAGTCGCCTCCCAAAAATTACGCTGTTCTCCTTGAAACCCAAACGGCGTTAAAGTCCGGTTATAAGCCCCACTCATGGCGATACCCACTCGAAACCAATCGGTATGAGCGAGTAAATTAACGGTGGTAAAACCTCCATAGGAATGTCCGCCAATACCCAGGCGATTGGGGTCAGCAATCCCACGCTTAACTACATAATCGATCGCGGCCTGCATTCCCGCCATCAATTGTTCCACATAACTATCATTCGGTTCAGCCTCGCCTGCACCAATAATCGGCAAGCGGGGATTGCTCAAAACGGCATAGCCTTGAGTTAATAAAAACAAAACTGAAGTGCGACGGGGACGACTGAAGGTATTTTCTGTCATCGTCACTTGGCCTGCCAATTCAGGGTCTTTAAATTCCTCTGGATACACCCAAAACACCATCGGCAAGGGGCCATCGCGAGTAGGTTCATAATCGGCAGGTAGGTATAGTTTGGCTGATAACTGTACCCCGTCTGCTCGCTGATACTGTACAACCTCTTTGTAAACCCCTGCAAATTCAGGAATCGGATCGGGATAATCTGTGAGTGCAACGGGTGGACTATCTCGGTGAGTGCGGAGGAAACAGTTGGGGGGTTCAGTTTGGGACTGGCGACAGGTAAGCAGGCTTTGTGCTTCGTCATCGCACACATCCATAATGAACTCATAGTAAGGGTCTTGGCACTGCCACAGGCGTTGTGTTTGTTGGGTATTCAAATCTAGAGTATCTAGAAAGGGATGGATACCATCTGGAGATGCCCCTCGGCCACTGAGGTAAACGCCATTACCATCGGGTGTAAAGCGTAAAATACTCTTTCCATAGAAGTTTGATACCGTTAATGGCATACCGGGCGCACTGTATCGGTCTTCAAAACTCCGATCTACTAAAAGTTGTGGGGGGGTTTCTGGTGCATTGGGGTAAATACGCCAAATGCGCGATCGCCGAGTGTCGTACCATCGTTCCCAAACTAGGGCCACATCCTCTCGTCCCCACCGGATGCGCCGGAAGCGATACTCCGATTGCCAGAGAAGTTTGGCAGGTGCATTAAAGGGGGCATCTAGTTCATAAAGAGCATCGCGGACTGGTACACTGATGCTGGGGTCTCCTGCGTCTAGCGCTTCGACCCAACAAAGTGTCGCTGGGCGATCGCTACGCCAAGATACTCGCCTCGGCCCCGGACGCACGGCATCAAATTTAGTAGAAAGATGATCGGCTAGGGGTAAATCAGCAACTAAATAAATTTCATCTCCTTGGGTATCGAGTACCTGAATACGTCTGGGAAAGTAAGAAGCAGGAAGTTGGTAAGAAAAGGGTCGGTGTAAGGTACTGAGTAAAATGAACTGACCATCAGGGGAGGCTGTGGCTTCATCAATCAAGCCAGGTGAAACCAGTGGGGTACACTCGCCTTCTAGCGTTATTTCAACTAAGGCTGAGGTGATGTAATACTCAAACAACGCCTCATCGTGGGGATTTTCTAACAGATTGGTAAATGTGCGATTGGCGCTTTTGCCGCCTAAGTTTTCCTGAATGATGGGACCGGTGGGAACGGGAACAGGGGTGGGAGGGTTGCCGCGGTCGCGATCAATCAATTTGCATAGTAAGGACTGGTTAGATCGCCAACGATACGGCGTTCCATAAGCAGCATTCAGTATCGGTTCACTCAATCGCTGAGGAATTCCCTCATTTAAGTCTAAAAACCATAGCTCTAATCCATTGGGTTGAGTGAGGGTAAAAGCGATTTTTTCACTATCGGGAGACCACTTCACAAAGCCAATCCGGGCATCTTCCGGGAGAGTCACCGATTGAGCGGCTGTGGAGGAGTGCAGCTTTTTAATTTTTAAGCTCCGAAAAGGGTTGTGGCGAGCCGGCCCGTTGGTTTGGGGATTGAGACGAAATCCGGCTACAGCCACCTCTGGCTCTGCTAATAAGGCTAGGGGTAATAAAGTAGGATGCTCTAACTCGACCAACCACTGCCGATCAGGAGAAAGGTATACGGTAGGTGGAGAGGGAGTGTTGAGAATCTGGTTAATCGGTTCGGGTGGGAGTTGCCAGTTGGGTAGAGCAGTAGGAGAATCGTCCATGCAGCTTCGACTATAGATTGGACACCATTGTAGCGAGGTGTAAATAGGGGTCGGGGGTCAGGGGTCAGGGGTCAGGAGTCAGGGAGTCAGGGAGTCGGGAG
>CAZPRJ010000113.1:0-20040 GCA_964588805.1 uncultured Microcoleus sp. | reverse complement strand
TCGGCTGACGGTGGAATGGAACTATTTGATGATGAGCGGTTTTTTAGCTTGTCTACTACAGATTGAAAAATAATGATTTAAGCCTGTCTTTGTAAGAAAATCTGAGTAGCAGTTGATTGGTGTCCATCAGACTCATGGCTAATGTTCGGTTAGAGAAAATTACCCGCAAGTTTGATCAGGTTACAGCCATTGCAGACATTACGTTTGAGGTGCCAGATGGGCAGTTTTGGGTTTTGGTGGGGCCTTCGGGTTGTGGTAAATCTACGATTTTGCGAACTATTGCGGGTTTAGAATCCGTGACTGCTGGCAATCTTTATATTGACAACCAATGGGTTAATCGTACCCCCGCACGGCAACGGGATGTGGCAATGGTATTTCAAAATTACGCCCTTTATCCTCACATGACCGTAGCAGAAAATCTGTCCTTTGGCTTAAGGATGCGGAATACGGACAAGGAAATCATTGCAAAACGGGTGGAAACAGTGGCACAATCGCTTGATATTTCCCATCTGTTGGATCGTAAACCCAAGCAGCTATCTGGAGGGCAACAGCAGCGAGTGGCATTAGGACGGGCAATCGCCCGAGAACCGAAAGTTTTTCTTTTGGATGAACCCCTATCAAATCTGGATGCCCAACTGAGAGATGAAACGCGGGCGCAATTGAAACAGTTACATCAACGTTTGAATATCACAACTATTTATGTCACCCATGACCAAGTGGAAGCAATGACCTTAGGCGATCGGATGGTTATCCTCGATCAAGGTCGAATTCAACAAATCGGTGAACCCCAAACCCTTTACGCTAAACCCGTTAATCGCATGGTGGCAACATTTTTAGGGAATCCTCCCATGAATGTTTTTCCTGCTACCTATAGGGATGGAGGTTTTCAGGTGGCAGGCCAATATTGGCCTTGCCCTCCTGCACTACAGGGAAAGTTGCAACAAGTACAAACTTACACTGTAGATTTAGGGATTCGTCCGGAGGCAATGGAGATTGTGGAAGGGACGCCAATTCCAGAAACAAACGAGGTAAAGAAGGGTCAGTTGATGATGGAAGTGAGTATCGTTGAACCGTTGGGACGAGAAACTTTAGTGCGGGGATATTTGCCGGAATCAGAGGTTCGGTTGGATGTATTGGCCAATGCGGATTGGCGTGGGTGTGCGGGCGATCGCATTCAGGTTCAATTAGACTTTGATCAGTTGTATGTTTTCGAGCCGACAACAGGCAACATCCTGGAATAGGATGCGGATAGAGAAAGTTGCAGCATTGGCCAATTAAGTAATTTAAATCTCTATAAATTGATGACCTTTTTTGAACTTTGAATTGGAGCGAAGCGACGTGACCCTGATTCGTATAGTATTGGTAGACGACCAGAGTTTAATTCGTCAAGGATTGAAAGCATTACTCGAATTAGAACCCGATGTGGAGGTCGTTGGTGAAGCGGAAAATGGACAAAATGCGATCGCACTAGTAGAAACCTTACGACCCGATATTTTATTACTCGATATTCGGATGCCCTTTATGGATGGGGTGGCAGTAACGCGAGAAGTGGGTCAACATTTTCCGGATACTAAAGTTTTAATTCTTACTACATTTGATGATGATGAATACGTAGCCCAGGCATTACGTTATGGTGCAAAAGGCTATTTGCTTAAAGATACACCGTCTGAAGAATTGGCCTCAGCTATTCGAGCGGTATATAAAGGTTACACCCAACTTGGGCCGGGATTGTTTGAAAAAGCCATTCCCAAAGTTGCTGTCCCATCAACCAGTCCACCACCAGGATGGGAACAATTAACACCGAGGGAAAAGGAGGTGCTGCGATTGATTGCAGCCGGTGCGAACAACCGAGAAATTGCAGAAAAACTCTACATTTCCGAGGGAACGGTTAAAAATCATGTGACACGCATTTTGAGTCAGTTAGGATTGCGCGATCGTACTCAAGCTGCTTTGGTTGCTCATTCTTTTTTGCAATAATTAAACCCTTCACCATCAGTGTTATTAAACGCGAAATACTTTAATACATTGCTCATGTTTCCGAGGTAATTTGCTCTAGGAGTTGCTGAAATTCTGCTATAGAGCTAATGGCAAACGTTTGTGTAAAAAGTGTTTGCAATACAGATAAGTCATTGATTGCAGTAATGGCATCTCTAATCAAGGCTGGCACTTCTTCAAAACGTGTCTGTAGTGCTGTAATAAGGTATTCGTGAGCGGTTCGGAGTGTTCCTTGCTCAACCCCTTGCTCAATTCCTTTCTCAACTCCTTCTTGACGCCCTTCCTCAAACGCCATCCGCTCAATTGTAGTTACATACCGCATTCTCATTGCCTCCTCGTAGCTTCTCAATTCTTCTCGAAATTCACGCGATAACTCGTCTGGTAATACCATTATCCAGTTGATAAACCGGAATAGCTCTAGAATTTCTTCTCGCGTTAATCCTCGTTCATACAGTCCTCTAACTAACCTTAATTTCCACTGTAAGCGATTGCTGGGGTTTCGGTGTGTTGCTTTGGTTTTCAGATGTGCCATGACGACTACACCGAAGGGATTAGTGGCTTGTTCAAGGGTTGACCACTGGGTTTCATAGTCTAAAAGTTTTACACTGGGAAATTCTAAACTCAGGCGACATCCCGCAATTTCATACCCGTAGTTTGATGGCCGCCAATTGGTTTCTTCGTCTGCTAATACAGCTAAGCTGATCACTCGCTGTTTGTGGCGATCGAACAAGCGATAATGGTAGGTGTACATCCGTTCGGCAAATTCGCGTTCGTATTGTCCTTGGACTTCTACGTGTATCAATACCCAAACTTGTTCACCCTCAAGTAGCCAAACTTTTGCAACTTTATCAACTAAACGCCGTCCAACTTCAGCATTAGGTTCGAGTTGTTGCAGTTCTGTATCTAAGAATTCGTAGGGTTGCCTCCAGTCAATTGTGGTATGAGCTAGGGGGAAAAAGAACTCTAAAAATTGGCAAAAATATAGCTCAATGATTTCTTTCCAAGGGCTATCGTAATCAGTACGTTGCTCGGTCATCCCAATATAATTTATGGCATCGACATACAGATATTAGGAGATAACACTGAGTGAGTAACCCGTAGTTTGCAGGTGCTTTTTAGATGGGGTTGAAGTATAATAAATTGCTTTGTTCTTGCCGGAATGACCTTAACCTAGCAAATCCATAAGTTACTCAGGGTGTGCTATACCCTGATCAAATCATTCTGTAACGAAGAAGCCGTTGGTGATTGAGTTCAAAGCATATTCAATCTAGCCTTGCATATTATCCGACCACTCACTATAAGGATGCTGGGCTAAATTAACATTAAAGTATCGAGGATCGTCAGTCACTTCTTGGCCAATCCAGTCCGGTAAATCAACGCTATGATTTTCATCAGGAAGTTCTATCTCTGCAATAATTAATCCTTGATTTTCTCCCGCAAACTCATCAACCTCCCAGATCATCCCTGCATACTCAATTTTGTATCGAGTTTTTTCAATCAATGGGCGATCGCATAATTTATCTAATAATTCTTGAGCATCTTCTGCTGGAACTAAATACTCGTATTCTGCCCTAGAACAGCCTTCGCTTAACCCTTTAATCGTAAGATAGCCCTGCTCACCCACCAGCCGTACTCTTACAGAACAACTTTTGTGGGTAGAAAGATATCCTTGACAATAAAGCGTCCCTGTACCTAACGAACGCCACTCCACGCCTTTAACTAAAAATTTACGCTCAATTTCAATAGCCATCTGTAATCCTAAGTCCTCATCAGTAACGCTCACCTGGATTGTCTCAAGTTCAGCGAAAAAATTCATCCGTTAATTGTGGTATAATTCGCTCCTATATACAAAAAAGATGCGATCGCCAAAGTCGTCCATTTTATTGAGTAAATATACTTGCGACTAACCCAAAAACTTTACGGCTGCAATCTTAGCAATCGCTTGTGTTGTACAACGAATAGGCATCGGGATCGGTAAAATTTAGGCAGGACTAAAATCGACATCTCCTTTCTATGATTGGGAATCTACCGAATGTCAACGCTCTTCGTGCTCGTCATACTGGCTGGGATAAGCCAAGCCCAGAAAATCTTAAGGATATTGGCACAGTGGAGTTTTTCTGGCGGAATTTGTTTGAAGCAATTTTCCACCCGACTCAGGAAAAGTGGCATGAGCCTTGGCAACAACTGTACGATCTAATTATCGAGCGTTGTCCAGACAACGACGAACGGCGCACCACTCTCTACTATTTAGAAAGTGTTAAACACACCCTTAAACAACAAGAGGACTTGACAAGATACTGGAAAAAGATATTGATTTATCTAGAAAATACACGAGACTGGGCGCGAAAATCGATTATTAGATCATAAGCATTTATCTCCTAATCCAGTTATCTTTCTTTGCCTAATTTTAGGTAAAGAGAGGAAATTGTAGTAGGAGTAAGAATGATGATTTCAACTACCTTCCCTCGCAGGGCAATTGGGATTGGGGAGTGCGGGTTTCAATCCCTACAATAAGGCCAGTCCTCAAAAACACCTACAGGTTCTCGGAAAACTCGCATCAACAGTGATGAAACCCTATCAAACCATTCCCATCCTAGAGTGTGGAGAACCCCTGATTCCCATTCCCTTAGAACAATTTGCTGTAGAATCACCCCACCCCTATGAAAAACTAGGAGCCCCCTACGATGACGCCTCGCCCTATTATCTGCGCGAGAGCGTTGTTGCTGCCCTGCTCATTGCCCAAACCGAACTTCAAAAACGGCATCCTGGTTGGCGCATCCAAATCTTTGACGCCTATCGTCCCGTAGCCGTTCAACAATTTATGGTTAACCACACCTTCGCAGAAATTGTGCGATCGCAGCAACTTAACCCCAATACCCTATCCGAACACCAGCGTGAAACTCTGTGGCAGCAAGTCTACCAAATCTGGGCATTACCCAGCCCCAACCCCAAAACCCCACCCCCTCATAGTACAGGAGCAGCGATCGATCTCACCTTAGTGGATGCCAGCCATCAAACTGTAGATATGGGTTCAGCCATTGACGAACTCTCACCTCGCTCTCATCCCGACTACTACACCCATCAACCCGAAAAACCCTATCACCAGCATCGCCAACTCTTACGAGATGTCATGTACACGGCCGGATTCCGTCGTCATCCTGGTGAATGGTGGCATTTTTGCCTAGGCGATCAAATGTGGGCTTGGTTGTGCCGTCAAGAAAATCCTACCCTCGCCGTGACTGCCCGTTATGGACGTATCACCACTTTGTGATGTGCATTGCTGATAGCAGAACAAACTAGTAGGGTATAACAGACATAAAGCTACCCTTCACGAATCAAGGAAACGCTTGCCCCATAAGCATTGTGAATGCATGAATGCGAGAATGGGTGAATTCCGCTTAGTGGTACTAGGGGGTTAACTGGACTCATGCAAGAGGTCTAATCTAAGTAAAGACAGTTTTGTTGTCCATAGACCTCTAAAACAAACAACAAGTTATGATTGCACCCAAACGAGTCTACGTTCTCCTGTTTAACGCCCGAACCAACAATGAGGGAATACATACCATTCGGATTGGCGATCGCGACAAAATCTTAATGTTTGAATCCGAAGACGATGCCACCCGCTTTGCCGTCATGCTAGAAGCGCAAGATTTTCCAGAGGCGACAGTCGAAGCAATCGGTGCGGATGAAGTCGAAGAATTTTGCCTGCAAAATGATTATGACTCAGAATTCATTGAAACCGGACGCTTAGAACTTCCCCCAGAAGCCAATGTCGCTGAAACTGACTGGAAGCCGGATGGCCAAAAATCAGAAGAACCTGAAATATCCGATTTGGAGCGCATTCGCCGTCAGTTAGAAGGATTATTGTAAGCCAAAAAATGATGAATAATTTAGAAGAACGGGGTCATTTGCTAACAGAGCAGGTTAACCCAGAAAGTCATAACCTTGACCAGCTAACCTCACTAGAGTTGGTCAATTTATTCAATCGCGAGGATGCCAAAACACTCAGCGCGATCGCAGCCGCTCAAACCCAGCTAGCACAAGCTATTGACCTCAGTGCTGAGTGTTTAAGTCGAGGGGGACGACTCTTCTATGTCGGTGCGGGAACCAGTGGGCGCTTAGGGGTATTGGATGCGGCCGAATGTCCCCCCACCTTTTGTACACCCCCCGAGTTAGTGCAAGGCATTATCGCTGGAGGCGCAGGAGCTCTAATTCGCAGTTCAGAAGACTTGGAAGATCGACTCGAAGATGGGGCCGAAGCGATCGCCCATCGCCATATCACTGAACTCGATGTCGTCGTAGGTATCTCCGCTGGTGGCACGACACCTTTTGTCCATGGAGCCATTCAAGCCGCTCGACAACGAGGAGCCAGGACTATTTTAATGGCCTGTGTTCCCGCCGAGCAGGTCAAGATAGAAGCCGACTTGGATATTCGGCTATTGGTGGGGCCAGAAATACTCGCCGGTTCTACGCGCCTCAAAGCGGGTACGGTGACTAAAATGGCTTTAAATATCCTCTCCACTGGCGTTATGGTACGCCTGGGCAAGGTGTACGGTAATCGCATGGTGGATGTTGCCGTGACCAATAAAAAACTCCACGACCGATCCTTAAGAATCTTACAAGACCTCACGAACCTCAGCCGAGACGAAGCCGGATACTTATTAGAACGGAGTGGACGACGAGTTAAACTGGCACTCTTAATGCATTGGACGGGATTAAATCAGGAAGAAGGCGATCGCCTCCTGGCAGAAAACCACGGAAATCTCCGAGATGCCGTTCAAAATTGGAATAAACCAAGTAAAGAGAGTTACAAGTGAAGAGTTGAGGTTTGGGAAAGCCAATTAAGAGACTCTTAATGACTCGGACTATTCCCAAGTTTGGCCATACATCGAAAAGAAACGACTCACCAATTAAAAATGTTTACTGGAACAGAAACGACTGCAACAGTTTTAATTATTCTCGTGGCGATCGCGGTCATGGGTTGGGGCTTTAATCGGGCCAGAACCTATGGCAAACTGGGAATCTTAGCTTGGTTGCAGTCAGTGGTTGTAACGGCTCCGTGGTTATTGTTTTTTGGCTTATTTTCGGTTGGGATTTACATCAATTTGGTTGGCATTCTCTTTTTGTTAGTGGCCTCAGTTGGATTGTATATCTACATCGGTAAGCTTTTACGAGATGCAGGCCAAGACGCAGCCTTACAAGAGCGTGCCAAAAAGCTAGCCAACGACTCTTCGGAAGCTAGCGATCCTCTGTCCACTACTGACGAAAAAGAGCCAGTCACGGCAGAAAGTTCTACCCCACCCACCAATGGCACCAACCCCGCCACGGAGGTTGTACCCATTCCTCCCGAAGACCTGAAGCTGCTACAAGGGATTTTTAGTATTGATACCTTTTTTGCCACGGAAACAATTCCTTATCAAGAAGGTGCAATTTTTAAAGGGAATATGCGGGGGACAGAACCGGATGAGGTTTATACTCGGTTATCGGATAGTTTAGAAGAACGGTTGGGCGATCGCTATCGACTGTTTTTAGTCGAGAGTCCCGAAGGAAAACCGGTTGTGATTGTACTGCCTAGCAGCAATGATCCCAAACCTGCCACCATTGCCCAAAAAATCCTCGCGCTTGTCTTGATTGTCGCCACCTTGGCCACCACTTTAGAAGCGGCGGGGTTGCTCTTAAACTTCGATTTCTTCACAAATTTAGATCGATTTTCCGATGTTTTTCCCTTCGCGGCTGGGATTTGGGCGGTCTTTATTGCCCATGAACTAGGGCATTGGTGGCAGGCTATTCGTTACAACGTACGCCTAAGCTGGCCGTTTTTCATCCCCAGTTGGCAGATTGCTTCATTTGGTGCCATTACTCGCTTTGAGTCGTTAATTCCCAACCGAACTGCGTTGTTTGATATTTCAATTGCAGGGCCGGCGGCAGGCGGTATCGTTGCATTACTCATGCTCATAGTGGGATTGGTGCTATCCCATCAAGGTAGTACGTTTCAAGTTCCGGTTCAGTTTTTCCAGGGCTCGATTTTAGTGGGTTTACTAGCGCGAATTTTTCTAGGTGGGGCTTTGCAAAACACTCTTGTTGATGTCCATCCCCTGACCATTATTGGTTGGTTGGGCTTGGTAATCACGGCGTTGAATTTAATGCCTGCCGGACAGTTAGATGGGGGACGGGCAGTTCAGGCCATCTATGGGCGCAAAACCGCTCGGCGTACAACCATTGCCACTTTAATTGTTCTGGGAATTGTGGCGTTGGCTAACCCCTCTAATCCAATTGTTTTGTATTGGGCGATCGTGATTTTATTTTTACAGCGTGGGCTTGAACGCCCTAGTCTGAATGAAATCTCAGAACTCGATGACACGCGAGCCATTCTCGGTTTGTTGGCTCTGTTTTTAATGGTGGCAACGCTGATTCCTTTTACGCCTGCGTTGGCAGTTCGTTTGGGCATTGGGAATTGAGGATGAAGGGTTAGTAGTAAGGAGTTGGTGATGAGTCTGGATTCTTGCCAAGTTAGGCACCATCAGTACACTCACAACAAAGAAATGAAAATAGCCCTCTCCTGACTCCCGACTCCTAACTCCCGACTCCCGACTCCCGACTCCTGACTCCTAACCCCAAGAATTTTGATGGAATTGTTAGGTAATCTTTACTTCAGCTTGATGACAATTGAAGAGTTGCTTCGTTAAAGTTATAATAGAATCTAAGGAAAATAGAACTAACGAAGGATTGACACAGGTTCTTTTAGAATCAAGCCAATTGATAGCAGAACCGCTTGCCACAAGGCAACTGTCTTAACTTCTGTAAAAGTTATAGTGCACTTGCATAAGCGCTCGTTTAGAGTGCGGTGTTACCGAAGCGTCGTGGTGGTTCAATATCTACCCCGACGACCAAGCCTTTTTTGTGTACTTCCTAAGAGAATCCCGTTGCATTAGGAGGCATCGACTCCAATAGCGAGGATATGCTCCTAGGCAAACTATCTCAGCAAGTGTTACCTATCACCAGGAGAAAATTTCAGGGTTTCCGGAGCTACTCAGCATTGGGGTGCTTGATCTATGGATTAGTACGCTTAAAAGGCTAAAGCACCACCTGTGAGGACTGCAATGGAAGAGAGCAAGACTAGAGGCACTACTACAGCAACGATTGAAACAAGAGTGATTCAGCCACGTTTGATTATTCAAGCCTTGGCGTTTACAGCTATCTTGTATTTTTGTATCGGTCAGAAACCACCGGATGCAACACAGGCAACATTTAGTGCGATGGCAAGGAACACAAGTTTATCCAAGACGGTGGAAACTTCTATATTGCAATACGCCTCACAGCACTCGGGGTTGCCACCGTCTGCCCTTCGCATCGTGCAAGCTCAACCCCAAACTTGGTCAGATAACTGTTTGGGACTAGCGGATACTAGACTATTTTGTACCCAAACACCTGTTCCAGGTTGGTATGTGGCTGTTATGGGTGGACAAAAACGTTGGCTTTATCGCACAGATGCATCCGGCAAGGTGATTAAGCTGGAGAGCAATTCTGTGTCACCCAATCAAGATAGTTAACTCAAAAATTGCAACCCTTCTCAAGGATGAGGATTCTAGCTAGTTTGTAGTAAGCGCTTGAACACTCTCATCCCAGGGCTAATAAGAACCAATGACATGAACCACTAGGCATTCGGCAATCGTTTTTGTTATTTTTTGAATCAGGCATAGCGCAGGGAAGTCATCTCCCCATAGGAGGAATAGTTAAAGAATGTCGAGCAATCCGCGTGCTTACGATATTATCGGGTTTGGTGATGAAGTTCCAGGTGTTCTAGCACTGATTTGTGCAGCCCGAGAATATCGGCGTCGAACTGCAAAGTACCCCCGTGTTTTATTGATGTCCAAAGGCAGTAAACATGAGGGCGTTGGAGGCCATCTAGTTCGGGGAGGACTAGCCTATCTAGACCGCAGCCAAATTACGAGAGAACTGCGAGCTTCCCTTAACCTAGATTTGTTTGGCGCACCTCCTGCGATTTATAAAGAATTCTTGCAACGAGCGGGTGTTATCAGTATTGGCCTCGACCCTCGCCAAGCTGACGCAGCGCTGAGGAAAATGATGCAAGAAGCGGGCGTGGCTTTAATTCGAGAGGTAGAAATTAAGTCAGTCCTCAAAGACGGAACCCGAATTGTCGGTATTGAGATTGCTCGAGGTGAAACCTATTGGGGTCAACAATTTATTGACTCTACGGTGAATGCTGAATTAGCACAAGCTGCAGGTGTTTATAAGCTTAAAGGCTTTGAGACGTTTGGCTTACCCGAATCAGAACTTCCGGTAACTTTGGTGTTTGAAACACAGGGAATCACTCCCAGAAGCCTGTACCAAACTGAACTAATTTATCTGCAACGCTTTACTAACTTAGCTGATGCCCAGGCTCAAGAGTATTTAATGCATGCGGCAGGCTTGGATCGCCAGCTTGCGGAACGCTTGAGAAAAGACATGGTTGATGCCAAAGGCAATCTAAAAAGTATGTCCATTGGTGCTGACCATATCGATATCTGCGCTCCGGCTTTATCGGCCGCTTACCATTCATTTAGAGGCAAGAAGTTATCTCTGCATGAAAGTGGGGTGATTTTGGATAAGGGCAATATCGCCATCTTGCCGGGTGGTCGATTATCGTGGAATGCGGCCTTGTTTGCTGTTACGGGTTCGGAGGCCGAAGAACTCGCTAGAAGAAGCGCCAAACCTACCCTAAAGATGCTTGAGGAAATGGGGTTGATTGCCAAGTGGATGCGGAGTATTGGGGCTACTGCTGTCACCCCTGCCTCGGAACTTTATATTCGTCATGCAGGTAATGTGACGGGTGTGGTGGAACCCTTGACGGGGGCAATGATGCTACAGGGGGGTGTCCCACCCCAAGTGGCATTAGGAACCTTTTCCTATCATTTTGATGTGCGTGGGGGTATTCCGGGAATTGGCTTGAGGGCGATAGAGAAAGGGTTTAGTAGTGTTAGTTTCCACGATCCTCCCATTTTTAATATTGGTATCCGTCATGCTGTTTTGAAAAATGTTCCTAATCTGGCGGTTGTGAGTCCAGCATCCGGGTTTGAGGGTTATGCGGCGTCGGCGGGTCGGATTGTGGAATTTAATGTGGCGGTAGGTCAGGGGTTAGGAATTGCGGCGATTATTGCTTTGTTGAGTGGCAGAAATCTATCCGATATCAGCAATTTGGAAATCAGGAACGTTCTGGTGGAAACAGGTCAACTTCCTAGGATTTTTGGGATTGCTAAAGTTGATGCGGCGTCTCGGCTATACGCCTTTGAATCTAGTATTGGGGTAGCGATCGCGTGATATTCTCCTTAATGAACACATGATTGCCCTACCATTGTCATTTACTTGAGTGGGTCATGACCCCAGTTCATTAGGGAGTATCGCCAGCGTGTATGTTCAATGTCGCCTGATGGCTTTTGGGCACTATGGCGATGGACGTAACTGATCACTTTTTTCATGTGGGATAGGTCATCATCGGTGTAGTCAACTTGTCTGCCACTGATTTACTCCTGTTTGATTTTTTACACAGCTTACTGTGACAGTATGTCTGTTGAATTAGAGTTAGCCATCCGTCGGATTACAGATTGCTCGGTTCAATACTGATTGTCAAAATTCTGTCGTTTGTGGGTGGTGGATTAAATGCAATGGGGCTAGATTTGGCGATCGCATCTTGCTCGTCCTCTGGCAGTTTTTCTAGCTCTGCAATGACGCACTGAAGTAATTAAGTATTCTGCGCTTCAGTGTAGGAGGAACTGGTAAATACCACCTTATAATCCTCAGCAGGATCGTACACGCAACACTGTCCTGCTGGGTTGCTCAACATTAGTAATACATAAGGAGGTGACAACATTGGATCGATCCAGACTTCTGTAAAGTGCCAATTATCCTTCACTAGGTCGAGTGCGGGGGATTGCGAAAATATTATATTTGGTTCATTTGTACTATAAAATCTAAAATTAGTAAAGGGGAAACCAACTGTTATGGTGGTAGAGTCAGCATATGGCAAGTACTAATACTGGTATTGAATGGACTGACAGAACCTGGAACCCTACGACTGGCTGCAACAAAGTTAGTCCAGGTTGCACACATTGCTATGCTGAAGCACTCACCAAGCGCTTCCATCAGAATTTTAAGAATGGATTTGACTTGACGCTGCACCCAGCTCGGTTGAAAGAACCATTACATTGGCGCAAGCCGAGTCGTATCTTTGTTAACTCAATGAGCGACCTCTTCCACGAAGAAGTACCTCTTTCATTCCTTAAAGAAGTCTTTGAGGTAATTCGTGAGACTCCTTGGCATATATATCAAATTCTTACTAAACGACCTGAACGTTTAGTTGAGTTAGTACCTGAACTAGATTGGCATGAGAATATTTGGATGGGAGTGTCTGTTGAAACTCAAGATTATGTTCACCGCGTTGACTACTTGCGAAAAGTCCCGGCATCGGTACGATTTCTCTCATGCGAACCTCTTTTAGGGCATTTGCAGCTTAATTTGACAGACATTCACTGGGTAATCGTTGGTGGCGAGTCTGGCCTGAGATGCCGTCCTATGAAACTAGAGTGGGCGCAGAGCATCCGCGATCAATGTAAGGAAGCTGGTGTTGCATTTTTCTTCAAGCAGTGGGGCGGCAGAACACCAAAAGCGGGAGGGCGACTTCTGGATGGTTCAATTTGGGATGAAATGCCTCAAGCTTGGAATCTGTATAGACAGCAGTGGGGAGAATACAGGATTGTATCTAGTCGCCAATCTAGGAAAGCGCCTAAAGTTTTGATGGAAAAGTGACTTGTACAGTATCTCCAAATGTGTTCTTCCTACGCTTAGGTGGCTCTGTTGTGATTCTGCCTTGAGCCTCTAGTTTCAGAAGAGCGTCTTTATAGTTTTTCTTGATGTACCACTTGCCAACATGATGTCGGTTATAAACGTCTATCATAGTCATTGTCTGACCCGCAAATTCATCTAGGAGCATATTTTCAAGCTCATCGAGTGGTCGATAAAGCTCATATAACAGAGGATATCTTGGTGGAGCCGGATTGTACTCAAAAGACGAGATTCCTTGTTTGGCGCTAGAGCTTTCGCCAGCCATAATATCTTTCATAATTGAATAACCCAGTACATTTTTAGACACAAAAATAAGGTGATGACTAGTTCGATTGCCGTCAGCATTTTTAAATCGAAATGGCAAAGGATAGTTACCTCCTATTTCTTTGAGGGATTCACAAATAGCTTCTACAATTGTTAACTCTCGCTCCTCTGGTTGCTTCGGTTCAAGCTGCTCACGCAGATTATCAGCTCGTTCTTTACCAAAAAGGGCGTCCATATGTGACTCTACAGCAGCATTATGCAACCCCATATTAATCCGGTTGTAGTTGAAGAAAAATATACAATCGCATCCCCAACTCATTATTAGTGAACCGATTAGCCCAAGTGACAAGCCTTTGTAACCCCAAGGATCTATAAAAAAAAGTGTTGGGACTAAGCGAATTGTTCTCAGTTCCTGAATAATGTCTTCTCCAACCTCTTTGTTGAGAACAACTGGAGTATTGCTTAAACTACCTATACCTGGTAACGAGTCTATTGCTTGCTGAAGCGATTGACTGTTATTCGAGTCTTTATCATTAAAGATGGTTACTAACATCGTTCGCATATCTGGGTCAGCGATCGCACGCTCCAGAATAAGTGATGGTGTAGACTTAGAACCATCTTTATATCGACCTGGCCCAGAAAATAGATCCACATAAGCAATTTTTGTTTGGCGCATTTTCTTGGCGCGTGGGATAATTACCTTTGCCCATGCCCAAAAGTATTTGGCAACTATTTCAGCTTTGACCAAGGATTGTTCTCTGGATTCATCGAAAAAAGAACTACCAGTCATGATTTCTCCTACACAACTGAAAAGGTGCAATCATGCTCTATTCATCTTTTAGTAAACCAAATCCCCCACCACCAGGAGTTTCAATCACAAATACATCCCCTACATTCATCTCCACAGTGGCAGTACTCGCCAATTCTTCAACCGTTCCATCCCCACGTTTCACATAATTTTTCCCCGTTGCACCCGCTTTACCCCCCTGCAACCCAAAAGGAGGGATAATGCGATGACTGGAAAGAATGGCCGCCGTCATCGGTTCGAGAAAACGTACCCGACGAATGACACCATTTCCTCCCCGATGTTTCCCCTTTCCTCCACTCTCAGGACGAATGCAGAAATTTTCCAACAACACTGGAAACCGCCATTCCAACACTTCGGGGTCAGTTAAGCGAGAATTAGTCATGTGAGTATGTACCGCATCCGTGCCATCAAAGTCAGCACCCGCACCGGCACCCCCACAAATAGTTTCGTAATATTGATAGCGTCCATTGCCGAAAGTAAAGTTATTCATCGTTCCCTGAGAAGCTGCCAATACTCCCAGCGCACCATATAAAGCATCGGTAATGGCCTGAGAAGTCTCCACATTTCCTGCTACTACAGCCGCCGGATAAACGGGATTCAACATACACCCTTCAGGAATGATAATTTCTAACGGTTTGAGACAACCGGCATTCAGAGGAATATCATCATCCACTAAGGTGCGGAACACATAAAGAACAGCCGCTTTACACACTGCCGCAGGCGCATTAAAGTTAGTGTTTAATTGAGGCGAAGTTCCAGTAAAATCAATTTTTGCACTGCGATTATTGCGGTCAATGGTAATCGTAACTTGGATTTGATTTCCATCATCTAGCTCGGTTGTATAACTCCCATCTTTAAGTACCTCAATCACCCGACGAACGGATGCCTCGGCATTATCTTGTACATAACCCATGTATGCTTGTACGATTTCTAGAGAGTAATGCTGCACCATCCGCCGCAATTCTTGGACTCCCTTCTCATTGGCGGCAATTTGGGCTTTTAAATCGGCAATATTTTGCTCGATATTTCGTACAGGGTAACTGCCAGACGTGAGAAGTTCCCTCAGTTCCGTTTCCTGGAAAAGTCCTTGTTCAACTAACTGAAAATTATCAATTAATACCCCTTCCTCCTCTACCGTTTTACTATTTGGAGGCATGGAACCAGGAGTAATCCCGCCAATATCGGCATGATGTCCCCTTGAGGCAACGTAGAAAAGAGGAACCCCCCCTAACCCCCCCTTATTAAGGGGGGGAGATTGTTCTGTATTTTCTTCCTGAGTGAGAAAGGGAGATTGAGAAGGTGCAAAAACTGGAGTAATAACAGTGACATCAGGCAGATGAGTTCCACCGTTATAAGGGTTATTAAGAACGTAGACATCTCCAGGTTTGAGACTGTCGCCGTGTGCCTTAATTAAACTGCTGACACTCTCACTCATCGAACCCAAATGGACAGGGATGTGGGGTGCATTTGCAACTAGCTGTCCTTGTTGGTCAAAGATGGCGCAGGAGAAATCGAGACGTTCTTTGATGTTGACGGAAGAACTGGTATTTTGTAACGTAATACCCATTTGTTCGGCAATGGAACGAAATAGGTTATTGAAAATTTCCAACATTACAGGGTCAGGCGATTGGAGATTTTGAATGTTGGATTTGAGATTAATATCTCCTGACTCCCGACTCCTCTTCAACACTAAATGATTGTGCTGATTTACCTCAGCTTCCCAGTTGGGTTCAATCACATTTGTACCGGTTGCTTCAATAATTAAGGCAGGACTAGCAATACAATCTCCCGGTTGTAAATCCTCGCGTTTAAATACAGGTGTTTCCCGCCATGCACCCGCCGTATACATTTGTACCGTTGCCACCGATTCGGGTTTAGCGTCTGTGGTTCTTTCAATGATGGGTTCTTCGGGGTTAAATGTCTTTTGTATCACCTCCACCGAAACCGCCTCAACAATTAACCCTTTCTCCGGTGCAATAAATCCATACTGTTGCCGATGTGCCTGTTCAAACTGCTGCTGCATCGCCGCTACTGTACCAAAATCGACAATTAACGCGGTATCGGTTCCCTCGTATCTCAGGTGAATCTTGCGAAGAATTTCAATGTCTTGCTCGCCTTCGGTATTATCCCGGTTTAGTTCCTGTTTTCCCTCGGCCTCTAATTCTGCGAGTAACTGTCTTAAGGAGGTAACACCTGGCACCCCGACATTAATTAAATTTTCATCTAATTTCGCCTCTACTGCCCGTTCCCGCAACACCCGTATATCTGCCAAACCCATGCCGTAAGCCGACAACACTCCGGCAAATGGATGAATAAATACTTGCTTCATCCCCAGCGCATCGGCAATTAAACAGGCGTGTTGTCCACCTGCACCGCCAAAACAGCACAGGGTATACTCGGAAACGTCATAACCGCGTTGTAGGGAAATTTTCTTAATCGCATTGGCCATTTTCTCAACGGCAATGGCCAGAAATCCAGATGCTACCTGTTCTGGTGTGCGATTATCCCCGATTTCTGCGGCTAGTTGGGTAAACTGCTGTCGCACTACCTCAGCATTTAACGGTAAATCGGCATTCAGGCCAAATACTTTGGGGAAAAATTCTGGCTGCAATTTCCCCAGCATGACGTTGGCATCCGTCACCGTCAACGGCCCCCCTTTGGAGTAGGAAGCAGGGCCGGGATTTGCCCCGGCGGACTCTGGCCCAACGCGATAACGCGCCCCATCATATTGCAAAATTGAACCCCCTCCGGCGGCGACGGTATGAATGGACATCATCGGTGTCCGCAGTCGTACGCCGGCCACTTCGGTTTCAAAGGTACGCTCGTATTCTCCGTTGTAGTGGGCGACATCGGTTGAGGTGCCGCCCATATCGAAGCCGATGATTTTGTGGAATCCTGCGATCGCGCTCGTTTGCACTGCCCCCACAATTCCCCCCGCAGGCCCGGATAAAATGCTGTCTTTTCCCTGAAATTGATGGGCATCTGCTAGTCCGCCGTTGGATTGCATGAACATGAGCTGGATCGAGTTTCGAGTCCTAATATCTTGACTTCTGACTCCTGACTCCTGACTCCTTTCTCCCTCTAACTGTCCGGCTACCCGATCCACGTAACGCCGCAAAATCGGGGATAAATAGGCATCTACAACTGTGGTATCTCCTCGACTGACTAATTTCATCAAGGGGCTAATTTCATGGGATACTGATACTTGGGTAAAACCGATAGCGTGTGATAGGTTGGCTATCTCCGTCTCATGCGCCGGATAGCGGTAGCCGTGCATCAAGACAATCGCACAACTACGAATCCCTGAATCATAAGCCTGCTGTAAGGATTGGCGAATTTCCTCGATGTTAACAGGTATTAATTCTTCGCCATGAGCAGTGTAGCGTTCCTCCACTTCAATCACCCGCTCGTAAAGCATTTCTGGCAGGATAATTTGACGGGCGAAAATGTTAGGGCGGTTTTGGTAGCCGATGCGGAGGGCGTCTCGAAATCCTTTGGTGATGACTAAAACGGTGCGATCGCCTTTTCGTTCTAATAGCGCATTCGTCGCGACTGTCGTCCCCATCTTCACCACTTCAATCTCTTCGGCGGGAATCGGGGCATCGGCGGGAATCCCTAGTAAGTCTCGAATTCCCTGGACTGGGGCATCAGTGTAGCGTTCGGGGTTTTCCGACAGCAGTTTGTGAATGACCAACTGCCCATCCGGCCGTCGTGCCACAATGTCGGTAAACGTACCCCCTCGGTCGATCCAGAATTGCCAGCGATGATGGGAGGCAGACGATGCACTCATGGGATTCCTCAGAATTATGCTGAAACCATTAAGCTTATTGTGGCAATGGCTGACCTGGCAAATCAATCTTGACGGAGAATTTTCTCGTCTGGGTGGGTTGTTTGCGATCGCCCACTTTTAAATTTACCCAATCCGTACTTATCTTCTATTCAATTTAAGCATGATAGATCGAGAAAAATTTTCATGGCTGCAATTAGCGTTTCAGCTCAAAGGTTCAGTGATTCCTACTATTTTCGGGCGGGTTATCCTGTGTGGATTATTTGGATTAGCAGTTTCGATTGCTTACTATTTTCAATTCCCCGTCTCTCAACCTGTTTTAGGTAGTATTATTCCCAGTATTGTTTTAGGTTTACTATTAGTCTTTAGAACTAATACTGGCTATGAACGTTACTGGGAAGGACGTAAATGCTGGGGGAGTTTAGTGATTAATGCCCGTAATCTGTCACGGCAAATTTTAGTATCCATTGCTGAAATTGAACCGGGCGATCGCGAAAAAAAGATTGCCGCTTCTCGACTACTGGTTGCTTTTGCGATTGCCACTAAATTACATTTACGTGGGGAACCGATTAATACAGAGTTAGAGGAATTAATATCATCTTATCAGTATCTCAAGCTCAAAACAATGACCAATCCTCCTTTAGAAATTGCCTTTTGGATTGGAGATTATCTCCAGCAGCAGGCTAATCGTCAAACGCTTAGTCCCTACCTCCTCCCTCAACTTCAACAGTTACTCAACAATATGATCGAAGGATTGACGGGTTGTGAACGAATTTTAAAAACACCGATGCCTTTAGCCTACGCTATTCATCTCAAGCAGCTTTTGTTACTGTATTGTTTTTTAATTCCCTTTGAATTTGTCAAAGACTTAGGGTTTTGGACAGGCCCAACGGTGGCTTTAATTAGTTTTACTTTATTTGGCATCGAAGCCATTGGTATTGAGATCGAAAATCCCTTTGGTTACGATGCCAACGACTTACCGTTGGATACGATTTGTGACACCATGAATCGGAATATAGAAGATTTAATTTCTATAGCGCCTGAGCAGGAAATTAATGCGGCTTAAATGGGAATATACCGACTCTCAGTTGGATGAGGTACATCTGAAAAAAAGGGAGTCAGGGAGTTAAGAGAGAAATGTGTCCTTCACCTATTGGAAAAACAGTCTAAAATAATAGAATTTGCCTTTTAGAAATTTTTAGCAATGCCTTATTTAACGAATCCGAACGAAATTAAATCTAAAATTGACGAATTTACTCAAACTCAGATTCTTTGGTTAGATACCGAAGTCGCGGATTATAAAACTGATGCACCCCGACTTTCTCTGATTCAGGTTTTAGATTATTCCATTGATGCCAATGGAGAAAACCAATTACTACAGAATTTTGCGGAAAAAGTTACTATCTTTGATGTTCTGGAACACCCCTCAGTCGTTGATGATTTTGTCGAAAAAATCATGCTCAATCCGGCGATTGAGAAAGTGTTCCATAATGCTAGTTACGATTTAAAGTTTCTCGGTAAAACTAGAGCTAAAAATGTAAGCTGTACTAAAGAAATTGCACAAAAAATTCCTTATTACCTTGTTCCTTTTCCTAATTTTCAACTCAAAACTATCACTGAGCAACTTTGTCATTTACCTCTACTCGATAAAACCGAACAGGGGAGTGATTGGGGGCAGCGTCCCCTCAGTGCCAATCAACTTCAGTATGCAAAAATGGACGTGGTTTATGTAGCTCAGGTCTATCATCGGTTGTTGCAACTCAAAGAACCTGATCCAGCGACAGAAGATATCGAGGCGCTTATCTTGAGATATCGCCAAATCGAACATCGATGGAAGCAATTAGATACAGAAATTAACCAAATCAAAGAACGACTGAAGTTATCTATGCAAGCACAAAATGTACAAGAAATCAAGGGAATTAAATTAGCCAGTCAAAAGCGAACGACTAAAAAAGTTGCCTTTAGTGAATTGGCAAAATTAACTCAAATGGAAAAAATTGACTTGGATTTATCTGTGACGTTAACTAAAGCCTTACAAAAGAAACTGGGAGAAGCACTTGACCAATTACCAGTCGAAGAGGAAGTTAATACAATTTGGCAGATAAAAGTCAAGGAACAAGATGATGAAGAATTGCCATTTTAAATCCGTTCAAGAATTGAGCAGGATTAAAAAAGTGTAAAGGATGCAACGTTTTATCTGTTAAACCTTACACTTCGGTCTAGAGTTTACGAACCTATCTGGGATGGGAGCATGTCACCTTTGTTAGCCCTCACCCTAAATCCCTCTCCCTGAGGGAGAGGGACTTTGAACTCTTGCTCCCCTTCTCCCTTGGGGAGAAGGGGCTGG
>CAZPRJ010000112.1:0-20233 GCA_964588805.1 uncultured Microcoleus sp. | reverse complement strand
ATCTATTAGCCAGGGACTTAAGTCCCTGGCGGCTTTGGGCTTAAGTTGACACCAATCGGCATACCATTCCCCAACAGCCCTTGCGGCTCACATAGCAAGTTGCGTAAGTCCTGACTCCTGAAAACTAACTCACTCCCTCCACTTGGGCCACCATCAAAATCGTTTGCAGCACTGAATCCGGATTCAGACTCATCGAATCAATCCCTTGTTCCACCAAAAACTGAGCAAACTCGGGATAATCACTCGGAGCTTGGCCACAAATACCAATCTTACAACTATGCTCCTTGGCATCTGCGATCGCCATTCTCACCATTCTCTTCACGGCCTTATTGCGCTCATCAAAAATCTGAGCCACTAAAGCCGAATCTCGGTCTAATCCCAACGTCAACTGCGTCAAATCATTAGAACCAATCGAGAACCCATCAAACACCTTACTAAACTCATCCGCCAAAATCACATTACTCGGCAACTCGCACATCACATAAACCTGCAACCCATTCTCCCTTTGCTTTAACCCATGCTTGGCCATCTCCGCCAACACCAAACGTCCCTCTTCCGGTGTGCGACAAAACGGAACCATCGGAATTAGATTTGTTAACCCCATCTCATCCCGTACCCGTTTGAGTGCCTGACACTCCAATCCAAACGCCTCCCGGTAATTCCCCTCGTAGTAGCGAGATGCACCCCGCCACCCTAACATCGGGTTTTCTTCCTCCGGTTCAAACGGCTTACCCCCCAACAGATTGGCATACTCATTCGATTTAAAATCCGACATCCGCACAATCACCGGCTTAGGATAAAAGGCCGCCGCAATCATCGCCACCCCATACGCCAGCTTATCTACAAAAAACTGCGGCTTATCCTCATACTGTTTCGTCAATTCCGCAATTTGCGCCTTCACCACCTCATCCTCCAACTCGTGGAAGTGCAGCAACGCTAACGGGTGCGTTTGAATCTGGTTGGCAATAATAAACTCCAACCGCGCCAACCCCACCCCATCACACGGAATGGCGGCCAAACTAAACGCCTGTTCCGGATTCCCCACATTCATCAAAATTTGAGTGCGAGTGCGAGGCAAATTTTCCAAGGTTGTCTCTTTGACTTCAAACGGCAACAACCCTTGATAAACACGGCCTTCATCCCCTTCGGCACAAGAAACCGTTACCTCTTGACCGGTTTTTAAAATCCCAGTGGCATTCCCACAACCCACAATCGCCGGAATCCCCATTTCTCGGGCAATAATCGCTGCATGGCAAGTGCGCCCCCCTTGGTTTGTCACCACGGCACTGGCTTTTTTCATAATCGGTTCCCAGTCCGGGTCGGTTTTATTAGTAATTAAAACTTCACCCGGTTGGAATAAATGGATTTTACTCACATCCAAAATCACGCGAGCTTTGCCTTGACCAATGGCTGCCCCCACGCTACGACCTCTGACTAAAATTTCACTCTGTTCCTTGAGGTGATAACTTTTTAAAACTCGTGTAGACTTCTGGGATTGCACCGTCTCCGGTCGTGCTTGGACAACAAATAACTCACCTGTGATGCCATCTTTTGCCCACTCAATATCCATTGGAGTGTAGACACCACGTACCTGGGAATAATGGTTTTCAATCTGTATTGCCCAACGCCCGAGTTGCAGAATTTCATCATCCGTGAGGCAGTATTTGGTTCGTTCAGCCTTGGGAACTTTGACATTTTTAGTCAATCTAGAACTTCCCACTTCATAAACCATTTTGATTTCTTTCGTTCCCAATCGTTTCTCTAAAATGGGACGAAATCCTGCTTCAAGTGTGGGTTTAAAGACAAAGTATTCATCCGGATTAACGGCACCTTGAACAATAGTTTCCCCCAAACCGTAGGCGGCGGTAATTAAGGCAGCATTCTTAAAACCGGTTTCAGTATCGATAGTAAACATGACTCCGGAGGAAGCCAAATCAGACCGTACCATTTTCTGCACACCGACTGAAAGCGCCACTTCAAAATGGTCAAAGCCATTATGTTGACGATAGGAAATCGCCCGGTCTGTAAATAACGAAGCAAAGCATCGATGGCAATATTCTAAAACTCGGGTTAGCCCTTGGACATTTAAATAGGTTTCTTGTTGACCGGCAAAACTGGCATCGGGCAAGTCTTCGGCTGTGGCGGATGAACGCACCGCAACTTCTGTATCTTCACCGTAGCGCTGGCATAATTTTTGATAAGCTGCCCCAATCGCGGCTTCCAGTTCGGGGGGAAATTGAGCGCTGAGAATTAATCTGCGGGCTTTTTTCCCATGCTGTTGTAGATTGCTGACATCATCTACATTTAAGTCAGCAAAAAGTTTACGTAACTTTGTTTCTAGACCCGCTTTCTCTATAAAGTATCGATAAGCATAAGCAGTAATGGCAAACCCCGTGGGAACGTTTACGCCCTTGGGTTGGAGTTGCCGAATCAATTCACCCAGGGAAGCATTTTTTCCTCCGACTAAGGGGATATCTGCAATTCCTATTTCTTCAAACCAGAGGATGAGTGCTTCTGCTTCTGTGGTTTGGGTAGATGGCACATGAGTTGAGGTCAGCATAACTGGTGTGGAGAAGGTTACTCTCTCAGTGTAGCTTTAGAAAATATTTGGGATCGTGGCTAAATTGGCAACAATTGTCTGTATAGCCAGGAAATAAGATAAACTTGCCCATGTTGATAAAAGTCTTAAATACCATTGTTTCGAGACTTAGCTGGCAATTAACCATTGATTTAGGTTTCAACTTGTCAGTATAAAAATATTGATAATTCTTCGTTTTTGTTCACCAAATTGCACGATTTTAAGAATTATGCTACTATTGAATCCTTAAAAATATAATTGGCTTATTGTGTGAATTTAAAGTAGAGGTATCCGCTTGAAGATGCCTCTATTTTAGATTGCGATTAAATAGCTGTTTCCATAATCAAGAAAAAAAATGCTCTCTGATTCCAGAGAGCAAGTTAGCGTCCAAACCTGAAGAGAATTGACTTGTAAAAACAATCAGAGATGAATGTAGCGATACAGTGACTAACCTATAACAATCGGGCGATCGCAATTCTTACCCTGAGTTTGGTGAGATGAATCTCAAAAAAATACTCTCTCGCTTGTTGCTACCGAGAGAGTTGGCTTGATTCGAGACGAAATGGTTTGATGAAAACCAATATAATGGTTGAATATGACGATATTATGACACTCCTATGACAATCTGATGAACGCCTCCGTGCGATAGCGATATGCATACTTCAATGGTGTCTACCTAAAAAAATGTCCTTGCTGATTGAAGGGTTTATTTTAAGCTATTCAGGATTTAATTGATAAAATTATTCTTCCCTGCGCCCCCGCTCCGTGAGCAAACCTCTCAATGCGAATTAAATGCACAACAGCTTATACTGGACTCACTTCCTATTCCAAGCTCTACCATTTTTCTCTGATTAGATAAATGATAAATCGGTGCCTAGACTACTTCCGAATGATGGCTGGTATTTCTCTTTTTTCTCTTGCCATCCCTCATGCAGTTGTCGGGCAAATTGCCCCCGATGATACTCTTCCCACTCAAGTGAACCCATCTGGAAATCTCTGGGAAATTACGGGAGGCGCACAAGCGGGTAGTAATTTATTTCATAGTTTCTTAGAATTTTCTATTCCTACAGGAAATACCGCTTATTTCAACAATTCTCTTGCCATTGACAATATCTTCAGCCGGGTGACGGGTGGTTCGGTTTCCAATATTGATGGTTTAATTCGAGCCAATGGCACGGCAAATTTATTTCTTCTGAATCCCAATGGCATTTTATTTGGCCCAAATGCGCGATTAGAGATTGGGGGTTCGTTGACAGCGACTACAGCTAATCATCTAGATTTTACCGATGGGACTCAGTTTGCAGCAACTCCTACTCAATCTACACCCCTGTTAACCGTTAGCACTCCTTTGGGTGTGCAATATGGAACTAGAGCCTCGGGCAAAATTGCTAATGCTGGAAATCTTAGCGTTAGACCCCAGGAAAATATTACTTTGTTCGGTACGACTGTTACTAGTACAGGGCAACTGATAGCACCGGGAGGAACCGTACAGGTGTTGGGAAACCGTGTAGGTTTATTGGGTAATGCTCTAATTGATGTCTCATCCCCTAGTGGTGGCGGTACGGTATTAGTTGGAGGAGATTATCAAGGGCAAGGTTCAGTGCCCACTGCAACGCGTACTTATGTGAGTCCGAATACCAGGATTAACGCCGATGCAACCGATAACGGGAGTGGTGGCAACGTCATCGTTTGGTCGGATGACAGTACCCAATTTTATGGCACGATTAGCGCTCGTGGTGGTGCTAATTCAGGTAATGGTGGATTTGTGGAAGTGTCGGGCAAGCAAGTTTTAGACTTTAACGGACAAGTCGATACCTTTGCTGCTAATGGACAACCTGGAACCCTATTACTCGACCCTACTAATATTGAAGTTGTGGCCTTGGGTGGAGAGACAAATAATTTAATAGATGTAGATGAGTTTGGTGACGCTGACATTGGGACTCCAGGTGATACTCGCATCAATGTTGCGGCGATTAATGCAGCGACAGCTAATGTCATCCTTCAGGCAACAAACAACATTACATTTAGTACAGGTGTTAATATTGCTACCCCAGGAGTAGGACTGACTGCTCAAGCCGGGAATGATATTACCGTTACCCTTCCTGTCGGCAATCGTTTTGAAACCGAGAGTGGGGATATCCAATTCATTGCTGGTAACAATATTTTTGTCAATACCACCATCGCTAATTTGATTAACCCTGGTGATGGCAACCTCCTGCTGATTGCCGGTGCAGGGAATGGAGCGACCGGTTCCATTACCATTGACGGTAATCTGAACTTTTTGACAGGGAATGGAAATATTTCTCTAGCCGCCAGGGGAGATATCTTGATCACAGGTAGATCTCAGATTAAGACGGGGGGAGATATATCATTCAATGCGGGAGGGGACTTATCGGTTACTGGCTTTTCTCGTGTCGATAGTTCAAGAGATTTATTTCTCAGGGCAGCAGGAACTATCTTAATTGATAACTCTAAAGTATCGGCTGATCGCGTTTTAACTAATGCCATTGGTGGCAATGTCAATGTTGAAGCGGCCAGTTTAAGGCTACTCAATGGGGGACAATTGACGGCTGATGGTTTGGGTGGCGGTAACGGTGGCATTATTACTATTCGAGTACCGGAGATTGAAATGGATGGCACAGGTATCTCTGGAAATTCTCAAATTAGTGCCTCTGCTGTTCCAGTTCCTTTAGTACGTGTCAATCCTAGAGGGAATGCTGGGAAAATTGATATCCAAACGGGACGATTAACTGCTCGAAATGGAGCGCAAATAAGTACTGTAACTTATGGCTCTGGAAATGCTGGAGAAATAACGGTTCAGGCTAATGAAATCGAACTGATTGGAGTTGCATCTGGAGATACAGAAGCCACTGGATTTTTGGCTAATCCTCAGTTCCAAACAGGAAGCACTGGAGGTGCTGGGAAAATTTCAGTGAATACAGGGCGGTTGTTAGTGCGTGACGGGGCAGGGCTTTCCGTTGCAACGAGTAATAACCGTAATGCGGGAGAGATAAGCATTCAAGCATCTGAAATTGAGCTGAGTGGAAATGCACCGAGTTATCTTTGTCCTCAAGGCTGTAGTGGTATCATCGCCAGCGCTCTTGAAGGAACAGGTAATGCAGGCGCGATCGCCATAGACACCAATCGATTACTCGTTCAAGACGATGCCTTAATCGATGTCAGAGCAGCAACAGGCAATGGCGGAAACTTGGACATTCGAGCGACAGATTCAATGATTGTCAGCGATCGCGGCATTGTCTCTGCTGTTTCTACAGGTACAGGAGTGGGGGGAAGTATTGCGATCGATACTAAGAATTTACTAGTTCAAAATAATTCTATAGTCGGCACAGGCTCTAATGTTCCGGGTAACGCGGGTAACATTACTGTACGCAGTTCGGAAGCCGTTACTGTGAGCAACAGAAGTGTTATCAGTAGCGTCTCTTATGGAGCCGGAGCAGGAGGTAATCTGGATATTGAAACTGGAACGCTGACGATTAGTGATGGTAGTGGTGTATTAACCAGTAGTGCCGGTCAAGGGAATGCTGGAAACTTGAGTGTAAAAGCAGCAAACTCTGTCAATGTAACTGACAATGGACTGTTATTTACAGGCACTCTCGGTACGGGTGCGGGAGGAAACTTATTAATAGAAACCAGGACTTTGAATATTCAAAATTCCGGGAAAATCTCCACTAGTAGCTTAGATGCCAGTACTTTTGATTACAGCAATCTCGACCCAAATATTTATCCTTCTGCAGCACTTGAACTGATTCGTAATAGCGTTAATGCCGCAGCACAAGGGAACTACACTCAAGGCAATTCCGGAAACATAATTGTAACGGCTACAGACTCAGTAAATCTGGGACTAAACGGACTTCTCTCTGCACAAGCGTATGGACAAGCATCTGGAGGAAACCTCTCTGTGGCAACCCCACAATTAACACTTCAAGAGGCAGGAACAATATCAACCACAAGTTTTGGTGACGGATTTGGCGGGAATATTCAATTACAAACTAACTCCCTCTTACTAACAAGTGATGGACGCATCAGCAGTCGTAGCCAAGGTATTAACAAAGCAGGCAATATCTCGATTAATGTTCGTGATGATTTGCGATCGAATCGAGGCGATATTTTGGCAACCTCCGTTCAGTCTGGTGGTGGCGATATTAATATCAATGCCAGAGATATCCGCTTAAGCAACAGCAGTTTGATTAGTAGCAGTGTCTTTGATAGCACGGGCGGTGGCGGCAATATTACGATTAACACCGAAACCTTCCTCGCTCAAGACGATAGTGATATTCTTGCCAATGCTGCTGCTGGGCCAGGAGGGAATATCACCATTATTTCTCCAGCATTTGTGGCTGATTTGTTTAACAATAACCGTGCTGTAGCAGTGGGGCGCAACCCCGGTGACTTGTCTCGGTTTCGGGGCAATAGTCGCGTTGATATTTCCGATAATTTTGGTCGTTTGCGTGACAATAGACCGGATGTTATTTCTACAGACAATGGACTAGTTATTTTCTCTAATGACTTCTCCTTCGCATTCGACAACGATCGCGTCGATATTTCTGCAACGTCCCAAAGCGGCCGTAGTGGTAAAGTCAACATCCCCAATATCGAACCCGGCCGAAACTTAGCGTATTTACCCACTGAACCCGTCGATGTATCCAAGCTGATTGACCAAAACTGCACTCCTAGAGGCAGAGCGGCTAGGAAAGATAGCGAGTTTATTATTACAGGACGTGGAGGTTTGCCACCGAGTCCCAACGAACCCCTGATGAATAATACGGTTTGGACAGGTATACACCCTTGGGTAACGCTTGACTCACCCCAAGCAGACGAAAGTGCCGAGGAAACGTCTTCTGAGTTCGATAATTCTACTCCCATTCCCCCCACTGCACCCACTCCATCTGAATTAGTAGAAGCACAAGGCTGGAAGTATGGGCCCAATGGTGAGGTAATTCTGACTGCTATTACACCAACGGTTACACCTCAAAATCCTGCGATAGCCGAAGGCGCGCCCTTACGGGCGATTGCACCGCCGACTTGTTCTCATAATTAATTAAGATAGACACCCATGAACGTTTGCTCACAACGAATAGATGAAAATCCCTGACTCCTGACTCGGAGACTCCTATTTTCAGATTAGCCATCATGAACTTTGTACACAACGAAGTTATGAAAATTCTTCTTCCCCTACACCCCACACCCTACCCCCTACACCCTATTTTCAAGACAGATTCTCTCCCTAAAGCCTAGCGATCTGATGGTTCTCATCCAAGTTGTACCGATGCTTCCTCCCGCAATTGATGGTTTAGGGGATTATGCCTTAAATCTTGCTCGCCAACTGCGTTTAGATTTTGAGGTAAACACGCATTTTGTAGTTGGTACTCCCACCTGGGAGGGTGAAAACTCCATTGAAGGATTCCCCATTAGTATCCTGCCTAAGCGTTCTGGAGAAGCTTTATCCTCGTTGCTGCTTGATATCGGCTCCTCACCCACCTTAGTTTTACTGCATTATGTGAGTTATGGTTATGCTCTTAGGGGTTGTCCGGTTTGGTTAGTTCAAGGCTTACAGCATTGGCGAACTACAGGTAACAATCGGATTTTAGCAACAATGTTCCACGAAGTTTACGCCTCTGGGCCACCTTGGGCAAGTTCTTTCTGGCTCTCACCTCTACAAAAAAATATAGCCGCTCGTTTGGCACAATTGAGCGATCGCATTTTCACCAACCGACAAGGCTATGCCAAAACGCTGTATGAATTGAGCCGAGGCAAACATAAAGATATTCCCACGCTACCCGTATTTTCTAACATTGGAGAGCCAGAGCAAATTCCCCCTTTGTTAACGGAACGTCAACGGCGATTAGTAATTTTCGGACATAGAAATGTTCGGATGCAAGTTTATCAAGAATACACAACTATATTAGAACAAATTTGTCAAGCGTTAGACATTACGGAAATTTATGATATTGGGGTTTCTACAAATTTAAAATTAACACCTATTAAGGGTATTCCTATTGTTGAAAAGGGAGTAACCAAAGCAGCAGAAATTGGTGAAATCCTACTAGATGCGATCGCCAGTTTTGCCACGTTTCCTCCAGCCGATTACCTGGCGAAATCCACTGTCTTTGCCGCTTACTGTGCTCATCGACTTATTCCGATTATGGCCAGTTCCACTACAGCAACGGTGGATGGATTGCAAGCAGGTAAACATTACTGGGTTGCCGACGAAAAAAGCCAAACGTTGAACTTGGAGGTAGGACAGGCGATCGCTGAGCATGCTTATGCTTGGTATCAAACCCATAACTTATCTGTACAAGCCCAAATTTTTGCGGCTCATCTTCACCTTAATCCTTAATTACGCCTCTACAGTTATCAGATAATAACTCTTTTCTGAGTCCATTTTTGTCTCAAATAGGTCAATAAGGGTTTTTCAATATAAAAATTAAACATACACCCTAAAAAGATAGTTATTAATACAATTAGACTCATCAAAAAATTCAGCGATATCCAAGCATTTAATTTGCCAATTAATGCAGCCTTAACCAGCATAGATAAACAAGCATAATGGGCTAAATAAATAGAATAAGATGCTTCTCCTAAAGAAGTAAATATTTTAGGGATATTGATTGTTTTATTAATTTCAAGCAAGGCAGATGTAACAATAATTAATAGCGAAGGGATACCATAAATGATTACATGAGCTTCTTGAGGTAGACCAGGAATAAAGTATTTTCCATTGATAAATAAAGCAAGACTAGCAATCAATAAACCTATTAAATATTTAATTGAAAATTTGGACTTAAATTTATATACAAATAAGGCCGCTATACATCCGCCGATAAACTCTAAATTATAACTACTAAAGATATGAAACAAATAAATAGCTTGATTCTGCCCTGAAACAAAATTATGTATGAATGAAATAATAGTCCCTAATATCCAAATCGCAATAATAGGTAACCAAAACCGAATTTTTAAAACAATTAAAAGACTGAACAATAAATAGAAAAATACTTCATAGGTTAACGTCCAGCCGACACTAACAATAGGCATATTCGCGGTTTGAGGGTATAAAAGCAAAGATTTTATGATTACACCTATGTTCCGTTCATAGCCTTGTCCTAAAGATGGGACAAAAAAATATACAGGAAGTACTATGAAAGTCACCAGCCAGTATAGAGGATAAATCCGAATAAAACGTTTTTTTAGAAAAAGAATAAATTTGTTTTTATTCCCTATATCGGCAATATGGGCATAGAAAATCATAAATCCACTTAGCACAAAAAAGAAGTCTACACCTGAATTCCCAAAAATAAAGAAATCTAACAAATAACTTTGATTGAACTTATTTATAGCCAATCCTGTTGCATGGTATAAAACAATTAACAGTGCAGCTAATCCTCGGAAGGCTTGTAATAAATTTAATTGAGTTTTATTTTGAGTTAAGTGTCTAAACATAGCTCTAATACTCTTGTTGCAACAATTAAAAAGAGATAGGGCTGAGTATCTCAATAATGGGGCTAAATACGGATACGGGAATATTAAGTTGCAATACTTTGCTAAAGTAGTAGGCACTTGTAGATCATGCTAACTTCTACATCTCAGCCATAGCCTGTTGGCATAAGTTAATGTATGATTGGGTCATTGTTTTAACTGCTCTAGCGTATCAAACAAGTTTTTGATATCACATTGGGATCTCATCCGTGTTACACAATAAGCTAGCCGAGCGTACTATAACCGGACTCCATGAAGTGCTTGTTCAATCGATTGCTCCACTGAGCTACGATACACCTGTTTTAGATATTGGCTGTGGTACAGGAGCTTGGTTAGAACGGTTAGCAAGTCTTGGCTTTACTAGCTTACATGGAATTGACCTAGATATTGAACAATTTGGCACGAATAAAGCCACTTGCTCTCAAGTTAATTTAAATTCTGATGATTGGGGTTTAGGTAATCAAAAGTTTGGCTTAATTACAGCCATTGAAGTTATAGAACATTTAGAAAATCCTGGACAGCTATTCTCTAAAGTTGCTCAACATTTAGATCATAATGGAGTTTTCTTACTGACAACACCCAATATACACTCCATTAGTTGCCGATTGAAATTTTTGATTACGGGTAATATGGCATCCTTTGATACTAAAGGAGACCCCACCCATATTTATCCTGTGCTCTTAACTTCATTAGATAGAATTTTGCCACGCTATTCTTTGAAAATTGTTAAGCAATGGGGATATCCAGCTCAAGGTTCCCTGATTTATCGAAAAACGACTCAGCTTGTTGCAGGATTATTAAAGTGGGTACTCCCTCAAGAAAATCCAGGTGATACTTTATGTCTTATAATTCAGCCTGACAATAGATAAATCCATATTTGGGCTAGCTACTATCTATCATTTATTAACCCCTGAATATAAACTAAAACAGTAATTCATTCAAAAGTTTATTTTCATGATTTTAAAATTCTCATTTTTTTATTTTTAACATGAAAATATTAATCTACTCCCCCTTATTTTATCCAAGTATTGGTGGAATAGAAACTGTAATATCTATTTTAGCTCATGAGTTTGTCACTTACGGATATAGCGTTAAACTAGTCTCACAAGTTCCAGCAACAGATGCTAAATTTTTTCCATTTGAAGTGATTAGGCAGCCGAGTAGGCAAACACTCCTAAAACTCATGCATTGGTGTGATGTTTATTTTCAAGGGTGTATTAGCTTAAAGGGAATTTGGCCTTTATTGATGATTCGTAAACCTTGGGTAGTAACCCATCAAACTTGGTACTGTCGTCCTAATGGAAAACTAAGCTGGCAAGATTATTTGAAGCGCTATTTAACTCATTTTTCGACCAACATTGCCGTCAGTTCGGCCATTGCCGAACAATTGAGAGTTCTGTCTGCTATAATTCCTAATCCTTATCAAGAAGAGATTTTTTATGAAATGCCAGATATTCCACGCCATAAAGAATTGGTATTTTTGGGACGATTGGTTTCTGATAAGGGCGTCAACTTACTTCTGAATGCCTTAGGAAATCTCAAACAACTTGGGTTAACACCTCAATTAACCATTATTGGTACTGGAGTTGAAGAAGCTAGCTTACGCCAACAAGTGAAACAGTTAGACCTTGTTACTCAAGTCGATTTTGCCGGTGCAAAAGCGGGACATGAGTTAGCTCAATTACTCAATGCTCACAAAATTTTGGTCGTTCCCTCTCTGTGGCAAGAACCTTTTGGTATTGTTGCTTTAGAGGGTATTGCCTGTGGTTGTGTCGTTGTTGGCTCAGAGGGGGGAGGATTAAAAGATGCTATTGGTGGTTGTGGAGTAACTTTCCCTAATGGTAATGTTGAAGCTTTGACCCAAATTTTGTTTAATTTACTAGTGAATCCAGACCAGCTTTTGAGTTATCGCTCTAAAGCAGAATCCCATTTATTCCGTCATACGAAGGCTAAAGTTACTGAGGAATATTTACAAGTTTTTGAGAGGGTAGTTTCGTGATACTACTGATTGGTTTACTCGTAATTTTAAGTATTTTTTATTTTTCAATAATAAATTGGCGAATTCCCATTCAAGGGGTATTCTTTCTGCTTGTGTTTGAAGGAGCTTTGCGAAAATGGATATTACCACAAGCAAGCGAGTTTATTTATTTTTTGAAAGATTTTTTAATTCTAGGTGCTTATTTTAGCTACTATGGAATTTCAAAATCGAACAGTAAATGGTCATTCATTGGTAAAAATATTATTGTCAATTCTTTAATTTTTATAGCCGCAGGCTGGTGCATATTTCAAGCTTTTAATCCCAGTTTGGGTTCACCTTTAGTGGGAATTCTGGGACTCAAAGCCTATATCTTGTATATTCCTCTAATCTGGATGCTACCAGCGATGTTTCAGTCAGAGGAAAAGCTGCACAGTTTCTTGCGATCGCATCTATTGCTAGTGATTCCTACAGGATTAATTGGCATTGTACAGTTCTTCAGTCCTCCTAGCAGTCCCATCAATTCCTATGCTCCTGGTATTGAAGTATCAGTGGCTACTTTTGGATTTGGAGCAGATGCTGCTGTACGTGTCACTGGAACCTTTTCCTATGTTAATAGCTATACGGGTTATTTAATCGTATGCTTCGGGTTATTACTTCCCTTGCTTTCCACAAAACAATCATACGTTTGGAGATTGGCTACGATTATTGAGCTTTTTTTAGTCGTTATCAATATGTTTATGTCCGGTTCTCGAACTCCTATTATTGCTGCTGTATTGATTTTATTGGGATATTTTTCTGCACTTTTATTGGCCAATCTGTCTCTTCTGTGGGGATGGGCTAAACGACTATTTATTCCCGCCACAATTGTTACAGCAATGGTGATTTATGGATTCCGTTCAGCAATTGAACAGTTTCAACGCCGGGTTACATCTAATAAAGATTTATCTGGCCGTATTTTGTTGAATTTTACTCAACCGATTGAGTTTTTTCAATATAAAGAATTAGATGGCTTTGGAGCTGGATCAACCCATCCAGGAAGTGGCCCATTGCGTCGAATATTAGACCTCCCTGCTGGCGAACGGGTTCCCGAAATTTATGAAGCTGAAATGGGGAGAGTTGCTTTAGAACTTGGCCCTATTGGTTTTATTTTCTGGTATTTAATGCGACTGGGCATTATTGTGGCGTTGTGGCATACATTTTGGAAATTAAAAAGTCCATTTATGCGTCAGTTAGCCGCCGTAGCATTTCTAATTCATTTAGTACAAATATCAGGTCAAATGGTATTTCATCATACCTTTTCGGTTTACTATTGGTTCCTCACTGGCTTTATTGTTTTACTGCCTCATTTGGAAAAAAAGAATCAATATTATCGAGAGCAACAATTACAACACGATGTCCTCTCCACGTATTTCCCTGATTCACCCTACCGGTAATCCCTTTGCCCGTCAAGCAGCGATCGCATTTTCAGAGGTTGAATTACTCCAAGAAATTATTACAACAATTGCTTATAACCCCGAAGGTTTCCTCTCTCCCTATCTCACCTTATTACCTCAACGACTCAGAAACTCTATCACTCAAGAATTGGGACGCAGAACCTGGATTCCTCCCTCTAATGCGCGGATACAAACCCATCCTTGGCGAGAAATTATCCGACTTGTACTGGTAAAAACCAGTTTGCAGCGCCGATTGGGTTTAAGCTATCAACAACTGACCGATCGAGTTTATCAATCCCTCGATGAACATATTGCCTCGCATCACCTGCAAGGATTAAATGCCGTTTATGCTTATGAAGATGGTGCGGCTACTACATTCCAAGTTGCTAAACAGCAAGGCATCCTATGCTTGTATGATTTACCCATTGCTTTCTATCGTACGAGTCAGGAGATTTTGCGGGAAGAATCGCAAAAATTCCCTAACCTTGCTTCCGCCTTAGACGCCATTCGAGAACCGCAATGGAAACTTGAGCGTAAAGAAAAAGAAATTCAACTCGCTGATTGCATCTTTGTTCCCTCTTCTTTTGTACAAAACTCCCTTATCCAAGCCAATATACAACAAAATAAAATCCGCGTCATTCCCTTCGGAGCTCCCATTGATTATTTCCATCCCCAACCTAAAGAAGACCCCTTATTTCGTGCCTTATTTGTGGGGCGAGTTGGGCCACGTAAAGGTGTTCATTATTTATTACAAGCTTGGCAGGAATTAAAATTACCGAATGCTGAATTATTATTAGTTGGTATGAACGAGTTTCCCCCAGGATCGCTCGATCAATATCCCGAAACTATTCGTCATATATCTTCCTTACCTCATACTTTATTAAATCAATACTATAGCTCGGCAAATGTTTTAGTCCTTCCTTCTTTAGTTGAAGGACTCGCCTTAGTCCAGTTAGAAGCAATGGCTTGTGGGATTCCCCTGATTACCACACCCAATGCGGGAGGGTCTGATATTGTGTCAGAGGGAGTGGACGGTTTTGTTATCCCTATTCGTGACCTCGACAGTCTCAAAGCCAAATTAGAGTGGTGTTATTGCCATCCCCTACAATTGGCTGAAATGGGTCATGCCGCTCGCCAGAAAGCCGAACAGTTAACGTGGGTGCGATATCGTCAGAAATTAGCTAGTGAGGTACTAAAAATTTTAAAAAATTCTTAGGCTTTATGACGCTTTCCAGAACTCAGATTGTTTTGTTTAATTCTAAAATCATTGAATTATAAATACCTGTAACCTCATGGAAATCATTCCTTTACCTTTGCCTTTAACGTGGGTACAACCCATTGACTTTCCTCACAAATTAGGAATCTGCGACAGACTATTTGGAAAAACATTGGCTCAACATGGAATTGCCTGGGTTCGTACGGCTGCTAATATTGTTTGGAAACTCGACCTAAATATAATTACTCATCGCTGGATTGTTTATGGCAAATATGAAGGAGCTCCCTTTCTCAACTGGGCACGACAGTTTCTGCCACCTGACGGAATTGTGGTCGATTCAGGAGCAAATATTGGTCAAATGTTGTTGTATTTAGCACAGTGGATACCCCAAGGCAAATTATTAGCCTTTGAACCTGGCACACAACAGGCTGACTGGTTGGGCGAATGTCTCGCGGCTCACCCCACACTACCCGTAGAATTAATTCGGTGTGGATTGGGTGCATCTGCTGCCCAACTCCATCTTGCGAGCTGTGGGTCGGATTTTATTCACGGTTATTGGGCTAGAGTGTCCGAAACCGAGGGAGAGCCAATCAGGATTGTACGATTAGAAGATGAGTTAATATCGCGTTCCATTGAGACTGTTGATTTGTGGAAGCTGGATGTTGAAGGTTATGAAATCCATGCCATGCAAGGCGTAGAATCTTTTCTTAAAGAGCAGCGCATCCGAGCAATTTATGCTGAATTAATCAGTAAAAATGGTCACGATCAAGCGATTCAAGATTACCTAAATTCATTTGGATATCGATGCTATTTTTTTGAGGAAAATGGAAAATTTTATGATTCTGAAAAATTAAAAAATATTGATTTACCTCTATGGAGGAATGGTCTCTTTTTGCCTGAATCAAGCCCGATTCTGCCTAATTAAGCAAAACTGCTACTCTATGAAAACTCCCCATCCATTAATCCATCTTTGGTTTCCTAATATTTTTCAATTTAAAGGTGGGATTCAAGTCTATTCGGCTTTTCTTTTAAGGGCTTTACAGGAGTTATATCCCCACAATCAGTATGAGGTATTTCTTAAGCACGATACTCAGGCATTACCTGATTCTCTAAATTCTACTCAATATCATTTTGCGGGTTCCGTACCTTTACCCGGACGAACGGTTCTATTTGCTGCACAATTGATGGGTTTTGGGCTTTGGAAACGCCCCAGTTTAATCATATCCACTCATCTCAATTTCACGCCGATTGCTTATGCGCTAAAACGCTTGACTGGAGTTCCTTATTGGATAGTGGTTCATGGAGTAGAAGCATGGAATATTCAGCAGCGAAGATTGCAAATCGCTTTGCAGCATGCAGATCGAATTCTTGCGGTTAGCAATTATACCCGCGATCGCCTGATTCAAGAGCATCCTATCAATCCAGACAAAATTTCTCTATTACCTTGTACCTTTGATGCTAATTCCTTTCAGATTACTCCTAAACCTCAATACTTATTACAACGTTATCAATTAACAGCAAACCATCAAATTATTTTAACAGTTGCCAGATTAGACCGTTCTGAGCGTTATAAAGGATACGACAAAATTTTACAAACTTTACCCGAAATTCGTCGTCAAATACCCAATATTCATTATATTTTAGTAGGCAAAGGTGATGACCGTCCTCGGATTGAACAGTTAATTCAACAGTTAAAATTACAAGATTGTGTAACTTTAGCTGGCTTCGTTCCTGATGATGAACTTTGCGACCATTACAATCTTTGTGATGTGTTTGTCATGCCGAGTAAAGGAGAAGGATTTGGAATTGTTTATCTAGAAGCCTTAGCCTGTGGAAAGCCGACTATAGGAGGCAACCAAGATGGAGCCATTGATGCACTGTGTCAAGGAGAATTGGGCGCGTTAGTGAATCCTGATGATGTGGAGGCGATCGCTAAAACTATCATTCAAATTTTGCAGGGCAATTATCCCAATCCTTTATTATATAAACCCGAATTACTAAGAGAAAAAGTTATTAAAATTTTCTCATTTGAACGCTTTAATACAACCCTCACTAATTTAATCAATCAAGATTTTTTTGCTCAATGAAATTTCCTGCTAAGTATTGGATACCAGGGTCTATTCTTGCGATTTTAATCATCATTGAATTGGTCTTACGGCTAATTTTTGGATTTGGTAATCCTGTTTTGATTCAAGCCGATGCCGATACAGGCTACCGCTTTCAACCCAATCAAACTGTATTCCGCTTAGGCCAAAACATCCAATACAACCAATACTCTCAACGATCTAAACCTATTACTGCCCATAAGCCTCCAGGAACCCTGAGGATTTTGATGACAGGTGACTCAATTACCAACGGGGGTACTTTGATCGATCAAACACAAACAATTTCCGCACTGCTAGAGGCGCGAATCGCCACCCAACGCCAACAACCCGTTGAAGTCCTCAATGCCTCTGCCGGTTCTTGGGGGATTGGGAATCAGTTAGGGTATCTTCGCAAATTTGGCATCTTTGAAAGCGATGCTGTGCTCGCACAAATTGGCACCGCCGACTTGACTCAACCAACCAGTACTGGCGATCGCGTCGGTCATGACCCATCCTACCCCAATCGCAAACCTTTTTTCGCCCTTGAGGAAGTTTTGACTCGCTACGCTTGGCCTAAAATTGCGCCTCGTTTGGGTTTCAACTCCCCTACCGTTATCCCTTCTCCCCAACAACTTAATCAGTGGTTTCAGCAAAATCTACAAAATTTGAAGTCACTTATTGCTGTGGTCGATGCCACACAAACCCCTATCTTTATCCTGTATACACCTGAACTCAAAAATTTGGTGCCATCCTACAACATCCCTAACTACAAACCTGAATTTATCCAATTCTTAAAGCCCTTAAACATTCGTGTCATCGATGCTCACGAAGCGTGGTCAAAACTGCCGAAAAACACCGTAAAAACTTTTTTTATCCCCGATGGCATCCACCTCACTGCTACTGGTAATCAAGCGATCGCAAATTTACTCTATGAGCGACTCTGCACAGAGCGACTATTACCCACTTGTTCATCTATTTAAGTTGGCTATAACTCCGATGAACCATGAACCATGAACCATGAACCGCATCTAACCCCGTGCCAAGGGAAGAGTTTCTCAAGGATTACTAGTTGATTTTTTCTCTATTGAGCGCTTTAATCTAGGCTTATAAGGCTCAATAAAAATTTCAAAAATGAAATTACTCCACGTCATTCCTTCCTTAGCTAAAGTCAAAGGCGGTCCGACTCAAATTTTGCCCGAAATTGTCAAAGTGCTACGCGATAAAGGATGTGACGCGGAGATTGTGACCACCAATGATAATGGCTCGGAATTATTAGATGTGCCACTCTATGAACGAGTCGAATATGAGCAAGTCCCCGTGTGGTTCTTGCCGCGAATTTTTCTACCGATGAAGGATTTTATTTTCTCAACGGCTTTAACGCGCTGGTTGCAGCAGCATGTGAAAAATTATGACTTAGTTCACACTCATTATTTATTTTCTTACGCTCCCACTTGTGCCGCCCTAGTCGCCCAATGGGAAAAAATTCCTTATATTGTTACACCTCATGGAATGCTCTCTCCTTGGGCACTCCATCATAAACGGCTCAAAAAACAACTATATACTCCTCTCGAACGCCGCAACCTCAATCAAGCTGTAGCCATCCACTGTACAACGGCAGCAGAATCACGGGATGTACAAAATTTTCAGGTTCAGACTCCTAGCTTTGTGGTTCCCTTGGGAGTTCATCCACCGATTTACCAAGTCCAAGCCAAGCAGAAGCTACGCCAGCTCTACAATATCCCACCTCAAAGACCGATAGTTCTGTTTTTCTCTCGCCTCCACCCCAAAAAACGTCCTGATTTACTGCTCAAGGCACTCTCAAAACTAGCCGCCCTCGATCAGGATTTTCACCTAATTTTGGCGGGTTCAGGAGAAACCGACTATCTCACCAATTTGATAAATTTAGTATCATCATTGAATTTAGCCGAACGCACAACACTGCCCGGTTTTGTTACTGGCCTTGATAAGGAATTATTGCTCCAAGGCTCGGATTTGTTTGTTTTACCCTCATTTTCAGAGAACTTTGGCGTAGCCGTGGTTGAAGCCATGGCAGCCGGATTACCCGCCATTATCACTCCCGATGTGCAGATTGCTTCAGATATTGCTCAAGCGAAAGCCGGATTGGTGGTAGAAGGTGAGATAGATGCGTTAGCACTGGCCATCCAGGAATTACTGGTTTCTCCCCATCGGCGTTTTGAGTTAGGCGAAAATGGTAAACGTTTAGTGAGTCGTTGCTATTCTTGGAATGCGATCGCTACACAACTGAGTCGTGTTTATGACTCGATTGTGAGCCAAAAACCCCTGTGCGAACCTCTCACCACCGATTAATTCTCCCATGTCTTACTCTCAACGCCTACTCCAGCAAGGCAGTCACCTGACTCGTCTGGCGCACCACTCCCGCTTTGACAGTGTTTTGGGGGCGATCGCAGGCGTTCAATATAATTTAGCCTTAGATTATGGCTGCGGCGACGGCTGGTTGCTGAAAACGGCTTATGAGCAGAACTTAATTAAGGCTGGATTGGGTGTTGAAATCGATCCCGAGATGATATCGGCCTTTGAGCAAATCTGTGTCAGTCTACCGTCAATTCAAGTTTGTCAACCTCAGGAAATCTCCCAGAAAATCTCCCCTCACAGTTGTGACCTGATTTTGTGTACAGAAACATTAGAGCACGTAGGAGAACCCGAAAAAATTTTAGACGATATGTTGCACTACACTCAGAGCGGGGCAACAATGGTAATTTCTGTACCGATTGAAATTGGCCCATCACTATTGCTCAAGCAACTTGGGCGCTATTTTGCCAATCGCAACGGCAACTATGGCTATGAACGCTACCGTTTCCAGGAGTTATTTGCAGCCGCAATTCTTTGGGATGTGAAGAGTTTTCCCTCCTCTCATACGATGGATATTTCGTTGAAGAGTCATAAGGGTTTTGATTATCGAAAAATTGATAAATTGCTGCAAAAAAAAGTAGTAATAGAGAAAAAATTTGCCTCTCCATTCCCCTGGATGGGCAATCTCATGAATAGTACAATGATTTGGATTTGTCGCGTGAATTATTGAAAATTCCCGATTAATTATGAGTCCATTAATGTTAGTGATAATTGGAGGAGGATGGGGAAGATCAGGAAGATAATTCTCCCCTACTTCCCCTATCTACCCAACTTCGTCTCACGGCGCTAACATCTCCCTCCTCTGCACCCACTGGTTTTAGCCGCAGGCACTCGTGGTCTGTCAGTTAAATTTTGATAGGTTTGTAGTTGCGATGAGAGCGAATTGAGCGCAACTACGAACAGAATAAGTACCCCTCAAATCAAACTTGGCACTCTACTAAGCCCAGGCTGGGCTAGAGGAAGGCGTCGCGTCTAAACGAAATTTGTTTGTACGCTGAAATCATTAGACCTGTCCGAAAAGTGGTAAAGCTCTCTGTGTCTGGCTTGGCAGATGTT
>CAZPRJ010000111.1:0-20655 GCA_964588805.1 uncultured Microcoleus sp. | reverse complement strand
ACGGCTAAGCCGCAGAGGTCATAATTCTGGATCTTATTTAATCCATGTTCCTAAGATAGGCAATTTATAGGTATCGAACTGGTGAAAAAAATTCTGATTGTTGTCCATCAGCCAACTTCCGATTCTGGACTTGTGGGGCAAATCCTGCACCATCGGGGTTATGCTCTAGATGTCCGAGTACCCAGTCAACAAGACGAACTCCCTAGAACAATGGAACACCATGAGGGTGTAGTCATTTTTGGGGGGCCGATGAGTGCCAATGATGACGACACTCTGCCGTTTATCCGTACCGAACTGGATTGGATTGGGATGGCCATAGAATCAAGAAAGCCGTTTTTAGGAATTTGCCTCGGGGCTCAATTATTAGCACGGGTTCTGGGTGCAACGGTACAACCTCATCCTGAAGGCCGGGTAGAAATTGGCTATTTCCCAGTGATGCCCACAGGCAGAGATAATAAACATTTTGCTAAACCGTTACATGTCTATCACTGGCACCGGGAAGGATTTGAAATCCCTCAAGGGGCTGTTTCACTCTTTCAAAGTGAAACGTTCAAAAATCAAGCCTTTCGCTATGGCCACAATGCCTATGGGGTACAATTTCACCCAGAGATGACACGCAAGATGATGGAACGGTGGACAATCGAGGGAGCTCAGATGCTAACGCTTCCAGGTGCTAAATCTCGCGAGGAGCAACTCTACCAACATTCTTTATACGCGAACGCGATGGAAAATTGGTTAACGGGTTTTATTAGCCACTGGTTAGGGCAAGAAACAATCATTAAGAAAGTCTGTGCTTGAAATCTTGAAATTAGTCGTTATAAGCTGTTTTATCTCCTATGCATTAGAGGCAAAACAGCTTGCTAATTCCCAATCATTAATTAATCTGTTAAAAAATGAACTAGCGAATTGGAGAAACGACCGATTGCGGAGATTCAGGGGAGGATGCTACTGGAACATTTAACTGTCCTCCAAATTTTTGTAATTCATACAACTTGACTCCAATTTGATACTCATACTGACTTAATAGACGAGCATAAATGTATCCGGCTTTGCCGTCTAAAAATCCTAATTGAATGAAATAAAATAAAATAAACCGCAGTGTCGGTTTAAACGGAAGTCGTACCCAGATTTTTTTTAAAAAGCGCTTACGCTGTACCGAATCCCCTAAAATACTGGCACCTATTGTTCCCGAATCATCGTTTTCTTGGAGAAGATTTAGATAAACCCGAGCCTCCCAATTAGAATAACGATTATGTCGTTCTAGCCAATGATAAATATCCCGAAAATCGATGTGTAGCATATCATTTTTTAGATAACCGACTGAGCCATCTAAAATAACGTGTTCGTGAACTTCATTGTCCCCGGTATTGCGAATTTCTTCAGTTTTAAGGTTTTCATATCGTCCTTTTTTATGTTTAAATAAACGTAAATTCCAATCGGGATATCGACCGCCATGACGAATCCATTTTCCTAGAAAAAAAACTTTGCGATTGAGGTAGTAGCCATCAGAGTCAGGATTTTGAATGGCTTTCTCAATTTCATCCCAAAGTTCTGGAGGAATGCGTTCATCACAATCAACTATGAGTACCCATTCATGGCGGAATGGAAGATTTTCCAAGCTCCAATTTTTCTTTTTCGGCCAACGTCCATTAAAATCGAATTGTACAACTTTTGCACCGTAATTTTCAGCAATTTCAACAGAGCGATCGCTACTTTGAGAATCAACCACAAAAATTTCATTTGCTCGATTCAAACTTTCTAAGCAAGCTGGTAAATTGGCTTCTTCATTCTTTGCTGGAATTATCGCCGAAACAGGAACTCGAGACTGGGTAGCTGCCATAGGTAAAAAACCGGTAGGTAGAAAATAGAAATTATAGCGAGTTTATGTTGATTCGTGTATAGCAAAAGGCAGAAGGTAGAAAGCAACAGGCTAAATGGTTTCAAAAATATACTTCTCGCTCTACCCCTTACAACCCATTCCCAATTAAGGATTGAACTTTCTTAACATTCCTTGAAAAGCCGCACTCAAATAACCCAGTTGCCCGTAGGCATCAACCAAATTATCAAACCGTAAAGCAGGGTTGCGAAAGTGTTTCGCTGATTGATAAAGACGGTTGATCAGTTGTCGGCTTCCCCCTGATAATTGACCCCAACCTGCACGGCCTGTCAGTTGTTCTCGCTGATATTCGCTAATACCTTTCCACCAGCTTTGTTGAAGGAACCAATGGCGCTTGAGCCGTTCGGGAGAAATATTGTGACTAACAACAGCTTCGGGAAGATAAGCAACAAGATATCCTTTCCAAAGTGCAAGTTCTGTCATGTGTAATTCTTCATTGGACAATAAATTGCGCCCTACTCGACCTAACTTGACATTAAATCCTCCAACTTCCTCTAAAAAAGACTTGCGAATTGAATAATTTAATCCTCGTGGAGTTAAACCAGGATAGGTGATATAAACAATAGAATCACCTAAATTATAGGCTCCCAAATGGGCAGCTAATTCGGATGATAACCAAGGAGGAGACTCAACGCCATCCGGCCACAATAGGGTAACTTTTCCGCCTGCGATCGCCAATTGTTCATGGCTTTGATAGGCATTATAAAGCGTCTTCAACCATTGGGGGCTAGCAATTGCATCATCATCAAGATAAGCAAGAATCGGTGCACGGGCTTCATTTGCACCTGCATTGCGAGCAAATGAAGAACCGATGCTTTCTTCATAAACATAATTAAGTCGTGGATTTGCCAATCGTTCTTCCACAAGTTGACGGGTGCGATCGCTCGAGGCATTATCCACGACAATCACTTCATAATTATAAAAATCTTGGTGGAGTAAGCTATCAATCGCTGCACCTAAATATTCCTCACGATTGTGGGTGCAAACGATTGCCGAAATTTGAAGTTCTGGCATTTTTTTTAGGATGGGGAGAATTCCCTAAAGAATGTCAATTGAGATTAGCTGTAGAACCTGTTCATACTGTTCTAACCTGCTAACCCAATCAGCTATCCTCTGGGGTTGTATCTAAACTCCTCAGTCCTTACTTAAATGACCATGCATCACGACTAAAGTTTCCGATAATTGGCTTAAACGAGTTTCCAATTCCTGTTTACGGTTCAACAATTGCTTGATTTTTTGATAACGGGCAATGGCCACACTCACACTAGCCACTTCCTCCGGAGGACAGGGACGCGACCAAAACTGGCCATCCCCATCCAACCCACACAAACGATAACCCGTGCGAGGTGTTTCACAGGTGACTTGCTCATTCGATTGTTCTACCGCTTCTTTCACATAGTCCATCAAGCTATCACCTTTCGCCAGACGGATTGCTTCGACTCCGGTTTGGGCTTCTTGGGGGTGAGACTCTAACCAACCGTCGATAATCGGCCCTTCGAGGTAGAGGTCTTGAACTTGCCGTACAGTCGTTTGCAGTTCATTTTGCCAACGACCAACAATTTCTTGAATTTCTTGGAGTAAGGTCATAGCCAAAGCTGGATTGGCAGCATGACGGTGTTCACTGATTTTAGCTGGCTTGAGTTTAGGGAGTGTGGGTGTCTTGACCGAGTTTTTACGGGCTGGAAATGGCTGTACAGCGACGGAGAAGGAAGGGTCACGCTTTTGGGACGTGTGCTGTTGGCCGGGTGGGTCATGATCGGTAGGCGTTGGGTCTCCCACAGTAGCAGATATCCTTGGGCTATTCCCTGCCTGCGTTTGGGGCAACTGATTCAACGCTGTCTCGATTCGTTGCAGTTCTGGTTTCATGGCCATTTCGTACTACTGTGTTAGAATCACCATCTCTCTCATTGCAGCACATCTGTTGAGTTTAGTGGGAGGTCGATACACCCCAAGACTTTTCAGAGTTGCCGTTTTTTTTGCCGTGTGGTCATTATGAACTACTGCCAATGAGCTTTGCTTTTAGGCAGTTTCCGACTTCACCGGGGATTGCGTCAACTATATGTTATTTGAGCTAAAACCTATCCGAAAAAACTTACATCCTGACTCGTTCTCATCCCAAGCGTGCCTTACTCGCTGCGCTGCGTCCGCTTCGCTAACGGCTTCGGGGGATTTCCCACTCGCGTGTTAATGGTATGGAACCGATTAATACTATTCTGAAAATAGGAGTCAGGGGGCAGGAGGTTATTTTCATTTCTTTGTTGTGTGCGGCAGCACATAGGTGTCAAATTCCTAATGACCAATCCAGTCATCTTAGTCACAGGGCCTGCCCGATCTGGAAAGAGTGAATGGGCAGAAACCTTGGCCATGCAAACCAATCAATCGGTGATCTACATTGCTACAGCCACCCTCGATCCGGAGGATAAAGAATGGCTTGCCCGTATTGAAAAGCATCGGCAACGACGCCCTACGTCTTGGAGTACACTAGTAGTCCCAGTGGAGTTAGTGACCACCATCCAAACTTATTCTGATGAGAATACCTGTCTTTTAATCGATTCTTTAGGAACCTGGCTAGCTAATCGGCTTGACCAAACCACAGAGGATTGGGAGAGAACGATACAACAATTGTTAGACAGTCTGGAGCAAACCGCAGCAACTGTGATTTTGGTAGCCGAGGAGGTGGGTTGGGGAGTCGTTCCTGCCTATCCTATTGGGAGACTATTTCGCGATCGCTTAGGGGAATTAGTCCGTAGGTTAGGTATCATTGCTAACCCCTTCTACCTAGTGATAGGGGGTCGTGTGCTTGATCTCCATGCTCTAGGATCGCCCCTACGATAGTCTATTGCACGCTAGGTTAATCGTTAGGATGAGGGTATTAAAATTAACGGGAAATAAAAGAAAATTTTCAATACCCATTTTTAAGACAAACCCTACCACATACTCATTCATGGCATCCGAACAACAAGTCAAACGCTACCTTGCCTACTGGTTGCAGTTAGGCAAAAGAGTAGTTATACCTAAAACTAACTCCGCTATCTTACCCAATCCGGTAATCGCTGGTGATCGCTATAGCAATGAGTTTGAACAACTCTGGCAGTTTATCCTTTCACCGGAAAGCAGCGATTGTTACCTAGAAGGGACACCCCAAACCATTGCTGAACTGTTGACCCCTCGATGGGATGTCGAATCTTGTGTTCGCTGTGATATGCCTGTACCCATGATCAATGTGGGAATGCCACCAGAATCGTGTCCTTGTAGCGATTTGCTGACTTGGCCTAATACAGATATCCCAAAACCCCGAGAACCGATTAGTAGTCTAGATCGTCTGCGAGAGATTCGTAATCGCCTTGGCAAACTCAGTGGCCAACCTGAATCATCCCTCGATTCATCGACGTTGAATACAACCCCACCCTTGACACCGGAGGATGAGATTGGCAATCGCGGCCGTCTCAGCTTCAGTGCCAGCTCTCATTCGGAGGCTTAACCCAACGCCCCTGAATGCTAAAATAGTCAGGCGAGTTCAGGGGAATTAGCTCAGTTGGTAGAGCGCTGCGATCGCACCGCAGAGGTCACCGGTTCGAGTCCGGTATTCTCCATGCCTGTATCAAGATAATCTTCACTATGTTAAGTGATAAGAAACTCTTGTATCATCTTGTCAGATCTAAACACGGCTATGCCGAGATGGGTTATCGTAAAAAAGAGAGGATAAACCTTAAAGAAACCTTAAATTTATCTGTGTTTTGAACTCTGTCATCTCACGATGCTGCAAGACAAGCATTTTCATTCCCCTGCTTTAGCAAGGGTTTTTAGCTAAAAAGGAGATTGTATGACTCCCACCATGCTGCGCCAACTGTGGTCTTTAATTGAAACAACTCAAGCTAACCTACTTCTGAAACTAGACGATGCCAGTTTAGTTCAGTGGTTGCTCAAGCAATTCAATCAAGACAGAGCGCTCAATCATGAAGAAATTCACGTCTTGAATGACTACCTCAATAACCGTATTTCTTTAATCCGGGAACTCGCTCAACAGCGTTGTTAACTCACCCACGGATTCAAAAAAGGGTAAAACGGTGCCAATGGCTCTTCGGCGTTGCCTAATCGGAGGGACACATTACTTTACGCTTCAACTCCTCGTCTATCCTAGGGGTCAAGCGAAATTGAGTTGAGGCTCTTCCCAGGCTGGGTAGAGTAAAGGTGCAACGCCTAAATGAGCTTATATTATCGACAAAACACAGAAAAATAATAAAAATTAATAAAAAATACAGAAGTTGAGGTTCAGTAGTTAGAATTAAAAACTATCACATCCAAATAAAGGATGGCCTGGAAAGAGGGTAACAGTAAACGTGGTTTCTTCCCCTTGACTTTGGACGTGAATCTCTCCACCCAACAGTTGTACTAATTTTTTCACCAGCGCTAGTCCTAGACCTGTACCGCTATAATTCCAAAGATTGGGACGAGGAATGCGATAGAACGGTTGAAAAATGCGATCGCACTCTTCGGGTGGAATAGCCGTACCAGTATTCGTCACCTGAATCACTAATGCTTCTCCGTGAATATTAGCCGTAAGAGTAATCAGGCTATCGGGGGGCGAAAATTTACAAGCATTCGTCAGTAGTTCAGTCACAATCCGAGTGAGACTGGGTTCGTGAGACACCAGAGTAGGCAGTTCAGCAGCAATTTGATAATTGAACTCTTGTTTGTGGCAGACTGTTTGATCACAAAAAGATTGGATAATCCGAGGTAAGTATTGGGACAAATCAATCGGACTATAGGGTAGAGGTTCAGTGAGAGTTTCCAAACTCTGGAAATTGAGTAAGTCACTGACTAAATCAAATTCTCGCTGCCATTCCTCCCGTAAAATCTGAAGATATTGCTCTAATTTTTGCCAAAGCTGTTGTCGGTTTTGTAAGATATCGGCTTCAATATCGGTGGTTTTCAGGGAGTTGGTCAGAGAGGAAAGCATTTCAACTGCCATCCTCATATTCGTCAAAGGCGTATATAATTCGTGTGAAATAGAATCAATAAAATTATCTTTAAGTTGGTTAAATAATTGCAAGTCTTCTCCATAGGTTGAAGCGGCGGGCGAGGTATGGGCTTGTCTTAAAATAACAACACACTGATTGAGTAAATGAGAAATAATATCGGCTTGAATTTCAGACCAGATGGGTTGGCTAATATTCAAGATTCCTACTTCTCCGACGACTGATTCTTCATCAATCAGGGGACTGATGAGAAACTGACTTTCAGGAGTCAGAACAGATTGGTAAGGAAGAGGTAACACCTCGGGTGGAGGAGACAACCAGCAAGCTTTGTCCAAAAGTGGTTGATAAAAATTAGGAAAGCGCGCCATCTCAATCCGAGTGTCCAGTTCGACTGAGTTAATAGACCACTCGGCGTCTGCAATATATTGGCAACTAATTGTCGCTAAGGTATGTTGAGGGTTATACAATGCCACCCAACAATAATCAGCTTCTAAAACACGTCCTAATTCTTCAATGATACTTTGTAGAACTTGGGCTTGAGTGCCACCACTTTTAAGACTTTTAAGGCGACCAAATACCCGTTTGAGAATTTGGATGCAGGCCAAAGCTTGCTGAAGCTGAACAGTGCGTTCTTGAATTCGAGCAATTAAATTGACTTGGCTAAGTTCTAGGGTTAGGTTACGTTGTTGTATTTCACAGACAGCTTGCTGATTGGCATTTTTTATGTCCTTTTCTCGGCTATATCGGTGTAAAGCCATTTCGATAGTAGTATGAACCTCTCTCTCTTGAAACGGCTTAATCAGATAGCCAAAAGGATTGGTGATGATAGCACGACTTAAAGTAGAATCATCAGCATGAGCAGTCAGATAAACAACCGGAATATCAAACTCTGAATAAATTTGTTCGGCAGCGACGATGCCATCCATCTCGCCTTGTAGCCGAATATCCATTAAGACTAAATCCGGATGAGTTTCCTGGGCTAATTGAATCGCTTCTTCCCCAGAAACAACACTCGCCACAACTTGATGCCCTATGATTTCTAAGGCTTCTTCCAGATACCAAGTAGCAACGCTCTCATCTTCTACGATTAAAATTCTCGCCATACGTCTCGACTCTTCTCAACAGGTTTGCTGAGATAGACTAAGCCATTGATTATATCTCATTTTTTTTAATTTCATAAAGCTTTTAAACTAGATTGACCTTATGATTTACCCTGATTTGATTCTATACTTAAATTGCAAATTGAATTTTGAAAATGGTAGGATTAGTTTTTTCAAATTCAAACTTGCCTTGGAGTTGTTTTACCAAAATTGCAACTAATTTTAAACCCATCGATTGGTTGTTTTCGAGTTTAAATTCAGTGGGTAATGTATTACCCGTGTTGCTTACTTTTAACAGAAGATTTCGATTGGAATCTAAATTTAGAGTGACGATTATTTTACAATTTTGCTCATCACGACAACCATGTTTTAAGGCATTGGTAAGGAGTTCATTAATGATTAAACCGCAAGGAATAGCTTGATCGAGTTTGATAGCAATATCAGGTTCTGCCTGAATTTGGAATGAATTCGCATGATTTGAAAATTGGTAAACATTCAATAAATTCATAGAAAGTTGGCGGATGTATTCAGGTAAATTTATTTCCGAAAAATCTTGAGCTCGATACAAACTTTCATGAATGAGTGCCATTGATTCCACACGATTTCTGCTTTCTTTCAAGACTTCACACACTTTTTGTTCTTGGCTGCGACGCGATTGAAGATACAGCAAATTTGAGATAATATGTAAGTTATTTTTCACTCGATGGTGAATCTCTGCCAACAAAACTTCTTTTTCGTCTAGTGAGGCTTTAATTTTCTGTTCTGCTTTTTTTTGTTCGGTAATATCTCGTCCTTCTGGGATGAGCAGAAAAACATCTCCGGTTTCATTTCGTACTGGTTTAATCGAAAAATCAATCGTTGCGACTTTATCGCCTGCACCTCTGATATCCACTTCGTAGCGCACAAACTCTCCCTGACGTGCGAATGCGATCGCCTCTTGTAGTTGCTGCTGCGTTTGTGCTGAGAGAGTCCACCACCGTGCCTCCCAAAATGGCTTGCCTACTGTATCTTCGTGCTGGATGCCTCCGAAATCTAATGCCGTTTGATTGGCTTCGAGTAGGGTGCCATCTGGAGTCATCAGTCCCGTAAACTGAAACGTGTTATTGAAAATTGCCCGAAATCGCCGTTCGCTTTCCCGTAGTGCCTGCTCAATTAGCTTTCGTTCTTTAATTTCACACTCTAATTTGAAGTTAGCTTTCTCGAGTTGTGCTGGACTTGGAAGTGCCAATAGTTTGGGAACTAATGGTACAAGCACTATGGCAGTATAGACCGAGATAAGGGCCGTGATGGCTTTCAAAAAACCTGATAACCAATAGCTTGGATACCACAATGTCCAAATGTCTAAAAGGTGAGTTGTACCACAAGCGATAATGAAAGCGCCAAATAATCCAATCACCCAATAAAATGGGACATCTTCACGCTTGCGGACAAAATAAATGAGTGTGATGGGTATAGAAAAATAGGCGATCGCAATCAAAGCATCGGATACTACATGGAGTCCAACCAATCCGGGTTTCCAAAGGTAGCAGTGTCCATGAGGAATAAATAAATTTGAAGTCAAATGGGGATTTATAACCTCTAGCATCTCCTTTATCTCCGGCTGAAGGTCAGTATACTTATAAAGTTCCCGAAAACGCTTCTGAACGCACAAGATTAGGAATCTGATTTTTGAACCCAATTTTTTCTCAGGAAAGGATAAAAAGGCTTGAATATCCTGAAATTATGTGCGAATCATCGTATACATATTTAAAGCAATTCTGGCATGGCACAAAGCTGTAAAAAACTATATTAACAAAGGAATAAGGAATCCTGGGTAAACGGGTTGAAGTTATTTAAGGATGCAAGCTTTGCTCTGGGAAGCGGTAACTTGCTGAGAGTTATGCGGTTATAACTCATCTCATTCCACATTAATTTAGCTAAAGATGAGGCGTATAACTTGTAGCCGTCATTAAGTGAATCAGTTTGAGGCTACTAATATAACAACTTTTTCAGACTTCTATGAAAGGTAAACCCAAAAAATCAAATAATACAAATCAACCAGCACAAAATCAAAGAGTCAAGTGGGCTGTCAATGGAGGCATTGCCGCTGTGGCAATTACGGGCTTGACTGTTGTGGGTTATTTAGTTGATTTAAAAGAATTAGTTAAACATTTCGGTTTTTCAGTACCAGGAGAAAACTTAATCAAAGCAGTCCAGTACCCACCTCCCGAATGGATTGGGACAAAAATAGAACATATATACAACAAGCAATTACCGGGTTATAAATTTGCAATCACGCTGATTGAAACCGATAAAGTCGGAGGAGACAACCTGGTTCTTAGAAATATTGATCAGGACTTAACCTCTATCAATCGAGCTCAGAAATACAATTCAGGAGACTATGCGGTGCATTTAAGGAGATTAAAAGAAAGCCAAGTTCCTGTTTGTCTAGAAATTTATGGCCGGCGATTTCCTAAAAATAGTGAATTCAAAAATGTCATTCAAATTAATAAGTGGTCTAGCTCCAAAGATTACTATACTCTAACGTCAGTAGAGCGAGATAAAGAATGTCAAAGGTATAAAGATTTGCCACTAACAATTATTGTGCATCCCAAGTCATAAATTTCTCCTAATACCCTAATGTTAATGCACCTGGCCGCCGAGGGTCAGACGCACCCGCCAAAATCTCATTGGTATACATAATACTTTGGCTACTACCCATCGCTGGCCCAACAACAACTTGATGGCCTTTTTCCTTTAATAAACGGACAGTATCAGCGTTTAAACCTTGTTCAATTCGCAGTATATCCGGCAACCATTGATGATGTACCCGGACGGCATTTGTAGCGGCAGCAACATTCATATTATGATCGATGATATTCATAATCAGTTGCAAGACAATAGTAATGATGGTACTGCCACCCGGAGAACCAGTCACGAGAAAAGGTTTTCCTGCTTTCATCACCAGGGTGGGTGTCATGGAACTGAGCATCCGTTTTTCTGGTGCGATCGCATTAAATTCTCCCCCAACTAAACCAAAAGCATTAGGTACACCAGGTTTAGCTGAAAAATCATCCATCTCATTATTCAGCAGAATTCCTGTCCCTGGCACAGTTATTTTAGTTCCAAACTCTAAATTTAAGGTATAGGTATTAGCGACAGCGTTACCATATTGGTCAACGACCGAATAATGAGTTGTATCAATACTTTCATTATATTGATTTGGATTTCCAGGTAGAATTTTTTGGCTCGGTGTAGCCTGTTCAGGATTAATGTTTTTCCGCAATTCATCAGCATACTGCTTAGAAATTAAACCGGAAATAGGGACAGTAACAAAGTCAGAATCTCCTAAAAATTTAGACCGATCAGCATAAGCAAGCTTCATGCTTTCTGCCATTAAATGAATAGTTTGTGCGCTATTCTGCCCCAGAGAACCAATTGGATAGGTTTCTAAGAGGTTCAGCATTTGGATTAAATGAACTCCTCCAGAGCTAGGAAGCGGCATGGAGTAAATATCGTAACCTCGATAAGTGCCATGTACCGTATCGCGTTTAACGGCTTGGTAATCTGCCAAATCTGCTTTGGTTATTAAGCCACCATTTGCTTTCATGTCTGCAACAATTGCATCTGCGATCGCCCCTTTATAAAAGGCATCAACTCCTTGTGTGGCTAATAATTTTAAGCTTTTTGCTAAATCTTTTTGGACTAAAATTTCTCCTGGTTTATAGGGAGTTCCATCTTGCTTATAAAAAATCTTCATACTGGCGGGAGAGGCTTGCATTTGTTCTTTTGCAAATACTAGAGCCAGGTGTAAATCTTTACTAACTGGAAATCCCTTTTCTGCTAATTCAATGGCAGGTTTTAACGCACGTTCTAAGGAAATGGTGCCATATTTTTCGAGCGCCATTGTTAATCCCGCAACTGTTCCAGGTACTCCAACGGCTAAATGGCTGTATCGTGATTTTTGGGGGTCATAGTTTCCTTTTTCATCCAGAAACATATCACGATAGGCGGCTTTGGGAGCTTTTTCACGATAATCAATGGCAATAGTTTCGTTAGATTTGGCTAAATGTGCCACCATAAAACCTCCCCCACCAATATTACCGGCACGGGGTAAGGTAACAGCTAGAGTAAACCCAATAGTAACAGCCGCATCAATGGCGTTGCCCCCTTCTTTTAATACCTGTAAACCGGCCTCAGTTGCTAAATGTTCTTGGGTAGCAACCATTCCATGTTGAGATTGAACCGGATGAAAAATATCATTAGTACTGTAGAGCGGGACATCCTGAGCAATGGCAATCTCGGTTAGGATTTTGAGCGCTAGAATCACAATTAAGAGGAATGCTAGCGCTTTATGTTGATAAAACCGTGAAACTTTAATCAATATTTCTTTGATTAATCGTTTGACTCTGATATTGGTATGAATCCCCATGGATGACCCTTGAATTGAGAGGCTACTGAGTTATGGTACATCAGCCCTAATCCAAAGGAAAATTAAACAGTAAGCTACCCGCTACCCCACTAGGTACAGCTATGGTGAGGGTTTCCCAGGAGGAAGACAGATGATAAGAATTATTTTTGAGGTTGAAATTAGAATAAAATTATGGGAGGTGAGGAGGGTTTAGCGGCTATTCGTCAGACCATAAATAAAATGAGCGGATGAGTGCAGGGAGATTAATTTTATATCCTACATTCAATCACTAAACGCTACAAGTTTCTAATCGGGTGATGGGAAATTTTGGGGCGGAATATTTTCGTATTCTCCAGGAAGTGTTGGTGATTTAGCCTGGGGATTGGAGAGCATCGTGGATACTAAAGAATAGCCCAAGTAGGACGGGATGACGAGTGCACTGAAAAATGCGATCGCGCCGATCCAGTTTAAGGGTGTAAATGATGAACCGTAATGACAACGGTAGGGGTCATAGGAAAGCTTTGAGGCATCCAGAACCTCGCGTAAGGCAATTAATCGCTTGAATCGTACCCGACGGTCATCAATTTTTTCTAACATAATCCAGCCGGCCAACGCTTCCTCTTCGCAAAGTTTTTGAAAAACAACCGGATTGCGAAATACATCACGATGGGCTCGTACAATTTTAAATTCCCAACCGATGTGTTGTGGATCTACCGAGGCTTGAAGGGAATGATTCGCTGAATCAACCTTCCCGTTGCGTTGCGGCGGTTCTGCCGATGCAAAATGTTCTCTTGAATTGAAAACGGCCAAACTTTCTTCCTCCTCCTGATGTTGCCGTCTAGTTGCAATCTGCCGCCAGCGTAGCCACCCACTTATGACTACAGATTGCCACCCCAGATTGCCCACTAAAAGGCTCCAAATCGTTACTTCGAGCATTGTTTAGTTACTACGATTGTCCTCAATACCCCATGCAGGTTGTACCTCAAGTCATGAAGTGCAAAGCGCCAAGGAATAGTTCACACTCAACCATCAATAACAGCCTTTATCCTTCATGCTTGAATGATTCATACCAAATCCGTATTGATAGCCCCCCTTTCCAAGCTAGTATTTTTTCTCCCCTGCTCCGCCGCTCCCCTGCCCCCCTGCCTGTCAAAGAATAAAGGGGTTTTCTGACTGGATTTGGTATCAACCTTCACTCGGTTGGGGGAAATAACCCTCCAAAACGTAATCTGAACCTAGTTGACGCCAACTGATGCGCTCTAGTGTTAAGGCATCAGTCATCGTTGCCAATCCCAAATCCCCAACCGGTGAGGGAGCCACCTTGCCACCAACGATTTTGGGAGCAATGAAGGCCATCACTTTTTGCACAGCACCATCGGTAATGGCGCTGGCGGCTAAAGTCCCTCCACATTCCCATAAAACGCTGGAAAGTTGTCGTTCATATAAGTACTCCATCACCTTAGCGGGTGTTAGGGCTGTCAACTCCACCACCTCCACTCCCTTTTTCACAAGCTGTTGTTGTCGATCCGGATGAGCGCCTACTTCGGTCAAAACTAAGGTAGGAGCCTGATTAATGTCCCAAAGATTGGCATCAGAGGGTAAGTTGAGGGTACGGCTCATCACCACACGCAGGGGGTTGTGAGCATCGGGATGATGGCTGGTTAGGAAAGGATTATCTAAACGGACTGTATTTCCACCCACAATCACCGCATCGCAACTCGCTCGCAATTGATGCACATGCGATCGCGCTTCTTGTCCCGTCACCCAAGCACTATGGCCACTCTCGGCAGCAATTTTGCCATCCAATGTCATGGCATACTTCAAAATTCCCAGAGGACGGTGGTAAAGAATGCGATGGATAAAAGGTTCATTCAGTTGACGGCAAGCGGCTTCTTCTACACCCACCAAGACTTCAATCCCAGCAGCCCGTAATCGCTCAATCCCACCTCCTGCAACTAAAGGATTGGGGTCAACCATACCCACTACAACCTTGGCCACCCCTGCGTTCACTAATGCTTCTGAACAGGGAGGTGTCCGTCCGTAATGATTGCAAGGCTCTAGAGTGACATATAGAGTAGCTCCTTTTGCCTGTTCGCCAGCAGCACGCAAAGCAAAAATTTCAGCATGCGGTTGGCCGGCCGCCGGATGAAATCCTTCCCCCACAACTTCGCCATCCTTGACAATCACCGAACCTACTAGGGGATTAGGAGTGGTTCGTCCAAGGGCACGACGAGCAAGTTGCAGGCATCGCTGCATCATTGCCCGATCAAAAGGCGTCCCAATTTCGGAAGTGGACGTGGTTAACGCCTGTTGAGAATTTGTTTGGGCATTTGTGGGAAAGTTCTGCATAAGCTGGCTACAAGTAGGCTTACCCCTGAGTTTATGTGAATCACGATGTTGCCAGCATATACCGTTGCTGTGATGAAGAGTAAAGGTATCGTATTTGAGAGCGATCGCATTATCAATGAGCAACCAACAGAAGCAATGAGGGGCGAAGTCCGCGATCGCGTAATTGAGTGAGTGGAAAAGTTGCCAAAATCGATGCTAAATGAAGCTATTAAGGTGCTGGAATCTTTATATGTCAAGGCGAATTATCTTAAGTAGCGATCGCTCTTTTATGCATCCCCATCGAACTCAGCTAAGATACTACGAATTTCATTAGGACTAATATCTTCTCGGTCTGATTTAGAATAAATTGTTAATAGAAGTATACTCGTTGGTGACTCAACTTGATAGATTAGTCTATAACCAGCGCTTTTCCCTTTTTGGATATTGCTATTTTTAATTCTTAACTTTAAGATGACATATTCTTCACCCATTCCGGGGATGCGATCACCAATAAAGTTCCCTCCTTGGAGTTGTTCAATAATTGGTTGAACATCCGAGCGTATCTGTCGATATTTTTTTGACAAGGTATATAAATTTTCTTCAAATTCATCTGAGAATCTGATAAAAACTGGATGAGGTTCATTCTGCATCAATCCTCTCCCACAGCTCGGAAATTGGTCTTGTTTGTCCAGACTTAGCTTGCTGTAAAGCTCTCCTGAGACTTGCTTTTACTTCTTCAAGGGGAGTATCATCAGGGTCGGTTTCATCTTCTTCAGTAACATCGGGAAAAAGTACAATAATTCGCACACGACTAGGAGCGACATTGTGAATGGGGCGATCAAGGGATAATTGACCTGTTTCATCCAAGGTTCCTGTTACTTCAATAGCTCTCATTAATTTCTCCTGAAATTTGTATCAATTATATCTTATTTGTTAATGGTTTAATAAGGTTAATCAATCCCTTGATAAAATATCATTTTTGCACCTTGTCCAAATTAATGTGTCTGTATTTGACAGTATTACTTCATTATCTACGACAAATATAAATTATTTAGGAATGTCTTGAGCGTGCGATAAATCAATAGAAGCCACGTCCATCAATGCAAATTTCATACGATTAATCATTGCCATTTCAGTAGATTCAATAACTCGCTTGACACTTGATTCCTCCAGTGCAGTCTAATCGCGATCGCGACACAACGTGCGGTCAAGGCGGCGAGTCGAATGAATGAGATAATCTTGCACCCAATTACAACCTCGATCCATCAAACTCTCTAAATCCATATTCCACAAAATCACAGTTCGATCTTCGCTGGCCGAGGCAATAAGTTGGCCATCCGGGCTAAAACTCACCCCAAAAACCTCTTGATTATGACCCTCCAAACTCTTAATTAAATTCCCATTTCGACTCCAGAGATTAACCGTTTTATCTTCACTAGCAGAAGCCAGCAACTTACCATCCGGACTAAAACTCACCGAATTCACCGCACCATTATGCTTCAAGGGGGCGAGAGGCTTGTGATTCCAACCCCAACTCGTTTGACTCCAAACATTCACCTTACCATCACTGCCCGCAGAGGCCAGCAACTTGCCATCGGGGCTAAAACTCACCGCATTCACTGCACCCTGATGGTCTTTTAACGTTGTGACTAACTTGCCATTACGTCGCCAGATTTTAACAGTCTTATCTTCACTTGCTGATGCAATTAACTCTCCATCTGGACTGAAACTAACTGCCCTCACCTCACCTTCATGGCCTTGTAAAGTTCTGACCAAAGTGCCATCACTTCTCCAAAGTTTCACCATCTTGTCATTACTACCGGACACTACCCACTTACCATCGGGACTGAAGCCCACACTCTTGACCGCCTCTCGGTGTCCTCGTAATATATTTACTAGGGTTCCATCGGTGTTCCACAGTTTCACCGTTTGGTCTTCACTACTAGAGACGAGCAACTTACCATCCAGGCTGAAACTCACACTTGTCACAGGAGCATCGTGTCCGCGCCATGCTTTCAGGAGAATCCCTTGAGTATCCCAGAGTTTCACGGTTTGGTCATCGCTAGCCGTGGCAATCATTGTGCCATCCGAACTAAAAATCACCTGATTCACGCTATCCTCAAAACCCTTCAATGCTCTCCGCATTCGGCTATCACGAGCCCATAATTTAATCGTATTGTCTGCACTAGCGCTGGCAATTGTTTCACCATCGGGACTAAAACTCACCCCCTGCACAAAATTTCCATGTCCCCTGAGGGTTTCTAGCAGTGTTCCGTCGGAGTTCCAGAGTTTAACTGTATTATCAGCACTGGCTGTAGCCATTACCCATCCCGACTCATCCGGATGTCTCCCCTGACCATTTTGGCTAAAGGCCACATTCACCACCCAAGCATTATGTCCGTTTAAAGTATGAACAAGCTCACCATCCCGACGCCAGAGTTTAACGGTAGTATCAGCACTGGTACTGGCAATCATCTGACTATCCGGGCTAAAGCTGATGCTGGTGATGGCATTATTGTGAGCCTTCCAGCTTTTTATAAAGGTGCCATCTCGACGCCAGAGAATAATCGTTTGATCTCGACTGGCAGAGGCAATCAGTTGGCCATCCGGACTGATACTCACGCCCAAAACTCGATCTGTATGTCCCTGAAGGGTTTTGAGTAAAGCCCCGTTCATACTCCACAGCTTGACCGTATTATCCCAACTGGCCGACGCCAGCATCTGACCATCGGGACTGAAACTCACACTAGACACCGCATCCTGATGTCCGGTTAATGTGTTGAGTAAGTCACCGTTTCGGCTCCACAATTTTACCGTTTTGTCTTCACTGGCCGAAGCTATGAGCTGACCCTTCGGGCTGAAACTAACGCTATAAACTCCCGCCGTATGACTCGGCATATTTCTTAATAACGTTCCATCCGCTTTCCACAGCTTGAGGGTACTATCCTTACTGCCGGAAACCAAACGCTCACCGTCAGGACTCCAACTCACACTACTCACCCAATCTGCATGGCCTTCTAGGCGATTGTATTCCTTAACGCCATAAACCGATTGCTGCAATGCCGTAATCACTCGCGTTCGAGTTTCCGCCGTTGCCCCAACAGAGCGTTTTAATTCCTTGCCGGCCTGTAAACTTTTAAATAAAGCATCAAACTGTCGATTAGAGGCCACCAGGGCTTCTGAAGAAGCGCTTAGGGCATTTAACTGGGCATTCGTTTCACCGATGGCCGCACGTAACCCCAGAACCGCCGCAATAATAGTAATGGTTAATAGCGCTGCGCCTACATAACGGGCTTCTCGTAGGTTTTTAGTCAGGGCTTGGTTGAGTTGTTCTTCGGCTTTTCTTTGTTTGGCAGTGGCTTGGGCGAGTTTCGTTCGTAGTTCTTTTTCTCGCAGTTCAGCCCGAAGTTGCTCAATCGCATCTTGACTGAGTTTGTCTCGCTTGCGGAGTTCTTCCAGTTCGGTTTTGATTTTTAATTGTTTTTTCTGCCGAATAAATTCCACTAAATAATCGTGGACTAATTGATAACGTTTAGCTGGGACTTCCGGCAAAAGAAAGACCAAGCCTGATTTTTCTAAAATCTCTAAAATTAAATCTAATTGTTGAGTTTCTATTCCTGATTCTGTGGCTAATTCTGCCCGATTTTTTAGAGGGCGGCTGTCATTTTCATCGGTGAGCAAGTGTAAAATTAACCAGGCGGCGTGTTCGTTTTCTGGGCCGCAGTCTTCAATTACTTTTTCTAAAAACCGCTCAACCAGCCTTTGCTTAGGGCCGGATTCTTTATACTGAGCCAAGGTGGTAATGCTCTCGGTTTGCAGTTGAGCTCCGACAACCTGTAACTCAATGGGACGAACGGCTCCGAGTCCATCGGCTAAGTCTCTGACTAATTCGTTAATCAGAGCGGGTTCTAAATAAAAGTGGGCGCGTTCGGTTAAATTTTGAATGACTGAGCGGGCATCTTCTAAGGAAAAATTGCCTAAAGGATAACGGATTTTGCGGTCGAGAATATTATCATTAATAATTTCTAAATCGATTTGTTCAGTTTCGAGTAAGTAGTGTAAGTAATCTTCCCGTAAAGAAAGAATCACTTTGACAAAGGGAATATTGAGACAAGTATTTAAAAATTCATAAAAGAGGAGCCGTTGAGAGAGAGAAGAAACAAAGAAAAATTCTTCAAATTGGTCGAAGATCAGAATCGTTAATAAGTTATGGTCGGCATTTTGCCGTAATTGTTCGAGTAGGATTGGGATATTTTTTCGGGCATCTCGCCTGGGGTTAAAGCGGGTGATAATAGGTTCTTCGCCTTCGTGAGTGCCAAAGTCACAAACAGCTTGCTTTAAAGCATTGCCCAACTCGCCGACCCAATCGGTGTAAAATACCGGAGGAATCACGGGTAAAGCGATGCGATCGCCGATTGTTCTATGCTTAAGTGCAGGCACTAATCCCGCCAGAACGATGGAACTTTTCCCCACCCCAGACTGGCCATGAATCACGGTGAGTTTACAATCGGATCGTCCCATCCGTGCCATTAAGCGATGGACATCTTGCTTACGTCCGGAGGCTTCAATTTCTAGGGCTACAATCTCAGACTGCTCGACGGCCGCTAACGTGGGATTGGCACTCAAGCGTCGAGGTTGCAAACGACCGGCTCCGATGAATGCCCGTAAGCCATACAACTGCTCGATGGCTCGCTGTTCTTGTTTAATTTGAAAGGCTTCTAAATATCGACCTTGCTCGAAGTATAAATCGCGCAGTCCTTCTAATAAATGTAAATAGCGCTGAGGTTCGTAGCGATGTTCACTTTTTGCGATCGCTTGTTGCAACCCCAAACAGGCCACTTCTAGATGCTGTTGTGCTTCTTCCAGTTGGCCGAGTTGTCGTTGCGCTTTGACGATAAATAATTGATAGAGTTGGGCCAGTAAAAATCGATGTAAGCCCTGAAGCTGGCTGGGTTTCTCGGTAACAATGGCTAATAAAGCAAGAGCTTTGCGAGCATAACTTTGTGCTTGAACCCAATTCGATTGTCTTAGTGCTGACTCTGCTAGAAAACCGTAATCTTGGGCGAGTTGAGCTTTTGAACCATAGGCTTGATGAAAAGCCAAAGCCTTTTGAGCCATGCTATCCAAACTTGTCCAAGCATTCAGGCGTTCCAAGACTTCCGTCAGTTGAGTCATAAACTGCGCTACTAAGTCTGGACGTTCTGCTTGGTTAAAGACTTCTATGCATTGTTGCAGATACGGCCAAGCTTCCTCTAGGTTGCGCTGTTGTTGGGTTCGATGCAAGTCAGCCAAACGGCAATAACATAAACCAATATGGAAGAGTAAAACGCCTTGTCGCTCTAAATTGTTACTACCTCGCCAAAACCTTAAGCTTTTTTGGTAACGGCTAATGGCAGAATCAATATCATCATTGGCAAAGTCATACTGACCTAAAACAAACAGTAAACTTGCTTCTAGTTCCGGTTCAATAACTTGTCCCCGATTTTGCAACTCTTTAAGTGCAGAATCGAGCTCAATACGCGAACGGCAATCAATCGCTTGATTTAAGAAAGAATGATGGGCACAAACCCGCCAAGGCGCATATCTAGAACCCCCTTTCAGCACAATTTTGAACAAGGAATCGGCCTTGAGACGCAAGGAATCGATTAACTCGCTCGTGGCAATTTCAAATTTAATCGGTGTAGAGGCCCAACTGGCAAAATCTGGCGCATACCGCACCAACTTTTGCAGCACCTCATCGTTCACCCACAAAATTAAGGGAAACGGCAGGCGCTTGCGAAACTCATCCCGCACTTGATTGGTAGAAGTCAGCAAATCTTCCAGCGAGGTGACAGACTCCAGTCCGAGGATACATAAGGCCATAGAAGACGGAGAACAAACCTCTCCCTTGCTCCCCAGCTCCCCAGCACCCCCGCACCCCTGCTCCTCTGCACCCCCGCTCCCCAGCTCCCCAGCTCCCCC
>CAZPRJ010000110.1:0-21241 GCA_964588805.1 uncultured Microcoleus sp. | reverse complement strand
AGGTTTTTGTTTGCCTCCATCATTACCTTAACCCTTTTGTTGCGATTTGTAAAGTTCTTCAAAGTTTTTTTAGATTTGTTCGATTCTGTTAACCTGGTGGCCACTGCATCTGGCGTCCGCCCAAGATGTGCAAATGCAGATGGTCAACGGTTTGACCGCCATCGAGTCCATTGTTAATCACGACGCGATAACCGTTGTCTAGACCGACTTGCTCGGCAACCCGCTTGGCGATTAACAACAGGTGTCCCATAAGGGCATGGTCTTCCGACTCGGCAGCAGCAAGTTGAGGAATGGGCTTTTTAGGAATGACAAGAATGTGAACGGGTGCTTGAGGAGCAATGTCTTTGAAGGCAATTGTTAAGTCGTCTTCATAAACAATGTCCGCAGGTACTTCTTTGCTGATGATCTTGCTGAAGATAGTTTCACTCATGCTGATATATCTTGGGTAAGCGATTGAGGTGTCAATGCAGGACAATTTTACTGGCTTGACCGATTTCGAGCATAGGAGTCTCCGGGTCAGGAGTCTCCGAGTCAGGAGTCAGTATTTATTTCTAGGACTTACGCAAATTAACGTTTGAAGCGCCTTTGGTAGGGGCGCACTCCCCGTGCGCCCTTGCTATATCTGACGTTTCTGCGTAAGTCTTTGCTGATTTCGGTAATTTCTCGGTTTAGGAAGCTAGAGGGTAAGGACTATACTCGCGCATAAGTGTCAGGGTGATGGAAATGTTAGCGAGAGTTTGGAGTGCTTCCCTTGTTGGTATTGATGCGGTGAAAGTGGGTGTGGAAGTTGATGTGTCCGGTGGATTGCCGGGAATTGTGGTTGTAGGTTTGCCGGATACAGCAGTTCAGGAGTCACGAGAGAGGGTGAAGGCAGCGCTGAAGAATGCGGGTTTTGCCTTTCCCATGCGGAAGATTGTGATTAATCTGACACCGGCTGACTTACGCAAAGAAGGGCCGAGTTTTGATTTACCTATCAGTGTGGGAGTTATGGCCGCATCGGAGCAGGTGGATGCTCAGTTATTAGGCGATTATCTGTTTTTGGGAGAAGTTTCCTTGGATGGAAATCTGCGGCCGGTTGCGGGTGTGTTGCCCATTGCAGCAGCAGCACAACGGTTGGGGATTGCCGGTTTGGTTGTTCCGGTTGACAATGCACAGGAGGCAGCCGTTGTCAATGGATTAGCGGTGTATGGATTTAAAGATTTGTCTCAAGTTGCCGACTTCCTGAACGAGCCAGAACGCTTCTCACCCGTGCAGATGGATGGATTGCAAGTGTTACAGACGGCTTGCGCGAATGCACCGGATTTAAAAGATGTTAAAGGTCAAGCTCATGCTCGCAGAGCTTTAGAAATTGCGGCGGCAGGAGGACATAATTTAATTTTTGTGGGTCCTCCGGGCAGTGGAAAAACCATGCTGGCACGACGTTTACCGGGAATTTTGCCTCCCCTTTCTTTTGATGAAGCACTAGAGGTGACTCAAATTCACTCGGTTGCTGGCTTACTTCGAGATAAAGGTTCACTGGTGAGTACTCGCCCCTACCGCAGTCCCCATCATTCGGCTTCAGGCCCTTCTCTTGTCGGAGGCGGGAGTTTTCCGCGTCCTGGGGAAATTTCCCTGGCACACCGAGGGGTTTTGTTTTTGGATGAGTTGACTGAGTTTAAGCGGGATGTTCTGGAGTTTTTGCGTCAACCGTTGGAAGATGGCCATGTTACGATTTCCCGCACTCGCCAATCTGTGAGCTTTCCCGCTCAGTTTACTTTAGTCGCAAGTACAAATCCTTGTCCTTGCGGTTATTTTGGGGATACGATTCAAGCCTGTACCTGTTCGCCTCGACAACGAGAACAATATTGGGCGAAGCTTTCCGGCCCGTTGATGGATCGAATTGATTTACAAGTGGCGGTGAATCGCTTGAAACCTGAGGAGATTACGCGACAACCCACTGGAGAAGAATCCGCGCCAGTGCGGGAACGGGTACAAGTGGCACGAGAGCTTAGCCAACACCGCTTTAAAGCAGATTCATACGTGCGTTGCAATGCTCAGATGCAAAGTCAGCACTTGCGCCAGTGGTGCCCGCTTGATGATGCTAGTCGCAATTTATTGGAGGGAGCAATTCGCAAGTTGGGGTTATCGGCAAGGGCAAGCGATCGCATTCTCAAAGTAGCACGTACCATTGCCGATTTAGCGGGGGATGATACCCTCAAACCTCAGTATGTTGCTGAAGCGATTCAGTATCGCACCATAGATAGAATGCAGTGATTTTTAACGCAGAGGGTCGCACAGAAGAAACAGAGGCAGCGCTTCGCTACACTTCGTGAACGTAGAGTTTTTGGTCTTCCGTTTGCTCTATTTCCTAGATGCACCAAACTCGATCTGCAATTTGACAAATAAGACTGTCAGCAAGCGCATCATGCTCTGGGAATGAGCCATTGCCCACACATTAATGCCTAGACAGGTACTTGCCAGCCATAACAGGATAAACGTGGGAGCCATGACTACACCAATTGCCCACCACGTATAGACGTGAAGTATCATCAGCAACGCAGGAAAGCAGGCAAGAATGGCAGCTTTTTGCACCTGGGTTTGAGGGCGGCGCAGTCCTGTAAAAATTAGAGTCTGTGAGGTAAACAGCAGGTTAGCTGGAACTAAAAAGGCGCAGATAGTAGCGCAGTAGGTGCGTGAAAACTCGAATAAGGCGTTGAAGTCAAACATGCAATTTTTGGTATCAGTACGCTTGCCAGTGTATCTCGCTTGACTAAAACACCCCAATATGTTCCTTCCCTCTTTAGACTTGAGCCAGCTAGGGAGCACAGGAGCAGGAGTACACACGAGCTAGGGTGCACAGGAGAAAACGCAGCGCTAGCTTCAGTTCAGCTAAACATACCATCAATAGGAAGTCCAAAACCTAAAATAACTCGACCGAGCAAAATGAGGGCAAGCGATGTCATCAACACTGCTGTAGCGCGAAAATCTTGTTTTATCACAATCAATCTCTCCCGTTGTAGGCCATAAGTAATTGCCCCATAGAAGGAAAGACTACTAAGCGCTACCGCAATGACAGCCCCAACTAAACCTGCTAAAGAAAATCCCAGTGGTAATCCAATTAATAGGAAAATTAACTGGAGCAATCGACCGAAAGCAGCATAACGTGGTTGCCCGACAGCAAAAAGAAGCGGGTTGATTGTCTCAGACAACATGACTGGCCAAAGCCCCAGAGAAAGGATTGGCAACATCCAAGCTGCATCAACGTAACTTTTAGGATAAAGCGTGAAGACTAGTAAATCTCCGAAGCTAATCGTAATAGTTAAAATAGCAGCCCCTACCAAAAGAATCAGCCAGCGTGGCTGCATCATCTTATTACGTAGGCGATCGCGAGAAAGTTCCGCTTGCCTGGAGAAAAAAGGGAAAATTACTGCCCAGCTAAATCCTGTAAACAATGGTAGTGCTGTGGTTGCGAGGGTAGAAGCAATACCATAAACACCTAATAGCTCGGCTGAGATGAGTCTTTCCAATGAGATTTGTCTTGCCAAAATGAATGTATCCAATCGCTCAAACAAAAATAGGGCAACTGCCGCCATTAAAATCCATTTACCAAAGGAAAAGAAGTCTAATGCAGCCCTCCGCTCCCAAGCAATACGATTAGGTAGTTGTGGAACTAACCGATGACTCCATACCACTTCAATAAGTGCCGAAACTAAGCTACCAAAAATTAAAGCCCAAACGGTAGGATTTAACGAAGCCCAGATAATCATTACTGTTAGGCTAACTGCTTGCACTCCCAACCTAAAAATTGCCAAAATGCCAAATTTCATGTGGCGGCTGAGTGTGTAAAGAGCAGTGGATTTAAAACCAGAAATAAGCTGCGTTAGACCAACTACAGGGAGCAACCATAGGAGTTGAGGCGATTCATAAAACTGGGCAACAGGCCATGCAATTAAAAAGCAGCATAGCCATAAAACTATGCCACGAACTACCTGGATAGTCCAGGCAGTGTTGAGAAAAACTTGTTCATCTCCACGTTTACTCTGGATAATACTTAGTTCAAGGCCGATGTCTGAAAACACTTGCAGAGCAGTTATGAAAACGTAGATTAAATTCATCAGATCAAAGACTTGCGAAGCAATCAAGCCTGTCAAGATGTAGTTGCTGCCGAATCGTAGAATCTGACTTAGTACACCAGCAGCGATCGCCCAAACTGCCCAACGGATACTTAGTGTTTTCAGTGATGGCAAGACTTCGTAGGTAACTGGGGAAACGGCTTCTTGAGAAGGAGATAATGTTTCCTTTTTCTGAACTGACTGAGTATTGAGTGAATGAATGTTTTCTGTCGAATTTTGTGAGGCTGGTAACGTATCAGCCCTACCTTCTGCTGGCGTTGAAGATGAAATCACCTCAGATAAAGTTGAAGGGGTAGAAGTTGGCAATTGAAATTCTTCGTGCCAATCCGGATTCTCTTGAGCCAGCTTTTTTCCGTAAATCTTAACCCGGTTAATCGACTTGATTTCTAAACTAATCAGTCCTTTACGAATAATCCTGACTAAACTTCTAGGTGGAACTTGAGAAGATTCCAGCCTGATTTGCAAGCATCCGTTCTTTTGTAGGTAGGCTTTGGCTGTGATACCTTTGGGTTTTAGAGAACGATTGATCAGTGCCGCGATCGCTTTTGGGTTGCCTTGTTTAGCTAGCTTGGATAATTTAGGCTCAGTCATGAAAGTTTTTCCTAACCCTTCGGATGCCTTGTCTAAGCAGAATATTAGAGCTTAGATGCTGTGATGGTTCAGAAGAAGGACTTTTGCTATTTGCTAAATAAGCTATATGTATTAGCTATCTGACTTTTGTTGATAATTTATGCAAAAAGTCCGGTCTTACTAGTGAGGACAGTGCGAATAGAAGTTACAAGCGATCGCTGCCACCAAGATACATATTACGTTAAATTTGTCAATTAAAAATCTAAAATGGGTAGTTAAGGCAATTGCTGAATCTACTTCTAGCCGGCCGAAATACTTATTTATTGAAGAGACTCCTGACTCGGAGACTCCTACTTTCTTCCCTAAAACCTTCAAAAAATAAAATTCGCCAGACTGAACGCATCAGTGAAGTAGCGGTGAGGGTACAATATGTCCGTTGACTTTTGCGGCACAGGCATTGATCGAGCGGTACACCCTGCCCGAAATGGGCGAATTATGGACGGACACCTATAAATTCAAAACCTGGCTTCAGGTTGAGGTGGCCGTTTGTGAAGCACAAGCTGAACTGGGTGCAATTCCAGAGGCGGCTGTTGAGGAAATTAAGGCCAAGGCGAATTTTGACCCCAAGCGCATCTTAGAAATTGAGGAAGAAGTCCGCCATGATATGATTGCCTTCCTCACCAATGTGAATGAGTATGTTGGTGATGCGGGGCGTTACATCCACCTGGGATTAACGAGTTCCGATGTTTTGGATACGGCTCTCGCCCTACAAATGGTGGCTAGCTTAGACCTAATTTTGGAACAGGTTGAAAAACTAGGTCAAGCGATTCGTTACCAAGCTCAACAACATCGTAATACGGTGATGATTGGGCGTTCTCACGGTATTCATGCTGAACCGATTACCTTTGGCTTTAAATTAGCCGGATGGTTAGCAGAAGTCTGTCGTCATCGCGATCGCCTCTGCCGTTTGCGTTCTCAAATTGCAGTGGGTAAAATTTCCGGTGCGGTGGGAACCTATGCCAATATTGACCCCCGTGTGGAAGCGATCGCCTGCCAGAACCTCGGCCTCCAACCCGATACCGCTTCAACTCAAGTCATCTCGCGCGATCGCCATGCCGATTTCGTGCAACATTTAGCGCTACTCACGGCAACCATCGAACGCTTTGCCGTCGAAATTCGCAACTTACAAAAAACCGATGTCCTGGAAGTGGAAGAATTTTTCGCCAAAGGACAAAAAGGTTCCTCGGCCATGCCTCATAAACGCAACCCCATCCGTTCTGAACGCCTGACGGGGATGGCACGCATTGTCCGAGGCCATGCCGTTGCTGCGCTGGAAAATGTAGCACTGTGGCACGAACGGGACATCTCTCATAGTTCTGTAGAACGGGTGATGTTGCCCGATGCTTGCATTTTGTCTCACTTTATGCTGGTAGAAATTACCGATTTAGTGAAGAATTTGCTGGTTTATCCAGAAAACATGAAGCGGAACATGAATCTTTACGGCGGTGTCGTCTTCAGTCAGCGAGTTCTACTGACTTTAGTAGAAAAGGGCATGAACCGAGAAGACGCCTATCGAATTGTTCAATCTTGCGCTCACGAAGCCTGGAATAAACCCGAAGGAAATTTCCACGATTTGATCAGCAAAGACCCCCAAGTGACCCGTACACTAACGCCAGACGAGATTGAGCAGTGTTTTGACCCCCAACGGCATTTACAGCACTTGGACGAGGTTTATCAACGGGTGGGAATTTAGACATGGGGCAGTTGACCAATTTGGAATTCCCCAAAGGGGTTGACGGCTGGATAAATTACAACCGTCAACCTCTATGAATCCTGAGCGCGAGCGATTAAATGCATTAACTAACCCACATTCCGCAGATCGCGATGTAATACGTGTTGATTACTCTATTTAGGTAGCAATAACATCACCAAAATTACGGTTTTCTCAGTAAAAATACTGGTTATTAGTCAAGATCGACGTATTACTTGACATACTACAACCCAAGTGCGGAATGTGGGATCTAATACCACTGAGAAAATCCTTGAGAGCCTATTACAGACGTAATCACATCCGTTATGTCACCAAGAAACACTTGACGGGATCTCCTACCCCGACTGATTTAGGATTGTCGGCTCCCTAGCTCCGAGAACACCCCTACGCACCATGACTCAAAGGTATACGCCGTTCCTGCAAAACTTCTGCATAGAGCTTTTCCAGTTCGGTGATATTGTGGCTGAGGGTATAGCGCTCTAATGCTCTTTTCCTGGCTTTTTGTCCGAGTAGAGCCGTCCACTCAGGATGATCCCTAAATAAGGGTAAGAGGGTATGCAGTTGAGTAGCAACCCGATGAGTGCTGAGGATAACACCTGCGCCATCCTCCAATACCTCACCATCGGCACCGGCATCGGTGGCGACAGAGGCCACACCGCAAGCCATCGCTTCCAATAAGGATAAAGATAAGCCTTCGAGAAGAGACGGCAAAATAAACACATCAGCCGCTCGTAGGATATCGATGCGTCGCTGTTCACTGGCAACAAATCCTAACCAAAGGATGCCATAATCTTCCCCATAGAAGGGCATCAACGAAGCTGATAAAGGGCCATTTCCCACAATAGCCAGCTTACAAGAATTCCCCAGTTCAGCTCGCCTCCAAGCTTTTAATAATGACTCAACATTTTTTTCAGTGGCAATTCGACCTTGATAAACAAAAAGGCGTTGGGCGTTTACTTCTAACTTAAAATTTGAGCCTCCAGGGGAATATTTTTGAACATCAACCCCATTGGGAATCACGGCAAGTTTCTCTTGAGGAACACCAAGCCGCCTCAAGAAATTACGTTGAACGTGAGAAAAGATAATGACCCGGTCGTATTGCGCCAAAAAAGGCGCATAAACCTGGTAGGTAAACAGTTGTGTTCCCGATTTGATGTTGCGTCGCTTGCCATCAAAAGGAGTATGGAAGGTAGCAACTAGAGGGAGATTGAGTTCTTGGCAGATTTCCGGTAGGAGGAAATCTAAAGGCGACAACGTTAGGGAAGCATGGACAATATCGGGTCGTAGCTGATCAAGCGATTGCATTAAGACCTTAGTCGCTTTGGGCGACGGAATGGTATAAGCCTGAGACCTGTACAGGAAAGGAAGCGGAACTTCTTGGCAACCGAATGAGTTGCGAGCGTCCTCTTCTTCCTGTGCAAAATGGAGGAAACTAACTTGGTAGCCTCGGTCTAGAAGCGAGTTAGTGACTTCTCGGCTGTAGGTGACGTTGCCGCAAAAGGGCGATTTTTTTCCAATCCAGGCGATGTGCATTCAGGTTGAATTTGGGTAGCGAGTCTCTATTTGTCAACTTTGGTTGACATAGTTAATCCTGTACCGGAAATATACCAGTTTAAGACCCCTCCAGAGATCGCTAGTACGGCTAAACCCAAAAATACGGTCTTTAACCCCACCATTGTTTCGGCCACCCCCGCTAGGGCCAAGGGTAAGCTCAGAGCAATATTAATCGCATTGTTTTGTAACCCAAAAACCTTGCCTCGCATTTCTGTAGGCGTTTCTGCCTGGATGGTGGTTTGCATAGGAATTGCCACTAACGCTGCAAATACCCCAGCGAGTATCGTCATTACAAAAGCAATCCATAGACTTTGGGTAAACAAGGCCAACCCAGCCAATGCTCCTGCCATGCCGATGGAGCCATAAAGACTCAATCGATTGTGGGAAATGTGCTGACCCCAATGCCCCAAAATTGCTGCGCCACCAGCCATTCCTAGACCTCCGGCTGCCAATAAAAATCCAAACTGGGAGGCTTTTAATCCCGGTAGGGTTTCCGCTAAACGTACAGCCAGAACTGATAAGGCTGCAATTACCGATAAAAGAATCACCAATTGAATTAAGGCATTACGAACCCGGCGGTGATGTTTCACATATAGCAAACCATCGAGAATATCGGCAAAGACGTGAGGCGGCTCCTCTTCAGGCTCCTCTTTATTTTCACCGGTTTTTAACAGCAATAGCAGCAAACCGGCGATCGCATACGAACCCCCTACTACCAATTCTTTACCAAAATCCCAATTCATTCCCAGGCGATGCACAAGTGTATCAGCCAGCGCCAAGAGTGGATCACCTACAGCAAAACCTACAATCAACGACGCCATCATCGTTGTGGTATACAAGGAATTAGCCGAGAGTAAGTTCCCACGCTCTACAATCAGGGGAATCACCGCCTGTTCTGCCGGTGCAAAAAACTGCGTCAGCGTAGAAACTAGAAAAGTAACCCCCAACAAAACGAAGAAACCGATGGGCAAATGGTAAAGCGGCGACCAATTTTGTGTCAGTCCCAGCAGTAAGGGTACAGCCAGAACCAATACACCTCGCAAAATATTGGTGGCCACTAGCACGGCCTTTTTCGGCCATCGATCTACAAAAACGCCTGCCAGTGAACCAAACAGTACAGCCGGAATGGTAAAAGCCACCATAATTGCTGATACCCAGCCGCTAATCGGTTGATTCTGGTTTTGAAACCGACTGGCAATTAAGGCAATCATGAGGACAAGATAAACCTTGTCTGCTAGCTGAGAGAAAACTTGACCACTCCACAGCGTCAAGAAATTACGGTTTTTCAGAACCGGTACAAACCCCAGCCTTGATGGCTCCTTGGGGACATCACTAGCCTCCGGCAAGCCAACCTTACCGTTACCGATCGTTGGCTCCTCAATTGGCGAAGCACCGTTGAGTTCTATGCCATCGGGCTTGATTTCATCAGGATGTTGTGTTGCTCGTTTAGAGTCAGATAATTGCATTATCGCTGTTTTGATTAACAATCAACTTCATATAGACTTCAAAAAATTAGTAGTTGTAAGAACCTCATCGATCAGGAATAGATAACGCCTCTACTAGGGTTGCTGAACGAATTGAGCGACCGAAGTGATATTGAGTATACTCTCGCAAAACTCGCTCCACTTTGACCCAGACTAAGTTTAAAGAGTTCTGAGCAAGAAGGCGTTCGGGTGACTGGGATAATACGGCCTCCCACTGGGGTAACTCAGCCGCCGCTAACTGTTGCAATAGTGTTAACTCGATTGCATCCAGTTTCGTGTTCAGTCTTGGGGGAGGGATGGTAGCAACGTGCATCAGATTGCTATCACTGGGTTGAGAGTCCATTCCTCCTGCGAGTAAAGGTCGATTCGAGCGTTCAGTTGCCAACGAATTGAGTCCCAAAATCACTGCTCCCCCTGCATCCACACTAAAACCCACCCGCCAATCGGGGTTAGTAAAGTCGGGTAGCAGAGCTTGCTGTGTGACACAACAAGTTTGAAATTGAGGCGCAATGCCCGCTAGTGCTAGCAGATGAAAGATACCGTGAGAGAGGAGTGCTAATACCGAGGCTGCCTCTGACTGGCCGTTACTCGCATTCGGCAGACACTCCAGACGCCGGAGATGTTCATTGAGCAGCGTGAACAGTTCCTCTTGGGGTTGCTCACTTAAGGCATAACAAAGGACTAATTCCGCCCAATACTGACTGACTGCTAATTTCCCTAAATTTTTACTTAATCCAGGGTAAGATTCCAGAGTTTCTGCTTGAGTAATTTTATCGAGAGATCGCCCTTTGGCCAACAACAGTTCATTCACCACAAACAACCCACTTCGACCCCCCAATTTCGAGTTTTGCTTGCGAGCACCTGGTGCCACAACCCGAATCAAACCCAACTCTCGCGTCAAAATTGTTACAAGCTTATCCGCTTCTCCAAGCGGCATACTCTTAAGATTGATACCAGTAGCTTTGTAAGTTCGACTCATTAGGTGTTGGTTGTTGGTTGTTTGTTATTTGTTGTTTGTTTGTAAGGAGATATCCAGAATTAAGGTGAGTTTGTAATTTTTAAGGAAATCAATCAATAAGAGGTTATATCATCCATTCTCCTCTACTCCCCCGCTCCCCTGCTCCCCCGCTCCCCTGCTCCCCCGCTCCCCTGCTCCCCCGCTCATTCCTCTGTCTCCTGTCCGAGAGTCTCGCGCTGTCGGAGCAATTCAGGACCGCGAGAGGTTCCCAGGCGGGTAGCTCCGGCTTCGACTAAATCGAAGGCTTGCTCAATCGTGCGTATCCCTCCTGCTGCCTTAATCCCAATTTGTCCCTGTGTCACTTTCTTTAACAGTCGTACGTCGGTTACAGTTGCTCCTCCATGCCAGCCGGTGCTAGTTTTGAGAAATTGCACCCCTGCATCCATACATATTTCCGCAGCCAGACGTTTTTCAGCATCTGTCAACAGGGCAGTTTCTAGAATTGCTTTAACAGTTTGACCCGTTTCGGCACAAATTTGGGCGATTTCTCGGTAAACTTCATCAGTCTTTCCCGCTTTTAATCCACCGATGTTGATGACTACATCGAGTTCTGTTGCGCCATTTTCTACAGCCTCTTGAGCTTCGTAGAGCTTTGTGGCGGGTGTGGTTGCGCCGGTAGGAAAACCAATCACCGTACAGACTTTTGGTTGCTTGCCGTGAAGCAACTGTGCTGCTTGCCTCACATAAACGGGGTAGACACATACTGCCGCGAAGTGAAATCGATCCGCCTCGTAACAACATTTTTCAACTTGTTCGGGTGTTGCTCCGGGATTGAGCAGGGCGTGATCGATCAGCGGCGCGATATCTATGTCGGGGTGGTTGACAGCCATCGCTTAATCTTGAGCGACTCCATGTTCACTTTTATTAAGATCTTAAGATATTGGGAAAAATCAAAGCGCTAAATTCTCAGAAAAACTTGGTTTTAGACCAAATCCGCTTCGATCAGTTGTTTGACTCTCTCTTAGAACTTAGGCAGGAACGCGGTGCATAGCAAGGGCGCACCGATGTGCGCCCCTACGGTTCAAACGTCAAGTTGCTTAGTCCTGAATTTGTTTTACTTTCTCTGTTGATGTACAACGGTTGGCGTTGCTGGGGGATGTGATTAGTGATTCGGTGTTAGCGGGATTGGCGATCGCGTTTATTGCGAGGGTTGTCAGTATGATTCTGATCACTGGGATGATGATTTTGGGTTCGGTAATTGGGGGGGTGGCTAGTGTGAGTGGGATGTATTTGAGTCATTTTTTTAATTGGCCTTCTGGGCTTGCAATTGTTTTGGTTGCTTTTGGCTTTTTTATATTGGCGTTTTTGTTGAGTCCGAGTATAGAGACTTGCTATTGGCATTGAAAAAACCAATTAGTATTAAACATTCATTTTTTAAACTTTTAAATAACAAAACACAGTTTTTCTATTGCTCTAGTTTTTTGAGGAAATCTAGCCCCAATAAAAGTACTCCATGTATACATAGATAATACCAAAGTTCTAGATTACCAGTAACGAGTAGACCAGTCATCACTAAAGGAAAAGCGACAACTAATATAAATATAGCGATGTCAATCGAGTGGTTCATATTTTATTGGTAGTTGACCCATTTAAAGCGGTAATCTATTTATTAAAATTAGGATGTGTTTTGTATGTTAGTACATCACGGCGGAAATAACTCACCTATTTAAAAAGGTTAAAAAGCTGACTGTACAAACTTACTTCCCTTCTGCCTTCTTGCACTAGGTTTCTTACAAATTCAGAAAAAAACGGGATCTAAAATTGCCAAAGAATAGCTAGTAACAAACTCCAGCCTTTTTTAGCAAATGACCCCGATAATTACATAGCGTGTCTCCGACAAATTCAATTTCAATGGTTTTGAATCTGGTCAGATAATCCTAATTTCAATAAACGAACCGTCAAGTTAGATGCAGATTAATACGGGTATATCATTACATATAAAAAGCCTAATCACCTCTCCATTGACCGAGTGTTTTCAAGATGGCTGAGAGCCAACGTTCATAAAATATTTGTTGAGTTAATAGCATAATGAGTCTATGGTCTATAGCGCTTTCCAGTTAAGTGTGACACATTAACTCTAGTGCTTACACCAAATTAATAATGTCATTAGAACTCACTGTAGCTCTCCTCTGCTTACAACGACAAGTTTAGCGGCTATCCACCAGTGGATAGCTGGATTGGTACAGAGACAGGTTAATTTAACAGCTTACCAATCTAGGTGTTCACGAGTTAGAAGTAGCATGATTGGACTAAAGAGTTAAAGTACAGAAGGTACGTTTGGAACGTTGCGGAAGAAGTCGAGCAAGAAGCTAGGCTATAAACAGTACCTGGAGCACACAATTACAGTGAAGTGTAGAACTAAATTCTTATGGCCTTGGACATACAGAATGAGGTGATGAGGCAGGCAGCTCAACACTCTACTATTGATACTGTACAAGATGAAGGATAGAACTACAAGATGAGGGGGGCGAAATAATGGTGAAGTGTAGCGCGATCGCCTATTTCCCCATCTCCTCATCTTACTTCTGATTTTTGACCGCAGAGGCTTGCTGCTCAGTTTCAGGAAAATTATCTTGAACAGGATGTTGCTGGCGTTCTGTATCAATTGCTACGGCTAACTCCTGATGCACTAAAAACGGCTTGCCATTAACAGTAATCTTTACCATCTCCTCCGGCTTCTGATTGAGTTGTTTCGAGAGTTGTGCGATTGTCCAAAGCGCCTGCTCCAGTTCGGGTTTTAAGGAATTGAGTTCCTTCGCTGCAACCTGTAACTGTTGATTGTCTTGAGTGAGCTTGTGTTTGTGCTCTTCCAAGCCATCTAAACGCTTTTCTAAGGTTGACAATTGTTGCTTCTGGGTATGAACTTGGTTGTCTAGCTTCTGCTTTGTTTCCTCTAACTGCTCAATCTCGGTAAGTAGAGAAGAGTATTTAGCTGCAAGTGCTTGCAGTTGTTGATTTTGCCGCTTTAAACTAGAGATGAAATCTTTTGCATCTTGATAGGCAATTTGTAGCTCAGCGTGTAAGTCTTGAGTTCCATGCAATTGACTGACTGCTGCATGATACTTCTGCTCCAAAATATCTCGTTCATTGAGAGCCAGTTCCAGTTCCAGGGATGAAGCGGTGGTTGTTGTTACGGGTTCCGCCACTTCTTGACGAACTGGACTTGAAGATTGATGAGCATACAATATACCCGAAAAGCTGGAGGCTGCAATAAGAAAGGGTGTGGTAAATAGGGGTAGCAATAGCCAACCCTTCGAGAATTTTCTTCGAGGTTGAGGGTTTTCTACTGTGGCTTTGATTGGCTGAAGTGAAGAATTGAGGCTAATGCTTTGGTGAATTGAAGTACGGTTCATCTTTAATAACAACTGGGTTTCTATTGACTTATCACTCCAGCGTTGAGCCTTTATGCAGGCGGCATAGCCTGAATTGAGTCATCAGTACCAGTTCTTAGATTGTCCTATTTGTATCTTGATAATCTTCCATCTCTGCTTAAAGCCATTTTTAACTTCTAATTACAGTACGTTAGGTAGAACTGCACCGATGTACACCCTGAAAAAGGTTGCATTTCATCTCCCCTACTCCTATACAGAAGAGGACTTCGCCATCAAAATGACTGCCGTCACTTTATCAAACCTTCACAGTCAATTAAAAAAGTTGCATATTACTAATTCCTCCGGATAGGGTGCGTTTTCTATTGTGGAAATACAACAGTGTAGAGGTTAAACGAATCGCTATGTTACTAACACGTCAACAAGCCAAAGCCCAAAAACGCAACGCCAAGCGCTTAGGCCAACTACTTCGAGATGCTAGAAAAGAACTCGAACAAAGCCTTGTTGTATTTGAAGAAAGTGCGATTGAGGATGGTGGTTGGGGAAACTTAGAAATCTCCTGTTCTCAGGATGCTTATACTCTCATGGGGCAAATTCTCGAAGTGGCTCAGCTGTGGGAGCGATGCAACCATTTTGAAATCGAGGATAAGCTATCCCAGATTGAAGATAAAATTTACCAGGATTAAACCCATTTATCTTTGATTGACAAACAAACAAAGTATTATTTATCCAAAGTTACCGCTCACATACTGTTGAGTTGATTCTTCTTGAGGACTGTCAAAGATTTGCTCAGTCTTGCCATATTCCACTAAATAACCAAAGCGTTTTCCCTGATTTCCTGCCTCCGCATTGAAGAAAGCGGTGAAATCTGCCACCCTTGTTGCCTGTTGCATATTGTGGGTGACAATGATAACGGTATAATTCTCCTTAAGTTCGTGAATTAGGTCTTCAACTTCTGAGGTTGAAACTGGGTCAAGGGAAGAACAAGGTTCATCCATCAAAAGAACTGCAGGATCGAGGGCAATAGCACGAGCAATGCATAAGCGTTGCTGTTGTCCACCGGATAAGGATAAGCCATTTTCCTTGAGTTTATCTTTCACTTCTTGCCACAAAGCTGCTCGCTGGAGCGATCGCTCCACCAACTCATCCATATCATCGTTGTACCCCTTAATCCTCGCTCCATAGGCAATATTTTCATATATTGATTTGGGGAATGGATTGGGCTTTTGGAATACCATACCAATCCGCCGCCGCACCTGTACGGGGTCGATTTTTCCAGAATAAAGGTTTTTATTGCGGTAAAGAACTTTACCTTCAACTCGACAACTATCGATCAGATCGTTGAGACGGTTAAAGCACCGAATTAACGTACTCTTACCGCAACCAGAAGGGCCAATAAAAGCCGTCACATAATTTTTGAGAATTTCCATTGAGACACCCTGAAGTGCCAAAGTATCTCCGTAGTAAACGCTTAAATTTTCAGTCTGCAATACGGTTTTGCTTGACTTGGCAGTTTTGGGTTTAAGGGTTTGTTGTTGATTGTCTTGCTTGTCAGTTTGATTAGTAGAAGGCATAACAAATTTAGTAATTTGAATGGTGGTTTGAAAATCGGGGAAATCAATAAATACTCTTACGCGCTGCAACGCGAGAGAGAATACTAGTCATCAAAATCAGGAGAACTAAAATCAGAGAGGCTGCCCAAGCAATTTCTCGCTGATTTTCATAAGGAACCTTGGCAAAGTTATAAATTAAGACTGATAAAGTAGGAACTGGCCCTGTTAACCCTTGAGCCCAGAAATAGGTAAATAATGTGGTAAAAATTAAAGGTGCCGTTTCTCCGGCTGCACGGGCGATCGCTAACGTTGTACCCGTGAGAATAGCGGGGAGTGCCGCAGGCAATATAATCTGTAAAACGGTATGAAAATTAGATGCTCCCACCCCGGCTGAAGCCCAACGCACATCCTGCGGTACAAGCTGTAACGCTTCATCCGTCGTTCGCACCACAATTGGTAACATCAAAACTGCTAATGCTGTTCCCCCAGCGTATGCCGAGAAAGTTTCTGTTGGAACGACAATCAGTCCATAGATGAAGATACCCATAATAATTGAGGGAACGCCACTTAAAACATTGGTGGCAAAGCGAATTGAGTGAGCAACCTTACCAGAACTAAACTCTGCTAAATAAATCCCTGCCAAAATTCCAAAAGGAATACTAATTGCTGCAGCAATTCCTACCACTAAAAGTGTTCCCACAATCGCATTAGCAATACCACCTCCCTCTTGTAATGCTGTTGGAGGTAGTTCAGTAAATAAGTTGAGATTGAATCGATTCACTCCCTTAATGATGACGTAAGAAATCACCAGCAGCAAAGGTAGGAGAGCCACTCCCAGGAGGGTAAATGCAAATACAGTCAGAACACGATCGATGAGTGTCCAAGGGCGAGAATATGAACGCTCCAAATTATCCATTGCAGAGTCGTCAACAGACTGATTTTGAGTGTGGGATGTCATAATTAAATCATTAACCTACGCTAGGACTGACAGCAAATTTTTTGGGAAATTTCTAGTATTTTTTGACCTGACGCACAATTAACTCCGCCAGAATATTAACGATTAGGGTAATAATAAATAAAACTAACCCCGCATACATTAAGGAAGCCTCTTGTAAGCCACTGGCTTCTGAAAATTGATTAGCAATTAAAGAAGCAATTGTATTAGCAGGTGCGAGCACCGAGAAATTTAAACTGTTATTGTTACCAATCACTAGTGTGACTGCCATTGTTTCTCCTAATGCTCGACCTAAGGCCAACATAGCTCCTCCCACAATCCCGGAAAAAGCGGCTGGAATCAGAACACTAAAAATTGTTTGCCAGCGTGTTGAACCTACTCCATAGGAACCCCACCGGAGAGAAGTGGGTAAAGCGGCTAAAGAATCACGGGAAATGGTTGTGAAAATTGGCAAAATCATAATCGCCAAAATTACCCCAGCCGGGAACATCCCTGGACCTGCATACCGTGTAGAAAATAGGGGTATCCAACCGAGGTTATTGTGCAGCCATGAGCCAATCGGTTGTAGAAAAGGAATCAGGACGTAAATCCCCCAAAAACCATACACGATACTAGGAATGGCAGCTAAAAGTTCCACCAAAAACACCAATACTGTCCGAACAGATACGGGTAAAAAATTCTCACTGAGAACGATAGCGCAGGCAGTTCCAATCGGTACGGCAATCAGAAGTGCAATTAAAGAACTGACTACTGTTCCATAAATCATAGGAATAATCCCGTAATTATCTTCAACGGGATTCCAAGCACTGCTGGTGAGAAATTGCCAACCAAATTTTTGCATCGCTGGCCATGCTTCCAGCGCAACTTCTACAGCAATCCACAATAAGACAGCCGCTACACCCAAAGCAAATATGCGTGTGAGCCACAAAAAACTTTGGTCTATTGCCCGTTCCGCAACCGGACGTGTATCTTGTTCTTCTGTCTGGGTTTTATGGGTTGCAGATGTCATAAGCTAGCTCAATCAACGCCAATAATGTTAATGGTTTGCAGTTTCTTGCCTTTATTGCATAAAGCAGCATTTGTTTTCAGGTTTATCTAAGTTCAATTGAGTTACTAGGAGGTTAGAAAAATACTCAGTAACTAGGATTTATAGAAATCCTCAACGATTGTAATTTTCGTGGAAATTCAATAGAAACAAATACTCTAAACCACTGCAATTAAAGGGGTTCATATTTCAACTAATTTGTCATATCAAATCCAGTTAAATAGCCATAAAACCTGTAAGGGCGGGTTTAGAAACAGCTTTGGACAGTACCGAAAACGTAACATCAAAACCCGCCCCTACGATAATCTGGTTGTTCAAACGGATTTGATATCACCGATGATTATGTTTTTTCAACAATAACTGCTTCAAAAAATACAGTGTTTTAATCTATCAAGTTTATTGCTGAGGATAGATATATTTTTAATTAAATAGTTCTAAATATATTTCTTTGGGTTGATATTAAGTTGGTGAATTCTATTTCTACTTTATTTGAATTTAAAGTTAATTAATTATTAAACTAAATTTAATCTATCAATGTTAAAGAGTTTACGGAAGGTTGGAGGGGGAGACAAAAGGGAAAGGCCATCCTACACGAGTAGGCTGCTGATAAATCCGTTTAAGTGTATTAATATCTCTGATTGAAATTTGAGGTGAATTGCGGACTTGGGAATAGTACATGGTGTCGGTTTGCAGAGGACTATGACCCCAAATTCCCAAAGCATGGCCGATTTCATGACGGGCTGTTGCTAGAGTGTAATCAACGGTTTGGTCGGGACTCAACTCAATAGTAACTTGATGGGATAAAACCTCCTGAGCAGAATTGTTACCAGAGTGGAGGTAAAATTTGTAACGGGCTTCAGCAGAACGGGCGCGAATATTATTGAATCTTCCAGTTTTGGGATCGATGGATGTTCGCAGAGGGGGGCGCGATCGCAAAATTGTAATATCAGCCCCTTGAGTTTGGTTAACAACCTCCAACGGTAAATAAACACTCCACTCTTGTACTGCTTGCAATACGGCTTGTACCCAACTTTGAAAGCGCTGGCGGCTCGCAGGCGATTCTGTCGGATTTTGCGGTTGTTCTACATAGATTTTGACTGGAAATTGCGACCAGATTAAATAGCCTATCGGTGTTGGCTTGACTTCAGAAAAATAATCGCTCACATCAGTGGTGTCTTGCCATTTTGCTAGGGAATAGGGCAGAGGGTGTACTTGAGGTGGGGGTAGAGAAGAGGATAATTCGGTACTAATTGCGGGGGATTCCTGCTTTTGTGGCGCAAATTCCAGGTTTTGAGCTTGGATAGACGGCAACTGTGTCAAAATCACTAACAGACTGGTTGCGATCGCCACTCCCCATAATCTATTCCACATTAAACTTTTATATGAAAAGACAACATAGATCCCCGACTTCTAATTTAAATTCATAAAGTAGCAATCAGGGTTTTAACCAAGAAGTCGGGGATCTGCCGGAAATTATACCGTTATTCAAATTTAAAGGCGTCTCCAGTTCCGTTCTGGGGACGCCTCCATTGGTATACGGTAGTTTCTCTCATCGAACCGCAGATATTGAAGTGAATGAATCAAAACATGATTTGCGTTAATCCGCGTCTATCTGCGGTTAATTGAACAACGGAGTCCGAAGCCAAGTCCTAGTGTCACTTCCCTAGCCAACCGGCGCTCAATACTACTGTCAAGCCGATAAACATAATGGCTAGTACCCAAGTCACCCGATTTAGAGCTGATTCTGCACTCTTGGTACTAGTAAACAATTGGGCTTGACCACCGATGCCCCCAATTCCATCACCTTTGGGACTATGCAGCAAGACTAAAACAATCAAACCGATGGCAGAGATTGCCCAGATCAGTTGCAGGACTTGAACGATTGTCATGGTTAGTTGTGGGTTTTTCGTTGTGAGTTTTTCGTTGTTAGTTGTGGTTATGACTGACCAATAACCAATCACCACTCACTAATAACTAAAGAGAAACACGCACAGGTGTCCGGTTGGGTCGGACATCAATATTAGCAGGTTGTAGCAGAGAGCGCCCGGTCATTTCTGGAGGTTGAGGTAATTTCAAGATTTCCAGAATGGTAGGTGCAATATCTGCTAAACACCCATCATCGCGCAAGGCAACGTCCGTACCGTATCCAGGGATTTTTAATCCTTCCCCTTCCACTAGGATAAAGGGAACGGGGTTCGTTGTGTGAGCCGTCCAAGGATTACCGGTTTCATCCCGCATATACTCAGCATTGCCGTGATCGGCGGTAATTAAGGCCGTACCCCCGGCTTTGTTAATCGCTTCTAGTAAGCGCCCCAAGCAGCTATCCACCGTTTCCACGGCTTCGATAGCGGCTTCAACGATTCCTGTATGCCCCACCATATCTGTGTTGGCGTAGTTGATGACAATGAAGGAGTAAATGCGTTTTTCAATCGCCTTGAGCAAACCATCCGTCACTTCCACGGCGGACATAGGGGGGCATCGATCATAAGTTGGCACCATCGGACTGGGTACGAGTTCCCGATCTTCACCCTCAAACGGGTGTTCTAGACCCCCATTAAAGAAATAAGTGACGTGAGCATATTTTTCAGTTTCGGCAGTCCGTAACTGGCGTAAACCGTGTTCAGCAATCACTCCTCCCAGAATATTATTCAAATTCTGAGGTTCAAATGCGACCAATACAGGGAAATGGGGATCGTATTGAGTAAAGGTGGCAAACGTTAGGGGTTGAATTTGATCCCGCTCAAATTCCTGAAATTCGGGATCGACAAACGCTTGGGTAAGTTGTCGTGCTCGGTCAGGACGGAAGTTAAAGAAAATTATTCCATCTCCCGCTTCCACCGCACCGGTATCCAGGCGCATGGGTTGGACAAACTCATCGGTGAGTTCTGACTCATAGGACGCTTTCAAGACTTCAACGGCGGATCGACCATCTCCCAAACCGTCTTGAGTCATGACCTTATAGGCTTGCTGAACGCGATCCCAGCGTTTGTCTCGATCCATCGCATAGTAGCGACCACTAATGGTGACAATGCGTCCAATCCCAACCTGCTGGATGTAATTCTCCAGCCTTTGAATCGCTTGCACCCCTTCAGTTGGCTTGGTATCGCGACCGTCAGTAATAGCGTGAATACAGACCTCAGACAAGTTCTGGGACTTGGCTAAATCCAACAACCCCAGCAGGTGATCCAAATGGGAGTGTACTCCGCCATCGGAGCATAAACCGACGAGGTGCAGCTTTCCACCTCGGCTTTTAACATCCTGGCAGACTTGCACCAGTGCTTGATTTTGTTTTAATGTACCATCTTCAACAGCATCGGAGATGCGAACCAATTCTTGTGGCACCACACGACCCGCGCCAATATTTAAGTGACCCACTTCTGAGTTACCCATTTGGCCTTCTGGTAGCCCCACAGCTTTCCCGGAAGTCCGAATTAATGTATGGGGGTAAGCTGCCCAAAGGCTATCCATTACGGGTGTCTTGGCGGCAGCGATGGCGTTTCCATCCGTTGCTTCGCGGTGTCCCCAGCCGTCCAAGATGACTAGCACCACAGGAGAAACAGGTGCTTGCGTCATAAATATTACCCTTTATTCATGCATGAATTTCTCCGCAATCATAACATTGGATACTGATGTGATGCGCTGATTTTGGCTTTTTCTTTGAGTTTCGGGCTTGGGAGGGGGTGAGAAACTTGACAATAGGGGCAATTTGGACGTGCAAATAGTTTCTAGTTGTAGAGAATGGGGCAGGGGTGAAGTTGGGGTTGCATTTAGTGAGAAATGGTATTCAGCGAAAAATAGTCGTATAAAGTCAAGTTCTGATTGGGGGACTAGCCCCCCAAACCCCCCACTG
>CAZPRJ010000109.1:0-22341 GCA_964588805.1 uncultured Microcoleus sp. | reverse complement strand
ACATGAATGATAGAGGCTTCCAGTTTCCACCCTTACCAACCCCGTTTTTCGGTGACAAAGGATGATGTAATCTATGATTTGGGCAGTGGAGATGGCCGAATTGTGGTCACGGCAGCTAAAAAGTACGGGGCACGGGGATTTGGTGTAGAGATTGACCCAGAATTGGTGAAACAAGCCCAGGAAAATGCCAAACAGGCAGGGGTATCGGATCGAGTTGAGTTCCTCAATCAAGATTTATTTAAAACCGACTTTAGTGAAGCCTCTGTCGTTTCACTCTATCTTTTGCCTCAGCTTAATTTGAAGCTGCGATCCAAGATTTTGCAACTCAAACCCGGCACTCGTGTAGTTTCCCACGATTATGATATGGGGGATTGGAAACCGGAACAAGTGGTCACAGTCAAAGGCCCCTCACGGGAACACACGGTTTACTTCTGGCGAGTTCCTGAAACATATCCTGAAGAATTACGCTAAATCTGAGTAGCGGACAATGGGGAATGGGGATAATTTGTCAAGATATACGCAACTGTCGATGGAATCCGCAAGGGTTGTAGGGGTAAGGTATGCCTTGCCCTTACGAAGATGGTGTATTAAGGCAGAAAATGCGTAATATCAAATCCGTTTGAATGACCAGATTATCGTAGGGGCTCATTTTAGAATCAGGTTTGGGCAGTACCGAAAACTTAATATCAAAACCCGCCCCTACAGGTTTTGTGGCCATTTAAATCGATTCCCTATTCTTTCATTTCCATCTCTTTGGCAACCTTCTGTACGTTCAATTCATGGCTGTGGATTTTGGGTTACAGGACGTGAAAACGGTTGAATCATCAGCAGATTCAGCGTGTTATTTCCCCCTGGCGAATGGACGCTATGAAGTCAAGCCAGGTTTGATTCCCTTTGGTTCTAGCTTCAATAATGGTCAGGCCGAGCACCACGTTTTTCAGATTGATGATAACTTCTCGAGTTATCGTCAGGCCAAGCTGCAAGCCCGTGCCGAACGGTTGAGCAAGTATTATCAGACTTGTAATTATAATCAGGCGGTAGCGGGTGCGATCGCCAATTTAATCTTGCAACGCCTCACCCTCGAGCATCCCCAATACTTTAGCGTCGAACATTTAGCCAATGGCAACCGAGTACTGCACAATCAACTGACTCAAGAAACGCTTTATCTCGATGCCAATTTCCAGTTACAGCATATTCACCCTCAACCTTCTCCCATCTCACCCCCTTACGCCTCTACCCTCGACGCTTTAGCTGCACAAGTGCAGGAAGATATGGCTGTGGTTTGCCGTTCTCCTGAAGGTAAAAACTGGCTGAGTGCGATCCATTTATGCTATCCCAACCACTGGGCAGCAGAGGAGAAAATTGGTCAAGATTTTGCTAGCGTACATACTCCAGTCGCAGGCATGGCCGCTATGAATCGTCGGGCTTCGGCCATCGTGAATACAATGATTGTTCGCCCACCGATGATTCGTTTTGCCTGGGGATTGAGTACCGATACTCGCCTCAATCATCATCCCGAACCCCCTCCTCATGTACCGGTTCATCTATGGCAAGGTCGGCATTTTGATGGCAATCAGCCTCGACTCTACCTCCGCATTGAACGACAGGTGATTTGGGGACTTCCAGAGTATGATGCCGCCTTGTTTACGATTCGGACATACTTTCGGGATTGTAGAGTGATTCGGCAGGATGCTGTGTTGTGTTCTCAGTTACGCTCTGCGATCGAGTCGATGACACCCGATTCATTAATTTATAAAGGATTGGTGGAGAGTAAAGCGAACATTCTAAATTGGTTAGATCCGGTGTAGAAGTTAAGATAGGGTTCGCTCAATCTAAGGATATTATTTTTGAGGAATAGACACAGAATCTAGAAAAGCTTGGGTTTCAGGAAAATCTAAATTACCACTTTCTGCACCAACTGCCGCCATATACATAGCCGGTACTTTCGGGTCGATAAACATCCGCATCTTCATCACCATACCTTGTTTACTTCGCACGGTGACTTCTCTTCCAGATAACCCATTGAAGCTGATGTGTTGAAGGTCGGTAATAGTGCTGCCATCCTCAGTAAGAGAGGCAACCCCTGCATCAAGGGCTTCCTGAACTAAAACCTTCTCCATCTGGGCATCTAATTGGCTGGGTATGGGAGAAAGAGGAGCGTTCTGTGTCATGTAGACACGATTGTTAACTCGATCTTCGTACATAACCTGCACTGAGGAGTCTGATTCAACTGATTCAGTGGGCTGGCCGGGAAAGGAGGCAGAGTAGCTACCATCGGTTGCTTTGTATTGATACCAATCAGACGTGAGGGCCGCGAAAGTTGCTTGAGCTAAAGATTGCGTTGTCGGTGTCGGTGAAGATAAACTTTTTGGGACAACCGTGCTAGCGGTAGCAGTCAGGTTATGGGTGCAGGTAGCCACTGGAGCAACCAAAGCTAAAGCAACTGGAATGAAGAGTAATTTTTTCATCAAAGGCGATTAAGTGTTTTTGTTGATGCAAGTTGTATCTAGTGTATATATCTCTTGATCAGATGCCACTTATGCACCTGGTTGGATAAATTAGATCCCCCCTCGCCTAACAAGGGGGGAAAGCTAATAGAAAACTACAGACCCCTTACTGTCCTGTTCGTTGGCGATCTACAAATCGATTATTGGGGCTGTTCCACCAAAGTTGTCTTGCTGTTGTCTCACCCACATAACAGGCGGGTTCATCTCCATCTGGTTTGGCATAGGCTGAACGTCCTCCGCAGATTTTGCCATCGAAGGCGACATCGTAGGGGCAGGGGCAGTTTGGGTTGGCTTTGGTGCTGCGTTGGGTGGCAATTTTGGGGACGCGAATTCGACGGGGTTCTGTAAGGGTGCGTGTAGTTCCAGTGTTCTGAGCACGGGTTGGGGAAATCTGGAGGTTTTGTACAGATAGTCCTAGGACGAGACTGGTGGCCAATAGTGCAGCAATCTTTGTGTTTCTCATGGTTTGTGGTTGCAGATGAGTATGTGGTTGGTTGAATGGTTTGGGCTAGGTGGTGTGTTGCTATATACAAAGCCCACGGACGATCCCCCCCAGCCCCCTTGCAAAGGGGGGAGAAATCTTTGAAAGTCCCCGTCAAATCAAAAGCGCAGCATCCTCTGGCTTCCCCCGAATAACAAAAAGCGAAGCATCATCTGACTTCCCCCTTTTTAAGAGAAGAGGGGGATCTTAAAGGAGGGTGAGGGGGGGGATCTTAAAGGGGGATTTAGGGGGATCTGAATCTAGCCGGGAAGGCAACAAAACAGACCCTAACGGTTAACTAGTTGTCGAAGGTACGCATGGCATCTTCAATGGAGGTGAGTGCATCCCGAAACTCGTTTTTGAGTGTGTCTGCTTCGGTTTCAATGCTGTTGGCGCTTTGGCGGAGAGTGGTGAGGTGTTTGTTGATGCTGGTGATGCGTTTTAAGGTGGTTCGCATTCGGGCGATTTGATCGGAAAGCGCGATCGCATTAATCTCAGGTTGGGAGCGATCGCGTGCTTCAATAATGATGGATAGTTCTGTGGCGGTGATGGATTTGGGGGTGAGTTTGATCAGGATATCGCCGGAATTGTTGTCCGTGCCGACGTGACGGACTTCAGCTCCTGCTAATTTCGACCAATGCTGGAGTTGTGCGACTACGGTTTCTTCGTAGGTGATGCCTTTGGCTGTGGTTTGTTGCAGTGCGTCTTTTGCTGCCTGTTTGCCGCGAATTTCTTTACTGAGTCTGTCCACTTCATCGGCAAGGGGTTTGACGGCTTCTACGACAACGCTTTTCACTGCTTTGGCGAGTGTACCGTTTTCGGCTGATACATCTTTGAGTGTGTTTGTCAATACCTCTTGCACTGAGTCGTTGCGGGTGGCGTCTAGCAGGTTTTTGATGGTTTTGAGGGCATTGCCGAGGACTGAGGTTTCTTTAGAGGGGTCGATGTCTTGGGAAAGCAGCATTTTAACTTCGTTGACTCGCTCTTTTGTGACGGCTGAAACTTCATTAATTTGTCGTTGAACGGGGGCTAAGACTTGGCCATCTTTGGTTCCTAATTTGCTGATTAATTCTTGCTGGACTGTGTTGGGGATAAGTGCGATCGCTTTTTCCACGTCACTCAACAGAGAGGCAATTTGCCGTTTGACGAATTCAATTTCCTGAGTGTTTTGGGTAGTTTGCATTGCTTGGAAACCAGCTTTGAAGGCACAGATGCAAATGCGATCGCGTTCTTGTTCGGGTACTTGTTGCAGGTAGTTTGCTGCATCTTTTCCAGATATTTCTAAGTTGTGAATGAAGATGCGCTCGTCTGTAATTTGGATTTTCTTGAGGGTAGAGAGGGAGGTTTTACCGTTTCCGTTTGTTGAAACCATAGGTTTGGTGTTTTTTTCTAGGTACTTTTGGAAGTGTGCTCTGTCCGGAAATTCATTTCCGGGTTAATAGCGAAAGACTATTAAAATGGACTGAAAATTTTAGGAGTAGTCGGTTTTAACCGACTTTAGCTATGAGCCAAGAAATTAATTTCTTGGTGGAGTTGGTTAAGAATGAAATAACTCTGTTCTTAAAAAGAAGAGTTATACCTAGGGTTAGCTGCGAACTCTACGTTTTGTTTCAGAGTGCCAGTAGCTTGTGAGGATATTAGGATTGGGTAGTTCATTGAGACAGACCACTCGTAATCCTCGGAGGGTATCGGTAAATTGAAAGTAAGGAGACTGTCTTAAGATTCGGTCAGTTAGGGTATAAATGACTGCGCCTTTGTAGTGGTGTTTGCGCCCGTACATTAGGGCAACTTGAATCATGGTGTTGTTGATTGCTCGTTGCTGTTGGCGGCGTTGGACGTGATTGCTGTCTTTATGTTTGGGGGCGATTTTTATGGTGCCGATTTTGTTTTTGTTGGCATCGCTTTTGAGTATCATGCTGAGTTGTTTTTTCTTGCTCATAAATACTTTATGATTGAGTTGGTTATCACTGATTTGTGACTAAACCCAGAATAGAAAAATTAGCATTCAAATAAAATTCATAAAAAATAGTTGAAAAATAGTAAAAAAATAGTTCAGGCGAATAGAATTCGCGGCTATAAAAACAAAGTCAGCCTACGCGGACTAAGGAAAAGTTAGGTATTTTGAAACCTGCGTAGGCAGGTTTTGTTTGTGTAGACGCGGTTTTAACCGCCCAGTTTAGAATGATGCTCTGAATTAGATTTATCTTCGTCAGCTTTGTTACTTTGTAGAAATTTGTGGGAACTCTATAAGTAAGTCCATTGTGACTTACCGGCCAGCCAGCTTAAGCATCTTCCTAAATAGGATTTGTAATGGAATCAGCGAACACAACGCCAGAACAGAAGAAAGAGTTTCTAAACCAAGTTGCTAATGACTGTGGTTTCTTCCAAAAGACTAGAGAGGTCTTCCTAGCTCGATTTGATGAGGAAAAGGCAGCATCTAAAAATACGGAGATTGCCAATTACCTGGGAATGCCACACCAAGAATTCCAAGACTATTTGCGTGAGATATGTGACAAGCTTGGTTTTCGCTCTAGTGGCAAAGGCCGCAGCAGGAAGGGTGAATCTCCTTGGGAAAAGGCATTTACTTGGTTATGGAACGAGAAATTTGTTAATACCAGCGAGCTAGAGCCACCGACAGCAACTTCAGAACCACAGCAGAAACTACTGATTCATCGGCAAGTTTGCCAAGGAATGCTAGCTGAAAAACGGCGATTAACTACCAATCCGTTGACGGTTGGGGATGGAACGATATTTGAGCGTGGGGACATTTATGTGCCTTTGGGATTGGTGGAACGTAAACGACAGGCAAAACGCATCGGTGATGATTCCCCAGAGCAAGGGTCAAAGTTATACGAGCCAACAGAGTACGAAGTTACCCGAAGATTTGAGCATGATGAGTTTTTCGAGCAAGTTCTCAGGCAAGGGTTAAGCCCGAAAAGCAGAGGGAAACGAATTGCCATCATCGGGGAACCGGGAGCGGGGAAAACCACGCTGTTGCAGCAGATTGCTGATTGGGTGTTTGAAGACACCGACCAAGATGTGGCGATTTGGGTTTCGCTGGCTGATTTGCAGGGGAGAACGCTAGAAGAGTATCTGCTGAGTGTCTGGCTAAAGGATGCTCTGAAAAGGGCGCGAGTCACACCAGAAATGGAGGATTCTCTAGTGGAACTGTTCAACCGGGGACGAGTGTGGCTGTTGTTGGATGGTGTGGATGAGATGACAGCAGAGGCATCTGGCAATGGACTTTTACAAGCGATCGCATCCCAACTAACCACAGGTTGGGTGTCATCAGCACGAGTAGTACTAACCTGTCGGTTGAATATCTGGGATGCTGGCAAAAATGCGCTGGAACGGTTTGATACCTATCGCACCTTGGAGTTTAGCTATGGCAACGGTAAGAAACCAGATTCCGATCAAGTTAACCAGTTTATCAGCAAGTGGTTCGAGCCGAGTGACCCGCAGTTGGGGAAGGCGTTACGGACGGCGTTAGATCAACGGGGGAAGGAACGAATTAAAGATTTAGTCAAAAATCCCTTGCGGTTGGCGCTGATGTGTTATTCCTGGCAGCGACGACAAGGAGAATTACCCCAGACAAAGGCGACACTTTACCAGCGATTTGTTGAGGTGTTCTATGAGTGGAAACAAGAATACTTTCCCACTACTTCAGCAACTCGGCAGGAGTTGAACCAAGCTTTGGGACGATTGGCAGTGGAGGCAATAGCTCAATCCAACTCTCGATTTCGGTTGACTCGTCGCTTTGTTTCATCGGTACTTGGCGAACCCGATGCACCGAGGTTTCAGCTAGCAATACAGTTAGGATGGCTCAATCAAGTAGGTGTGGCAGCAGAAGACCCAGATGAACCAGTTTATGCCTTTTACCATCCCACATTTCAGGAATACTTTGCAGCGCTAGCGATTGATGATTGGCACTGTTTCCTCAACCATATCACCGGTAATCCAGACTTAGGTATCTATCGGATTTTTGAGCCGCAGTGGAAGGAAGTGATTTTGCTGTGGCTGGGGCGAGAGGATGTGCCAAAACAGGACAAAGAAGAGTTTATCAAGGCGTTAGTAAACTTTGAGGATGAGTGCTGGTATTTTTATCGGCATCGTGCCTATCTGCTAGCGGCTGCTGCAATTGCTGAATTTAGGGACTGTAGCGTGCGTGAAGAGATAGTAGGAATGATTATTGATTGGAGCTTTAGTAGTTCGTATGTAGAGAAATTGAAGTATCGCAACCATAAAAATTATGATTTGTCTTTCAAATGGTACGATACTGACTTCATGGAGGATTATGACGGATTCCTTCCTTCAAGAGAAACGACAGATAATCTAATCAAATGGAGGTATAGTGATTTGCGGAAGTCTGTACCCCCAGCAGAGATAGCTAGAGAGGTACTGAAAGAAACTGATAGCATAACAGCAATTTCATTGTTAGTCAATTTAATGGAAAGTGAAGATATCGATCAGGAAGAACTAGCTTTGCTTTTAGGGCAAATCGACCCTGGTAATGAAATAGCGATTACCATTCTAGTCAAGAAGATTGTGGACTATTGGCATGAGCCAGAATCCTTAGAACAAGAGGTTGAGAGATTACAGCAAGTAGACCCTGAAAATGAAACTGTAATTGACTTTTTAATTGCTCAGATTCAGAGCTTTGGTCTTGAAGACATTGAGAGTTTGTCAAAATTTGCTCCTGGTAATCAAGCTGCGATCGCTTATTTAGCTAAGGAGCTTCAGACCGTTGAGTATGATCATGAATGCGCCGATTGGTTACTAGCTACTGGTTTAGGTAAAATTGATCCAGGCAACAAAATCGCGATTGCCACGCTAGTAAAGCTCATTGAGTCCTCTAAGAAATACTATCACAGTGAAGAGTTTCTGAAATATCCTGGAAATTTGGATCAAGCTCTCTATTCAGTGGAGGGATTGGAAGCGTTTGTAAGTGACATGGAAAACTTTGTACATAGCATAGAAAGGGCAGCGTCGAATGAATTGTATGGCTCTTTTTTAGATGATATTCAAGTCTTTAGCTTCTATAAGAATCGCTATATTTTATCAGCTCGTAGCTTAGGGGAAATTGACCCTGGTAACAAAATTGCAATTAGCGCCTTAGTTGAGTTAATTGCTCCAAACCAGGATGAATCCATTCTGGATGACGAAACTCGTCGCTATGCAGCTTATAGCTTAGGAAAAATTGACCCTGGTAATGAAAAAGCGATCACTGTTCTAATTGAACTGATGCATAAGAGTCATGAAAATCAGGATTGGAGCCTCCTTCTAGACGTGATTAACAGCTTTGGGATAATTGGCAAAGGCAATGAAAAAGCAATTTCAGCTCTAGTCAAACTGATTCAGACTACTAATAATTATGGCATTTGTGTAGAAGCAGCCGAGAACTTAGGGAAAATTGACTTAGGTCATGAAATTGCAATTACTACCCTAATTAAACTAATTTTGACTGAGTGGGGTGAAGTTGAGGGTATGCCTGAGCGTTTGGAGGGAATTTTGCAAAGTGATCGGCAGTTTCCGAAAGTAGCCAAAGCTTTGAAGCATTACATGACAGAAGAGGTGTTCATAGATAAATTTTTTTTCTACAGGTTTTGCCATAATGTCCTCTGGCGCTGTGCCCAAAACATGAGTTATCCCGACTTTTATCGCGCTTGGTACAGTGAGCCTTCCTCCGTTTAAGCGTTCGGTACTTCAAAAGTCAGCATTCGCTCCTTTCCGTCCAAGAAAAGAAAAACGCGATCGCGCTACATACAGGATATGTGATCGCTTCTTATTCAACTAATTCTTATTCAACTAAATTGATATACAGTCCACTTCCCTTGCTATTGCAACAATTAGTGATACCGTTAGTCATGCAAATGAGACGGGAAACGGCGAATTAGATGGGTACACTAGTTCCAGGTGAGGGTGCTGTTGGAACTTACAGTGAATTAAACAAGGCTGGAGGTAAAGGTGATAACCTCACAGCACATCACATCCCGTCCGATGCGTATATGAAAGTCAAAGTGCCAGGATATACCAGAGACAAGGGGATTTCAATATGGATGGAACACCCGTCTCCAGGAGCGGGTGGTCGTCATCGTAAAACGCTATCTTATGGATCGCCTCCCGACTTGAGCCTCTCACCAAGACAAGCTCTTGCTCGTGAAGTGTGGGATGTGCGATCAATTTATCGCCAAGAAGGACTCTATACATTTGATATCCGCCGTAGCTTACAGCAAATTATCCAGCTAAATAAGTCAACCTGGTTAAGTACTTTTAATAAAGTGAGGGAGAAAACATGAAAGAAGATGCTTTGATTGAAAAAATGAATGCTAACAGATTCATGCGGTCTCGTGCAGAGGTCGTAGCCTTTGAAGACGCTATGGCTGAACTTGCAAAGAATCTGAAAAACGAATATTTACCAGAACTACATCTTGTTTTAGACGATGAGTGCGAACATCACGAAGTCATGTATGGTCTGATCCATTTTCTAGAATCTTTTGATGAAAAGGCGCAGCTTCAGGCACTTATCGATGTTGCTCCTAAATTAATTGTTCGTGCGCCAGACTGGATAAAAACTCTCCATTACCGAATTCTAAATGATGATTCAGCCCGTGCTTTATATAAGGAGCTTTTGCATTTAGCTAACTCCGAAAATCGAGAGATTGTCTACCAACTGCTAAAAGAGATTGCAGCGAATGAATCTCCTCCTCTATCCTCACGCGCTGAATCTGTTCTTGACGAAAGTACAACGTTGGTTAATTCGCCACAGTAGCTGTAGGGGCGAAGCATTCGAGCGACGATTGAACTGAGTAAACTTAAATTCTGTATCCGAATGCTGCGCCCTCAAGTGGACAAACAAATCCTAACGTTTCTGTACAAATATTAACGGCGATGACGGGACTGAATTTTCATGCTGTTGATTTCCCTCCAATCAGTTAGTTTGTCCCTCAGCCGAAGTAGAATTATCCGATTCAGTTGAGTTTTGAATCTGATTTGATGAATTTTGATTTGTGGTATTTGGTGACTCTGTTGTAGCTCTAATAGTTGGAATCTGTGTTTGGGGTGCAGTAGATGAGGATTGATTATTGGGGCTAGGTTGAGTTGTTGTTGTAGGTATATTCGTTGGGTTAGACAGTGAAGAGTTAGGGACTGCTTGATTTTGCGGTTGGGTTAGGGGAGCTGGAGAATTTGTACTCTCCTGAGTGGGAACTTGTTGTTGTGGCTCTGATTGAGGAACAATTACCTCAATATCAGGCTGGCTTTGTTGAGGAGTTACTACAGGTGGTGTGTCATTGGAAACAGATGGTTGTGGTTGTATAGTTTCAGTTGTTCTTTCAATGATTTTTGTTTCTTGCTTAGGCTGTTCACGAGTACTAGGAACAGGTACAAAGACGGGTTCTACAGTCTCTTGGCGTTGGTTGAAATAAAAAATACTACCAATAGCAGCAGCAAGTATAGCAGTCAGACCAATACCTAAAAACAAAGCCCGAGCCGCCGTATTTTCATCACGAATTTGCTGGCGTTCTATTTCAGCACGACGTTCCACAGTACGGCCATGAACATAACCATCCTTATAGGAAACAGCATCAGGGGTAACACGTTCTACATGGGTGTTAAGGTTGTTACCGTTTTGTAAACGGGTGTTAGAATTTGTACGGTTATTGATGGGTCTATTGTTCATTTTTTTGATTAAAGATAGGTTAGCTAAAATCGTTAATCGGAGATTAATTGATGAAACTTGCCAGAGATTTTCTGTTTAAGTATTGGCTAGGAAAAAACAAGTTTATTCTTGATAGAAGCAACTATATCTGATTCAAAAATAAGAAGCGCTCTATCTAGAAAAGGATTATGAACTCCCTCCCTAGATTGACTTTGTAAAGTGATTTTGAGGTTTTCTATTCCATAGGGGAATATCCTACAAGGATGCAAAAGTTAATGGAATTCTAGACCACAAGCTAGTTACAGTAGTTTTTTAGCCCTCAGCGCCGCACTGTGGCACCATTGGTGATGATAAGCTAAACAACATTTGAATTTCTCCCCCGCACCCCCGCACCCCCGCACCTCTGCTCCCCTGCTCCCCCGCCAACCTTACAGTGCAATTTGAATGCATAACAGCTTACCTCTCTGCTGGAATGAGCTGAAGCCATCCGCGAAGAGCGCTATCATAATTGATGTAGAGGTTAAGATTTGTAAAATACCTTGACTGCAACCTTTCCACCCAAAAACAGTAGCACGCTCGAAACCAACTGGCACAATCTCACCCCCATCTGGGAGGGAGGAGAGGATACCGTTCTCAAAGGATTACCCCATAGTCAGCTAGCCCCGGCTTGGCAGATATTATTATTAGGTGATGGTTCTCCTACACGTCACCTCCAACTCCTGACTACAGAACCCACCGAAGTTGATGTCATCGATATGTCTAACATTGGCATGGCGGATGATGGCGCACCCAAACACATCCAGGCTGTACCCGGCCCTAGATTGCGAAGACAGGTATGGCTACGCACCGCTTCAGGCCAACGATTAGCATACGCTGCATCTTGGTGGGATGCTAGCCATGTTGATGAGTATTTGCAAAATCGGAATATACCGATTTGGGCTAGCCTTTCGCGTTTACGAAGTGAATTATACCGAGATATTCAAGGAATTTATTACGGTCATTCCGCCGCATTAGAATCAGCCTTTGCAGAAAAAGGGCCGTTTTGGGGTCGCCACTATTTGTTTTGGCATCATGGTAAACCTTTAACCCTCATTTATGAGGTGTTTTCCCCTTATTTAAAACGCTATTTAGGAGATACCGAAATTCAATAGATCTCCTAGAAAAAATAGAAGACAGGAGTCAGGAGTCAGAAGATAGGAGGAAAGACTTTCATCCTTAGATATTCAATCCGTTTGAATAACCAGATTATCGTAGGGGCGGGTTTAACCATCCGCGTTGGGCAGTACCGAAAACTTGGCATCAAAACCAGCCCTTACACGTTGTATGGTCATTTAAACCGATTTGATATAATCCCAAGAAAGCAACATGAACTCAGGATATGAGATTAATAACAAAAAGCCATAGGGCAGTTCTTTCACCCTATGACTTTTTTCCACTAAGAAAAAGCAGCTATGTTTAGACCGTAACTACTTTTTCCGCTTTTTTTTCGGCTTTTTCTAACATTAACTTAGAACGCTTGAGCAGTTCTGGAACTGGAATCGGGTAATCTCCCGTAAAACAAGCCGTGCAAAAATTCTTGGGGTTTTCACCGGTTGCTTCTAGCATTCCTTCCCAACTCAGATAAGCGAGACTATCCACCTCTATCTGTTTTTCAATTTCGTCTACTGATTTGGTTGCCGCAATCAATTGGTCTTGGCTATCGGTATCAATGCCATAGAAACAAGGGTGAGTCACCGGTGGTGATGAGACTCGCATGTGTACTTCAGTTGCACCCGCATCCCGCAACGCTTTAACAATTTTGCGGCTAGTGGTTCCCCGCACAACGGAATCATCCACAATCACAACTCGTTTCCCCGCTAAAACATCTTTTAGGGGGTTTAGTTTCATCCGAATCCCTGCTTCTCGCATGGATTGAGTCGGTTGGATAAAGGTGCGTCCTACATAACGATTTTTAATTAATCCTTCGGCATAGAGAATACCAGAATGTTGAGAAAACCCAATTGCTGCCGGAATGCCAGAATCAGGGACACCAATTACAATATCAGCTTCGACGAGAGACTCTTTCGCGAGTTGTCGCCCTAGCTTTAAGCGATAGCTGTACAAGGTTTCATCATGCATCACGCTATCGGGTCTAGCAAAATAAATCATTTCAAATATACAAAGCTTTCGCTCTGGCTGGGGACTCCAGTGGAAGGATGCCATCCCTTCTTCGGTAATCCAAACCAATTCTCCCGGTTCCACATCCCGTAGATATTCTGCGCCAATGATATCCAAACCACAGGTTTCTGAGGATAAAACATAGCGCTGAGGATTGCCGCTAAGGGTGCCAATCACTAGAGGACGGATACCGTTAGGGTCGCGCACTCCCATCATCCCTACTGGAGTACCAATCACTAAACTATACGCTCCTGAACAGCGACCAAAGGCACTAATGGCCGCATCTAACCATTCTTTACCGCTATCCACTTCCGATCCGATCGCGATCGCAATCATCTCAGAATCCGTTGTCGTCACAAAATTACAATTGCGTTGGCGTAAATCTTCGCGCAACTGCCCAGTATTGACTAAATTACCATTATGTGCAAGAGCCAGTGTCCCTAAGCGAGTTTGAACCACTGCAGGCTGAGCATTCGCCACACGGCTCGAACCTGTGGTAGAGTAGCGAGTGTGTCCGACTGCCATTTCTCCCGGCAGTTCTGATAAAATCGACTCGTTAAAAACTTGGGAAACTAGCCCCATTTCCTTGTAAAGATGCACCTTGCCACCCTCAAACGTCGCAATTCCTGCTGACTCTTGACCCCGGTGCTGTAGGGCATAAAGACCAAAGTAAGTCAGTTTAGCGACATCTTCCCTCGGTGCGTAGATGCCAAAAACTCCACAAGCTTCCTCGGGTTTGTCAGGTCGCTGTGTATAGCTATCGTTTGATGGCTCCGGATTCTGATTAGAAGAAAGGGATTGGCGATGCATCATACTAGGGTATGCTCCTGATAGCAGCAGAACGTCAGTGAGAGAAACTTGGCACAAAGCCAAAGCTTTGTTATTGTTTGTTAAGCTTGTTTAACAACTATTTAAGAATAGCACCAACAACAGTATTCCTGCTTACCAATGGCATCCGTATTGGTGCTACTATTCATAGGTTGTACAAAAGGTTTACTTATTGGGCTAAATATGCAAACGCCGTTCAATGGCATGGGCAAAGCGATCGCTCATTGCCCCAATCGTAACGTTAATGAGCGGTAAAGCGTCAGCTACCTGAAGTCGGAAATCTGCATTTTTGCTGTGTACCACACCTAATTGTTGCCAATATTGAGACGATTCTCCCCATTGTTCTTCCAGGTAAGATTCCCAACTAACCTGATGTTCGGGTGAGACAGATACGAGAATGCGGCTAGCACTCTCCCCAAAAAGTATCTCATCCCAACGACGTTCCAGAGACTCTGTTGCGAGTTCCAGATGAATTTCGGCACCTAACTGACTGGCAATACAGCATTCAGCCAACGCTACCACCAATCCCCCTTCAGAACAATCATGGGCAGAACGTACCCAACCCCGACGAATACCTGTTCGGGTTATGGATTGAACCTGATGTTCTAAGTCAAAATCCACAACGGGAGGCTGGCCGGCCACTACCCCATGAATCGCCGCCAAGTATTCAGAACCCCCTAAAGAAAGATGAGGAGTACCCGTCGTCAGTGGCAATCCCAGCAAATAAATCACATCTCCCTCAGCTTGCCAACCTTGGCCGCAAATATAGTCAAGGTCAGGAATTAACCCCACCATACCGATAACTGGAGTAGGATAAATCGGCTGAGGTGTCCCACTAGAATCCAAGGTTTCGTTGTAGAGAGAAACATTTCCTCCCGTCACAGGTGTTTTCATTTCCTGACACGCTTCGGCAATACCTTGACAAGCGGATGCCAGTTGCCAGTATCCAATCGGCTTTTCGGGACTCCCAAAATTGAGATTATCAGTGACAGCTAAAGGTTCTGCCCCCACACAGCTAAGATTGCGTGATGCTTCTGCCACGACTGCCTTCGCACCTTCATAAGGATTGAGGTAGACATAGCGAGCATTACAATCAACGGTGGCCGCCACTCCACTTTGTTGGGGTGGGTTCGTTTCTAGTTCTACTGGACGCAACCGGATAACGGCCGCATCAGCACCACCGGGAAGCATGACAGTATTATTTTGTACTTGGTGGTCGTACTGGCGATAGACCCAACGTTTTGAGGCAATCGTCGGAGTGTCCAACAGTTGCAAGAGAATGTCATTCCAAGTTTTATGAGTACCTTGGATTTCAAGTCCTTCTGGATTGCAAGGAGGTAGAGAGTTAGCAGTCCATTCCCACGCTTTCCGGGCATAGTCGGGGGGTTCAGCTAACAATTCCCGGTGATAAATGGGCGTATTATCCGCTAAAGCCGTGGCTGGAATTTCTGCAGCAACTTTGCCTTTGAAGAGAATTCGGACCATCGATTCTGCAATCACAGTCCCAGCAACCACCGCCTGCAGTCCCCAACGCTGGAAAATTTCGATTAATTCTGCCTCTCGTCCTTTGTGTGCTACAAATAACATTCGCTCTTGCGATTCTGAGAGTAAATATTCATAAGGCACCATCCCCGTTTCTCGCACGGGAATTAAGTCTAAATCCAGTTCAATACCCACTCCTCCTTTAGCGGCCATTTCTGAGGTGGAACAGGTAATTCCCGCCGCACCCATATCTTGCGCGGCTACAACTGCACCGGTTTTAAACGCTTCTAGACAGGCTTCAATCAAGGATTTTTCTAAGAAGGGGTCGCCCACTTGCACGGCTGGCCGGTCATCCATAGATTGGTCGGTGAGTTCTGCACTGGCAAAACTGGCTCCCCCCATGCCATCTCTGCCGGTGGTGGAACCGACGTACAACACGGGATTACCGATACCCGCCGCACCGGATTTAACAATTTCAGTGGTTTCCATTAACCCCAGTGCCATCACATTCACGAGAGGATTGCCAGTATAAGCAGGGTCAAAGTAAACTTCTCCGCCAACGGTGGGAACCCCAACGCAATTCCCATAATGGGAAATTCCTTCCACCACGCCACTAAATAACCGTCGTGTCCGGGCATCTTCTAAGGAACCGAAGCGCAGGGAGTTCAAAACCGCAATGGGACGCGCCCCCATTGTAAAGATGTCTCGCAGGATACCCCCAACGCCGGTGGCGGCACCTTGAAAGGGTTCAACGGCTGAGGGGTGGTTGTGGGATTCGATTTTAAAGGCTAGTCTTAATCCGTCTCCTAAATCTACAACGCCCGCGTTTTCGCCGGGGCCGACGAGAATGCGTTCGCCCGTTGTGGGAAACTGCTTGAGTAGGGGACGGGAGTTTTTGTAGCAGCAATGCTCCGACCACATCACGCCAAACATTCCTAGTTCCGCTTTGTTGGGGTGACGCCCTAGCCGTTGGACGATTTCTTCGTATTCTTGTGGCTTGATTCCTTCGGCGGCAATCTCTTCGGGGGGAAAGGGAGCAGAGTAGATGCTGGACATTGGAGCTTTATACTGCGTGACAGAGCCATATTTTATCCAGATTTTGGCTGAATGTGATGACAAACTATTTTAGATTTTAGATTTTGGCCATCGCAGTCTATATCAAGCGTTCAGAGCAATTGGGAAGCGATACATTAGGGAATAATAGTCTTTTGGACGGCGCAGGGGAATGACGACGGCTAGTTGAGGTTGGCGTTTAGCGATCGCATTTTTTTGCTCAAAGATGAATTCGCTATAGTCGGCTAAGTTATCAAGTCCGAGTACATTTAAGATAATTTCAGTGAACAGCCATAAGATGGCTTGAATCCATATCTTTTTCCACTGCCTCTTCATAGCTCAGCCTCTTTTGGGGAAGATCGGTAGAGGTGCAACCCTTAAGCTGTTGTGTATTTAAATTGCGCTTGGACGTTGGCTAGGGAATTCTCGGAAAATCAATTATGCAATGTTTTTATGCTAATTAGCTTAACCAGAATAAAGAAGGCGGCGGTTTTCATTAAAGCTGATCGAGTTGCAAAAACCTGCGTGTTGATTCAGCTTTCAACGCTTACTGCCTGTTGTAAAACGTTGAAACACCTCTTGTCCTCAGTGAATGAAAACTCACCGCTTAGCCTTGTTTTTAAGCTACCTAAATTTGTGTAAAGGAATGACCTTTAGAGGCTATAAGTGAGATGAATGTTTGATGAATTTATTAGGATTTTTTCTTGTTAAAGAACGAGAAATCTACTGAAGTACAAGAATTCAGGAGTCAGGAGTCAGGAGTCAGGAGTCAGAAGTGGGAAGCGATAGGGCTGAGCGTAATTAACCTGAGAGTTGCGAGATGGAACGACAATAACGATTTGTGGCTGATACATCGTGAGCGTAATTTCTTTCTCGAAGAGGAACTCGCTATAGTCGGCAAGGTTATCGAGTCCGAGTAAGTTTAAGACGATCTCGGTAACAAGCCACATGGCAGTTTTAACCCATGCCTTTTTCCACTGCGTTTTCATGCCATATCCCTAGCCTTGCCTCTTGAGGTTGCGTTCTAGAGGTTCTGGTTGAACATCCAGAAGGAAGACGGTGGTTTTCATTAAGGTGGTGTCCTGAAATCTCAACCACTCAGTCAAGGCTCTGGACTGGCACTCTGTAAAGTCTGTGTTATGCGACTTATACAAACTTAATGAAACTCGTCAGTTCGCTTATTATATAAAGTAATCTAAAGTTATGTAAAGTAAATTCTGAGAGCGAGGGGAGGTGCAGGGGTGCACTCATAGAGGTTAGGCTTGTGTTCAATGAGTCTCCAGCACTCTCAGAGCTTACGCATTTTCTGCCTGAATACACCCTCTTCGTATAGGCATGGCATACTAGGGCTTGCACCCTTGCGGATAGCATAGCCAGTTGGGTAAGACCTGAGTGTATAAAGAGAAATGTACTGTTAAGTTACAGTGCCGCCTTTAGTTACCCGCACTCACTTGCAAATTGTTCAAAACTATATCAGCTCTAGGTGCAAACCCATCTCCATATTCTGCTGGATATTGGGTCATGACATAAAAGGCTTTGCCCTTATCCTGGCCAATGTACACTTCCCCCACTATATTCGGAGTCCCTGTACCTTTTTGGTAAGAGATTTTCTCCTGCACCCAGGAATAGGGAACCTCTTTTGTACGATTGAGTACTTGCCACTGATTACTCTCTATTAATCCACCTTTACCGGTGACTAAGGCTTCAACGTCCTCAACAGTAGTCTCTTGATTGGGGAAAAATATAGAAATATAGGCATCTTTATCTTTAGTGCCAGTGACGTTGTAAAACAGCCGAGTCCCGGTTCCTTCTCCTGAACTGACTGATTCGGCAACAAAGTCATCTTCAGGGATATAAGTCGTAAAATCCTGACGGCGTTCATCGTACAGTTTGAGGGTGATGTCCGTTTTTTCCCCTTCCACACTCATGGGGTAAGTTTTTGTTTTGGGGAGTGTTGGGGTTGTTGTGGCTGGGGCGATGGGAGTGGTGCGATCGCTTTTTACTGTATCCTGAGATTCTCGAGTCGAACTTAATGCCGAACTATCGGGTTGAGAGTCGCTACCAGTAACAACCTTAGCGGAATTCCCCGAACCTGACGCACAAGCGGTTACTGTCCCTAAAATAAAAAGGGTCACTAGTAATGATAGAGATTTAGAAGCTTTCATTTAATCTAAATATCTGTATATTTACTTACACTTTGAGCGTACATGGAGCAAAAAAGTTTCACATGGATGTCTGGGTAAGCTATTGCAGTGGCACACGTAACCTCAAGCTTGATGAGATGGATACAGGGATGGGCACGAACCGGGAACCTGCCATTCCTCGAAATGAGGGGTGACAATCACAGGAAGTGGCTGATCGGCGCTAAATTAACAATTAGTATCCAAAAATCCCTAGTAAGCAAGCTACCCTAATTAACTGAGCGCGATCAAAACAGGTATCTATGCCAAGAACTCAACGAAACGATAACTTCATCGATAAAAGCTTTACGGTAATGGCAGACCTCATTCTCAAGCTGTTGCCTGCGAATAAGCAAGCCAAAGAAGCCTTTGCTTATTACCGTGACGGGATGTCAGCCCAAGCAGATGGAGAATATGCTGAAGCGATGGATAATTATAGGGAAGCTCTCAAGCTCGAGGAAGACCCGTACGATCGCGGCTATATTCTCTATAACATGGCGCTGATTCATCAAAGCAATGGCGAACACGAGCAAGCCTTAGAACTTTATCATGAGGCGCTTGAAGTCAATGCCCGTATGATGCAGGCACTCAACAATATTGCTGTCATCTACCACTACCAGGGTGAGCAAGCAAAAGAAGCTGGAAACGATGATGCGGGTGAAGCATTGTTTGATCAAGCGGCTGAATACTGGAAGCGAGCCATTCGCCTTGCCCCCAATAACTACATTGAAGCGCAAAACTGGCTCAAAACCACAGGACGTTCAGGAATGGATGTTTACTTTTAGTTGTTGGTTATTTGTTGTTTGTTGTTTGATAGACCTTTAACAAATGTTTGGTTGAGTAACTTCTGAAAAAACCATGTTTTCTATCCTTCCTCATGGCAGAATTACCGCCACAAAAAAATCAAACTCTCCTGACTCCTGGCTCCTGAATTCTATTATTCTAGGAGAATTCTGAGTTGTTTAATAGACTCTAAGCTAGGCATCAAAAAACAAACAACAAATAACTACTCACAAATAACAAATAACCAAGAACAAATAATCCAAAATTATGCCCATTATTGACCGCGATCAAGTCCATAAAGTTGCTAACCTTGCCCGTTTGGAAATGAAGGCGGAAGAAGAGGAGCAAATGACAGCTCAACTGAGTAGTATTTTGGAATACTTTGAACAACTCAGCGAACTGGATACAAATGATGTTCCGCCAACAACAAGGGCAATTGATGTGAGCAATATTACTCGCTCCGATCAATTGCAACCCTATCCGGATCGAGAAGCCCTTTTAGGAGAAGCACCCGATCAGGATGGTGACTTTTTTAAAGTGCCACAAATTCTGCAATCTGAAGAGTAACTGATGTTAGGTAAGGGAGTCAGGGCTCAGGGACAGGATTTCTATCAAATCCGTTTAAATAACCAGATTATTGTAGGGGCGGGTTTAGGAATCAGCTTTAGTCAGTACCGGAACCTTAACATCAAAACCCGCCCTTTATTTTGATAAAAAACGATGTAATTGTTAGCGCTGGAAAGGGGTAATCATGGCATTAGGCCAACTCGTTGAAGGAAAATGGGTTTCTAAACGCGAACAAGAGGACAAGGATGGACGGTTTCTTCGCCCATCCACTACCTTTCGCGATCGCATTACGGCCGATGGTTCGAGTGGCTTCAAGGCAGAAGCTGGACGCTATCATCTCTATATTTCCTGGGCTTGTCCTTGGGCAAATAGAACCGTGATTATGTGGAAACTCAAAGGCTTAGAAGATGCAATTAGTCTTTCGGTTGTCGATCCAATCATGGGTGAAGAAGGTTGGGTGTTTTCAGATTATCCCGGTTCTATTCCTGATAGCATCAACCATACTCAATACCTGCGAGACATTTATCTGAAAGCTGACCCGAACTATACAGGACGGGTGACGGTGCCGATACTTTGGGATAAGGAAAAAAACACTATCGTTAATAACGAGTCCCGAGAGATTATGCAAATGTTCGATACCGAATTTGGTGCCATTGCCAAGTCGGATACGGACTTCTACCCTAAGGATTTGCAGGACAAAATTGAAAAGACAATAGACGCCATTTATCAACCCATTAATAATGGCGTTTATCGAGCAGGATTTGCCGTTAAACAATCGGCTTACGATGAAGCAGTAACCGAATTATTTGCAGCACTGGATTACTGGGAAGGGGTATTAGAACAACAACGGTATTTATGCGGCAATCACATCACAGAAGCAGACTGGTGTATGTTTACAACTTTGTTTCGCTTTGATGCCGTCTACTACGTCCACTTTAAGTGCAATCTGCGCCATATCTACGAATATCCCAATCTTTGGAATTATCTCAAAGACCTCTACCAACAACCGGGAGTGAACCAGATGTGTAATCTGGAACACATCAAGCGGCATTACTACATGAGTCATCCCAATGTAAATCCGCATGGACTCGTTCCTAAAGGGCCGATTCTGGATTTTGATGCCCCTCACAATCGAGGATAAAGCCATGACAAAAGTCATTGTGTCAGGTAAGTGGCTTTCAAATCCGGCTTGCTCGTAGCACAATATGGGCAGTGTGTTCATCTAGCTGCCTGACTATGCCAACTGCACTTGCTGATGCCAAAAATTTATTATCGGATTTGATTGCTCGCTATGGTTCCCGTGTCGATTACTTAGCCATTCGCTTGGAAGAATCGGAAGGAACTAGCATTTTTTTGAGGCGGGATAAAGTAGAAACCCTGAGTGAAGGACTCTCGATTGGGGGACAAGTCAGGGCTTGTTATAAAGGGGGGTGGGGTTTTGCTAGCTTTAACCAACTTTCGACGTTAAAAGATCGAATTGAAGAAGCTATCACAGCCGCCCGCTTAGTGGGCGATGAGGAAACCATACTCGCGCCTATTAAACCCGTGCAAGCCATTTGCCAACTGCCCATCATTGGCACCGATCCTCGCACAATACCGTTACGCGAGAAAAAACAATTGTGCGATCGCTATAACAATATTCTTCAATCTTATGACCCCCAAATTACCTCCACAGCAGTACGCTATGGCGATAGTACTCAACGCATCATTCTAGCCACATCCGAAGGGACTTTGATTGAGCAATCGTGGTCAGATATGGAAATGCGCTTCTCGGCCACGGCTCGCAAAGGGGCAATTGTGCAAACTGGACGAGAAACCGTTGGTTCGCGCAAAGCCTTTGAAGACCTGACTAAACTCGACAAACAAGTACAAAGCGCTGCCCAACGTGCGGTTACAGCCCTCTGTTTACCGCCTGTAAAAGGCGGAACCTACACCGTTGTCATTGACCCGATTTTGACCGGTTTATTTGTACACGAAGCCTTTGGGCATCTTTCTGAAGCAGACATGGCCTATGAAAATCCCGACTTATTGGAAGTGATGAGTATGGGGCGACGGTTCGGCCCAGAAGAGTTACAAATCTTTGATGGTGCAGCACCGGCCGGACATCGAGGCAGTTACTTCTACGATGATGAAGGAACCCCGGCAACGACGACTCAACTGATTAAAGATGGCATCTTAGTCGGCCGTCTCCACTCTCGAGAAACCGCAGGCAAGCTAGAAGAAACCCCAACCGGTAATGCTCGTTGCCTCAACTACCACTATCCTCCCATTGTCCGCATGACGAATACTTGGATTGAGCGGGGAGAAACACCAGTTAAGGATTTATTTAAAGGGATTTCAGAAGGGGTTTATGCTCGCAATTGGATTGGGGGGATGACGAATGGCGAAATGTTTACCTTCAGTGCCGGGGAAGCATGGATGATTCGTGATGGAGAGATTGCTGAACCAGTAAGGGATGTAACGCTTTCGGGTAACGTATTCAAAACCTTGGCTGATATTGAAGGGATTGGCGATGATTTTTATTGGGATGAATCCGGAGGTTGTGGCAAAGCTGGACAAAGTGGCTTACCCGTCGGTTGTGGAGGCCCTAGTTTACGCATCGGTAATGTTGTTGTAGGAGGTGAGGCTTAGAGGTGCGGGGGTGCG
>CAZPRJ010000108.1:0-22530 GCA_964588805.1 uncultured Microcoleus sp. | reverse complement strand
CAAGGGGGGTTAGGGGGGTCAATCTGTAGCGTAGTAAAAGTGAAATGGTATCAGTTAGATCTAATGTTTAGGCGAAAATAACAAAAATCCTGCCCCCATCGCTACCAGCGCCGAGGCATAAAATACTCCTTCAAGTCCGTTGTAGCTGAGAACCGGACTCAGCATCACCGGAGAGAGAAATTGGCCTAAAAATCCTGCCCCTGTTCCGGCCGCGAGCACACTGGACTTGAGAGTAGAAGGGGCTAAGTCGGCTAGGGTGCTGTACAAGGTGGGCAGTACAATGCCGAATCCCATCCCGAAGAGGATAGCAGTGATCAGAATCCAGCTCAGTTGGCTAAGTAGGGGAATGGTGATTAATGTCAACGCCATCAATCCAAATCCGAAGGCGGTGGTAAATGCAGCTCCAAAGCGATGGGCAAGCTGTTTAGCACCCCAAGCAGAAATAATCGCCGCTCCTACCGCTCGTGAGGCGAGGACAATACCATTGAGCAATGTTCCTGCTGCAATTTTCTGCTGGAGATACAGGGGAGCATAGATAACAACGGCATACATGGCCACTGAGGTGAGTCCCAGAGTCAGCAGTAACCGCAGGGTATGAGGTTGTCCGAGCACGTTCAGCAGCTTATTGGTTTCACCTTTAGCGTCTGACGTGGGGCGTGTTCCGGGTTTATCCTCAAACCACAAAAGAGCCAGTCCTGCAAGGGGTAATCCCAATCCATACAAATAAAAAGCATATTGCCAATGAGTGGCTCCAACCCATCCCCCAATTACCGGAAAGGCAATACCACTGAGCGCTAGGGTGCTGGTGGCGAGTCCTAGAGCTTGTGTTCTTTGTTCACCGTCGTACAGATTGCCCAGTAAACCTAAACTGGCGGCGGCAATTCCACCACTAGCTGCACCGAGTAAAGCTCTAGTCGCCATGAGTGGCCAGAAATGTTCCACAAAGGCTCCAGCTACACCGAATACCGTGTAGAGAATCAGTGAGGGAACCAACACCCACAGCCGACTGTTGCGGTCTGCAACAATACCTAAAAGTGGGCTGAATAGAGCCAGAGTCAGGCAATGTATGCTCACTAAGTTTGCCGCTAAAGCCGGATCGAGTTGGAGCTGTTGCACCATGTCCGGTAAAACGGGAGCCACAACTCCCCCGGCAATATTGGTCAATGAACCTGCGGCTAACAACACTAACAACCTGCGATCGCGTAACATCCAGTCGCCCTCCCTTATTGTCTTAATAACCTGTAACATTAATACGGATTATTTTTAAGTTTGGAGACGGTTATTACAGCTTTTGGATTCGCACACTTGGGAAATGGAAGACGGAATCCTATCCCCTAGCTCTGTTGGTGGAATTCCTCAACCCCTACTGAATTCTTGACCTAGGTGGGTGAAGCTAATCTATTTTCTAAAATCTAAAATCCAAAATTGATTGACTTTCAGGAGCGTCGGAAGCTAAATATTGTCAGATAAACAGCAAGAGGCACAATTGATGGAACTGGCGACGACCTTAAAGTGCCAGACAGTTCAAAATGCTGTCAGGGAGGTAGGTATCAACCCCAATCACTGGTATCCGGTGGGTTGGGCGAACCAACTACAGGTTGGGGAGATTATGCCTGTGACGGTTTGGCAACAAGCGATCGCAATTTACCGAGATCAAACCGGCCAAATTCATGCCTTAGAGGATGCCTGTCCCCACAAAGGTGTTGCCCTACACAAAGGAAACGTTCAAGGCTGTCACTTAGCTTGTGCTTATCATGGCTGGGAATTTAACGGCCAGGGCGAATGCACCAGCATCCCTTACCTACCCGCAGGACAAAAACTTCCTCGCGCCCCAGTCCGCAGCTACCCCATACAGGAAAAATATAGTCTGATTTGGGTCTTTCCTGGCGATCCAGAACTAGCTGCCAGTCAAAATCCTCCCGATATGCCAGAATTTGGCCAATCTGACGCCTTGCTAGTGACATTGACGGCTCAAATGCAGGCACACTTCTCCATCTGCAATGAAAATGCGATGGATGTGTTTCATGGTTACTTGCACCAAAATCTTCAAGGCTGGTTTAATCCGATTTTGAGGAGTTTGCAGGAAACCGAAACCTCAGTCCGTGCCGAGTATGATGTGTCTTACAAAGGACGCATGGCCAAGTTTTTGGGATTGAGTGAAAAGTCCGAAGGAGTGACAACCCGTCGAATTGCCATCAACTACAATTATCCCCACTATGCGACCTCTTTAGAAGGTATTTCCTCCCTCTATCTGATGCGGCTACCGATAGGGCCAACAGCAAGCCGCTCCTTTGCGTTTTTCTTTTTGAAACTGCGCCTACCCCAATGGCTTCTCAAGTGGCTTGCACCGATTTTGCAATTCGTGGTACGGAATTTTGTATTTATGAGATTTTTGTCTCAAGATATCGAAATGATGGAGAGCGAACAGCAAACCTATCTCAAAAATCCTCAACGGCGTTATGTCGAAATTAATCCCGCCATCATAGCTCTTGAGCGACTCATTATCCGGCAATACGAACAATTTGTGCAAAAATCTAGTCAGCTTAAAAACGAAAAGCAATCTTTTGCCTCTGGGGCGACATCTTCGACGATTGCCCCCAACTCAACTGAACCCACTCAAGAAAACTCACTTGTAGGATGAAGGCACCTGTAACTCTGACTGTCAATTGGTTGGTTCCCGCCCGGCTCAACTGGACGTTGATACCGCCCCCATACCCAACTTCACTTGAAAGTTGGTTTCATCAATTGCTCGATGCTATCAGACCTACTTTCGTTAGGTATAGTATTCAGTCTGGATAGCCGTTATCTTCTAAAAAATAATTCTATAGCTAGATGCGATAGGCTACCTAGGGAATAAGGTGAGAGGAGCAAGTTGTGCAAGTTGTCAAAGAATATGTCCAGCGTTGGTACGAGAGTGGGCTAGACCCCGATGAGTACATTTGTCACCACAAGCAAGGCAATTTAGTTGAGATTGAAGAGTCCACTACTGGAAAACGTCGCACCGTACTCACATTTTGTACGAATGATGTTTTGGGTTTGGTTCAGGAAGAAGCCGTCAAGCAAGCCGCGATTGATGCCATCCTCCAGTATGGTACGTCAAACAGTTCTACCTCGGTCTTGAGTGGTCGTATTGGCCTACATCGAGATTTGGAACAGGCCATTTCTGAGTTTAAACACCTGCCTCATACTCAGTTATTTATTAATGCTTGGATGGCGATGCAAGCCTTGATGGATGCTTTTTGCCATCTGGCTATTCCCATACCCGGATTTCAGCATACTCGCGAGACGTTAATTCTCACGGATGTACTCAATCACGGTTGCATTGTTTCGGCAGTCGCGAATGCTGGCACCCGTTCGGGAAAATTGTTTGGTCATAGTCCGGGTGTGCGTGTCCGGGCGTATCGTCACTGTGATGTTGAGGATTTAGCTCGCAAGCTACGCCGCTATGTCCGTCCTGAGGATCGGATTATGGTGATTTCTGATGCGGTGTTCTCCATGGATGGTGATATTGCTCCTTTGCCGGATATGTTGGATGTGTTGCAACATTACGACGGCAGTGTACTCGTCATGGATGAAGCCCATGCCAGTGGGGCGATTGGAGCAACGGGACGCGGCATTTATGAACATTTTGGGATTTTGCCCCAGCAGGCAATTGAACGGGGAATTGTGCCGTTAATTATGACGACGTTCTCTAAGTTTGCGGCCTCTGCGGGTGCGGCAATTAGTAGTCATGTGGAAGAATTAATTCCGCTTTTGAATGTTTCTCCTACATCAATTGGGACAATTTCGTTATCGCCTCCCTTAGCGGCGGCGGCATTAGAGAGTATTCGTCAAGTGCGCCAGCATCCAGAGCGAGTGAAACTCCTACAGGAAAATACGGACTATTTGCGATCGCGCTTAGTTGAAGAAGATTTTGCCGCAATTGGTGAAACGAACGTGATTCCAGTTTTGCTGCCACCAGAAATTAATCCCAAACTTTTTGGTCGGCAAATGATGGAAAAGCATGGAATTTGGGTTTCACCGATTTGGTTTATTGCCAAACCTCGGCTTCGGATTACGGTGAATGCTCTCCATACCCAAGCGGAAATGGATCGATTGGTCGCAGCAATGGTGGCAACACGGGATTTGTTGTATAAACCGATGATTAGTGCTTAGTTCATTGGTGAGTTTTGGGTTCATTGTTGTGAGTGATATGAACTAACAACTAATCACAAAAAATCAATCACTAAGTACTCGGATAAATTATGCAAACTAAAGGTTTGTCAGCGACCATTCGGGCTGTATCTACTTCGGCAGACCAGGAAATGTTTCTGGACGTGCCTGCACGAGTCTACGCCAATGACTCTAACTGGGTGCCACCCTTGCGAAGCGATGTTGCTAAACAATTGGCACCCACCAATCCTTTTTTTGGCTACGGAAAATTACAGCAGTTTATTGCTATAGACTCAAGCCAAAAAAAGCCTCAAGCAATCGGTCGAATTGTGGCGGCAGTCAATCAGCGATTGATTGAACGAGAGGGGAAAAAGATTGGTTTAGTGGGTTTTTTTGAATGTATTGCGGATTTTGCGATCGCGCAATCTCTCCTTGATGCTGCCTGTGGGTGGTTGCGGGAACAAGGGATGACTTTGGCAAGAGGGCCAATCGATTTATCAACGCATAATAATTGTTTGTTTTTAGTCGATGGTTTTGATTCTCCTCCCGTGGTGATGACATCCTACAACCCGCCCTATTATCCTAAATTTCTGGAACAGGATGGTTGGCATAAAGCAAAAGATGCCTATGCCTATGACCTCCCTTTAGATAAACCCCTACCGGATGAATTTGAGAAAGCCTATCGCATTGCGAGTAAATCGGGAATCACCTTCCGTCCAATCAGAACTAAAGGTGAAGAATTCACGCAAGATGTACGCAGTTTGTATCATCTTCTGAATACAACTTTTGCCAATAATTGGTCGTTTACACCTCGAACCGAGGCAGAGTTTTTAGAAGAAGCAAAAGCTTTACAAAGTCTTGTCGATCCCGATGTCTTTCCCATTGCCGAATACAACGGTGAAATGGTCGGCTGTTTTATGGCTTTACCCGATTACAACATCCCCCTCAAATACGTTGGCGGCAAACTCAATGCATTAGGGATTTTAAAATTCCTGTGGTATCGTCGTCAGATCGATCAAGCACGAGTAATTGTGATTTGCTCCCTACCTGAGTACCGCCGTAAGATGGTTTCTTTGGCTTTAATTTATTTGGGAATGCAAGCAGGAATCCAAAAAGGAAAGCCTTATAAACGGGCAGAATTATCTTGGGTTTATGAAGATAACTTCCCTTCCCGCAAGCTGATTGAAGCATCGGGCGGGACGATTTATAAAACTTACCGAATTTATGAGAAAGAAGTTTAAAACAGGAGTCAGGAGTCAGGAGTCAGGAGGTGTAGGGGCTGGTTTTACCTAGATATTTGCTTTCCCATCAATCAATCCGATAAACCCGCCCTTACAGGAGTCAGGAGTCAGAATTATTTAGTATTCGAGGAAACCAGGTTCTTTTTGGATGCTAATAAGTACACCGGTAAACCTAAAGCAATCGTCCCTAGTCCCGCTAGTGATTCTACAGGTTTGCCTTGAAAAATAAAGATGAGCATCCACAGACTAATCGCCAAGAAAATGAGCGGTGTCACGGGATATCCCCAGGTTTTATAAGGGCGAGGAACATCTGGAAATCTCATGCGGTGGACGAATACACCTAACACTGTAAGAAAAGATGATAGTGTGAGCGTAAATCCCAGATAAGTAATAACCGCTTCAAACGTAGCCGTTAATACAAGTACTAAAACAATGGCAAGTTGTAGGAGAATCGCATAGTGAGGAATTCCGTCAGCATTCTTTTTGGCTAAGGGACGAAAGAAGGGGATATCTTCTCCAATCACTTGAGTTACTCTAGGGCCTGCCCAAACCATTGAACTGATAGAAGATATTAGCCCAAATGCGATTAATAAACTCATGATATTCGCGCCTTGGGTGCCAAAAATTTGGTTGGCAGAAACATATCCGACTTCCAGTTGTCCTGCTAATTCATCAATGGGTGTGGAATACAAAAAAACGAAGTTTATCAGCAGGTATAAAATCATAACGATCAACGTTCCTACAAACAAGGAAAGCGGTATATTTTTTTCCGGTTCCTCAATTTCACTAGCCAGATATATCGAAGCATTCCAACCTGAATAAGAGTAGGTGACGTAGACTAAGGAAATAGCAAAAGGCGCACTAAAAATCAGAGGTATATCTTCTGAAGTGGGTAAAAATCTAATGGCTTGTGGTTCTGCTAAGAAAATTCCACATACGATCAGAACCACAATCAGAAGAATTTTTAAGACGGTGAGAATATCTTGAAAGTAACTCCCTAGTTTGAGATTTTTGGTATGCACTAAAGAAATAATAATCACAATCAAAGGTGCGAGTACCATCGGTGTTAAAACGGGGAACACGCGAGACGTATACTGTCCAAATGCCATTGCCGCCGCCGCAATAGGGGCAGCAAAGCCTACAGTAACAGAAACCCACCCTGTGAGGAAACCAATAATGGGATGATAAATGCGGGATAAATAATGAAATTCACCTCCAGATCGAGGCATAGCGGCTCCCAATTCACCATAAGAAAGGGCACCACAAAGGGCAAAAATTCCCCCCACTAACCACAAGGATAATAAAGCAAATCCAGATTTGATATCCGCAGCTTGGAAACCTAAACTCGTGAAAACGCCAGTTCCGATCATATTCGCTACCACAATACAGATAGCGGTGAACAGGCTGATGAGACGGGGGTTTTGATTTGGAGTTGAAGTCATTAATTAGGAATTTTGTTGCTACTTGGTTCGCTAGCAATAGGCAAGCAAAGCTTAAGTGAATATACAGATGCATTTGATGATTTTCAGTCAATTATGGAGCTTTGTCAGACTCATGAATATCATCAGCTTCTGGTTGGTCTACGATACTATGGGAGTTATCTTAGCACTGGTTACTGGTGCGGATTTACCTCAATGACTCTAAGGAGAGAATCATTGCGATCGCTTTTCCGGGTGCAGCTTGATAGAAAAGGAAGACAAAAACCAGATGCTATGCTCAAGCAAACGCAATGCACAAAACCTTCGACTTGGCGACTATCCTAGCTGTAACTTTGTTGGCCTTGATTTCTGGATGTTCGTCCCAATTTACCTTATTTCGACCTTTCACTAATAAAACAGAGAGTACTCCATCACCCAAAAATTCTCAACATTCACCTATTCTCTCCCTTGCGCCTGCCACTCAACCAAATTCAGCTACGCAACAGGAAATTCAGGAATTTATTCAGCGACTAGCCACTAAAGGATTCCCCCCGCAAAATCATGGAGTATGGATGCAAAGAGGTGATACTTTGTTAGCCAATCACCAAGGTACAGTTCCTCTCCCTGCGGCTTCCATTACCAAAGTGGCAACCACACTGGTAGCCTTGCAAACGTTTAAACCCGATCATCGGTTTGTAACATTATTTGGCGCAACCGGTTCAATTCAAAACGGCGTGTTGCAAGGTGATTTAGTCGTTCAAGGAGGAGAAGACTCCCTGTTTGTTTGGGAAGAGGCAATCGCGGTAGGCAACCTCTTAAATCAGATGGGAATCAAGCAGGTAACAGGTAATTTAATCATTACTGGCAAATTTTACATGAATTTTGAGGATGACCCCCTCAAAGCAGGAAATATCCTCAAGCAAGGTTTAAATTCTCAAACTTGGCCGACACAAGCACAAACCCAGTATCAGACATTACCCCCAGGTACACCTAAACCCCAAATTGCGATCGCAGGTTTGGTAAAAGTAACGCCTTCAATTCCTAAAAATTTTCAACCTCTTGTGCGTCATTCTTCACTTCCTCTAGCGGAACTCCTCAAAAAGATGAATGAATACAGCAACAACATGATGAATTTAGCACTCATTGATGCTGTTGGAGGTGAACAAATGGTGGCACAAAAAGCAGCAGAAGCGGCAGGATTTCCTTTAGCAGAAATTCAACTAACTGGTTCAGACAAGCGAGTTTCTCCTCGTGCGGCTTGTGCCATGTTTCTCGCTATCGAACGCTATCTTCAGCCATATCAAATGACAGTGGGTGACGTGTTTGCCATTATTGGAAAAGACCCAGGAATTCTCAACCAACGACAACTCCCAACCTTATCTGTGATTAAATCAGGACAGTTACCGAATGTCAATGCTATTGCAGGAGCCTTACCGACTCAGAAACAAGGGATTGTTTGGTTTGCGATTATGAATTCTGGTAACGACTATGAAGGTTTTAGCAATGAGCAAGATGTGCTGTTAAATCACCTATTGAACGAGTGGAAATTAGTTCAATCGTTACCTACAGAATTAACTCCCTTAGCTGACAGAACAAAGAATACATCCAAAAGTGAAATTGTCAAATAAAAAAATATTTTTCTGTATTCAACTGCTCTGAAAACTGTTGCAACCAAGTGACTAAAATAGAGTCTCGATCTAAATAAGCAGCAACATCGAGTAAAAATAAATCTATAAATTCCACAAAAAATGTGGTCAGTAGTTCTTTAAATGAGCGATCATGGTCAATCCTTATCAGGAGTTCGTAAAATTTCTAAATTCGTAAGTAGAACGTTGATGTGCTTCCGTACACAACAAAAATAGAACCAACACAAATTTATCGTTGAACCACTATCTGTAGGAACACAACATACATCTATCTTTTAGAGGATTACTCCTTAAGTTGCCATATTGTATGTTAGCAGCCTACTTCACACTGTAATACAGGACAATCGGCTACCATACTCGATAATGCAATTGATTGACCGAGATTTGATTTCTACTATCAGGCGCTGGCATCTAAGCTGGCTTGGGGGCGGTACACTCCTACTCTTAGCAGCAAGTAGTTTACCCGCAACGGCTCAAGTCAGAATTGTACAAGAAGACTTCAGAGACAGAGTTTCTTATGGATGGAACATTGGTGGAACATTTACCCCTTGCTTAACAGCCGATGGCTCGTCGCCACCCGGATCAATTCCCAACTGTGCTCTCATTTCTGATCCGCCTGGGCAAGGGGTACTCCGGTTGACAGACAATACCAGAAACCAACGAGGTTTTGTTTTTTATAACTACGCCATTCCCGCTAATCAAGGCTTAGTGATCACATTTGATTACTTTACCTATGGGAGTATCGACCCCACCCGAGGTTCTGGGGCTGATGGTATCACCTTTTTCTTATTAGACGGAAATACAACCACACCTGAAGTGGGTGCAACAGGGGGTGCTCTAGGCTATGCCCAAGAGGTATCTAACATTGCCACGGTAAACGGCCTATCTAACGCCTATTTAGGTGTGGGATTGGATGAATTTGGCAATTTTGCCAACGACTATGAAGGACGGGGTTTTGGTTGTCCCAATCAATCTCCTTTCGGAGGAGGGCCGGGGTTTTCACCACCCCAGGCGCAGATTAGAGACTCGGTGACACTCCGAGGGCCGGGGAGTGGATTAACAGGATATTGCTACATCGCCAATTCCGGCACCTTGTCTACAAGCCCTGGTGGATTTAGTTTAGATAATCCCACTGCGACTTCACGCACAGCGCCCAATACCAGAAGGCGAGTGAGGATTACACTGGCTACCAATAACACCATTACCCTAGAAATAGACCCAACGGGTACGGGTTCAGGTTATCGAACCATTTTTAGTGGAGTGCCTGCACCCCCCAATCGGCCAGACAGTTTCAAGTTGGGTTTTGCAGCTTCAACCGGTGATAGGGTGAATTTTCATGAATTGGTCGATTTGCGTGTGGCAGCCATCGAAGTCCCTCCTCTACCCGATTTAGCCATCACCAAGTCTGACTCGGGTAATTTCATTTCAGGAGAAACGGGTACTTACACCTTAAGTGTGGAGAATCTGGCCACGGCGACGGGGCCGACTTATGGGGTAGTCAGAATTAACGATACACTGCCGGAAGGTTTTAATTTTGTTTCAGCCACAGGGACGAACTGGAACTGTTTTGGAGAGGGACAAGAGGTTAGCTGTATTTATGATGGCCCAACCGTAAATCCGGGGGGCAGCTTACCCCCTCTCACGCTTAACGTTAACGTCACAGCGCCCCCTGGCCAATACATCAACCAAGCTACGGTTTCAACAGAAGGGGATAGTGATTTAACCAACAATACAGCAGAAGAGTCAACTCGAGTTGGCCTCGTTGGAGACCCTAATTTACTTTTGGTCAAGCGCATTACCAGTGTAACGAGAGACGGTGTACCACTGAGTTCTGTTGATTTTAGCCGTTTTGTAGATGACCCCAGTGATGCCAGTGACAATGTACCTGGTTGGACTCAATTTCCTCCTGTGGGAGTTTATCAGTTAGGAGTTGATCGACGCTTACAAAGTAATGATGAAGTTGAATATACAGTCTATTTCCTCTCTAATGGAGGGAGTCCAGTCACTAACATTAATATCTGTGACTTGATTCCTGAAGGAACAACATTTGTTGAGGATAGTCTTCAGGTTGTTAATGGTACTGTTCCTGTCGAGGGCAATTTCTTTTCGCCTTTAGTCCCTCTACCGGCAGGAAATGCTTGCTCTAGTCCTAATAATCCCAATGGAGCAGTCATTGCGAATTTGGACAATATTTCTAATGTAGCGGGGAGCAATTTTGGCTTGGTTCGCTTCCGGGTTAGGATTGATTAGGTTGTGCTTGTAAACTGTTAGATCCCCCCTAACTCCTCTTAAAAAGGGGGGATAGAGCTAGCAGTTACTCTACTTGTAGAGGACTTGTGCTAGTAGTTTACTCTAGAGCTAGCGTAAGAAAAGAAAATTTTGCGTAAGTCCGGACTCAATCAACACCGTCAATTCCGCCCTCCTGCTCCCTTAATCGACAAATTAGATGCGTCACAGCTTACCTGGCTTGATATTACTTTTTTTCCTGGCTCTCATTGTCAATTTTTTCCTACAATCGCATCAATTATTGAGTGAAAATTTAGTTTTATTGAGTCAATTAACAAGAGGCAAAAACATCCAAAAAGTTTCTTCCTCTGACTTTTCTTCGCTTAGGGAAACTAAAAAGTTAAATCTTCAAAAAAAGCCAATGAAAATTACTGCGGCTAATTCAGGATGGAATAAAAACTTAAAGGTCGATAATGTGCTTTACGACCTGTACATTCCTCCTAACTATGGCAACAATTCTTCTTATATTCTCCCTTGTTTGCTAGTCCTTCCCGGCTGGGATTTTCCGCGTACCAGTTGGATAGAAAATTCTAAGCTTGTCGAATACGCCAATAAATATGGATACGCCTTAATTTTGCCTGAAATGGGAAAAACTCTGTATGAGAGTTCCTACTACCCCGAAACTCAACTTAAATGGAATCAGATTCCTGGGGGTAAATTTATTAAAGAGCGTTTTATCCCTGAAATTCAAAAGAGACATAATTTGCTAAAACAAGGCCAACATAACACCTTACTGGGTCTTTCTACGGGCGGTCGAGGCATAGCGTTAATTGCTTTAGAAAATCCAGATTTATTCGTAGCAGGAGGTAGTCTTTCTGGGGATTTTAGTCAGGAAAATACACCAAAAGATAGATTGATGACGGCTGTTTATGGCTCCTTCAATGTTTTTCCTGAACGATGGCAGGGAAAGGACAACCCTCAAGCACGAGTCAGTGAATGGAAGATGCCTGTTTATCTGGCTCATGGAACGGTTGATGATATTGTTCCAGAGTCCCAAAGCCGCTTATTTTATGAGGCTTTAGTGAAGTATCGAGGGAATCAAATTCCAGTACAATATAAAGCTGTAAAAGGGGCTGGACATGACTACAAATTCTGGGGAGGGCAACTTGAGGAGGTGTTTGAATTTTTTAATAAAGATTGGCGCTGACTCCATTATGTTAATAATGGGTCTAAATCCATTTCCGTAATATCTGAACTCTACCGATTATTCTGACACTGTTCAACAGCTAAAGAATTATCAAGACCAGACCTAAATTTAACATTATCAACAGTAAAAGCCTTAATACTATATTCGTTAGTGTCTTGCTTCTTTCCGGGTCGGTTTATCAGTTCAAGATCACCCCACCATTCCACAATGACTTGGTTCTCACTAATATTTGCAGTAAAACAAGCTATTATGTTGGGTTGTTGACTATCATACATTGCCCCAATCAGTTCGTTATCTTGACGGATGTATGACACTTCCTTTTTAAAATTCCTCTCGTAGTAACTGTAGCTACCTACTGGTATTTTATCGGAGTTGTAGATACGTACTGAGGAATTAGGTGAATTGTTAGGATTGGAAAGTGTTGGTGTAGCAGGTAAATTATTAGGATTGGAAGGTGCTTGTGCTGCAGGAGATGAAAGCTCAGTAGACCCATTACGAGCTAATAGCTTGTTGATAACAGTATTCATTGTATTTACTGCTATAACACCTATTAAAATTTGGAAGATACCTCCTGTAAAGAGGAGTAATCCAAGGTATTTCGACCAAAATAGTCCACTGCTTAATCGCTCTGAGATGTTTTTTATTTCCCCATGAGAAGCTTGATACCATCTGCGAAGTACGAAATTCATTGACTCTTGATCATGTAGATTATTTCTCCATACTTGGGGTAGTAGGTTGCTAATAGATTGCTGATAAATTGGGGCTTTGATTGTAGCAAACCGCGTTACAATCTGACTTAAATAAAAATCTTGCAGAGGTTGATGACTGCTTCTAGAGTTAGTAGAATAATAGGGACTATCTATTCTTTCTTGGGAAAAATGCTGTTTATTTTTAATCTGATTTATTCGTTTTTCTTCTTCTTGTTCTAACTTCTTAGCAAAATCAATAAAAGCTTGCGTTGATACTTGCTGTGCAATAGGGTATTTTTCATTTCTTAGCCAGTCCAACATAACTTGCTCTATATCAGTCTGTGGACGTTCTGAGTCTATCCAAACTTGATATTGCTGTCCATTGACCTCAATCTCTGAATCTCCATTCTTGAGATTTTCACGTTGCTGAAGATAGATTTTGGTCAGTGTTTTGATAATCTCGTCCAGTTCATAGCGTGTAAATTTAGCGAGGACAGCCTGTAAGTAAGGAGACGTTTCTTTAATACAGGAGTGGTGTAGTTGAGTGCAAATCGCGGTGACAACAGCCTTGCGTACAAAAGGGTGTTTCTTACCTTGCTGGAGAATTTTTGATAAACTGTCAAAGATATTTTCAGTTGTAAGAGGTTCTATACTATTGCCGATCACACTTAATTTCTCCATAAGTTAGTGCTACAGTTGCTAGCAATCGCTCAGATTCGGTTATATTTGATGCGTTTGGGGAACTAGAGAGCTTCTTTTCACCTTCGTCATACCAGTCTTGGAGTATCTTCTGAACCTCAATAGGTCTTACTGTACAAGCACTGGCTAAACTCAGTGCAATCGCCTCATTCAAGTCAGCGAACTTTTGAGTCCATTCCTTGAGCATCTCTCGTAGCTGACGCAGATGCAGTGGTACTAAATAGAACAGGGTATGATAACCGAAGTAAGCGCGAACAATGGGACTGGGGTTTTCGGATAGTTCTTTTAGCCAGTTGAGAAACTCTTGTGAAAGCTCATCTGGCGGAGCATTGGCTGCGGCATAACTGATAATGAGGGCTACCGTAGCTCCAATATGATCTTGCCACTGTTGAGTTTTTTGGTCGTCCCGTTCTTTCTGTATCGCTAGGCTGTAAAAGCGTCGGAGCGTTCCGAAGAGTTCTTTATCACGACCATAAAGATACCATCTTGCTACTGCGATCGCAGCGACATCTTTTACCTCAAATTCTGGATCTGAGGCTAACCGGAGTAAAGCATCTTGAACAGCACTGGTCGTACTTGTACCAACCAATCCAATATCGCTGAATGTTTCACTGATTACGCTGTGTAGCTGTCTACGCCGTATTGAGCCACCATACAATTCCCAGTTAGAAGGCTTATTTTCTACCGACTCTTTGACCATCTGCACTATTTCCAACAGCGCAGTGAGGATCTGCCTGCGGTGAGTTTTCCAAGCCACTTCAAATAGTAGCTGACGATCATCGGTACGACGGATGTCAATTCGGCTAATTTCAATTTCGGTTGGGTAGTCAGCAGTCTTGACAAATTTGAACCCATTGGAGCTACTGTCGTAAAGTGTTATCTCAAAAAACTCGAAATAATTGCCCAGGTTTTCCAAATCGCAGTAATCAAGCGCACGTAGGGTCGAGTCGCGCTGCTGCCAAACATTCCTCACTACTTTTTCTAAAGCTGCAAAAAACTGATCGGTGAAAAGTCCATCAAATAAACTCAGACCTAATGCCAATAACTGTTCGCGATAGTCCAGAGTCCGAAACCATTTTTCTAGACTAATTTTTCTATCTTGTCGAGCACTGTAAACTGATTGGCGAACTGCCTCTTCTGAGAGTTCTTTTTCAGCTAATAACAATTGGATACAATCCCCAACGCTAGCAACTGTTTTTAATTGCTCAGCAACAATTGCTCGAAGATATAATTGGAGTTCGTTGTTTACTGATTTTTTACTTAGCCTCTGAATAAGTGCTTCTGCTAAATCATCTGGTTTATATAGAGGATGTTCATCTGACGGTTCCCACCAAAATAACTTCTTTTGTTCTACCGTTATTGCCCACTTGTTGAGAGGCACATTTGTCGTAGCTATGACATAATTCGCTCCTGTCTTAGCAGACTTCTGGATTTCCTCTAAACTGTGTTGAGGCTGAAGCTCTAGTAAGACAAAAATTTGAGTTAAATTTTTATTCTTTTTTACCTCTTCGACACCTTCTCCACGGATTGCTGCAAAAAGGCTTTGTGGATTTGAACGGCCATTCCATTCCCAAACAGATTCACTGCTCTCACCCTGATTTGATTTTAGTTTTATATTCTCAATAAGTTTGACTGCAAGATGTAGTGCCAAATCAGCTCTATCTGTATGGCTACCCCCGAATATCAATAAACTTTGTTCGCGAATAGTCTTAATGAGTTTTTCTACCTTGACCGGGCTTGGAAAGTAAGGTGATTTGAACTCATCAAGGTTTTTTCGTTCAATAAAGTCAGTTTCTTGCCGTAGATAGTTATGCTGAATAGTATTCCCAATACTGAAAATACTAGAATCACCGCCAGTGACCTGAACATCCTGCAAAGATGCACCTTGCTGTACATTTCCCGATGGTGGGGCATCACTCATAGTTTTACTTCCTTAAGCTAACTTGCTAAGGTTCAGCTTCTCGATAATAGGATGTTGCGAAAATCGTAGAAATAAAGCATCAGCAATCTGTGATAAACAAGATATGCTCAGTTAACTCATTGGAGCAACAGCCCATCAAAAGGTTATGAGTAAGATTGCTAATTAGTTATTCTGGGTCGTATTCCCCACATTGAAACTACTAGAATCACCACCAGTGATTTGAACATCTTTTAATGATGCTCCCGTCTGTATGTTCCCACTTGCAGAGTGAATTGTACCTGCTGAATCTAGTTGCTTCACTAGCTCCCTCAACTTATTAGCAAACGTTTTATCTTCCTCCATTTGCATGACCAGTTCTCCTTCCACTACTTCAACGTTGTGTTCCGTTGGCTGCTTTTCGGCTCGTGTGAGTAATCCTTCTGTTCCTGCTTCCTTAAACTTCAGCCGGATAGCCTCCCATAATTCTTCTCCTCCTTTGGCGAAGGCTCCAGTTAAAATCCAAGTTGCAACTGTGCTAGCTACAGTTGTTATAGGTTCCATCAAAAAGACCTCAAATTATTAGTACTGCGTTAGATCGAGGCTGCCCAAAATACTTTAAGCATCTAAATTCAGCGAAGCGAACTCGAATTTAGTCAGGTAATGCATCCTGAGTATATGCTTGCTCAATGTTAACAGACATATACTAAACTGTCACCTCAGCTAATTTACTGAGATGCCTAAGTCAAATGGCTGATTCACAGTGAAAACATATCAATTAAAAGCCGCTATGAAACCGTCTTGGTTCCACAAATTCTAAAAAAATCGATGGTGACAGTCGAGGGTGTGGAACGTGGATTCTATCCCAACCAATCTATCACTTCTACTGGTGCAATCGAACCCATAAGCTGTCAAACTGCATAATTGATGCTTCACTCACCGAGTATCTCAATTAGATCAGTTTGCACTGTGTACAAATCTATGGCAACCAAAAACCTGATTCCACTTGCTCTTTTAGTCTTCGTCCCCATTTCAATCGCCGCTAAACTATGGTATTGGGGAGAAGAAGCCGTTTTAATTACGTCCATACTCGCTATCATTCCCCTATCGATTTGGCTGTCTAAAGCAACCGAGAAGGTAGCCGTAGTGACTGGGCCATCGGTGGGAGGGTTAGTCAATGCTCTTTTTGGCAATGCAACCGCTTTAATTATTGCTCTCACGGCATTGCGTCAAGGATTGGTGGATATTGTTGAAGCTAGTATTACCGGAAGTATTCTTAGTGCGTTGCTGCTTCTGCTCGGATTGGCTATGCTGACAGGGGGTTTGCGCTACAAAGAGCAGGAATTTAAGCCGATTTTAGTTGAAGTGAATGGCTCATCGATGACACTTGCTGCGATCGCAATTGCTCTGCCAACCATGGTGATTAATACTTCCAATATTGTAGATGCGATCGCGATTCGTAATCTCTCGTTGGTTGTCTCGGTAATATTGATTATCGTCTATGGATTAACATTACTATTTTCCCTTAAAACTCACAGCTACCTCTACGACATTGGATTAGCTGATGAAGAGATGTTCTCGGAGTCGGAAGCTACCGAGAAAAGGAATTGGTCTAAACTAGGTTTTTGGATTGTCATCTTGTTCGCTTCTACGATTGCTGTTGGCTTTGAATCGGATTTATTTGTCGGTGTCATTGAGTCCCAAACTCATCGATTTGGGCTGACTCCTTTGTTTACAGGGGTGATTTTGCTACCGTTGATTAGTGATGTGGCCGGATACGTGATTATGGTAAGGCTGGCGTTAAAAAATAAAATGAATTTAGCGGTTTCTACGGCAACGGGTGATAGTTTGTTAGTTGCCTTATTTGTGGCACCAATTTTAGTGCTTGTGGGTCAAGCCATCGGTCAACCCATTGACCTGAATTTTAATGCCTTTGAAGTAATTTCTTTAGTGATTGCGGTGACAGTTACCAATCTCATTACCTTTGGCGGAAGGTCTAACTGGTTGGATGGTACTCTGCTGTTGGCAACTTACCTGATTTTAGGAGTAGCATTTTATTATCATCCCGCATAAACATCAAGGACAAATGGATGAAAATTCTACTCATAGAGGATGATGAACCAACTGCTTTAGCCCTCAAAGAAGCATTGAGTGCTTACCACTATACCGTTACTATTGCTTCCGATGGGCAAATCGGTTTGGAGTTGGCACAAGCCTTCACCTATGACTTACTCCTGCTCGATGTAATTATTCCTAATATGGATGGCGTCACCTTGTGTCGGCATCTGCGCTATCAAGGGTATCAAAGTCCAATTTTGTTACTCACAGCTTTAGATAATAGTACTCAGCGTGTAGTGGGTTTAGATGCGGGTGCCGATGATTATTTGGTTAAACCGTTTGAGATAGAAGAACTCGAAGCTCGAATGCGAGCTTTACTGCGACGAGGAAATTCTACTTTGCCGCCAGTGATTCGTTGGGGAGAACTGCAGTTTGACCCGAGTAGGAGTGAGTTTATTTATGAAGAAACACCTCTACGTTTAACGGCAAAGGAATACCGTTTACTTGAGCTATTTTTGTTGAATCCCCGACGTGTTTATAGCCGCAGTGCCATTTTAGACCATGTTTGGGCTGAACAAGAGTATCCCACCGACAATACTGTTACCGCCCATATCAAGAGCTTACGGCATAAATTAAAAGCGGCAGGGGCTACTACTGACTTTATTGAAACGTTGTATGGGTTAGGGTATCGATTAAACCCTTTAGTAGAAAATCAAACTCCTACTCATCAGACAATATCGACTCCTGAAAAAATGGGAGAGGCAGTCGATAAAAAAGAAATATTGCAACAGCAAGTCATTCACTCTGTCGGAAAGTTATGGGATAAATTTCAAGACTCTTTTAGCGCTCAAGTTGAAGTTCTCGAACAAGCCAGTATGGCTCTATCTCAGGATAAATTAACCCCTCAATTGCAACAAAAAGCTCAACAAGAAGCCCACAAATTAGCCGGTTCCCTTGGCATTTTTGGGTGTCCAGAAGGTTCAACCTTGGCCAAGCGTCTAGAACAATGGCTAGAAACGGAGGAAACCCTAGAACCCGAGCAAGCCTTACAAATGCTGCAACTGCTAGGATTACTCAAACAAGCGATCGCAGAAAAACCCCTCAACCCTCCTGCTGCTAAGCCTCCTACCCCGACTCCCGTCGCTTTGCCAACTGTCTCTTCTTCTACGATGCGTCTGCTTGTTATTGATGATGATCGAGTTTTGACCGAACAGATCAAAAGTCAGGCAACGGCTTGGACGATGCAAGTGGATGTCGCCTCAGACTTAAACATGGCTCGCAAAGCGATCGCAAACATCCCCCCTGATATCATCCTGCTAGACCTCACCTTTCCTGAATCTAGGGAAAATGGTTTAGCCTTAATGGCTGAACTGGCCTTGCGAAACCCTGAGATTCCCATTATCGCCTTTACCGATCGGGATGATTTTCGCGATCGCCTGGAAGTTGCTCGTTTGGGCGGTTGTGCCTTTTTACATAAACCCATATCCCTTGAGCAAATCTTGGAAACCATTACCCAAGTCCACCAACAAACCCACGCCACGGCCGCTAAAGTTATGGTGGTAGACGATGACCCCACCATTTTAGAAACGGTACATCACTGGTTGCAACCTCAGGGTATGACGGTGACAACTTTAAAGAATTCGCAAAGATTTTGGGAAGTGTTCGCAGCAAACCCTCCCGACCTGTTAATTTTAGACCTGGAAATGCCTGAAGTTAGTGGCATTGATTTATGTAAAGTAGTGCGTAATGACCCACATTGGAGTAATTTGCCCATTCTCTTCCTCACTGCCCATACCGAAAAAGACACCATCAACCAAATGCTAAAAGCAGGGGCTGATGAGTGTCTCACTAAGCCGATTATTGAGCAAGAATTCGTCACCCGAATTGTTAGCAAACTAGAGCGAGCCAGGGGGCGGCAAACCCAAAGTTAGTGAATTAGAAAATAAAAATCTATTGCGATGAGTTACGCCACACCCAACAGCCACAAATCCAAAAAACAACTCATCGTTGAACTTGAGCAACTGCAAGCACAGAACATAACCTTACAGCAGCAAGTAAAGACACTCAGCGAACAAGTGGAGGCATGGAAAGCCTCAGCCCTTCAACAGGATGTAGGGGATAGGGTGTGGGCTGTGGGGGAAGGAGCACAACTAAACCTTCTGCCCTCGGCCGCTTGCCCTCCACCTTCGCTGCAACCGATGCCAGCCTTACAAAAATCAGAACATCGATTTCGAGCGATTGTTGAACAAGCCCCATTTCCCATCCAAATCTATGCGGCTGATGGTTCTCCTGTGTTCATGAACCCCGCCTGGAAACAGATGTGGTGTACCAAGGGCAACGCATTAGATAGTTCCCATCCCCAATGTGATTCCCAAGTTGAAGCGTTGGGACTTACGCCTGAACTAAAACGAGCCTTTGCTGGGGAAATAGTGACTCTAGAGCCTGTTTTGTATAATGCTACCCATCCGCAACACCCTAGCAAACCCCGTTGGATTGCCACCATCCTTTATCCCATTCAAGATGAGTCTGGTGTCGTGCTCGAAGTCGTGGCCGTCAATCGGGATGTGACTCGACGCAAACAGGCAGAAGCGGCTTTGCGTCAAAGTGAGGAACGGCTCAGCCTAGCCCTAGACGCTTCTAGTATGGGGATTTGGGACTGGGATTTATTGACAAATTGCATTACTTGGTCTGAGAGTCACGAACAGTTGTTTGGTTTAGAACCAGGCAGCTTTGATGGCACCGATGCCGCATTTAAGGCTTGCCTGCATCCGCAGGATCGAGAAGCGTTTAAGGAAGCGGTGAACCATGCAATTCAACAACGAACCAGCTTCCATCACGAATATCGCATTATTTGGCCCGATGGTAGCCTGCATTGGATTGAGGCGAAAGGCAGAGCTTTTTATAATGAAGCTGGCCAACCTGTGCGAATGACTGGAACAGTTATCGATATTTGCGATCGCAAACTAGCAGAAGCTGCCCTGCGAACAGCTAAGCAAGAATTAGAATTGCGAGTATATCAACGCACAACTGAATTAAGCCTGGTTAATGAACGCTTACGACAGGAACAAGCTGCATTACGGGAAAGCGAGGCGCGTTTCCGCAATGCGTTTGAATATGCTTCAATTGGCATAGCACTAGTAGGACTGGATGGATATTGGCGAAAAGTTAATCCCGTACTCTGTGAAATTCTCGGCTATGGTGAACAAGAACTGCTCGAGCGAACTTGTTACTCGATTACTCATCCCGATGACTTAGCAATAGACCTCAATTATGTACAGCAACTGCTCAAGGGTGAGATTCGTTCCTATGAAATGGAAAAGCGATACATTCACAAACTTGGGCATGAAGTATGGGCTTTATTGAGTGTGTCATTGATGCGTGATACTCAATATCAACCGCTCTATTTTATCGTTCAGATTCAAGATATTAGCGATCGCAAAACAGCCGCAGAAAAGCTCAAAAAAAGTGAAGCGAACCTAGCCGCCGCTCAACGAGTTGCCCATGTAGGAAGCTGGGAATATGATATCCTAACCGGAAACATTACTTGGTCTGAAGAAAAATTTCGCATTTTTGGACTAGACTCCACCCAAAATGCACCCACATTCTCTGAATTCATGAAACGGATTCATCCCGATGACCAAGGATTACTACAACGATACATCGACCGAGCAATCACCGATGGCCAACCCTATGAACTGGATTTTCGGATTTTGCGAGCCGATGGTGCAATTCGATATCTCAATTGTCGGGGAGAACCTATTTTCAATGCCCAAGGGCAGGTGATTCAACTGTTTGGCGTTGTCATGGATATCACCGAACGCAAGCAAGTAGAAGAAGAATACGCCAAGCTGATCGATATCCTAGAAGCCACTCCAGACTTCATCTCTAGTTCTAATTTAGATGGGCAAGTTCTCTATTTCAATCAAGCAGCCCGCAATATCATGGGTTTAGATTCAGGCAACCTCGAAAATTTTGATATTCCCAAAGGACATCCAGAGTGGGCTGCCAAAATCGTTCACAACGAAGGTATTCCCACTGCCTTACGAGAAGGAAGCTGGCTGGGTGAAACCGCAATGTTGAGCCACGATGGCCGAGAAATTCCTCTTTCGCAACTGATTATCGCTCACAAATCTGCTGATGGACAGGTTACACAGCTTTCCACGATTGCTCGCGATATTACCCAACAAAAACAAGCGGAGGCAACCTTGCGGGAAGCCGAACGGCGCTGGCGTTACTTATTAGAAAACGTGCGTCTGGTTGTGGTGGGACTCGATAGCCAAGGTAAAGTTGAGTTTGCCAATGCCTTCTTTTTGGAATTAACCGGGTACACCCAGTCCGAAGTTTTGGGAAAAAACTGGTTTGAAAAATTCTTGCCACCGGCTCAAACTCAGTTGGTACAAGGTGTGTTTCAGCAAGTCATCCATCAAGAATTTCATCCCCATTACACCAACGCCATCCTCACCAAATCAGGAGAAGAACGATTGATTGCCTGGAACAATACACCCCTGAAAAATGTGCAGGGTGAGGTGATTGGCACGATGAGCATTGGCGAAGACATTACCGAGCGTTGTCTGGTCGAAAAGATGAAAAATGAGTTCATTTCCATTGTCAGCCATGAACTACGAACCCCCCTCACCTCAATCCGGGGTTCTTTAGGGTTACTGGCAACCGGTGCACTCAATAATCATCCCCAACGGATGCAACGCATGATTGAAATTGCCGCCATTGATACCGAGCGTTTAGTACGTTTAGTCAATGACATCCTGGATTTAGAGCGCTTAGAGTCGGGACATATTACTTTAATTAAGTCCTGGTGTCAGGTTAATGCTTTGATGGAGCAGTCGGCGGAGGCGATGTACCCTCTAGCACAGAGTCAGACGATTAGAATATCCGTTGTTCCTGTATCCACACAAGTTTGGGCATCCCCCGACCACATCATCCAAACCTTGACAAATTTAATTAGTAATGCTATAAAATTTTCTCCTCCCCATAGCACTATTACCCTAACGGCTGCTCCTCAAGGCCGTTATGTATTGTTTCAAGTCCAAGACCAAGGCCGAGGCATTCCTGCCGATAAACTAGAAACTATTTTTGGGCGTTTCCAGCAAGTTGATGCCTCTGACTCCCGACAAAAAGGGGGGACAGGTTTGGGGTTGGCTATCTGCCGTAGCATTATCGCCCAGCACGGAGGCAAAATCTGGGTTGAAAGCCTGGTAGGCCAGGGAAGTACCTTCTACTTCACGTTACCCTCATCATCTGAGAGTTAAGCTAGGGAGCTGGGGTGCGGGGGTGCGGGG
>CAZPRJ010000107.1:0-22720 GCA_964588805.1 uncultured Microcoleus sp. | reverse complement strand
CTTAGGAACTAGGACTGCTGCCGATGGAGGGGATGTGAGTCCGAGACTTGGACGCTTGCTCCAAGTTGACGCAATCCCCTGTGAAGTCGGAAACTGCCTAGGCCGTAGGTACTGGCAGTAATTCATGTATGCATGATTGATTATCGACTATGGGATTGTATAGCTGGGGATACCGTTTGGCTAATTGGAGCCAATGACCAATCGGGTCTTAAATGCTTGGCCTCACGCAGATAAGGATGGTAAATTTCTACCTGTGAAGCGGGTAGATTAACGTGGATTAAAAACCGAACACAGCGTTTTAAACTTCCCTCTACGTGCATTTGCTGAACATCGAGGAGAGCTACATTATCCCAGTGAGAACGCTCACGGGCGATCGCAGCCGGAAAAATAGCATCTAAATCTTGCGTAGTGGTGAATATTGCGCTAATGATTTGCTCAGGATCGAGCTGATTGTGTGCTTCTAGCTCATCCAACAACTCTGCCACTGCTTCTCGAATCGCTTCCACCGTATTTGCGGAAACGGTTGTTGCGCCACGAATCGCCCGAACTCGCCACTCCACTGATTACATCCTCCACTTTTCAATTTTGGATTTTAGATTTTAGGGTTTTAGAGCAGGAAGAAACTTCCAACTCAAGTAATGCCCAGAATTTAGGATTCCCCAATAATCTAAAATCTGATATTCCCCTAGGGTCGATATAACCATAAAGGCTGACCACTAGTAGACAATTCAAACTCTATCCAATCTATCCCAGTCGATAGTCCTGACGCCATCTGAATTCGATTACCGGGAAGTAAGCGATTCCATAATGGTTTCGGTTCCTCGATGGTGTAACATTTGGTTTTCTCCGGGTCAAGTCCTGCTAATTCTGCCGCCCAACGGCGTGCATCTTCTTCGGTTCCCAGTCGGTCAACCACGCCGAGGTCTAACGCTTGCTGACCTGTGAAAATGCGACCGTCTGCAAAGCTTCTCACGCTTTCTACTGCCAGTTGACGAGCTTCGGCAATTGTATGAATAAACTGTTGATAAGTAGTATCGATTAATTCTTGAAGAATGTCTTTCTCTGGATCGGTTAGTTCACGGTCAAATGCCAGAATATCCTTATAAGGCCCTGACTTAATCACTTTGAAGGAAACACCAACTTTCTCCAAAAGCCGCTCTAGGTTGTTTCCTCGCAAAATTACACCGATACTGCCGGTAATCGTACCAGGGTTAGCCACGATGTGTTCGGCTCCCATGCCAATGTAAACCCCACCAGAAGCGGAGATATTGCCAAAGCTGGCAACAATTTTCACTTTCTCTCGCAAACGCTTGAGCGCATAGTAAATTTCTTGGGAATCTCCTACTGTTCCGCCAGGGCTGTCAATTCGTAGCAGTAAGGCCGGAAACTTCTTCTCTTCGACCGTTTTCAGGGCATCCAGTACCTTCTTGCGGGTTGAACCCGCGATCGCACCAGTAATTTCAATTCGAGCAATTTGTTTACGAGATTTGGTCTTAAACGGCCAGGGCATGAGTTGTTGAGTTGTTTCGAGTTATACAAGTAAGCTTCATAATCCACAAACTGGGATATTTTTCTAGTTTGCACGATCCAACGTCGATCTGGCTTTTGTCGGACTCGATACAGTTGTGGGATGGATGGCAGGGGATTATTTAGTTTGTATCATGCTGTTAACACAAAAAAATAATTGAGTACAATAATGTAAAGAAACATAACAAAACAAAGTTATCTCTCATTTTCTCTTTGACCTGCATTAAAGCTATCTCATGCAAATCAAAATCGCTAATAACCAAACGTTTTGGACACCATTGCTACTTATCGCTCCGTTTTTCCTCTGGGGAACGGCAATGGTAGCGATGAAAGGCGTTATTGAGAACACAACACCTTTGTTTATGGCAGGAGTGCGTTTAGTGCCAGCAGGAGTTTTAGTGTTGGTAGTAGCAATGATGCAAGGGCGTCCTCAGCCCAAAGGTTGGGCAGCATGGTTGTGGATTAGCCTGTTCGCGTTAGTCGATGGGGCGCTATTTCAAGGATTTCTCGCGGAAGGATTAGTAAGAACTGGGGCGGGTTTGGGTTCCGTGATGATTGACTCTCAACCCCTAGCGGTGGCCTTGTTATCGGGATTGTTATTTGGTGAAGTTATTGGATTGTGGGGCTGGATGGGCTTAGGTGTTGGTGTCTTAGGAATCAGTCTCATCGGTTTGCCAGATGAGTGGATTTATAGTCTCGTTCAAGGCGGTTCTCTAACCTGGGAAATTAACCTTGAACAGCTATTTAACAGTGGAGAATGGTTGATGCTGTTGGCATCCCTGTCGATGGCGGTAGGGACAGTACTGATTCGATACGTGACGCGATATGCTGACCCTGTGTCCGCTACGGGTTGGCACATGATTGTGGGTGGACTGCCCTTGTTTGCTCTATCCGGGCTCTGTGAATCCGAACAATGGGTACACATTGATTTATCAGGATGGGCAGCATTAGCCTATTCAACCATTTTTGGAAGTGCGATCGCCTACGGTTTATTTTTCTACTTTGCTTCGAGTGGGAATCTCACCAGTTTAAGTGCACTGACGTTCCTCACTCCTGTTTTTGCCCTGCTGTTTGGGAACTGGATTTTGTCGGAAGTCCTCAGTCCCCTACAGTGGATTGGTGTCAGCATGACACTGGTTAGTATTTATCTAATCAACCAACGGGAAACCATCACACAGACATTACAGTTGCTTTTGCACAAACCTGTTACTGTCGAAAATCAGGATGAGTCGGTTGAATTGATGAATTCGGGCGATCGCACTTTAGAAAGCTCCGAGCGAATTCCTTTGAAACCCATCCCTGTTAAGCTCGAAGAACCAGAAGCTGAAATGCTAAGATAAAGCGCATTCATTTAACTTGCACATTCTAAACACAGGATAAAAGCGCTCAAATTCTCTCCCCCGCGCCTCAACAAGCCAATTAAATGCGTAACATCTTATCCAATCTCTAGACTTCGTTGATTATGTCTCTTGCGGTGGAAACTGGATGCTCAGGCTTTGTTGCATCATCCAACAATTATCAGCAAGATAAACTTCAACACCACCGAGGCGATTCCGCCATTTGGGTAACATTTCCTGCACACATTGATCAACTACAGCATCTTGGTAAGTATCAAAGAAATACCAAACGTTTTCGAGTCCCGTTTTTTGTGCGATCGCACCAATGTCTACTGTTTCGAGACCTTTTTGAGACGCCTTTTTCAAATCCATCGTAAATTCGCGGGATTCTTCAATATCCTTGCGGACTCCATAACGATTTACATGACCAGCAATGAAAACATCGAAGTCGTATTTTAGTGCAATATCATGGGCAGCGATGTAGCCTGGAACATCCTCCACAGCGCCCAAATTTTTGAAAGGAATCCAACCGGGAAATACCACATCCACCAGCATCAGTGCTTTCTGTCGTGGCGCGTAGATGAATATGTTACCTGATTGATGATTCGGTCCAGAATAATGCAGCTCCAACACCTGCTCGCCAACGTTCAACGTGTAATCCTCAGCAAAGCTTAGCGTAGGAATTGGACGACGTGGATCTTGCATCCGGGCTAAGTTTGCCGTTGTCTCCTTTTGAGCAATAATTGTTGCTGTTTTAGGAAACAAAGAGGCTGCACCAATATGATCCGTATGAGCATGGCTATAAATGACATGGGTAACAGGGTTTTTCGTGACTTCTGCGATCGCTTTGAGATAGTTTTCCCCAATCGATTGTGGCGCATCGATCGCCACCACTCCCTTGTCATACACCATAAACATCGTATCGTAACTCCCATCAGCAACCCGATAGAGGCGATCACCAATCTTTTCGAGTAGGTAGCCTTTATCACTAGGAATTGCTGGTCCTTGCGCCGCTTGTGGCAGTGTAGAACCAGTAGCTGATTGACTAAGTAACGGTGAGCTAATTCCCACAATCGTTAAGGTCACCAATAAGACAAGGATAAGTAACCTAGGAAATACAAACAATTTCAATCTCATCATTCAACTCCTGAATCGCATGACATTTCATATGGTTGGGTTCTACCTGAAAAACACAAACAAACACCATCAAGAATCCATTCCTGCACCAGTCTGTTTCTCTTTTATCATCTCTGTTGCACCTGCGTTGTCACCCATGAATACAACTCACTTTAATATTGGGGATTGGTATTTTTTATATCGACGGTTCCACGTCTAAAAATCAATCATGGCAATCACCCCAACCCCCAGCACTTCACAGAGATTACTGTTTATCTCCAGTCCCCTCGGCCCTTTGGGTTCAGGGTTAGGTGGTGGCGTTGAACTCACACTGCGTAATATTGCCACAGAACTAGTACGACGGGGACATACCCTCAAAATTGTCGCCCCTAAAAAGTCTACAGCCTGGGGAATGCCCTTAGCTGAGATTGAAGGATTACCCCCCATCAGCGCTCAAACTCAAGGACGAGATGCACCCACTATTATTTCAGCGTCTTCCACCTTGGCCAATATGTGGGATTATGCGCGGCAAGTGCAAACTGAGTATGACCTGATTCTCAACTTCGCCTATGATTGGTTGCCTTTCTATCTAACGCCTTTTTTTACCATCCCCGTTGCTCACTTAGTGAGTATGGGTTCGCTAACTGAGGTAATGGATGAAATCATCGCACGAGTTGCTACCCAATTTCCCGGTACAATTGCCGTACACTCTCAAGCCCAAGCCGAAACATTTCCCTTTGCCGATCATTGTCGCTGTGTCAAAAATGGCATTGATGTATCCCTATATGACTTCTGTGCTGAACCCGCACCTTGGATGGGATGGGTTGGTCGAATTGCACCCGAAAAAGGATTAGAAGATGCCGTTGCTGCCTCCCAAATAACCGGAATTCCCTTAAAAATTATGGGTTTTCTGCAAAATGAAAGCTATTGGCAGCAGATTTTAAGCGATTATCCTAACGCCCCTATCACATACGAAGGATTTCTCTCTACCGATGAATTGCAAAAGCGCTTGCGTCAATGCCAAGCACTGTTGATGACACCACGCTGGGTAGAAGCATTTGGCAATGTGGCCATAGAAGCCCTTGCTTGTGGAGTACCCGTAATTGCCTATCGCCGTGGAGGCCCCGCAGAAATTATCGAAGATGGCAAAACAGGATTTTTAGTGAAACCCGATTCAGTAGAAGGATTAGTGGAAGCAATCAAGCACCTCAATCAAATTAACCGTTATATCTGTCGCCAACAAGTAGAAACAGAATACTCTAATTCAGCAATGGGCGATCGCATAGAACAATGGTTCCTTAATATCTTAAGCAAAGCACCTTAACTACAACTTAACTCCAAAACCTCTGCGCTTCCTCTGCGAAAACCTCTGCAACCCTCTGCGTTAAAAAAAATACAATTAGGAACTCCCATAACGCTCTTGAACAATAGTAGGCCGATCCATCACTTGACCCGTATAATTCGATGCCAATAGCGTAATATACTCCGCCATCGACCAATTAAGCGGCGTCATCGACTTGGTAGGAGTTCCCGAAATATATCCAGGAGGTGCATTATTATCCCAAACTTGCTCAGGAATCATGTAGGAACTATTAGCAAAAGCACGCATTGTCCTCAAATAATCATCAGCTTTCTGTCCACTTGCGATCGCAAAATAGCCTCGTTCCCCCGTAAAAATCGGCCACAACCGCCCAACACCAGCCCCGGTATAGTCAGCACCTGTTACAGTTTCACCGTAGCCATCGTGATTGTAACGGAAAAAGCCATCTCCCTTACCCGGAATAGTGTGCTTAATCGTCGAATCAATCGCCTCAATTGAGGAAAGGATATAAGGACTATTCCAAGGTTTAACCCCCAAACGCACCAATTCTAAAAAACTACTATCTACGATAGAACGTTCATCATAAAAACCACCCCCATTACGAATTAACAACAGGTGTCCATCATTGGGATTGCCATTATCATCAATTCGTTCAAAATATTGGCCATTTCCAATCGAACCTGTCGTCGTATATGTCCAAGATTCCACCTGACTTTGCCAGTTATCTGCTATTTCCAAATACTTCGCTGCACTCGTCGTATCACCATTAATTTTGGCAATATCTGCCGCACAAACTAACCCAGCAATTTCAGCCGCAATAATAGCAGGAGAGTAGCCAGAATTTTCCTCCCAACGTTCTTGTCCTGTGACAGGCCCATGTTTGATAAGATAATCGGCGGCTGGTTTGATGTGCTTCCTATAGGTATCCGCATCAGTGTGTCCAAGTTTCCACGCTAGAACAATCGGAAAAGCCGTTTCATCCATTTGAACGCTATTCCAATAAGGTGTACCATCCAAAAAGGCATTTTGCAGAAAATGACCATCAGGTTGTTGCATGGTCGTTAACAACCAATCCAGTGACTTAGAAGCAGTAGCTGTATCACCTGCAACGATTAAGGCACTGGCAATTTTATATAAGTCACGAGGCCACACCAGGTGATAGCCACCTTGCATAGGAATACCGAAGGGAGTGCAGATTGAGTAGCTAGAGTTTCCCCAAGGATTGCCTAAACCTGCAACAATGGCACCTGTAGTTTTATCGGTTGCGGCCTTAATGGCCATGGCTGCCACATAATACTGTTGGTCGGCTGTACCACCAAAGGTGTTCAGGCTATTGGTGTAAGTATTCCATTGAGTATTGTAGGTAGATAGTAGAGTTGAAAAATTATCACTTAGTGTTGCTGCTGCCGTTGTTTGGGCTTTAATATCACTATCACCAAAGCCGAGTACTAAGTTGAAGGTAACTGATTTTTGATTAGCGTAAGGACTCAAGTCAAACATTGCAATCTGAGCAATATTCCCATCAGTGGCGGATTCATAAGTCCAATTCATCGTAGAATCAACCCTACCGCCTTTGAGGTCTTGCCAACCATCGCTATGTCCGACAAATCCATTGGATATCATGCCAGTTTTGAAGGGTAACGAACTAGCCAGTGCCGAGGCATAACCACTGGTTGAGTTGTTGGCGACCAACATTTGTTTGTTGTTGTAGGTTGAGGTGTAACCTGTAGTTGATCGTCCCTGATTGTCAATGGCAGGATGATATAAGGTATAAAGGTTAAAGTTTCTTAGTGTTCCCTTTAATGCAGTGAAGGTCACTTGTTGAATTAAGGTATTGCGGTTGGGCTCGGTGAAGATGGTCTTTTGAATTTGATAGAGTCCATTTTTAGCCGTGTTAGTAATCGTCCAAGATAGCGAACGAGTATCATTGAGAGTAACCTGACTGGATGTATCTCGCTTTTCTTCATCAACCCAAGTATGGGCAGCATCTCCTACTAAAAACTGCCAATCTACTGTAGCTGGCTTGTCTACTTCAGGGTAAAATATCTCTCCAAGGATGCCATCAAAACCAGTGAACCACACTTTTGAATTAGGGTTTTGAGCAGTACCGAGGAAGGTCAGGGTTGAAGGCGACCAATTTGGGCAAATTCCTGGATAACCGAAGGCTTCAGCACGGTTAATGGATACTGGGAACAAAAATTTAGTGGCCAGGGTGCATAAAATTACCACAATCGTAATCAAGGCAATCACTAGCCGATTAAACATCTTCACAGGTTTTCTGTCGGTAGATAGAAGAGTAAGGCTGCTTTAGGGTAACACCAACAAACAAAGCCCAACAAACTGACTGTAAAATTACGCAATAACTTTTTTTCATTGCTTGGCGCTACCCTTAAAGAGTACTCAATAATACTTTCTAATCCAGCCACTACCACAGCCATCACCGAAAAGTAGATAATGGTAAGAAAACTGGGTTAATAAACGCTTCTTACAACACAACCATTTATGAATGAACCATTAATTAATGCCTTGCTCGAAGACTTGAAAAATCCAGACGAGGAGGTTCGCAATCAAGCAACCGCTAAGCTCTGGAGGATTTGGTTTTATCAAAAGGGACAATATGGCATGGATCTTCTGGAGCGCAGCCAAATTTTATTTGAAGTTGGAGATGTCAAGCAAGCTGAAGCGTTACTGACTCAATTAATTGAAGACCAGCCTGATTTTGCTGAAGCGTGGAATCGCCGTGCTGTTCTTTACTATATGTTGGGAGATTACCAAAAATCGAAAGCAAATTGTCTACAAGTAATCAAACTCAACCCAATTCATTTTGGTGCACTACATGGCTTGGGTCTGTGCTACGCTGCCTTGGGAGAGTATAGAGCAGCTATCCGAGCGTTTCGTAAAGGTCTAGAAATTCAACCCTACGCCATCAGTAATCAAAAATGGATTCTTGAATGTACAGCACGGTTGACTTAATTTGTTGGTTATCAGGAGTCAGGAGTTAGGACTCAGGAGTTAGGAGTTAGGGGAGAATGGATCATGGCATTTAACTATGTAATGAGCTTAACCATTAGCAACTAAAAAACAACGAATGACAACTCCTTCTTTGCACTGCCAATTGCCACCACCGCTAAAACCAGGAGATTTATTGCGCGTCATTACTCCAAGTGGAGCTTTGCGAGAGTTTGAGCGATTCGATAAAGGGTTAGCAATTTGGCAGAGTAGAGGTTACACCGTTGAACTCCAACCTCATTGGGATGCAAAAGAGGGTTACTTAGCAGGTAGTGATAGCATCCGTCGTCAGCAACTACTACAAGCATGGCAAGACCCTGAATGCAAAGGGATTCTCTGTAGTCGAGGTGGCTACGGTACAGCTAGACTCTTAGAAGATTGGAAATGGCCTGTAGAGAATCCAGAAACTCCTCAATCTACAATCCCAAAATGGCTAATTGGCTTTTCTGATATTACTAGCTTGCTATGGAGTCTCTGTAAGATTGGTATATCAGGTGTACATGGGCCAGTCTTAACTACGGTGGCGGCCGAACCGGATTGGTCACTGCAACGCTTATTTGACTGTGTAGAAGGACGCCCTCTCGAACCCCTGAAAGGTATAGGTTGGGGGGGGGGAGAGGCGAAAGGCATTTTGCTACCTGCCAATCTTACCGTTGCTACTCACTTATTGGGAACGCCAATCCAACCCCCATTAGAAGGCATTATCCTGGCCTTAGAAGATGTGACTGAGGCTCCTTACCGGATTGATCGAATGCTAACCCAGTGGCGCATGAGTGTTGCATTTAAAGGAGTGCGAGGCATTGCCTTGGGTCGTTTTAGCCGTTGTCATCCTCCTCAGGACGTACCAAGCTGGACTGTAGAAGAGGTATTGCGCGATCGCTTAAGTAGCCTGGGTATCCCGATTGTAAGCGACCTCCCCTTTGGTCATGAAGGGGCGAATGCCGCTCTCCCCGTAGGGCAACCTGTTGTGCTAGATGGTGATCAAGGGACTCTTAGTTGGGAGTAGGAGAACTCGGAATGTCGGGCTTAGAACTTGGAATGTCGGGCTTAGAACTCGGAATGTCGGGCTTAGAACTCGGAACGTCGGGCTGGGAACCCGGAACGTCGAGCTCGGAACTCGAAACGTCGATAAGCGTGTGCGATTGATCGCATCCTGTCATTCTCTTTATCCTGAGTTAGCCAAGAGAGACAGGTAAAGGGATAGGAGGTTACACTCCTAGATAAGATTTTTAAAAGAAGCAGTATGGCAAGCAACTCTAATATCCAAGTCTTGATTGATTTAACCGAGGCAGCTCAAGATTTAGAGCCAGAAGCACTAGAAGAGTTGACGAGCCAAGTTGTTGATGAGATTCGAGGCGAACTAGTAGACGAGGCGGAGTTAGTTAGAGAGTCAGAAATTCCAGAACTCGGAAAACCTGCACTGGGTGGATTTATCCTGGGTGTACTCAAAACTGAAATTAGTCTCAAAAATGCTCAAGCGCTGCTGAATTACTTGGGAGAGCGTTTCTACGGCAAGCCTGTCAAGATTTCCTTGGAGCGCAATGGCAATAAATACAGCATTGAGTATAGTAGCAAGGCACAACTAGAGGAGGCAATTGAGGCGATCGCAAGACTTGCCAAGGTAGATTAGGAAGCACCAATGGCTAAAGTCGCACTGCTGATTGGGGTAAGTGAATATCGAGAGGGTTTAAAAGCACTACCTGCCGCTCCTAAAGATGTGGCAGCGATGCAGGAAGTGTTGCAGCACCCAGAGATGGGGGGTTTTGATGACGTTAAAACCCTTGTCAATCCCAGTCACTCAGAGATGGCAGTGGCAATTGAGCTATGGTTTCGAGAGCGTCAGCGAGATGACTTGGCGGTTTTATTTTTTTCGGGTCATGGTGTAAAGGATGAGTCTCGCGAACTGTATTTTGCTGCTTGTGATACGCGCAAAATCAAAGAGAATCTGATTCAATCAACAGCGGTTTCTGCTAATTTTGTGCGTGGCTGTCTTAAAAGATGTAAATCGAAGCGACAGGTGGTGATTTTGGACTGTTGCTTTAGTGGGGCGTTTGGTGATTTGTTGGCTAAAGATGATGATTCTGTAGACATAGAAAGCCAACTGGGTACTGAGGGGGGAGTAGTTCTTACGTCTTCGAGTTCTCTTCAATATTCATTTGAGCAGCAAGGCTCTGACCTTTCTATTTATACTCGTTATTTGGTTGAGGGAATTCGGACTGGAGCCGCAGATCAAGATGGTGATGGTGTGGTTTCTGTGGATGAGTTGCATCAATATGCCAGTAAGAAGGTGCAAACAACCGCTCCCGCCATGACGCCTAAAATCATTGTGCTGAAAGAGTTGGGCTATAAAATAAAACTGGCAAAAGCCCCTATTGGCGATCCAAAGCTCAAGTACCGCAAAGAAGTAGAGTGTCGTGTCTATCAGGGGACATTTTCTATCCCTGCTCGGAGGTTATTGAATCGACGACAGAATGAGTTGGGACTATCCTCAGATGAGGCTGATGCGATTGAAGCTGAAGTTTTACAGCCTTATCGAGAACATCAGCGCAAGTTGCAGGAGTATGAAGACACGCTAGTTGAGGCATTGCAGGAAGAGAATCCGCTCAGTGAACGGACTCGTAATGATCTAAAAGATTATCAGAAACACTTGGGACTGAGTGATGAGGATGCAGCGAGGATTGAGCAAACAATTATTCCTCAAACACAAGTAGAGGAAAAACAAGCGCAAAAACGAAAACAATTAGCCAAATCAGAAACAGCAATTGATGACCTCAGTTCTGACAAGGGCGTAGACTACACAAAGCTGCGAGATTTACTGGCACAAGGAGAGTGGAAGAAAGCAGATCAGGAAACTCTCGCGGTGATGCTCAAGGTAGCGGGACGAGAAAAAGAGGGCTGGCTGAGAATCGAAGACATCCAAAACTTTCCTTGTACAGACCTCCGCACGATTGACACTCTCTGGGTAAAATACAGTAATGGACGCTTCGGCTTTAGTGTGCAGAAGCGCATCTGGGAAAGTGTGGGGGGAACCCCAGACGCAGATTATGAAACTTACTGTCGCTTTGGTGATCGCATAAAATGGCGTGTGAATAACGACTGGCTAAATTACGAACAAATAAACTTCTCCGCCAAAGCCCCAGAGGGGCATCTCCCCGGCCGTCTTTTTTGGGTTGGTTGTGGTTGGTGGTGGGTAGGTGGTGGGAGGTGGTGTGAGGTTTCTTCTCTCGCGTCGAGACTTGTAAACTGTAACATTTAAGGCTTTCAGATTTCTGTAAACATTTCTTTCAGAGACGATTTCCACGAAGCCACGCCAGTTCTAGCTTTCCGATACCTGGCACCGCCTCATCATCACCCCTACCGCCTGCGGGTTGTAACAATTGGCAAAGACAAACTTCTCTGCCACCTCTTGCACCTGGGAGTCAGGTGCTTCCCACTGCGCCCAAGGAAGCACCATCTGTCCCGGTGAAGTCTTCTTTGATTTCCCCTTTTTAATCTTCAACCCAGCTAACAAGCCCTCAGAATAGAATTCTGGGGCTATACAAACTAAGTCCGCCTGCGCGGACTAAGGGAAAATCAAAGGTTTTGTAACCTGCGGAGGCAGGTTTTGAATGCAATAGCTGCGGTTTCAACCGCCAGGTGCAAGATATTAGAAAACAGATATTTAGGTAAAACCCGCCTCTACACCTCCTGACTCCTGACTCAATTGCGAATCGAGCAAATAATGGTAATCCGAGAATGATAAGCTAACAAATGCATAAAAACTATCTAAGGTAAAGATTAAATGACTGGAGGAACCCAGATTCCCTACCTATTACGGGCAGCTCGCGGTGAACAACTAGACCGTCCCCCGGTGTGGATGATGCGGCAGGCGGGACGCTATATGAAGGCTTATCGAGATTTACGAGATAAATATCCGTCATTTCGCGATCGCTCAGAAATCCCTGAAATTGCCATCGAAGTCTCGCTACAACCCTGGAGGGCGTTTAAGCCGGATGGGGTGATTTTGTTTTCTGATATTCTCACACCTCTGCCAGGGCTGGGTATTCCCTTTGATATTGTCGAAAGCAAAGGGCCGATGATTGACCCCCCGATTCGCACTCAGGAACAGGTTGACAAATTACACCCCTTAGATTTAGAAAAACTGACGTTTGTGGGAAAAATTTTGCAGACGCTACGGCGGGAAGTCGGGAATGAGGCAGCAGTGTTGGGATTTGTCGGTGCGCCTTGGACGCTGGCCGCTTATGCCATTGAAGGGAAAAGCTCCAAAAATTACTCGATTATTAAAGGCATGGCCTTCTCAGAACCTGCCTTGCTGCATCAGTTTTTAGGAATCATTGCGGATGCGATCGCTACTTATGTCCGCTATCAAATTGATAATGGGGCTCAAATCGTCCAACTTTTTGACTCGTGGGCGGGTCAACTAAGTCCTCAAGACTATGAAGTATTTGCCCTACCCTATCAACAGCGAGTGGTTCAGCAAGTCAAGGAAACACACCCGGATACCCCTCTAATTTTGTACATCAGTGGTAGTGCAGGTGTTTTGGAACGAATGGCACAATCAGGCGTCGATTTTGTTAGCCTAGACTGGACGGTTGATATGGCTGAGGCACGACAAAGATTGGGATGGGACGTTAAAGTTCAGGGAAATATGGACCCCGGTGCACTGTTTGGGTCGCAGGAATTTATCCGCGATCGCATTCTAGAAACTATTCGTAAAGCAGGCAAAACCGGCCATATTTTTAATCTCGGTCACGGTGTCTTGCCAGGAACTCCTGAGGATAATGTGAGGTTCTTTTTTGAAACGGCTAAACAGGCTGATCAATTATTAACCGTTCACGCTTAATTTTTCTTTGCTCCTCCCCGCATTTTGAACGGAACTATGACCCCCAAGCGGATTTTTATGACGGGTGCCAGTGGCTGCATCGGTCACTATATTGCCGAAACGTTGATTCAAGACACGGAACACGACCTATTTCTCTTAGTCAGAAATCCAGATAAATTGGGCTTTGACTACGAAGCTCGCCCTGGCGTTACTATTTTACAGTCAGATTTGCGCCAGATTGAACGCTTTGGTGATTTGCTCAAAACGATGGATGTGGCAATTTTGGCAGCAACCGCTTGGGGAGGCGATCAATCGTTTGATATTAATGTGGTCAAAACCATCCGGTTAATGGATTTACTCGATCCGGAGGTTTGTGAACAGGTGATTTATTTTTCTACCGCCAGTGTTTTAGACCGCAGTAATAATATATTGAGCCAAGCTGGACAATTGGGGACGGAATATATCCGTTCTAAATACAATTGTTTGGTGCAGTTACCAAAGTTAGCAATTTACCCTAAAATTACCACATTGTTTCCCACTTTAGTATTAGGAGGAGACACCAACAAGCCTTATTCTCATGTTTCTTCAGGCATCCGAGATGTAGTGAAATGGGTTGACTTAATTCGCTGGCTCAAAGCAGATGCTAGTTTTCATTTCATCCATGCCCGTGATATTGCTCAAGTCGTACAATATCTGGTTGACCATCCTCTCGATACGAGGGACATTGAAGAACCGGATGCTTTATCAGCCAAGCGATTGGTTTTAGGTAATCCCAAACTCACAGCTAATCAAGCGGTGGAAGAACTGTGTCAGTATTTAAATAAAAGAATTTACTATCGCATCCCCTTATCCCTTGGGCTAGCCAATATCTTGATTGCACTATTTCGGATTCAAATGGCAGCATGGGATCGATTTAGTATGAATTATCGACATTTTAGCTATCAAAACCCTGTCACACCGGAAACATTTGGCTTACCTGCATACTGTCCAACTTTAACTGATGTTTTGAGAATTAGTGGGATTTCAGAAATTAAACGTTCTCCGTTAATGCAATCGAATCCGGAAGTTAGCGAAAAATAAGCTTTTGGATGATTATTCTTCTCCAATTAAGTCAATTACAGCTTTTAAAAAGCTATCATCATGAAAACAAGTTTTAGTTAAGTAATAATCTGCCCCCACTTCTAACCCTTGAATTCGGTCTTCTTCTCGGTCTTTATAAGAAACAATCATGACGGGTAAAGATTTGAGATCTGGATGATTTTTAATTTGTCTGACTAATTCAATACCATTCATTCTAGGCATATCAATATCAGTAATCACTAAGTCGTAATGACCTGTTCGTACTGCATTCCACCCATCCATTCCATTCACAGCGATTTCAACGTTATAGCCTTGATTTTCCAGTAACTTACGCTCTACTTCCCGTACAGTAATTGAGTCATCGACAACTAAGATATGTTTATGGTGTTTAGATATCTTCTCATTCGTGGAATTCCCAACTTGGCTAATCCATCCATTATTGAGAAGTTTATCGATAGAACGTATTATATCTTCAACATCTACAATTAAGACGGGAGAACCATCTTCCATTAACGCAACTGCACTAATATCAGGTACTTTACCTAAACGAGGGTCTAACGGTTTCACAACTAAATCTCGTTCGCCTAAAAATCGATCTACAATCAAACCATAACGGGTTAAGCGATCGCTAATAATAATTGTGGGTAATTCTTCCCAATTATCAGCAGATTCTTTCAATTCCAAGATTTTATAAGCATCAACTAAGCCAATATTTTGTTCTTCTAATTTAAAATAATGACGATTTTCAAGTACCGCAATTTCTGAACGACGAATCATTACAATTCGGTCAATACGTGTTAAAGGAAACGCATACGGTTCCCCCGATATTTCAACTAATAAAGTACGTATCACCGATAAAGTTAGAGGCAATTGTAAGTGAATCGTCATCCCCTTACCCAGTTGAGAAGTCGCTCTCAAAATACCTCCCACTTGATGCACCATGCTTTGAACAATATCTAGGCCAACTCCACGGCCTGAAAACTCTGTCACCATTTTTGCGGTTGAAAATCCAGGTATAAATAGAAACTCTAATAGCTCGGATTCAGACAATTGAACCGCCATTTCAGCATTAATCATGCCGTTACTAACAATTTTTTGACGTAATTGTTCTAAATCAATTCCTCGCCCATCATCAGAAACCGTAATAAACAACATTCCAGCTCGATGACAGGCGGCTACTACCACTTTTCCTTCCGGTGGTTTGCCTGCACTTAAACGGTCTTGAGGAGACTCAATCCCATGATCTATTGCATTTCGTAAAATATGAGTCAGTGGAGCCTCTAACTTTTCTAAAATATCACGATCAACTTCAGTTGATTTACCGCTAATTTCCAATTTTACTTGCTTTCCCAAACGTCTAGCCAAATCGCGAAGCATTCGAGGAAATCCTTGAACACCATCCGCAAAAGGGCGCATATTACTAGCAATTACTTCCCGGTAAAGACGATCAGAAAGATTAGCAGAACGACGGGCAAAAACTTCTAATTCATTCAAACGTTCTGATAATAATTGTTGGCATTCCCCTGCTTTTTGGCGAGCAGCACTGAACATCTGGTCATGAGCTTCGTTCAAATTTAGCTCTGAGTTAGAGTTATTTAAGCGTTCTAAAATACTAGAGAGTTCAACTTGAGTTTTTTTCAATCTAATTAAAGAATTTGCAAACAGTTGTAGCCAATTTGCTTCAACTAAAGATTCTCCAGCAAGCCCCATAATGCGATTTAAGTTATCTGCATTTACACGCACTACTCGCTCAGTAGATTGGGGAGACGAAGCAGAGGAGGAGAGAGGAAGAGTAGGAACAGGAAAGGGAGAGAGAGTAGGGGCAGGAGAAATAGCCGATAAAACTTCTCCATTATTCTGTTTACTTTCAACTTGTTTTTCTTCTTTCTCTTTCTCTAACTGTTTATCTTCTTTCCGACGAGCTAAAAATGTTGATATTTTGGCTATTGTATTTTCAATTTCTGTCTGGTTTTGCGCTTGCCAAGCATCTAACTCGTTGGGAGGAACTCGAGCAATTTGTAGAAGCAGATTGACACCTTGGAGTAAAGTGTTGATACGATTTTCATCTAAGGCAATTGTTCGGGATTGAGCGGAAATAAAGCAAGCTTCTATGGCTTGGGCAACTCTAACAGCCACAGAAATTTGCACGATTAAAGCAGCACCTTGAATAAGATGAGCCGCTTGGATGGGTGAATCAAGTTGAGTGTTGGTAAAATCTGGGTCGCTTTTGAGCGTTTGTAAACAGTTAGTTAATATTACAGATTGTTTTTCCACTTCTTGACGGAATAATTCCAACATAGAAATATCCCATAATCCGATGGATTGTGGAGATGAATCTGGAAGTAAATTCTCCGTAAGTATTGGAAAAGCATCATTTTTTTCTTGTGATTCTATAAAACTAATTTTTGATGTCTGAGGCTGGAGAATGGACGAAATTGCTGTGATTAATGTTTCAATTTCTACCTGTTGTTCTTTTAACCAATGTTCTATTTCAGATTCTGTTAGCTTGCTGAGGCGTAAAAGCATATCAGTGCCTTGCAGTAGCACGTCAATTTTATCAGCATAATTAATCGTGATTGCTCCTTGTTGCGCTGCCACAAAACAATCTTCCATGACATGAGCAATGTTGACCACGCTCTCAAGCTGAACAATCCGAGCAGCTCCCTTAATAGAATGAGCGGCACGCATGAGAGATTCAAGTTCTGTTACCGCATTAGGATTACTTTCAAGTGCTAAGAGATTCTCGCTTAATATAGCCCCTTGGGCTTCTACCTCCATGCGAAACAAATCTAACATGGAGAAATTACTCATATCTGGGTTAGTCATTGGTTATTGTCCAGTCACAAACAACAATCAACTAATAATTAATCAATTTTTTATTAAGGGAATAAAACAACAATTCTTCATCCAAATAACTCACCGTTTGATTTTGCCAATGAATCACTCCTTTTGTGTAGGTTTCAGGAACTTTAGAAACAGTTGCAGGTACGTTTTCTAAATCATCAGGATGCAGCCGATAAATTCCATAAACTTCATCAACTGGAAATACCCAACGGCTCCCTTGTTGGTCTATAACCACTAACCGCTCATAAACCACAGGACTAATTTGCTGATTCTTAGTCTCCAAAGTTTCTAATCCTAGAAAAGCTTGGAGTGAGATACAAAGCTGAATTTCGCCCCGAATATTAACTAAGCCTAAAAAGATAGTATTACTACGATGAGGTAGAGTATGAATAATAGACCTAGGGACAATTTCTTTAAATAATCGAGCCGGTAGCGCTAGCCATTCACCCCCTAGCCGAAATAAGCCGACTGATATTCTCAGGGTGGAAGCCAATAATGAGTTCGTTCCATTTTCTTTTCCCTGCTCTAATAAGTTAGTCCAGTCGTTGAGATAGTCTACAGGAGCTTGACGTTCTAACAAACTGCGTCCGGCCGCACTATAAACAGGACAGTTGCGGCAGTGAATGAGAGTTTGTAGTTGAGAGCAGGAGCGGTCTCCATTCACACCAATCTGATTCCAACAATTGTTTGACATCGGCTATGCATAAGTAGTTTTTAAGCGTTAACTATTAGCATTAAAAATCAAAATTGAATCTAACTCCTAACTCCTGACTCCTGAATTCTGACCCCTGCTATATATTACCCCCCAACTTTAAACCGAGAAATTTCTTGGCGTAAACCTTGTGCAACTTCATTCAATTGCTCAATTGCACCATTAATTTCTCGCAATGACTCAGCCGTTTGTGTAGAAGCCTCACTTAACTGCATCATTGATTCATTAATTTGTTGTGCGCCTTGGGACTGTACCTCCATACCCTGATTGACCAATTGAAAACGTGGGGTAAGCGCTTGCACTTGCTCGATAATCTCTGTCAATTGCTGACTTACTCCCCGCACATCTTCAGCACTATGGCCGACTTCTTTAGTAAATTTATCCATTTCCATGACTCCAGTGGACACAGCCGATTGCATCTCTTTAACCATATTTTCAATGTCTAAAGTAGCTACAGCCGTTTGGTCAGCAAGACGACGGATTTCTCGTGCTACAACCGCAAATCCTAAACCATATTCCCCGGCTTTTTCAGCTTCAATGGCAGCATTAAGAGAGAGCAAATTGGTTTGGTCTGCTACTTTGGTAATGGTCGTAATAATACTATTGATATTGTTAGCTTTTTCGCTAATTAAACCCAGCTTGTTAGAAATTGAACTCGTTGCTGCAGTCAACTGCCGCATAGTTGTTTCCATTGCACCTAAATTATGTTGACCTTCAAGTGCGGCGATCGCGGTAGAATGAGAAGTATCCGTCACGTCTTTAATCGTTTGTACCAACTGATCGGATGTTGCAGCAATTTGCTGGGTTGTCGCTACAACTTCATTAATCGAAGCGACTTGTTGAGTAACAGTAGCTTCAAGTTGTTTTCCAGAAGCAGCAATTTGAGTACTTGAAGTTGTCACTTGAATGCCAGACTGTTGCACCTTAAAAATTAAAGCATTGAGATTATGAATCATAGAGCGGATAGCAATCAGCAATTTTCCAATTTCTGTATGAGAATTTGCTTCAACTTCAGTCATTAAATTCCCAGCAGAAACCTGTTCTGCAACTCCGATTGCCTGCTGTAATAAGTCGGATATGATGCGGGTAATTGCCCAGGAAATAAAAGCACCAATACCGATAATCAGTAAAGTACTTCCCCAAGTTAGATAAGTTGTCAAATTTTGCGCTCGAGTTGCAATTTGTTTTTTTTCTTCTAATAACTCATTTTCTAATTGTTTTAACTGTGCTAGTTTAGTTTTGAAATCATCCCGCAATTGCTGCCCAAAATCACGATTATCACGACTAATGATGGCTCGAGCCTCCTGGGACTTACCCGCTTGTTCTAAATTAATAGACTCAGTTAATAATTCCAATCGTTTTTGGGTAATTGTCTCAAGTTCAACTAAGTTTTCTTGTTGATTTTCATTTGTGATTAGCTGGTTTAATTTCGCTAACTGGGTTTTAAGTTCTTCAGTAAATTGTTGATATAGTTCCAAAAATCGTGGCTGGTTTGTATAAATAAAAGCACGTTGGCTAGTTTCAGCTTCCAAGAATGTTTTATCAAATTCTTCTAAATTTTGCTGTATTCTGTAACTTTCGCCAACTTCATCTAATGATTTGATGAGCCTTGATTTACTTTTTTCAACAATCAAATTGACAATAATAATCAACGCAAAAATTGTACTAAATCCCAGCCATAAAATTTGCTTAATTTTTAATTTATTTTGCATGGCTTTTGATTCAATATCCAGATGCATCCGGAATAAATTTGGGACAGATTATGACCCGTCAACATCAACTAATTTTAAATCGAGAAATTTCTATTCGTAAACCTTGTGCAGCATCATTTAATTGTTCAATTGCGCCATTAATTTCACGGAGAGCCTCAGCCGTTTGTGTAGAGGCTTCACTTAACTGCACCATTGCTTCGCTAATTTGTTGCGCTCCTAATGATTGTGCCTCCATTCCTTCATTGACCGTTTGAAAGCGTGGTGTTAGAGTTTGTACCTGTTCAATAATCTGGGTCAGCTTTCCACTAATGGTGCGGATCACATTCACACCTTGCCCAACTTCTGTTGTAAATTTATCCATTTCCATAACTCCGGTAGACACAGCCGATTGCATCTCTTTAACCATGCTTTCAATATCCAAAGTTGCTACGGCTGTTTGGTCAGCAAGGCGACGAATTTCTCTAGCCACAACGGCAAAGCCTAAACCATATTCACCTGCTTTTTCGGCTTCAATCGCAGCATTGAGAGAGAGTAGATTAGTCTGGTCTGCCACTTTGGTAATGGTGGTAATAATACTGTTAATATTGTTAGCCTTTTCGCTAATTAAACCTAGTTTACTCGAAATGGCAGTGGTAGACTCTGCTAACTGGCGCATCGTTGTTTCCATCCGCGAGAGTTCTTTATGTCCCCCGCAAGCCGATTGAGCTGTTGCTGTGGACATCATGGAAACGTCCTCGATGGTTTTTGCTAAATGGCTGGAAGTCGCCGCAATTTCCTTAGCCGTCGCCACAACTTGGTGTGTTGAAGCAACTTGTTCCGTCACAGTTGCTTCAAGTTGCTTCCCAGAGGCCGCAATTTGAGTGGTGGAGGTGGTAATCTGTATTCCTGATTGTTGTACCTGCCCAATTAACATCTTAAGCCCCTGATTCATTTTGCTAAAGGCGGTCAGTAATTTGCCAATTTCATCTCGATTATCAGTGGCTTCAACTTGGGTCGTTAGATCGCCATTCGATATCCTTTGAGCAATATCTACAACTCCTACAATTTTACTGCCCAAAGGTTTAGCAATTAAATGACTAAAATACAGCCCAAATAATACTGCCGTCAAAGGGCCAATGAGCATCCCCATCAATACCCAAAATCCTGAGTTGGCAATGTCCCTTCTCGCTCTTTTTTCTGCTTTCGCTGCTATATTTTCATTGATATTGAGGTCTTCTAAAATTAAGGCAGTGGCCGCTGCAAAGGACTCTTGATTGGCTCTAGCTCGTTCCCGAAGCTTGGTGAAAAGATTAGTCGCATTCATAGCAGCTTGCATTTCAGGTGAATTTTCTTGTCCTTGACGCAAGAGTTCAATCTGCCTGATAAAAGGATTCAAAATCCCTTGATTTTCAAATTCTTGGTTAATTCTCAAAAATTCTTCATGGTTAGCTTTCCATAGATTCCAGTTCTTTAAAAGTTGTTGATAAACTTGGTCTTCTTTTTCGGTTCTGGGTGTTACTTGATATTGCTTGAACCCACGCTCAATCTGCTCCCAAGCTTTCTGAATTCGAGCTAATTCCGCTTGTCTTTCTTGCTGGCTACTTTGCGGATCGAGTAATGCTCGTTCTGAGGCTTGAATTTGCGTTTGTCCTTCGTTAATTTTCCACAAGCCTAAGACGCTGGGGAGGCTATTACTCCCTAAGGTATTAATATGTTGGGTCAATTGAATACTACAACTCCAACCAATGAGGGCTACGATTAAAACAACGAGACCCATGAACAGAAATGCACTTATCATTCGTGCTTGCAGGGTCATATTCTTGAACATGAGTTTGTCCGTAATTATGAAATTTTGTTCTTCAGTCGTTGCATTCGCTGTCGCACAATTGCCGCACCTGCTAAATCACCCCGATGTTCTTTGAGTAACGCTAAGTGCATCAGTGCTTCATAGCGATCAGGTTCCAGATAAATTGATTTTTGGAAACATTGCTCGGCTTGCGCGTGATGACCGGCAGCTTGACGCACCTGACCTAATAAAATGTAAGCCTCAGCACTGGTACGATTTTGACTCAGGTAGGCTTCACAAAGTGTGACAGCTTCTGCTAATTTTCCTTGATCGGCTAAGTGGCGAGCGGTTTCTAGGGGGCTAAGTGAAACATGGGTACAGGGTTGTGCTGTCGGTGTTTCCGTTTGCGGTGCATGGCCATAGTTTGTAGGAGGAGTGGACAGGGGCGAAATTTTCTCCTTATGATTTTTGCATGGGGAAGTTGAAGTCCTACCTTCTAGCTTCTGATACGCAAAGGCAAACGGATGTGGTACACGTCGAAACAAGCCAGGCGATAATTGTCCAGCTTCTGCTGAACCCAAAAATAGCAACCCTTGATTTTTTAATAAATCCCCCAAACACCGAACCGTTCGCTCTTTGGCTAAACGGTCAAAGTAAATTAAAACATTGCGACAAAAAATTATATCATAGGGGTCTTGCTTAAGCAAAAAAAAGGGATGAAGCAAATTACCCTGGATGAAATTGACCGTACTGCTAACGGAGGGATGTAACTGATATTCATTGTCTAGGGGAGTGAAATAGCGCTCTTGCAGGCTAAATCCTGGATTTAAGGGCAAATCAAGGCTACGCACTCGAAAGGAATTACGCCCGTACACAGCTTTGCGGGCTTTGTAGAGTGCCTTTTGACTAATATCAAGTGCATCAATGCAAAAGTTCTCGGCGCTTAACCCAGCCTCCATCAAGGTAATCGCAATCGAATAAGGTTCTTCACCCGTCGCACAAGGCGCACTTAAAACCCGAAGAACGTTATTAGGATGAGCTGGGCACCATTCGTCTCGAACATACCGGCTCAGAAATACAAAGGGTTCTCGATCGCGAAAAAACCAAGTTTCGGGTACAACCACAGCCTCAATCAGTTCTGCCAACTCCTGAAAAGATGTTTGCAAACGGTTAAGATAAGCGTTGCTATCCGTCAAGCCACATACCACCATCCGTTGGCGCACGGCTCTGGCAATGGTATTGGAACCAATTGCGATCGCATCTAAGCCTATCTTCCGCCTGAGTAAAGCCTCAATTGCTACCTGATTCATAAAAGCTATTGCAATACGCCTGAAGACAATTTAGCCAGTTGTCAGAGTCGGCTATTTACCTCAATCCTTTACTCAACCTCATCCAAAATAGAGGCTATGAGTGAATTTTGGGAACGAGCGCGATCGCATAGGGAGTATGTCACCTTTGTCAGCCCTCACCCTAAA